>NZ_CP059564.1:1824059-2432079 GCF_014054525.1 Alysiella filiformis
AATTTGCTGCCAACTGACGCTATATAACTGATATTCCAGTTGTAAATCTGTTTTTTCTAAAATTACATTGATACCGTCTTGTAATATTTGGCGCGTTTTTGCGGTGTAATCATTTAAACCGCCTACGGTCAGCATGATAGGATTGATAATATCATTTTCGTATGCAGCGATAATTTGGTTAGCAAGCTGAGCCCTATATTGTTGTTGCAAAAAATCATAACGTTTGGCTTCTACGATAATGGTTTGCCCATTATTCATTTTTAAAACAACATCAGGCTCAACTCTGCTTTCGTGATTGAGTGTCCATGTTGTCCAAAACTCTATTTCTGCCAATTCTTTAATATTATCGTCTTGACAGATTAAATTTTTGATAAATTGAATGAATATTTCATCAGGTAAGTAAGCAATGCGTTCAAAAACGCTGGCAGTCAGTACATCTTCTGCACCTTGTGTTTCGCCGATTTTTAGGCGTACACCTGCAAAGCCTGTTCCTGTTTTTTTGCCGTGTAAAATTGCGGATAGCATAGAAAATCCTTTTATTTATTTCATATTTTCAGGCAGCCTGAAAATTACCGCATAAATTCAGGGTCAGGCTGCCTGAATATTTTGAATCCGCGAAGTCCTGAAAAAATGGGGGCGCATCGCGATTTCCATTTATCCGATGCGCCCATTTTCCTTTTAAATCAAACGCAAACGTTGCAATTCGCTTTGCAAATCATCAACCGTCCAATCGTTGCTTGCTGCCAAACGCAACAGCGCACTTGCCGTTTCCACATTGCATTTGCCACCGTTGATTGCGCCTGATGCGCGTAAACGGCTGCCTTGCGCGTAAATCGCGGCTGCCTCGCCCTCTGGTACTTGGCTGATGTTCAAAATGTGGCGTTTGCCATTTTGGGTGAATTGGTGGATTGCGCCCATCAATTCAATGTCGGCTGGTGCATTGCCGTGTCCGTAAGTCATTAAAATGGCAGCGTTTAATGGAAAAGTTTGTAAAGTATGCGCTGCGGCTTTTACGCCAATACCAGGGGTAAGGAAAAATGTGCCTACGCGCTGGTCGGGGTCAAAACGGCGTGGCAAATGGTTGAACGCGGGGGCGGCTTTTTCAGGCTGCCAAGTGCCAAAATGATGATTGGCAAAACCCGCGTCCACCATGGTGCTGCATTTGGTCGTGCCAATGGCTGGAAACAAATCGCCATTGAACGACAACAAAACTTCTTTCACATCATCGCGTTGCAAGGCATTCACGGCGGTTGCCAAATTTAAGGGCGCATCGCTATTGGGTGTGCCAAATGGTTTTTGTGCGCCTGTTAAAATCACGGGTTTGCCTTGCGTGTTCAGCGTCAAAGCCAGCACATTGGCGGTGTAGGCGAGCGTGTCGGTGCCGTGCAACACCAGCACGCCATCGTATTTGGGCAATTCGGTTTGCAAAATGTCCAGCCACTCTGCCCAATGTTGGGGCGACACGGCAGAGCTGTCAATCAAAGGCTGACAAACGTGCCAAGTGAAATTCAGGCTGCCTGAAAACGGCGCGAGGGCGGTGTCCACAATCGCGGTATCGGGTTGCAAACCTTCGGGGCTTTCGGTCATGCCAATGCTGCCGCCTGTGTAGAGTACGAATATGTTTTTCATGATGTATTCCTTTTTAATAATAAGCATTTACTTTGTTAAAATAGCCAACGCTTCCTGATATTTTTCAACCGTTTTTGCCAACACATCATCTGGCACTTGGGGTGCAGGTGGCTGTTTGTTCCAACCGCTTTGTTCCAGCCAATCGCGCACAAATTGCTTGTCAAAAGATGGGGGATTTTTGCCCACTTCATAAGTTGCCACCGCCCAAAAACGGCTGGAATCGGGGGTCAAAACTTCGTCCATCAAGGTTAAAACGCCATTTTCGTCTAGCCCAAATTCAAATTTGGTGTCGGCAATGATGATGCCGCGAGTGAGCGCGTATTCAGCCGCTTCGGTGTAGAGTTGAATGGCTTTGGCGCGGACTTGTTCTGCCAAATCTTTGCCGATGATTTCAACGCATTGTTCAAATGTGATGTTTTCATCGTGGTCGCCCACTTCGGCTTTGGTTGAGGGCGTGAAAATGGCTTGGGGCAATTTTTCCGCTTCGCGCAGATTTTCAGGCAGCCTGATACCGCAAACCGCGCCCGTTTTTTGGTATTCTTTCCAGCCACTTCCGCTCAAATAGCCGCGCACCACCGCCTCTACTTTCACAGGCGTCAGGCGTTTGGTAACCACCGCGCGTTTTTCAATGGACGCGGCTTGGTTTTCAGGCAGCACGTCAAACACGGTTTGCCCCGTAAAATGATTGGGCATGATGTGCGACAATTTATTAAACCAAAAATTGGAAATTTGCGTCAAAATTTCGCCTTTGCCCACAATGGGTTGGTCTAAAATCACATCAAACGCAGAAAGGCGGTCGCTGGCGACAATCAGCATGGTTTTTGCGTCAATTTCGTACAAATCGCGCACTTTGCCCGAATAAATTTTGTTTAAAGAAATGTCCATCAAATCCCCCCAAATGTGAAAAATCAACAAAATTGGCGCAGATTTTAACGCAAAAATCGCTTTCAGGCAGCCTGAAAAAAGGTAGAATGCTTTTCTTTTTTATTTTTGAGCCAAAATCATGTTTCAACACCCAGCCGCAGATTTATCCGAATTGGCAGCCCACACCCTGCATCTTGCCCAACAAAAAGGCGCAAGCGCAGCCGAAGTGGACGTGAGCGAATCCATTGGACAAAACGTCCAAATCCGTTTGCAAGACATTGAACAAATTGAACATCAACAAGACAAATCGCTGGACATCACCGTGTATGTGGGGCAACGCAAAGGCAGAGCCAGCACCGCCGATTTTTCGCCACGCGCCATTGAAGACACCGTTCAGGCAGCCCTAAACATTGCCCGTTACACCGCGCAAGACGAATTTGCAGGGCTTGCCGATGCCGATTTGATGGCAAAACACGTTGCCGATTTGGACAAATACCACCAATGGGATTTAACCACCCAACAAGCCATTGATTTGGCAAAACAATGTGAAAAATCCGCATTGGATTTTGACCCGCGCGTACAAAATTCCGAAGGCGCAGGCATTCAAACCAGCCATTTTCAATATGTTTATGGCAACACGCACGGCTTTTTGCAACACCAACAAGGCACACGCCACAGCCTATCGTGCAGCGTGGTCGCCAGCGACAGCAAAGGCATGGAACGCGATTATTGGTACGATGTGTCTTGCGATGCCGCACAATTGGATTCGCCCCAACAAATCGGACAAACCGCCGCACAACGCACCGTGGCACGATTGGGCGCAAAACCCATTGCCACAGGCAGCTATCCCGTGATTTTTGACCGCATGGTTGCAGGCAGCCTGATTGGGCATATTGTGGGCGGATTAAGCGGCGGCGCGTTGTATCGCGAAAACAGCTTTTTGCTCAACAGTTTAGGTAAACGCATTTTGCCCGATTTTGTGGATTTACGCGAAGAGCCACACATACCGCGCACCTTGGGCAGCACCTATTTTGACAGCGAAGGCGTGGCAACCCAACCGCGTTTTGTGATTGAAAAAGGCGTGGTGCAAGGCTACTTTTTAAGCAGTTACAGCGCAAGAAAATTGGGCATGAAAAGCACAGGCAATGCAGGTGGCGCACACAATTTGCACTTGTCGCACACGCACGAAAGCCAAGCCGACTTGTTGCGCGAAATGGGAACAGGCTTGCTGATAACCGAATTTTTGGGGCAAGGCGTGAACATGCTCACAGGCGATTATTCGCGTGGCGCGGCAGGATTTTGGGTGGAAAATGGCGTGATTGCCCACCCCGTAAACGAGATTACCGTGGCAGGCAATTTGCGTGATATGTTATTGAATATTCGCGGCATTGCCAACGACAGCCTGCGCCGCGCGTCCAGCAAAATCGGTTCAATTTATGTGGGGAACATGACGGTGGCAGGCGAATAAGAACCTGTGTTCATCAGATTGATGGCTTGATTTGATGGATAATTCTTGTGAAGTAGCGATAAAAGCAAGCGATATAAGATTGAAACCTTTGCAAAACCTACTTTATAAACTGACGTAGGGGCGGATTTCATATCCGCCTTTTTTCAATTTATTGATAAGAATGAAAATTTCTGCGAACCTAAACGGGGCAGATATGAAATCTGCCCCTACAAACCGAGTTTTGCAAAGGTTTCAGATTATGAATACAGGTTCTAAATCCCACAAATCAAAAATTTCAGGCAGCCAAAATCTGAATTGGGCTGCCTGAAAACATTCTTACCGATTAAATTTGCGTTGCTTGAATGGCGGTTAAAGCAATGGTGTACACAATGTCTTCCACCAAAGCACCACGCGACAAATCATTCACGGGTTTACGCAAACCTTGCAACATCGGGCCCACGCTCAACACATTCGCATTGCGTTGCACCGCTTTATAGGTGCAGTTGCCCGTACTCAAATTCGGGAAAATGAACACATTGGCTTTGCCAGCCACAGGGCTATTGGGCGCTTTGGATTTGGCAACGCTTTCCACCACTGCCGCATCGTATTGCAAAGGTCCATCTACCGCCAAATCGGGGCGTTTTTCGCGCACCAATTTGGTGGCGTCAATCACCAAATCCACGTCCACGCCACTGCCTGAATCAATGGTGGAATAAGAAATCATTGCCACACGCGGCTCAATGCCAAAGGCTTTTGCGCTGTCGGCAGACTGAATCGCAATTTCCGCCAACTGTTCCGCATTGGGATTGGGGTTCACGGCACAATCGCCATACACCACCACCTGACCTTGCAGAAGCATAAAGAAAATGCTGGACACAATGCTGGCATTGGGCGCGGTTTTAATCAGTTGCAAAGCAGGGCGAATCGTGTTGGCGGTGGTGTGTACCGCACCTGAAACCAAGCCGTCCACATCGTTTTGTGCCATCATCATGGTGCCCAAAACTACGGTGTCTTGTAATTGCTCACGCGCTTGCTCGGGGGTTAAGCCTTTGGATTTACGCAATTCGCACATGGGCGCAACGTATTGTTCCACCAAAGTGGCTGGGTCAATGATTTCCAAACTTTCAGGCAGCTTTAAATTGTGGGCTTTGGCAACCTCCTCCACTTCATCGCGTGGCGCAAGCAACACGCAACGCGCAATGTTTTTTTCGTGGCAAATCACGGCTGCGCGAACGGTGCGTGGCTCTGCGCCCTCGGGCAAAACAATGCGTTTATTGGCTTTTTTCGCCAAATCAATCATGTTGAAACGGAATTGCGCGGGCGAAATGCGGTCGGTTTTGAACTCGGCAATTTGTGCCAATGCGCCTGTGTTCAAATCGCTGGCTTTGCCCAACACGGGCAAATCGTTCAACAAAGCGGCAGCCTCGTTGCCCACCACGCCCACCAAATTCACGCTGGCATTGGCAAAGGCTTGTTTTGCCAAAGACAAATGTTTCTCCGCCCCTTTTTCATTAGACACGGCAAAAATCACTTGGGCGTTGAACGATGTTGCCAATGCCACATTGTATGCCGCCAAAAACACGCGCTCGGCATCGGCTGGAATGCCTTGAATCACCACATTTTGGCTTTGAATTTCAGCCACTTCGCCCACCAGAGCGTCCAACCAATCATCGGCTTTGCCTGCGGCAATCAGGTTTTCGGCACGTTCCAAATTTGCCAATGGGTTGAACACTTTGGCATCGGGCAATGCCAATGCCACGCTTTGTGCCACTTCTGCCACGTTCACATGGGCGCAAGTTGGGATAATTAAAATGTTTGCCATAATGCAATCCTTCAATTTTTATGGGTCAAAAGTTTCATTTTTCAGGCAGCCTTACAGTACACGACAAAAACTTTTGGGTTGCCTGAAATCTGTTCCCTCCCCCTTGCATAGGGGGAGGGGGTTAGATGGGTGGCAACGTCCAAAATTGTCGTGTACTGAAAGGCAGCCTGAAAGCCACGAAATGATACGCCAATCAATCAAACAGCGCAAACACGGGCGCGTGGTCGCTGGGGCGTTCGTTGGCGCGGGTTTTCAAATCCACCTGTACATCGCGCAAACGCGCTTTTAAGGCTGCCGACACCAAAATGTGGTCAATGCGTAAGCCCAAACCTTTGGGGAACATGCCGCCACGATAGTCAAACCATGTGTAGTGTGCGCCTGTGGGGTGGATTTGGCGCAAACTGTCGCACAAGCCCAAATCCAATAAGGCTTTGAACCAACTGCGTTCTTCGCTGGAACAATGGATTTTTTCGTGCCATTTCACGGGGTCGTACACATCATCATCGGCAGGCGCAATGTTGAAATCGCCCAATAAAACCAATTCGGGATACTGCGCCATTTGTTCGCGCACAAAATGGGTTAATGCGGCAAACCATTGTCTTTTATAAACAAATTTTTCGCTGTCCAAAGCCTCGCCATTCACGCAATACACGTCTATCACGCGTACGCCATTGATGGTGGCGGCAATCACGCGGCGTTGGGGGTCATCGGGCATTTGCGGCAGCCCCATTTGCACATTTTCAATGGCGTGGCGGCTGATGATTGCCACGCCGTTGTAGGTTTTTTGTCCGCTCCACGCGGTTTGCCAGCCCATCATGTTGAGCGCGGCGGCTGGAAATTTGTCTTGCTCCATTTTTAATTCTTGCAAAACAAGGACATCTGGCGAATGGGTGTGCAGCCAGTCCATCACTTGCTCGTGGCGAACGTTGAACGAATTGACGTTCCAAGTGGCGATTTTCATGCTTTTGCTTTCAAAAGTACCAAAATGGGCGCATTTTAACATTAAAAATGCCATCAACGATAAAAGGCAGCCTGAAAACCCCTATCCAAGACTTTTCAGGCTGCCTGAATTGAATCAAATCACATTACAACGTGATTTCGCGCGTTACACCATTTGCCGTTTCGGTAATTTGGAAGGTGCGGTTTTCGGTGTTTGCCACCAATTTGGCGGATACGCCTGCGGCTTGATTGTCCCACACGATTTCCAACTCTTTCGCGCCCAAGGCTTTCACGCTGAATGCGCCATCAAACGCGGCAGAAGTGTTGCGGAATTTCAGCAAATTGAACAGTTGTTGCACCACTGGGCGTTGTACCGTTTCATCAATTTCTGCCAAAGAATAGTAATGGCGGTTGATGTTGCGACCTTCTTTGGTGCGTTCCAGCAATTCAATGTCGTTTTCGCCAGCCAGCAAGCCCACATAGTAAATTTGCGGAATCCCCGGTGCGAAACATTGCAACACACGCGCCAAAATATAGGCTTGGTCGTTGTTGCCCAAAGCCGAATAATAGGTACAGTTGATTTGATAAATGTCCAAATTGTTGTATTCGGCGGAGCTGTATTTCTTCTTCACGTTTGCGCCTTGTGCGTACAGGGCTTCGCGTGTGGCTTCGCATTCTTCGTCTGTCATCAAATCTTTCACGTCCACCACGCCAATGCCGTCATGGGTGTCCAATGTGGTGAATTGTTTGCGTGGGCAGATTGCCATCCAGTTTACCAAACGGTCTACATTGCCGCTAAACAGGGTGTGCAACACCAGCATGGGCAAGGCAAAATCGTAAACATAATAATCGTGTTCGGCAATTTTCAACTGGATTGTGTAGTGTTCGTGGATTTCAGGCAGCACGGTAACATTGTGCGCGTCCAACACATCGGTGCATTCTTTCAGCGTTTCCCAAATATCGGGTTCAACAAAGAAACAATTTGTGCCAATGCGTTTGTTGGCATAGGCAAAAGCGTCCAAACGGATAATGGCTGCGCCTTGTTTGCTCAAAAATTCCAGATTGTCTTTGATGAATTTTTTGGTGGTGGCGGTGGTTACGTCCAAATCCACTTGTTGCTCGTCAAAGGTACACCATACTTTTTCTGATGTGCCATCGGCAAATTCTGCCATGCGATAAGGGGCGCGGGGTTTGCGTTTGTAGATTAAATCCACTTGTTCTTCGGTGGGTTCGCCGCCAAAATCTTTCCAAAAATCTTTGTAGCGAATGAACAAATCGCGGTATTCGGATGCGTCTTTTTTTGCCAAAAAGTCTTTAAAATAAGGCGATTGGGCGGAAATGTGGTTCACCATAAAATCAAACATCAGGTAATAATCTTTTGCCAAAGCCTGAATGTCATTCCAATCGCCAAAGGCTGGGTCCACTTTGGTGTAGTCCATGGGCGCAAAGCCACGGTCGCCCGATGATGGGAAAAACGGCAAAATGTGTACGCCGCCAATCACGCCTTGTAAATGTTTTTCCAAAACGTGTTTTAAATCTTTTAAATTGTTGCCCAAGCTGTCGGAATAGGTAATGAGCATGGCTTGATTTTTGACTGGTTGGTATGACATGGTGTTTGTCCTTAAAGTGATGTTGCCAAAAAATGTAAATTTATTACAAACTGGCAATATAGCACATTTTTTTAAACCGCAAGCATTATTTTCCATTTTGCCCTTTCAGGCTGCCTGAAAACGCGCTATATTGCGATTTTCTCCCCTTTTCAAGGCACAAAAACATGGATTTAACCGAAACCCAAATCAGCAGCACCGCCATTCACGATGCCAGCTTTTTAAAAGTGTACCAAGACCAAATCCGCCTGCCCAATGGCAACAGCAGCCAGCGTTTGGTCATTCGCCACCCTGGTGCGGCGTGTGTGTTGGCAATCACGCCTGAAAATCAGGTGGTTTTGGTGCGCCAATGGCGTTATGCCACAGGTCAGGCTCTGCTGGAAATTCCTGCTGGCAAACTGGACGAGGGCGAAGACCCCGCCCAATGCGCCCTGCGCGAATTAGCCGAAGAAACCCCCTATTCTGCCGAACGTGTTGAAAAGATTTTGCATTTTTACAGCGCACCGGGGTTTTGCGATGAAGTGCTGCACGTTTATCGCGCCATCAATGTGCAAGCCAACAGCACTTTGCAACCCGATGCCGATGAATTTGTGGAAACGGTGCTGTATTCCGCCGAACAGGTGCGTCAAGCCATTGCCAACAATGAAATTTGCGATGCCAAAACGCTCATCGCTTTGCAAACTTGGCTGATGGGGCAATCATGAACAAAATCATCATTGTCATCGCAAGTTGCGCTTTGGCAGCCTGTGCGCTCACGCCCGAACAACAAGCCAAACAACACGCCGCCCAAATCGCCTATCAACAAAATCTGCAAATCATGTTGGCACAACAATGCGACAAAGAAACGGCTGATTTAATGGCACAAAAATTCAGGCAGCCTGAATTTGCCAATGAAAAAGCACGTCAAGATTTTAACCTGAAATATTTGGACAAGGTAAACGACCCCATTTTTCAATCGTGCTACAAAATGGCTTGGCAAGCCCATGTTTCGCAACAACAATTACGTCAAATGCGCGATTATTACGACGATTGGTATGCGTGGCGTGGTTTTCATCGTCCGTGGGGGTGGTGGTAATGCAAGATGTGGGTTTGCTGCTGGTTCACGACCCCCAACAAAACACCCCGTGGCTGCACACTTGGGCGCATGGCTATCCTGAAACGGTGCAAGTTGATGTGCTGACACCTGCGGCACACGATGAGGCGGTTTACACGCAATGGCAACAGCAAATTCAGGCTGCCTGCACGCAGTTGCCCACCGACCAAATCGCCCTGATTGCACACGGCAAAGGCGTTGCCGCCACGCTGGCGTGGTACGACCAACTGCACATGGCGCAACACCGCAAAGTGGCAGCCATATTGCTGATTGCGCCCATTTACGCGGATTTGATGCACGGCAAAATGGCAGAAGTGGCACAACGCACACGTTTCACACCCAAAACCGCGCTGATTTTCAACCGCGATGACAACCCATCTTGCCCACCCGATTGGGCGCAAAATCAAGCCCTTGTGTGGCAAGCGCGCCCCTTTCCCATTTCCCATGCCCAACATCGGCTGCACACCGACCCCAATTTTGAATGGGGACGCATTTTGTTGCAAGAAATGTTGCTGTAAAAAGCCAAAGCTGCCTGAAAATGGCAAAATGCCCGTTCAGGCAGCCTTTTTGTGAACGCTGCGCCATTTGGATTTTAAACGGTTGTGCTTGACAAAATGCAAAAATGGTTTACAATTCCGTGTTTTATTGAAGCCATCGTTTTCAACCAAAACACATGATGCCCCAATTCAATCAGGGCATTTTCTTTTTGCAGGTTGTCCGCGATGTAATTTACAGCGTATTCGCTGCGACAACTTTACTGCTCAATTTTGCGCGAAACATTCAGGCTGCCTGAACGCATTTTCGCCCACAAATTTCCCAAGTTCCCATGCTTCTGCGGCTGCCTGCAACCCCATCAGGCAGAATGTTGTTGTTTCCCCATTAGGCAAAAACATGACGATTCAATTCGCCGATTTAAATTTAGATAAAAACATTCTTTCCGCATTAAAATCAGCAGGCTACGACAGCCCCACCCCCATTCAAATGCAAGCCATTCCCGCCGCTTTGCAAGACAAAGACATCATGGCTTCCGCCCAAACAGGTTCAGGCAAAACCGCCGCATTCTTGTTGCCCAGTTTGCAAAAAATCACCAAACGCAGCGAAAAATCAGGCAAAGGTCCTCGCGTTTTGGTGCTGACCCCCACACGCGAACTCGCCGCCCAAGTGGAAAAAAACGCACAAATTTACGCGCAAAACATGAAATGGGTACGCACCGTCACTTTGGTGGGTGGTTCATCTTTTGGTCAGCAAATCAAGGCTTTGAGTCGCCCCATTGACGTGATTGTGGCAACCCCAGGTCGCTTGATGGACCACATGCGCAGTGGTCGCATTGATTTTGACCGCTTGGAAGTGCTGGTGTTGGACGAAGCCGACCGCATGTTGGACATGGGTTTCATTGATGATATTGAAACCATTGTTGCCGCCACACCTGCCGACCGCCAAACTTTGCTGTTTTCCGCCACTTGGGACGGTGCAGTGGGCAAATTGGCGCGTAAATTAACGCAAAACCCTGAAATCATTGACATTGAACGCGAAGACAAACAAGGCAAAATTGAAGAGCAACTTTTGTATTGCGATGACAAAAATCACAAAAACCGTCTGCTTGACCACATTTTGCGCGATGCGAACATTGACCAATGCGTGATTTTCACGTCCACCAAAGCCATGACCGAAGTGCTGGCAGATGAATTGTACGAAAAAGGCTTTGCCGCAAATTGCTTGCATGGCGATATGCCGCAAGGTTGGCGCAATCGCACGCTGATGGATTTGCGTAAAGGGCGTTGCAAAATTTTGGTGGCAACCGATGTGGCAGCGCGTGGCATTGACATTCCCACAATCACCCACGTCATCAATTACGATTTGCCCAAACAAGCGGAAGATTATGTGCATCGCATTGGGCGCACAGGACGCGCGGGACGCACGGGCTTGGCAATTTCCTTTGCCGAAGTGAACGAATACATGGCGGTGCATAAAATTGAGCGTTACATTGAACGCAAGCTGCCTGAAACCGTGATTGAAGGCTTGGAACCCACGCGCAAACGCAACAAAAATGCCGACCGCAAACCGCGCGGTAAAGGCGGTTTCGGTGGCAAACGCGAGGGCGACCGTTGGTCCAACCGCAATGGTTCGGGCGAACGCAAACCGTATGGCGAGAAAAAATCGTTTGGCGGCAAACGTGAAGGTGGACGCGATGGCGGTTTCCGCAAAGAAGGTGGCAAACCGCGCAATGGGCGCAAACCAGCATAATCATTTGATTTTTGCAAAACTCGGTTCGCAGGGGCAGATTTCATATCTGCCCTGTTGATATTTAATGCAACGTGAATTCGGAATAAAAGTTGTTGATAAATTTAAGTAACTTTACTCCCTCTCCCTTTGGGAGAGGGCTGGGGAGAGGGTATGCTGCTCAACAACCCCTCTCTCCAACGCTTTCCCATTTACAGTTACTTATCCCCAATTCACGTTAATGTATTTGGCTTACTTTTTTTAAAAAAATCAATCGCCGAAGGCAAACATACGTTAAAATGCCCCTTTTTCCACAAAAAAGGCTGCCTGAAAAATGTTGCGGATTATGCCATTGGCTTTGTTTTCATTGGGCGTGATGTTGAGCTTTGCCCTGCCGCAACGTGGCGATGTGTGGTTGTGGATTTCACTTTGGATTGTGCTGCTTGGATTGGCGGTTTTCGCGCATTTTTCGTGCCGAAAATGGCTTTTTCAAGCGGCTTTTTATTTGATTTGTGCTTTATTTGGGGCGACTTATGGCGTGGCACGCACCCAAATCGCCCTCAATCAACAATGGCAAGCCAGCAAAATGGGCGAATCTGTCCGTTTGCGCGTTACCGTGGTGGGGCTGCCTGAACGCGATGAACACGGTCGCACCCAATTCATTGGCGTGGCTCAAACCGAATCGGGCAAAACCCATCGCTTGCAATTTCGCGATTACAACGCGCAGCGCACTTGGCAAGTGGGCGATGTGTGGCAAATGCAAACCAAAATCCGCCCCAGCATTGGCGCACACAATGCGGTGGGATTTGACCGCGAAGCATGGGCTTTGGCAAATGGCATTGACGGCTTGGCAAATGTCCCCAAAAACGCGCAAAAGCTGCCTGAAAATCGCTTTTCGTGGTTCAATTTCAATGTTTTACGCGCCAAAATTTCACAAAATTGGCAAAGTGCCAGCAAGCCCTATCCACAAGGTGTGGCACTCATGCAAGCCTTGGCGGTGGGCAATCGTGGCGGTTTGCAGCCTGAACATTGGGCGGCATTTCGCCCTTTGGGTTTGAATCATTTAATCAGCATTTCGGGTTTGCACATCAGCATGGTGGGGCTGCTGGCGGCATGGCTTGCCAGCAAAATTGCGTTTTATTTGCCTGTGCGCGTGGCGCGACCGCGCGTGTTGGTGCTGGCTGTGGGTGGATTTTTTGCTTTTGTTTACACAGGTTTGGCGGGATTTGAAGTGCCTGCTTTACGCAGTTTGTTGATGTTGTCGCTGTTTGCGTGGGCTTGGGCGTTTCGCAGCGATTGGGGGGCGTGGCGGATTTGGTGGTTGGCACTCACTGGGGTATTGTTGTTTCAGCCAGCCGCCGTGTTGTCGGTGGGATTTTGGTTGTCGTTTGGTTTGGTGGGCGGTTTGCTTTGGACTTTTGTGGCGCGTTTGCAGCCGCAGCGACAATCGCGTCTTAAAAACAAAATTCATGCTTTAAAACAAGCCATTATTGCACAATGGGCAGCCACTTTGCTGGGCGGCATCATGACGATTTATGGATTTGGCGCCTTGGCGGTGTACAGCCCGCTTGTGAATGCGGTGGCGATTCCTGTGTTTTCGTGGCTGCTGGTGCCGATTGCCTTGGGGGTTTCGGTGTTGCCATTTGAATGGGCGATTCATGCGGCGGCGGCTTTGGGCGAATGGGTCATGAATGCTTTAATGTGGCTGGGTTTCAGGCTGCCTGAATGGTATTTTGCTCATGCACCGTTTCCCTTGTTTTTGTTGGCGATTTTGGCAACATTGGTGTTGCTGTTGCCGCAGGGTTTGCGTTTGAAACCTTTGGCGGTGGTGGCGATTATTGCGTTTGCGGTTTATCGTCCGCCCGTTTCAGGCAGCCTGAAAATGCACGTTTTTGATGTGGGGCAAGGTTTGGCGGTGCTGCTGCAAACACCGCAGCACAATGTGTTGTTTGATACCGCCACCGCCGCAGCAGCCAGCACGCAACTTTTGCCCAATTTGCACGCTTTGGGTGTCAAACGCTTGGACGCGCTCATCGTTTCCCACCACGATGACGACCACGCAGGCGGCTTGCCCATCGTGCAAAAACAACTTCCCATCAAAAACCTGTACGCAGGGCAACCCGAATTTTACCGCCACGCCCAACATTGCACAGGCGGCACCCATTTCAAAATGGACAACGTGATTTTTGAATGGCTCACACCCCCACCCGAACAAATGGGCGATGATGACAACGAAAAAAGTTGCGTATTGCGCGTGGTTTCAGGCAGCCCAAATCACATCACGCAAATGGTGGCAACGCAAACCGTTTTGATAGGGGCTAATGACAATTTGGGCGGGAAGTTGGTTTTTCAGGCAAAATAGTCAAATTCAAGGAAAAAATGCGCGTCAATGCCACCCATTGGCGCGTATTTTTGACGCAGAAGTTGGCGATTTTGATGAAAAAACAATCGCGAAACGAATTGTCATTAGCCCCTAGCAACCATAAAAAATTCAGGCAGCCCACACACAACAGGCTGCCTGAATACAGGTTCACAATTATTTCACTTGACCAAACCATTTTTCCAACAATTTATCGTAAGTGCCATCTGCCTTAACCGCAGCCAAACCATCGTTGATTTGTTTCAACACTTGCGTATTGCCTTTTCTCACCGCAAACGCCAAATCTTTTTTCTTATCACCAATTGGTACCACACGGGTTTTGATGTCTTTTTGTTTCAACTGATAATATTGCAAAATGCGGCTGTCGCCCAAAGTGCCATCAGCACTGCCTTTATACATTTCTGCCAGCGACAAATAAAAACTGTTTGCTGCAATCACATTTTCAGGTGCGCCTGTCAACTCTTGCGCTGTGGTAACATTGCTTTTGCTGCTGCCATTGACAGCAATTTTTTTGCCTTTAAAATCCTGTGCGGTTTTCAGATTGGCGTTTTCAGGTTTATCCAAAATGTAAATTTCACGGCTAAAATCCAAAAATGGTTGGCTGAAATCCATTTGTTCCATGCGCTCGGGCGTAATGGAAATGGCAGAAGCCCAAATGACAAACTTACCGTTATTCAAAGTATCCACCAAATCCTTGCGCGGCGTGTGAATAAACGTTACATTAAATTTGGCTTTTTCAGCAATCGCTTGAAGCAATTCCACTTCAAAGCCAGTTGGCATACCATTTTCCTGTTTAAACTCAAAAGGTTCATAGTTGATTTCCGAACCCACCAAATAAGTGGGATAATCGGGATTGCTTGCAGCAGCCACAGTAGGTGCCACAGGCGTTGTGGGTTTGGTGGTGGTTACTTCGGACGTTGGCGTTGGCTCTGATGCTTTACGAGTACCTGTTGTGTTGGATTCACCACACGCTACCAAAATCAAACTTGCGGCAATGGCGGTCAAAAATGTCAAATGTTTTTTCATAAGAGCACCTTTTTGTTTAAAAAATAATGTTGGCATGGAAAACAAATTTTAACAAAAATAAATAAAAATTTAAATACCGCGCTCTAAAAAACCCCTTTTCATTTTGAAAAACAAATTAATTTATAGCAAAAAACTATTTCATATCCACATTACCCATCCACATCAATTCAATATGAACGACCATGACCTCATTGATTTATTATTGGAACATTTGTGGCTGCAAGAACGCCTGTCGCAAAACACGCTGGACGCATACCGCCGCGATTTACACAAAATCGCCCAACGCTTGCACGCCGAACAATTGCATTTTCTCACCGCCAATCGTCAGCAACTGGCAGCCGCCATTTACACGCCCCACGAAGAAGCCCGTTCGCAAAGTCGCGCCCTATCCGCCTGCAAGCGCCTGTATCGCTGGCTGGCTGAAACCGCCCAACGCCACGACAACCCCACCCGTGAACTCAAAACCATTCAAACAGGGCAAACGCTGCCACAAATCATCACCGAAACGCAAATTGACGATTTGCTCAACGCCCCCGACACCAGCAGCACACATGGTTTACGCGATAAAGCCTTGTTGGAATTGATGTATGCCACAGGTTTACGCGTCAGCGAAGCCGTGGGTGTGCGCCTGAATGAAATCCATTTAAACAATGGTTTGGTCAATACCATCGGCAAGGGCAACAAGCAGCGCATCGTGCCTTTGGGCGAAGAAGCCGCATATTGGATAGACAAATATGTGCAACAATCGCGTCCACAATTATTGAAAGATGTGCCGTGTGATGAGTTGTTTGTCAGCCAAAAAAAGGGCGGCATGACGCGCCAACTGGCTTGGTTGATTGTGAAAAATTATGCGCAACAAGTGGGCATTAACCATTTGTCGCCCCACAGTTTGCGCCACGCTTTTGCCACCCATTTGGTCAATCACGGGGCAGATTTGCGTACGGTACAAATGCTGTTGGGGCATGCCGATATTTCCACCACGCAAATTTACACCCACGTTGCCAATGAACGCTTGAAAAATGTGGTGTTACAATTTCACCCACGCGCCTGATTTTCAGGCAGCCTGAAACAAAAATGTCGCAAAATTGCACATTGTCAAGGCAAACATTTGGATTTCACAAAATTTCACGCTATAATCGGCACAGCAGTTTACAACATGAAAATCGTGGGCAGGACAATTGCCCATGCCCATTTTTTTCCATTAACATAAAATAGGACGAAACATCATGACAAAACCATTCACTTGGCAGTTGAGCGCATGTGCTTGCGCGGTATTGTTGGCAGCCTGCGGCAGCAGCAGCGCCCCCAAAGATTTGCCTGTTAATGTTGCCATCAGCAGCACCAACACAACAGAAAAAACCGACAGCACCAGCACAGCCACGGCAGACAGCGTCAGCACAACCACAGACAATGCTGGCACAACCACAGATAATACCAGCACAACAGATACCAACAGCAGCAATAACAGTACCGATACCAGCAACACAGGTTCAACTGGTAACACAACAGGCAACACTTCTGAAAACAAAACAGAAACAATTATTCAATATCAAGATACACCATTCAGCAAAAACATGACTTTTGACGATGGTTTCCAATGGGGCGGTGTAGCAACCCAACAACCCCATTTGCGTGATACCAAACACGTTTTGAGTGGTGGTCAATTGGATAAAGTGGTGGTTGATGGCGAAGAAATCATGTTGTTTAAAGCCACGCACACACCACGCATCAATGTGATGACCAGTGGTGGTATCAAAGATGAAGAAGTAGATGGTCAAATAATTCGCAAATACAGCAATGCGGTTCACCAATCCACACGCGGTGGTTACAGCTACACTTGGTTCGGTATCATCAATAAACCTCGCGAAGATGTGAAATGGGAGGATGGCACAACCGAACACATTGATACCATGATTGCCCACGGTAAATTGACACCCAAAGAAGAAGTCCCTACCACAGGCACTGCCAAATACAATGGTCATGCCATTTACTATACCAATGGTGTACCCAGTTTCCCTGCAACAGATAAATCAAATCGCATTTTACCAATCGACCCCGATAAAAAATTGGGTACCACCCAATTTGATGTGAATTATGGTGAAAAAACCATCACAGGTACGATTAAAGACGATGCCAAAGAAGCTGCTGATATTGCTTTGCAAGGTAAAATTGATGGCAACAGCTTTGAAGGCTCAAAAGCCCAAAAATACAATGGCAAAGATGTGAACGTGGAAATGAAAGGTCGTTTCTTTGGTCCTAATGCTGCTGAATTGGGTGGCGTATTCAACAGCCGTGAAAATGACGACATCTTGGGTGCATTTGGCGCAAAAAAAGCGAAATAATTTGCTTTTCATTTAAAAACGGTTTCAGGCAGCGTGGCACAACGTGGCTGCTTGAAATCGTTTTCTTTTGTGGAAAATCATCATGAAAATAAAAATGTTATCGTGTTTGGTGTGGTCGGCAAGCTGCGGTGTGGTGGCGGCACAAACCCCCATTGATTTGCCCGCGCAACCCAGCGAACATTTTGACACCGCCCTGCCTGAAAAACACCCCAATATTGCGCCACCCCAAGCCCCTGCCCAGCCCAGCAATGACCCAAGTGTGCGCCACATCAGCTCACAAGATTTGCGCCACAATCCCGAATTGCTGCAACACGCTCTGGATTCCGCCATCATGACGCGCAATGAAGATGCGGTGCGCTTGCTCGCGCCCATTTACAATGAGCTTGATGATAAAGACGAAATTTTGGCACAATACGCCCAAGCGCGTGTGGCGCAAGCCGATGGCAAAACCCAACAAGCCATTGCTTTGTATGAAAATATTGTTGCCCAAAAACCAGAGGCTGCTCCCGTTCGTTTTGATTTGGTGCAAACCTTGTTGCAAGATTCGCGCCATCATGATGCGAAAAAACACATCGCCCTTTTGCAAAAAGACGAAAATTTACCCCAAGAAATCAACAATGTATTGATAGAACAACAGGCTTATTTGCGTCAGCAGCACAAATGGCGGCTTTCAGGCAGCCTGAATTACATTCAAGAAGACAACATCAACAACGCCCCCAAACAATCCGTTTTGGAAACCGAAACAGGCACTTGGCGGTTTTCCCCACCCGAAAAAGCGCGTGGCGTGTCCTACGATTTTGCCGCCGACAAAAAAATCCCGCTCAAAGGCAACTGGTCGGCACAACTGGGCGTACAGGCTTACGGCAAGCATTATCCGCAAAAACACAGCTACAACGATTTGAACTTGGGCGTGAGCGCAGGCGTATCGCACCGCAACATCAAACGCGAATGGCGCATTACCCCCCTTGCCGAAAAACGCTGGTTTGGCGGCAAACCCTATTCGCAACAATACGGCTTGCGCGTGCAACACAACCGCGCCTTAAATCGCAAATGGCACAGTTTCAGCAGCGTCCGCGCCGCCTACACCCAACACAAGCACCGCGATTTTTTGGACGGCAGCAGCTTTTCCGCCTCACAAAGTTTTCAGTATCAAGTCAATCCGCGCAACACTTTGATTGTGGGCGCAGATTTGTTGCGCGAAAATGCGCGAGACAAAAGTTCAGCCAGCTTTCGCCAAGCAGCGCGTGTGGGTTGGGTAAACCGTTGGAAAGGCTTGGAAACTTCGGTGCATTTAACCGCGTCCACACGCCGCTACGACAGCGCAGACTGGTTTCTCAACCAACGCCGCAAAGACCGCGAATACAGCAGCTACCTGACCCTTGCCCACAACAAAATCCAATGGCGCGGTTTCATGCCCAAATTGGCGTGGCGCGCCAGCAAGCAAAACAGCAACCATGTTTTGTATCGCTATCGCAAACAGCAGGTGTTTGTGGAACTGGATAAAGCATTTTAAAATCAAATCATTATATTGATTTTCTAGCCAAACGCAGCAAAATCGGCTATGATTTGGCTTTGTTTTTTTGTTCAGGCAGCCTGAACGCATTTTTTCAAAAGGATACGCCCATTATGATGGTACTTTATTCAGGCATTACTTGCCCATTTAGCCACCGTTGCCGTTTTGTGTTGTTTGAAAAAGGCATGGACTTTGAAATCAAAGACATTGACGTGTTCAACAAACCCGAAGATTTGGCGGTCATGAACCCCTACAACCAAGTGCCTGTGTTGGTGGAACGCGATTTGATTTTGTACGAATCCAACATCATCAACGAATACATTGACGAGCGTTTTCCCCACCCCCAACTGATGCCCGCCGACCCTGTTATGCGCGGTCGCGGACGCTTGGTGCTGCATCGTTTGGAAAAAGAATTGTTCATTCATGTGCAAACTTTGGAAAACACCAACGCCAGCAGCAAAGAACAAAGCAAAGCGCGTGAAGCCATTGCCAACGGTTTAACCATGATTGCGCCTGCTTTTGCCAAAAACAAATACGTTTTGGGCGATGATTTTTCCATGATTGATGTGGCACTTGCCCCATTGTTGTGGCGACTTGACCATTACGACATCAAATTGCCCAAATCCGCCGCGCCCATTTTGAAATCTGCTGAACGCATTTTCCAACGCCAAGCCTTTATTGACGCGCTGACCCCAGCCGAAAAAGCAATGAGAAAATAACCA
Source organism: Alysiella filiformis (assembly GCF_014054525.1). Classification (NCBI taxonomy): domain Bacteria; kingdom Pseudomonadati; phylum Pseudomonadota; class Betaproteobacteria; order Neisseriales; family Neisseriaceae; genus Alysiella; species Alysiella filiformis. Next base: position 1,843,664 of record NZ_CP059564.1, read on the forward strand.
TGGCAAGTTCACAAAAACCGTATTTGCTCCGCGCTTTGTATGAGTGGTGTTTGGACAATGCCTACACGCCCTACATTGCCGTGTGGGTAAACGAGCATACGCGCGTGCCAGCACAATTTGTGAAAGATGAGCAAATTGTGTTGAGCATCAGCCCCACCGCCACCAAAGATTTGTTGATTGACAATGAATGGGTTAATTTTCATGCGCGATTTGGTGGTGTGTCGCACGAAATTTGGGTACCTGTTGGTCATGTGATGAGCCTGTTTAGCAAAGAAACGGGCGAAGGCATGGGTTTTGAGGTGGAACCCCATCAACCAGCCGATTCAGGCAGCCCAAACCCTGCCACCGAACCCACCACAGACACACCCAAAAAGAAAAATCTCAAATTGGTTAAATAAGGAAAACATGATGAAAAACATGATTTTGGCAATTTTATTCGCCAGTGCATTGGCGGCTTGTTCTGGCACAGGTTCAGGCAGCAGCCAAATGTATGGCGAAATCAAAGGCGGCGTGGAAAGCGGTCGCACATTCTGATTGAACAAAAACAGGCAGCCCGAAAATTTTTTCAGGCTGCCTTTCAATACCATAAGGGGTAATGTTTTGAAATTTTGGCATTATTTGTGGCTGGCATTATTGGGCTGGTCGCTGACGGTTTATGCGGACGATGTTGAAACACACGCACCCACCCTAACCGATTTGAGCATCAACATCAAACAAAGCGAAAATGAGGTTCTGAGCCAAATAGATGGCGAACCCGAAATGCAAATCATCGGCTATTTTGATGCAAAAACCGCAAAAATCCACACCAAACCACGGCAAAACAGCCAATTTGTACGCAAATTATGGGGCAAAAATGCCAATGGCGATTTCATTTTGCAAGATTTTTATCTGCACGATGACAACGACAATCAGCCCATGACATCGGCTTACATTTTGCCCAAAAAGCAAAATCCCAAACGCAAGGCGATTATGGGGCGCGTTCAGGCTGCGGCGTTGGCGTGGTATCGTGAAACAGGGCTGCCTGAAAAAGTCATGCTGTTTGACGAAAACCAACGCATAAACAAGGTCTATCATTTTGATGAAACAGGTTCATTAAGCAAAATGCTTGATTTTTCAGATAATTTATCCATGTGACTGTTTTATGAAGGCGGTTCGCCCAAAATTCATGTGAGCGGCTTAAACTTGCAAGCGTGGTACAACAACGGGCAAATGCGCCTGCTCTCACAACAAAATGGCGACAGCCAAATTTGGCACGAAAACGGTCAGCTTTACTACCAAAATACGGAAAACAAAATCGCGTTTTTCCACGAAAATGGGCAAACGGCTTTGGAATTGGTGGACAACCAAATCTCCGCTTGGGACAAAGACGGCACACCCATTACCGCCAATCGGGCAGCAACTTTGAAACAGCATTTGAGCCAAGTGAAACAAACGCGCGATGATGTTTTGAATGAAATCAAAATCAACAGCACCCACTGAAACCAAAGCTGCCTGGAATCGGTTTTCAGGCAGCTTTTGATTCATTCACAACCGTGAATTGTAATATTGATACGCCAATTCCATGTTTTCAAATTGGTGCATTTTGCCTTCGTCCAAAACCATGGCATTGTCGCAATATTCCTTCATCGCGCTGTGGCTGTGCGACACCAAAATGATGGAGCGGTCTTGACGGCGTTCAAAAAGCTCATATTTGCATTTATCGGCAAAACGCGAATCGCCCACCGCAATCACTTCATCAATCAAATAGCAGTCAAATTCCACCGCCAGCGACAAGGCAAACGCCAAACGCGCCTTCATGCCCGATGAATAGCGTTTGACGGGCTCGTACAAATAACGCCCCAACTCTGAAAAACTTTCAGTAAAATCATGGACATAATCTTCATCTGCATCGTAAACGCGACAAATGAAACGCAAATTGTCCATACCCGTCAGGCTGCCTTGAAATGCGCCCGAAAACGCCAAAGGCCAAGAAATGCTCATTTGGCGTTTGATTTGTCCTGCGGTGGGGGCTTCAACGCCACTCAACAGGCGAATCAGGGTGGATTTGCCTGCGCCATTGCGCCCCAAAATGCCAATTTTTTCGCCTTTTTGCAATTTAAAATTGATGTCGTCCAACACCATGCGCCAGCCTGAATTGGTTTTATAGCGTTTGTAAACGTGTTCTACGGAAATCATTCGGGTTCAACTCCATCGCTGAATGCGCGTACCATCAACAAGCCCAAAAGCAGCAAAGCCAAATTGCACAAAAACAAAAACCACGGTTGTTCCAAGGTAATGACGCTGCTGCCAAAATAGCCGTGCCGAAACATTTCCGTGCCGTGTATCATGGGAATGCGTAAAGCCAGCTCCTGAACAGGTGCAGGCAGCGAATTCACAAAGAAAAACACCCCAGAAATGGGAAACAACACAAAACTCAACACACTCCATATTTTGCCAAACACTTCAAAATGAAAGGCAACCGAGCAAATGATTAAGCCAAATCCCACCGCAAACATCGCCATCAACAACCACGCAAATATCATGTACATGGGGTCGGCAGGCAAATCAATCCAACCAATCACAATCAAAAGCGTCATGATGACAATTTGGGCAATGGTTGCACCGCCAATTTCCAAAATCATGCGGGCAAAAATCGTGTCCAACACACGCACATTGCGGTGGTAAAGCAAACCAATATTGCCCGCAATCGCACCAATGGCACGGTTGGAAGCATTGCGCCACATCATCGCCAAAGGATAACCTGTTGCCACAAAAGCCACCATGTTCAGGCTGGAAAATTTGTCGGCACGCATAAATTTCCACATCATGACCATAAATAAAGTCATGAGCAAAGGCTCCACAAACAGCCACAAAAAACCGATGTTTCTGCGACCATAGCGTGTGATGATTTCGCGCATCAGCAATGCGCCAATCACGCGCTTTTGAATCTGCCACGATTCGCGCAAACTGGTTTCATGCAAATTTTTCATCGCCATACCCATTTTAGTTTTTGTGTTCGCGCACGCTGGCAAGCAGCAAGCTCAATACGCCATACAACATCAAGCCAATCACAAAAGTTGCCAAAGTGTTGTAAAGGCGTTTGGGTTCTTGTGCCATATCGGGAACATTGGGCAGGGCAACCACTTCCAAATAAAGTTGTTGGCGGTCGGCTTCGGCTTTTGCGCTTTCCAAGGAAGTCATGGCGGCTGCCATTTGTTTTTCAGCCAGCTCGTTTTCCAACATCAGGCGTTGGTATTCGGCGGCGCGGCTTGCCATGGATGCGTTGTTTCTGCCTGCAATCAAATCGCTTTGTTTTTTGATTTCGGCGCGTAAACTTTTTTCGCGGGTTTCCAAACCTGAAATTTGGGGATTATCGGGCGTGATGGCGCGAACTTGGTCTAGCTGGGTTTGAATCACAATCAATTCATCTTGCAATTTGGAAACCAAACTTAATTGTGCCGATGATTGCTCTTTCAAATCAAAAATGCCGTGTTGTATGCGATAAGTCATCAATTTATCGGCAATTTGTTTCACTTGCTCTTCGGCTTGTTTGACGTTTTCTTGTGCAAAGGCGATGGTGTCGCTGCGGGCGCGTTGATTGAGTTGGTTAATCAGGGTTTCGCCTTTTTGCAACAGGGCTTGGTTGATTTGATTGGCTTCTTTGGGGTCAAACGCGCGAACACGCAAAGTGGCAATGCCTGAAACCGCGTCAAAGCTGATGCCCACTTTTTGGCGATAATATTGGTAAAAGGCTTCGTGTGAATTTTCCCAACCAAAACCGTTAAAACGGCTGAATACATCGCCTTTTTGCTCATAAAAGCTGCGAACAGGCATTTTTTCGGCAATCAGTGCGTCCAAAGCGGTGCGTGAACGCATGTATTCTTGCACGGTGTAGTTATCATCTTGGGCGCGAGACATGCCGCCCAAACCTTGAAACAGCACACCCAAACCACCCATGCCCGATGATGAGCCAGAAGGCGAACGCACCACAAAACTGGATTCGGAAATGTATTGGTCGGACGCGATGCCGCCAAAATAAATGCTGGCTGAAAAAGTGGGCAAAATCACACACAGCCACAACAAGGGATTGAACAATCGGCTGCGGCGTTTGCGTTTTTTTTGAATGCGCTGTTGTGCTTGGGTAACCACGTCAATTTGCGTGTCTTTGTTTTCGGTTTCTGCCATTTGAATGAAACTTTCGGTTTGGGTTTTTCAGGCTGCCTGAAAAAGATTTTTTGATGAAAAACAACTTTTCAGGCAGCAGAAAAATCCAAACAGGCTGCCTGAAAAAATGTTTAATGACTCAAATTTTGTACGCTGTTTGCGCCACCCACAATGGGCGAGAAAATCAAATGCAAGAATTTTTGCAATTCAGACGCGGGCGCGTTGGCAACGTAAATCATGTCTTTGTCTTGAATGGGAAAACGTTGCAACCAAAACAGCGATTGGGCATTGCGCAAATTCAGGCGATACACCACAGGCACTTCCATATTGGCGCGATAGCCTTGTGCCAGCCAATTTTGTTGCGCCTGCTGCGGCAAGGCATAAAGCGGCTGATGACGGAACACAAACACACCACTGGCATCGGCACGATTATCGAGCAAGCCGCCTGCGGTACTCAATGCCTCGCCCAAATTCAAGCCTTTGGCGGAAAAGCGGAATTGTTGATTTCTGCCCAATGCGCCAAATGCGGTAAAACTCAATGGATTGGTTTTGAGCGTAATCACATCATTGGGGCGCAAATAGATGTTTTGCGAAGGGCTTTCGGTTAAATCTTCCAAAGAAACGGTGCGAACCTGATTTTGGCGTGTGAATTGCACCGACACATCGCGCACATCGCTGTTGGTGCCACCCACGGCGGCAATCGCGTCCAAAACGCGCTCGCGGTGTGGGGTCAGTGGCATGCGTACGCTTTTGCCTGCACCAATCACGGTAACATTGGCTGAATGGTTTTGTGCCACGCGCACCAAGGCTTGTGGTTGATTTGCCATGCGTTTGAGGCGTGATACGATGTCTTTTTGGATTTGCTCTGGGGTTTTGCCGCGCACCACAATCGCGCCCAAAAAGGGAACGGAAACTTTGCCGCTTTCGCTGACCATTTGCGGTGGCAAATTGATGTGTTGCGCCGTACCCGAACCCATGGAATTGAGCGCACCGCCAAACAACAAAGCAGGTGGCGATTCCCAAATGCCAATCTCCAACACATCGCCTGCATTGACCACATCGGCTGACCCCACGGTGGCGTTGCCCAAATCGGCTAAACTTTGTTTGGGTTGCGATAAGTAGAGTTGTTGAGACAGGGCATCATCAACATCAATGATTTCCACTTTGGGTAAAGCGGCTGGGTTTTCGCTGGCTGAAACATTGATTTCGTTCACGCCTTTTGCGGTGGGACCTGACGCTGGCAAATACGCGCCACAGGCAGACAATAATACGGTTACTGCAACACACAAGGGCAGCATTTTGGTTGTAAAACGTGTTGTCATCACAAACATTACCCCGCAGGGTAGCAGTCAATCATGTTTGCATTTTAACATGATTTTCAGGCTGGCTGAAATTTTACATTTTGGGGGCAAGCTGTTAAACTTGCAAGGTTTTCATTTTGATTTGGCTGTTATGCAAAACGCTGACACTTCGGCTTTATCACAATTTGTTTTTTTCAGGCTGCCTGAAACGCCACTTTGACGTTGATTCAGGCAGCTTTTTGTTGTTGTTTTTTTATTATTTTATTTGAAGGATACCTGCAATCATGGATTTAAGCTGGCTTGCCGAGCCGCAAACTTGGATAGGTTTTGCCACTTTGTTGATTTTGGAAGTGGTGTTGGGCATAGACAATCTCGTTTTTGTGGCGATTTTGGCAAATAAGGTCAAACCGTCTTTGCGCGATAAGGCGCGTATGACGGGCTTGGGCTTGGCGGTGGCGATTCGGCTGGTGATGTTGGCTTTTATGGCGAAAATCATCACGCTCACCGAACCTTTGTTCAGCGCGTGGGGGCAAAATGTGTCGGGCAAGGATTTGATTATGCTCTGCGGTGGCGTGTTTTTGCTGTATAAAGCCACCACCGAATTGCACGAACGCTTGGAAGGCGCAAACCAATTTCACGTTGCCGACCACCACAAAAAACACGCGGCTTTTTGGGGCGTGGTGGCGCAAATTTTGGTGCTGGACGCGGTATTCTCCATAGACAGCGTGATTACCGCCGTGGCAATGGTGGAACACATTGTGGTGGCAATGGCGGCGGTGGTGGTGGCAATGGCGGTCATGATTTCAGCCAGCAAACCGCTTACCGATTTTGTGGACAGACACCCCACAGTGGTGATGTTGTGTTTGGGCTTTTTGCTGATGATTGGATTCAGCTTGATTGCCGAAGCCTTTCATTTCCACATTCCGAAAGGTTATTTGTATGCGGCAATCGGCTTTTCCATTTTGATTGAGATTTTTAACCAAATTTCGCAAAAAAACACCAAGAAAAAAGAATACATTGGCAGCTCGTGGCGACAACGCACGGCTGAAAATGTGTTGGGCATGATGGGCATACGCGAAACGCTGTTGGCAAAAGAACAATCGCCCGACCAAACCCGCTTTGAGGACAACGAAAAAGCCATGATACGCAGCGTGCTGACGCTGGCTGAACGCCCCATTTTTGGCGTGATGATTCCGCGCAGCGATATTGAACGCTTGGACATTTCGCAAAGCAAAGATGAACAAAAACACAAACTCATCAGCAGCCCCTATGCGCGTATGCTGGTGGTGGGCAAGGCGGGCGTGGACGAACCTTTGGGCTACATCAACAAAAAAGATTTACTCGCCAATGTGTTGGAAACGGGCGAAATCAACATTCAGGCAGCCTTAAAACAGCCGCTCATGCTGCCTGAAAGCGCAACGGCACTGATGGCAATTGAACTGTTTCGCCAACACAGCGCAGATTATGCTTTGGTGGTGGACGAATTTGGCGCGGTGCTGGGCATGGTTACGATGAAAGATTTGCTGGAAACCATTGCAGGCGAATTTCCCGAAGAATTTGAACGCCAAGACGAACCCATGTTGCAAGAACACACCGACAACAGCCTGACCGTTGATGGCGCATTGGAATATGTGGAACTCGCTCCGCAACTGGCTTTGCCACCGCAAACAGACGATACCCAATTTCACACCGTAGCAGGATTGATTATGGAAGAAATGGGCGATTTACCCGAAGTGGGCGATGCGATTGAATTTCACGGTTGGCGATTTAGCGTGTTGGAAAAAGACGGACACAAAATTGAGCGCGTGAAAATTGAACGCATTCCCGAAGAGGAATGATTTTTCAGTAGAACAAGCGTAGGGGCTAATGACAATTCGTTTCGCGATTGTTTTTTCATCAAAATTGCCAACTTCTGCGTCAAAAATACGCGCCAATGGGTGGCATTGACTCGCATTTTCTCCTTGAATTTGACAGCGAAGCGGTGTTTGCCTGAAAAACCAACTTCGCGCCCAAATTGTCATTAGCCCCTAAGGTGCAATTCATTGCACCATTTTTCCTGACAAAACATGGATTTGGTGCAACAAGTTACTCCCTACACCGTATGTCATATAAGGATAAACCATGATTATCGTCATGCAAAACCAAGCCGATGAAAGCGCGATTGAGCGCGTGGTGGCAACCATACGCCAGCGCGGTTTGAGCGAACACATTTCACGCGGCAAAGAGCGTACCATCATTGGCGCGGTGGGCGATGAGCGCGTGTTTGACGTGACAGAATTTGAACGCCTGCCACAAGTGGAACGCGCCATGAAAATCATGCACGATTGGCGCATCATCAGCCGCGAAGCATGGGCGCAAGACACCGTGATTACCGTGCGCGGTGTGGCTTTGGGCGGTGGCGAAACACAGTTTGTGGCAAGCGATGTTTCGTCCGATTTGGCGATGATTTTGCTTGACCCATTCAACGCCCCTGCCAATCCCTACGCCCTTTCAGGCAGCCTGAACGAAAAAGCCGCCAGCAAAAAATTGCAAAGCGATATTCAACATTTACATCAAAATCAACAAATCGCATGGGTTCGCGTACGCGACAGCAGCCATTTGGAGGCGGCATTGTCATCACAAGCCGATGTGCTGTATTTGGGTGGCGAATTGTTGGCAAATCGGCACATTTTGCACACCGTAGGCTGCCTGAACACGCCCGTGGTGGTGTGCAAAAGCCCACACCACAGTTGGCGCGATTGGCTGATGGCGGCAGAACAAATCGTGTTGCACGGCAATCAACACGTTATTTTGGGCGAATCAGGCACACTGTCGTGGCACGGCGCACCTTTGCGTTTGGACGTGGACGCGATTGCCGCCGCCAAGCAGTTGAGCCATTTACCCGTGTTGGCAAACATCAGCCAGTTGGCACATCGGCAAATGCCACATGAAGTGTTGCTGAAATTGGCGCAAGCGGCAGGGGCTGATGTGATTGTGGTTTAAACTGCCTGAAATCACATCGCCACCCACACCACCATCAACAAAGGCGCAGCCACATTCACAATAAAGCCAAAACTGATGGCAACAGGCACCACCGCCAATCCGCCCGATTTTTGAATAATCGGCAAGGTAAAATCCAAACTGGTTGCGCCGCCCACGCCAATCGCAGCAGCCGCCGAACGCCTCATCAACAAAGGGATAAACGCCAAAGCAAAAAATTCGCGCAACAAATCATTGAGCAAAGCCACGCTGCCCCACGTTGCGCCATAGGCTTGCGTCATCACAATGCCCGACAGCGAATACCAACCATAACCCGATGCCAACGCCAAACCTTTGCTCCACGAAACATCGTCCAACACCGCAGCAAAAATTGCCCCTGCCAATGCGCTAGACAACATCATCACCACACTGATTTGCATACCATATTGATTTAAAATCACTTGTTTGAGTGAAATGCCGTTGCCACGCAACAAAATCCCCACCACAAAAATCAACATCATCAACGCATACAAACCCGCATCATGCGGTGGCAATGCGTTTTCAGGCAGCCTGAAACCCAAAATCACGCCCAAAATCAAAATGGCAATTTGTTTTGCGCTGTCGGCAAAATTGAATTTGCCTTGCACGTTTTGGGCTGCCTGAACGTGGCGTTGGCGCGTGTAAACATCAAACGCCCACAACGCAGCCACATTGCACAACATCAACAAAACAAACAAAAAAAGCGCATAAAAAACAATGTTATTCAATTCTTGAAACAGATTTTCCGTTTGCGCCAAACCCATGCCGATGAGCAACAAAATGGCGTAAACCAAATAATTCAAAAACTGTTCCAGCCTTTTCAGGCAGCCTTTTGGCACTTTAAAGCAAAATCCAATAAATAAAGGCAATAATATCGTCATAATGGTTTGTAAACTTTGCATGGTGGAACCGTTTGCTTTCAAAAAAGCAAAATTATAGGGACAAAAACGGTTTCAGGCAGCCTGAAAACCCCATTTTCCTTTACAATCCCATTTTATTTTATTTTGCAAAACCCAAACACAATGGCAAAAAATCCATCTTATTCCGAAGAAAGCATTAAAGTTCTCAAAGGTTTAGAGCCTGTCAAAGAACGCCCTGGTATGTACACCCGCACCGATTCGCCCACCCACATCATTCAAGAAGTGATAGACAATGCCGCAGACGAAGCATTGGGCGGACACGCCACACAAATTGACGTACAAATCCACCCCGACCATTCCATTACCGTGCGCGACAACGGGCGCGGCATTCCCACAGGCTTGCACCCCATTGAGCAAATTCCCGTTGTGGAACTGGTGTTTACCCAGCTCCACGCAGGCGGCAAATTCAACAAAAAAGACGGCAATGGCGCATACGCCTTTTCAGGCGGTTTGCACGGCGTGGGCGTGTCCGTAACCAACGCCCTGTCCACGCGCTTAGAAGTCAGCGTCAAACGCGAAGGCAAAATCTCACGCATCGTGTTCGCGCATGGCGAAGTGCTTGAACCGCTACACGAAATCGGCAAATGCAGCCCCAAAGACACAGGCACCGAAATCCGCGTTTACCCCGACCCCAAATACTTTGAACAAGCCAACTACAATTTAACCGAATTAGAACGCCTGCTCCGCGCCAAAGCCGTGTTATTACAAGGCGTGAGCGTGTCGCTAACGCGCCACATCAAAGGGCAGCCTGAAAATACCGCCCACACCCAAACATGGCATTATCCGCAAGGTTTACGCAGCTATCTTGCCGATTTATTGGTAAACGCACAAGAAATCGCCCCCATTTTCGCCAGCGAAAACCACATTTCAGGCAGCCACGAAGATTTCCGCGAAGGCGAAGGCGCGGCATTCGCGCTCACATGGCTGGAAGAAGGCAGTTGCGCCAACGAAAGCTACGTCAATCTCATTCCCACGCCATTGGGCGGCACGCACGAAGCAGGTTTAAAACAAGCCACGTTCAATGCCGTAAACAATTTCATCAATCACCACAACCTGTTACCGCGTGGCATCAAATTGCAAAGCGATGACGTGTTCAGCCGCGTGGCGTTTGTGCTGTCCGCGCGCGTACTTGACCCCCAATTCCAAGGGCAAACCAAAGACAAACTCACCAACCGAGACGCGCTCAAACTGGTTGCCACCGTGTGTGCCGACCCATTGGAATTGTGGCTCAATCAAAACGTGGAAATGGGCAAAAAAATCGCCGAGCTAGCCATCAAACAAGCCCAAGCGCGTATGCGTTCCGTGAAAAAAGTGGAAAAGAAAAAAGGCTCTGGCGTGGCGGTTTTACCAGGCAAATTGACCGATTGCGAAAGCGAAGACGTACGCGAAAACGAATTGTTTTTGGTAGAGGGCGATTCGGCTGGCGGTTCAGCCAAATTGGCGCGCGACAAACGCTTTCAGGCAGTCTTGCCTTTGCGCGGTAAGGTGTTGAACAGCTTTGAAATTCACAAAGACCAACTGTTTGGCAATGCCGAAATCCACGACATTTCAGTCGCCATTGGCGTGGACCCACACGGTGCCGATGACGATGTGGATTTGAGCGGTTTGCGTTACGGCAAAATCGCCATTTTGTCCGATGCAGACGTGGACGGCGCACACATTCAAGTGTTGCTTTTGACGCTTTTTTACCGTCATTTTCCGAAATTGGTGGCAAATGGCAACATTTATGTGGCACAACCACCGCTTTTCCGCGTGGACGTGAACGCGCAAGGCAAAAACAAACCCGCTCGCAAATTGTACGCGCTGGACGAAAACGAATTGAAAGCCATTTTGGAACGATTGAGCAGCGAAAAAATCCGCGAAAATGGTTTTTCCATCAGCCGATTCAAAGGTTTGGGCGAGATGAATCCCGACCAACTGAAAGACACCACCTTGCACCCCGACACACGCAGGCTGCTGCAAGTGCAAATTCCCACACAAGACACAGCGCACACCGAAACCGTGTTCCTGAAACTGATGGGCAAGGGCGAAGCGGCAAGTCGCCGCGCGTGGATGGAAGCCGAAGGGGATAAGGCGGAAGGGGATATTTAAAATAATTTCAATGATTTCATTTTTCAGGCTGCTTGAATGTTCAGGCAGCCTGAAAGGTAGGAAAATGACTAAAATGAAAGAAAACCCATTGTTTTTATTAGCCCTATTTTTAGCAAGCATTGTGCCATTGTTTTTTAAAAAATGGTTGGGTGCAGAAGTTTGGATGATGTTGGCAGTGATTGCTGCTTTAACCGTGATGTTTTCCTTGTTTGCTTTGCTCAAACAACAAGCCACTTCTCACATCATTGCTTTTGGGCGCGTGTTCTTTTTTGGCATGATTATCTTGCCTTATATGGTTATATTTAAAGAATTTTCATCTTGGTCTTTGTTGATACCATTGCTGGCTTGTTATATTTTTGCTGATTTACACCGTCATCTCAAATGGCTTTATGTATTGGTGGCGATGGCTTTATTGGTAGCACCGATGGTCGTTTATGTGAAATATGATACGGCAAAACAAGCCATTATCCATCATTCCACCCAGACCCTTTCAGGCAGCATTCCCAAAAGCAAATCCAGTTTTACCAAGCCATGTGGTAAAGGGGGACGTTGCACATTTTATTTTTTGGACTTGGCTGGCGTGAAATTTCAATGCGACCTGCATTCAAAAAAGACAATGGACACATTCATCTGCCAAGACATTTACCAACACGCTGGCAAAATCGCCACCGCCCAATACATTTTTGAAAATCAAAAAAAAGCCCGTCTCGTTTCCCTGCGCGTGGACAATCAAACACTTTGGTCGCCCGAACAGACTTTGGCGTGGTATCAGCACAGGGAACGGACTGTGTGGCGCGAATTTGGGGTGGGTTTGCTGCTGATTAGTTTGCCGTTTGCGCTGCTGTTTTTGTGGGCGCGGCGATTGGCGTTTCAGGCAGCCTGAAACCGCACTACTGCCCTGCCATTTGCACCATCAACAAACGACCGCCTTGACCTTTTTGCAACAAAATTTGGCTGCCTTCACGCAACTGAATTTTACCGCCCACGCCAATGGCGGTTTTGCTTTGCACATCATACATTTCAGGCAATCTTTCGTTTACCAGCCACCAATTACCCTGATGTTGCACAAAATAGCCCACGCGCTTGGCATCTTCGGCAGACAAGCGTTCGTTGGGGAACACATTTTTGTTGGCATGCCACGCAAACAGCGATTGTCCACTGTACACCATAATCCGATGATTATCAGGCAAATAGCTGCCATTGGGCGCGGCAGAATACAAATTCAATACAGGCAGGCTGCCTGAATGCGGCGTACCGCAAAACGGGCAAACAGGGTGGCGCGAATTGTCAAAAGCGTACCACTTTTGCTCGCAACTGGCATTGGCACACGGTTGCAGCAAATCCACCGTTTTGACCAAAGCACGTTCCCACTCATCGGCGGTGGGGCGCAACTGCGGTTGATGCAGCGCGTCCACAAAAGCGCGTTTAAACAAATCGGCGATGTAGCTGCCACACACGGTATAGGGGATTTTTTGGGTGTCTTTCCATGGCAAATCGCTGTTTTTGCAGTTGGCGATTTTAATGCGATTGCTGGTGTCGGTGGGGTGTTCAATAAACAATGCTTGGCTGCCCATGCCCAATTCTTCATCGCGTTGTGGGTCGTTGGGGTCGTGGATTTTGTCGCCGCGCAAGGGGTGGCGATACAGCAAATACATGTAAATCAACACCGCCAAAGCGTGCAAATCGGTGGTGCGACTGGGCAATTTGCGCTGTGGGTCATCGCTGGGCAAATGTGCGCTGGCAACCACCTCGGGCGCAATAAAATCGGGCGTACCCACCACGCTGGGCGGGTGTTTACCTGGTACAACCAAACCATCAATGTCTATCAGGCAGGCTTGCCCTGTTACGGGGTCTATCAAACAATTTTTGTAACCCAAATCGCTGTGGCTCAAACCCGCCATGTGCATACGCCGTACCGCACGCGCCAACATAATGCAAATTTTCAAATGCGTCATCCAATCGCCCAATTCTTTGGGGTCAAGAAAACGATTGCGGTTGGACGCGCTGGCAAACCATTTGCCGTCTTTGTCTTTGCCCTTAATGTTGAGCATATCGTTGTTGCGGCTGCCGTGTTCAAAGAAAAAACAATCGCGATAAAAAGGCGCAACCACCCCCAATTTGCCATCGTATTCCACCACGGCAGTCGGCCAGCAATACAATTTTTTCAGGTATTCGCCGCCTTCTTGTTCAAAAATGCGTTGGCGATACAAGCCTGTGATTTGCTCCAAACGGTCGCGCGTGGCAGCATTGGCAGGTTCGCGGAAAAATGCCACCACATAATCTTTATTGGGCGAAAACATCACATCTTTCATGCCGCCTTGTGCTTTGATTTCATTAACAAATTGTATGGTTTCGCCATTGCTTGCGGTGAGTGTGATGATTTGGCTCATGGTGTTTCACTTTCGGGGCTGGGATTGGGGCTTTCAGGCTGCCTGAAATCGGTTTTTTCAGGCGCATTTTCAGGCAAATCGGCAATATTTTCATCTGAAACCGCATTTTCAGGCTGCCTGAAATGCGCTTGCGGCACAAACATCGCCAAAGTGCGGTCATCGTGATTGCCTGCCGACCAAAAGTTCAACCATTCTTGCAAAGCCATTTCAGGCTGCTCATTTTGCCAAACCGCTTGCAAATCGGCACACAAATCCTGCCATTTTTGCGGATTTTTCAACTGCAAATCGGTTTCAAATTTGGGGTCGGACACGCCATCGGTCATGACAAACAAAATGGGGGCGTGTTCATTCATATGAATGCGCGTTCGCTGTTTGAGTGCCGCCACCGTGGTTTCATCGGCGGTTAAAAAGCGCGTTTCGCCCGAATAGCTGCCACTGTCGCTTTCGGCAACAAAATGAAGGTGTTGCGTTTCAGGCTGCCAAATTGCCAATGCGCCATCACCCACACCATAGGTGGTGTGTAGCCAAACGCCATTTTCAAGCGGCAAACTCAATACAAACAATAAAGTACACGACAACTGTTTGAGTTCAATGTTGTTTGTTTTGGCGGTTTGGTGCAAAGCCACCATTGCCTGATATGCTGCCTGATTGGTCAAATTGAGCAAGACTTTTTGTTGGTGTGCCAAAGTTTGCTGTGGCGCAAGGGTGTAGTTGTCTTGTTGGCTGTTCAGTAATTGCCACACGCAATCGGCTACTGCCGCCACCGCCACCTGTGAACCCAAACGCGAAAATGCCGCACTGCCTGCACCGTCCGACACCGCCATCAAATGCAAACCCGTTTGTTCATGATGGCGAATCGCAAAATCATCATCACAAGGTTTACCCGTGTGCGCGTGCGAACGCCCCCGAACACGCGCCGCCAACAATGCCCCATGCGTGGTGGTAAGCATTTCACTGTGATTATCGGGCTTATAAAAGGGGATATTGGGGTCGGTTGGGATATTCGTCCACAAATCTTTGGGGTCGGGATTGATGTAAATTTTGTGATACACGGGGCGGAAAGTGCTTTCACTTTGCACATAATAGCGAATTTCCACATCGCCCGAATGCGTGGGTATGCCCGATATGCGTTGCGCGGTTTTGTCCCATTGCAAGCCGCATTCGGGTGTAATGTGAACATCAAGCGCGGTTTCGGGCAAATCCACGCAATACACTTCGCCTTTGCGCGCATTGGGTAAGGTTGGGTTGGTCATCGTTGTTTCAGGTGGCGTTGGGGTGGATTGGGTGGATTGAATGGCATTTTCATGCACCATTTCATTTGAATCGGGTGAATCGGGGTCATTTTCAGGCTGCCTGAACGGTACATCATCATCGTTCAGGCGTTTTGCCACCTCAAACGCCGCCGTGGTATCGTTTTCACAAAAATCCCGCCATTTTTGCCAAAAAGTTTGCGCCAATTCGGGATTTTGCGCCACAAATTCGGCAAATCGCGTTTCATTTTCCGCACATTGCGCCCAAACGCTTTGCCATTCAGATAAAACTTTTGTCATATCAAATCCCTATAAAACCACATTGATTTCAGCAGGTGGCGGTGGCAATTGTGTACGCAAAGAAGGGTTGCCTATACTCACGCTGCTTTGCGCCACCGCCGCCGAAACCCATTGAAAAAATTGGGAAAACGATACCGCATCCATGGTATCCAAAGCCACCACATTGTCGCACAGTTGCTTTAAATAGCTCGCGTCTGCCTTGGGGCCTGCGGCACACGCCACAATGTTGCCAAAGCCCAACTGCTTGATTTTGGGAATGGTTTCGCTGTACACCAATAAATCGGTGGGTTTGCCGTCTGTTAAAATAATGAGTATCGGTCGCCAATCGCCTTTTTGCTGGGCATTGCCCAAAATGCGGTCGCGTTGCACCGCTTGCACAACGTGTTCCAATGCCGCCCCCAAAAACGTTGCGCCACTTTCAGGACACACGATTTCAGGCAACGTTACCTGCTCCAAAGGCGTGGGTGCAAGCAAAGTTTTGATTTGGCTGTCAAATGTGATGAGACTCAAATGCACACTTTCCAGCGCATACGGATTTTGGCGCAATGAAGCCATGAGTGCGCGTAAACCCGTGTTTACCGCCTCAATCGGTTCGCCCCGCATGGAGCCAGAAGTGTCTATGCAAATATAGGTAAGCAATCGGCGCGACATGGTTTTTCCTTATCAAAAAGGCTGCCTGAAAACACACAAAAAACACTTTTCAGGCAGCCTTTTACAGTCCTACACAACTTGAAAATGCTCAATACGGCATGTGATTGGCTTTGAGCAAATCCACAAAACGGTCGGTTTGCGCAAATTCGCCCAAAGCGCGAAACACCCAGCCGCCCTGCCCATCGCGTTCGGCACGGGCAAAAGTCATGGCACAATGTTGGGCATTTTCGGCATTGCCGCCAATTTCGTAGCGACAAATTTCGCGCCCTTTTGCATCACGCGCCAAAATCCGCGCCCGATTCACCCCCGCAAACGACTGACCGCGTTCCTTGCCCTTAAAAATCACCACCAAAAACACAATGGCATGAAATTGCGCGGGCAAACTGTCCAAATCCACTTCAATCGTTTCATCGTCCATATCGTGGCTGGAACCCGTGCGATTGTCGCCACTCAAACGGATTTTGCCGCTTGGGTGCACCAGCGAATTGTAAAAAACCACATCGCCACCCACCAAAGTGGGGCGACCATTTTCATTCAATTTACCCAAACTGCGGACTTTATCCTGCTCGTCCAACACCAGCGCAATCGCGTCCAAATCGTATTCAGGCTGGCTGTTAATCACTTCCCAGCTCAAACCCACACTCAAACGCGACAAATCAAAACCCGTGTCTTTACGCAAATTCACGCCTTGACCTTTACGCAAGGAAATTGCCATATTTTACCTCCCCCTCAAATTGAATTACATCACCACATTGATTTCAGGTGGCGGCGGTGGCAATTCGTCCAAGCCACTCACTTCCTTACCGTTTTCCACTTTTTGACTGGACACCGAAATGGAAGCTGACACCCATTTGAAAAAGGCTTTAATGGACGTGGCATCAGCCGTATCCAAAGACACCACCGTTTCCGTGATTTGTTTCAAAGTGGCGGTATCGGCAGACGAACCTGCGGCACACGCCACAAAAGTGCCTGTTTTCACGCCTTTCATCGCATTCAAGCCCTTGCTCAAACTGTCGGTGGGCGAACCGTCAGACAGTAAAAACACCACAGGTTTCCAATCGCCTTTAACTTCTGCGCTGCCTTTAACCACTTCACGGTTAATGCAATCGGCAAGCAAGCTCAATGCTTCGCCCATGGCGGTGGTGCCATTGGCTTCAATGTGCGGCACTTGAAAATTCATCAATTCGGTTAAGGGCGTAACTTGCTGGGCATTGCTGCTGAACGTAATCACAGACAAATAAGCCGTTTCCAAAGCATAAGGGTCTTGACGCAATGCGGATACCAAAACCTGCAAACCATTGCGAACGGCTTCAATGGCTTCGCCGTGCATAGAACCAGAAGTATCCACCAATAAATAAACGGGTAAGCGGCGCATGATTGCTTTCCTTTGTGTTGATTTTGTTGAAAAAAAGTAAAGTATTGCAACGCGTTTTTGATTTTAGAATAACTGCCTTGATTTTACAAGACCCATTTGGCAAAAAAAGCCACATTCTGATTGACCCATGAATTTTTTTATCAAAAAATTCCCCAAAACTCGGCAAAATCATTTACAATCACTTTTGTGGTTTAATTTGATTGAAATGAAAAATAAGGACTTGATTTGATGAATGAACATTTGGGCTTTCCAGCAGAAACCGTGGCGGTTTTTGTGATTTTATCTGTGGGTGCAATTGCCATTGACCTGTTCGCCCACAAAGACAACAAACCCATGAGCTTAAAAAGCGCGTCTTTGTGGTCGCTGTTTTGGGTTTTGGTGTCGGTGGCATTTGGTGTGTTTTTGTGGGTGCATCACGGCAGCGAAATGGCTAGCCTGTTTTTCACGGGCTATGCTTTGGAAAAAGTGCTGTCGGTGGACAATCTGTTTTTGATGATGGCGGTGTTTGCGTGGTTTAAAGTACCAGAGGGTTTGCGCCATCGCGTGTTGTATTGGGGCATTATTGGGGCGATTGTGTTCCGCATGATTTTTGTGGCGATTGGCACGGGATTGTTGGCTTTGGGTCCTTATGTGGAGCTGATTTTTGCCCTGATTGTGGGCTGGACTGCCGTGATGATGCTCAAACAAGGCGATGAAGCAGATGAAAACGAAGATTATTCGGAACATTTGGCTTATCGTTGGGTACACAAATTTTTCCCTGTGTTTCCGCGTTTGCATGGACACCATTTTTTCTTGAACGCGGCAGAATTGCAACAAGCGCGTGAAGCCCACCCCGATGTGAAACTGGAATTGGCTGGCGAAGATGTGCATCACCCTGAAAACAGCCACCCTACCCCAATGAAGGCAGGTCAATGGGTTGCGACACCTTTGTTTTTGTGCTTGGCGGTGATTGAATTGTCTGATGTGATGTTTGCGTTTGACAGCGTGCCTGCTGTGATTGCGGTTTCCAAAGAGCCATTGATTGTGTACAGCGCAATGATGTTTGCGATTTTGGGTTTGCGAACTTTGTATTTTGTGCTGGAAGCCTTAAAAGGCTATTTGGTGCATTTGGAAAAGGCGGTCATTGTGTTGCTGTTTTTCATTGCATTTAAGCTGGGTTTGGCGGCAACCAATCATTTGTTTCATCATGGGTTTGAAATTTCGCCCAATGCGTCTTTGGTGGTGGTGGCGGTGGTGTTGATTTTGGGCGTGGTGGCATCGTTTGTCTTCCCCGAAAAAAACGACAACCAACCGAATTCATCTGAATAATATTGAAAATCTTTTTTCAGGCAGCCTGAAAAAATGGGTAAGCTGCCTGAAAATGCACGGCAAAATGCGTTTTCAGGCGGCTTTTTTCTTCACAATCAAACAGGGAGTATTGATTTATGGCAGTAACATTAAGCAAAGGTCAAAATGTTTCTTTGAGCAAAACCGACCCCTTGTTGAAACACATTTTAATCGGCTTGGGCTGGGACGCGCGCAGCAGCGATGGTCAGGCATTTGATTTGGACGCGAGCGTGTTCATGACCAATGAACAGGGCAAAGTGCCATCTGATGAATGTTTTGTGTTTTACAATCAACTGGTTTCGCCATGCGCTTCGGTGCAACACACGGGCGACAATTTAACGGGAGACGGCGATGGCGATGACGAAAGCGTCTTGGTTGAATTGGATAAAGTGCCTGCCAACATCAAATCTTTGTTTGTTACCGTTACCATTCACGATGCGGATTTGCGTAAACAAAATTTTGGGCAAGTGAGCAATGCCTTTGTGCGTTTGGTCAATCACGAAACGGGACAGGAAGTGTTGCGCTTTGATTTGTCGGAAGATTACAGCACGGAAACCGCCATGGTGTTTGGCGAAGTGTATCGCCACAATGGGGATTGGAAATTCCGCGCCATTGGTCAAGGCTATTCAGGCGGATTGTTGAGTTTGTGCCAACAATATGGTGTGAATGTGGCATAGGGCTTTCAGGCAGCCTGAAAGCGTCTTTTTATCAAAATCAGGAGTTCAATTATGGCAATCAGTTTACAAAAAGGTGGCAACATCAATTTGAGCAAAGAAGCCCCCACCTTAACCCAAATGCACATTGGTTTGGGCTGGGACGTTCGTGCCACCGATGGCGAAAGTTTTGATTTGGACGGCAGCGCGTTTTTGTTGAACAACACAAGCAAAGTACGCTCCGATGCCGATTTCATTTTCTACAACCAAAGCCAGTCCGACACGGGCGCAGTCAAACACTTGGGCGACAACCGCACAGGCGCAGGCGATGGCGATGATGAAGTGATTTTGGTGGATTTGAGCAAAGTCCCTGCCAATGTGGAAAAAATCGCCATTGCCGTAACCATTCACGATGCGGAGGCGCGTAAACAAAATTTTGGACAAGTTGCCAGCGCGTTCATTCGTTGCGTCAATGCCGACAATAATGTGGAAGTGGCACGTTTTGATTTGTCCGAAGACGCATCGGTGGAAACCGCGATGATTTTTGGCGAAATTTACCGCCACAATGGCGAATGGAAATTCAAAGCCATTGGTCAAGGTTTCAAAGGCGGCTTAGCGGCTTTGGCACAACATTTTGGCGTGAACGTGTGATGCGTTTTTCAGGCTGCCTGAATTGTCAAAAACATTTTCAGGCAGCCTGAAAACCACACCCCAAACACAAGGAGCAAACCATGCCCACCTTAACCGTAACAGGCGAACACGACCCCTTTTTGCACATCAGTTTACAGCAAGGCGAATCCATTTCTTGCGAAAGCGATGCCATGGTCATGATGGAAAGCAATTTGGATTTAACCGCCCACATGCAAGGCGGTTTGCTGGGTGCATTGGCACGGCGTTTGGTCAATGGCGAAAGTTTTTTTCAGCAACACATTCAAGCCACACGCGGTGCAGGCGATTGCTTGCTTGCGCCCCCATTTTCAGGCGACATTGAAGTGCTGGACGTGGGCGCGGTGCAATACAAAATTGCCGACACCGCCTATTTGGCAGCCACATCAGGTGTGGGTTTAACCGCACAATTACAGCGCGTGGGTGCCGCCATTTTTGCCGAAACGGGTGGCTTTTTTGTTGGGCAAACTTCGGGGGCTGGGCAAGTGGCGGTATGCGGTTTTGGCTCATTGTTTACGCTGGACGTTACCCCCAACAACCCCATTACCATAGACAACGGTCATGTGGTGGCATGGGACAGCAGCCTGAATTACCAAATCTCATTAAGCACAGGGCAAAATCGCAGTGTATTGGGCAACATCATCAACAGCATAACCAGTGGCGAAGGTGTGGTATTGCGGTTTTCAGGGGTGGGCAAAGTGGTGATTTGTTCGCGCAACATGAACAGTTTCATTGCCGAAATTCGCAATCAAATCAGCAAATAATCTTTTAGGAGCAAAATCATGGCAGTCAATTTGCAAAAAGGTCAAAAAATTTCTTTGGAAAAAGAAGCAGGCAGCAAACTCAATACCGTTATCATGGGTTTGGGTTGGGACGCAGCAAAAAAATCAGGTGGATTTTTAAGCGGCTTGTTTGGTGGCGGTGAAAAAGCCATTGATTTGGACGCATCTTGCCTGATGTTTGATGAGAAAGGCGAACTGCAAGACATCGTGTATTTCAATCATTTACACAGCAACGATGGTTCAATCCAACACAGTGGCGACAACCGCACAGGTGCTGGCGATGGCGATGATGAGCAAATTACCGTGGCATTGAATCGCGTTCCCGACAACATCAAATCGCTGGTGTTTACGGTCAGCAATTACACAGGACAGGATTTCAGCAGCGTGGAAAATGCCTATTGTCGCCTGCTCAATGGCGAAAATGGGCAAGAAATTGCGCGTTACAATTTGTCGGCACAGGGCAACCACACCGCGCAAATCATGGCAAAAGTGTATCGCCACAATGGGGAATGGAAAATGCACGCGATTGGCGAAAACAGCCATGGTTCAACACCCGATAAAATCGTGCCACGCATTTTGCCGCATTTGTGAGAAATGGGGTTCAGGCTGCCTGAACCCCAATTTTTATTGTGTTGATGTTTGTTTAAAACGCCTTTTCGCATATTTGAAATGGTATGAATCGTATTGTGGCAAGATTTTTTGCATTTCATCAACGGAAACCACTTGCAATTTTTTACCCCAACAAGCTTGTGGAATGTATTGCGGGTTACTGACCACTTGAATGACATCTGGTTCAGATTTTCGCCATGCCAATAGTGTACCTTCGGGTAAGCCACAATATTTATCAGGTGCATTTTTTAATTCAATGAAAAAATAATGTATCACTTGATTACTGTCCACCATAACATTGAACGGATAAAAATCCATATCGTCATTTTGTGAATGGTCTGGGTTTCTTGATAATGTTGCTAGCCATAAGCCTTGTTTGACACCTGTGAATGTGTCATTTGGTCTTTCAATGCTTTTTACGGAGAAAGTGGTTTGAAAAGCAGGCAGTGAAACAGTTTGCCCTTGTTTTAAGAAACAAGTATGTAAATAAACATAAGGTTCAGCCGATTGCGTGTAGGGAATTTTGTTTACGCTTTCTTGTTGAAATTGCCATTTTAATTCATCGCACAGCCATTTTCCTATTGCCATAGTTTGAGCGGGCTGGGTTTCAATCATAGGGGCATTTGCCCATTTTTGATTCAGATACAGTTGTCGTTTTATGCTTTTTATCGGGATACCATGCCAAATTACGGGTTGTGGAAATGTGGCATAAATAAACCGATTGGGGTCAGATTGTGTGCGTTTTATGTTGGTGTCAGTTTCCAGTACTGTTCCTGCTGGCATGGTAATGCCCGCAATTTGTTGTGCTTGATTAAGGATAATTCGGTTTTCTGGCGTGGTGTTTTGAGATTGGCGTTTTTTAACTTCTTCTCTAAATGAAGATACAGCGAGGTATGTCGATGCGAGAAAGAAAAAGTCCACAAACAATAAGAAAAAATTACAAAGAATTGTAAACCAAGTGATTTGATTATTGTGATGCAAGCGTAGACTGTGTCTGAAATAAGCAAAGCGCAATATAAAATAAATTGCGGCAATCGAAAGTGTGAGCTTGAACATATTGACAAATCTAATGGGTATGGGGTCTGTGGCTGTATCAAGTGCAGCTACCGCCAAACCCATTGGCAAAACCATCATGCCAATCAAGCAAGCGATTTTTTGTATTTTATTCATGGCTTTTCCTTTCGTAAAAATGGATTTCAGGCAGCCTGAAAATGCGCTCAAACACATTTCAGGCTGCCTGACTATTTTTACAACGCAATGTTTTTCAATTTGGCAACGGTGTTGATGTCCTTATCGCCACGCCCCGACAAATTGACCAAAATCACTTGGTCTTTGCCCATTTTCGGGGCATTTTCCACCGCCCACGCCAGCGCGTGTGAACTTTCCAACGCAGGAATAATGCCTTCATATTGGCACAATAAATCAAAGGCTTGCAAAGCGGCTTCATCATTGGCGGCATGGTATTCCACGCGCCCAATATCGTGCAAATGGCTGTGTTCGGGTCCAATACCAGGGTAATCCAAACCTGCGGAAACCGAATGCGTTCCCAATACTTGACCGTTTTCGTCTTGCATCAAATAGCTGCGGAAACCGTGCAACACGCCAATCGGTGCGCCCGATGTAATGGGCGCGGCATGGTCGGGGGTGTGTACACCGTGTCCGCCTGCTTCCACGCCAATCAAACGCACCGAAGTTTCTGAAATATATGGGTAAAATAAACCAATCGCGTTTGAACCGCCACCCACGCAAGCCACCGCCACATCGGGCTGCCTGCCTATGGCTTTGAGCATTTGTTCTTTGGCTTCGTTGCCAATCACGCATTGGAAATCGCGCACCATTTCGGGATAAGGCGCAGGACCTGCTGCTGTGCCGATGATGTAAAAGGTGTCGTCCACACGCGCCACCCATTCGCGCATGGCTTCGTTCATCGCGTCTTTGAGCGTGCGGCTGCCACTGTCCACGCTGACCACGTTCGCACCCAATAATTTCATGCGGAACACGTTGGGGGCTTGGCGTTGAATGTCGTCCGCGCCCATGTAAACGTGGCATTCCATGCCAAAACGGGCGGCTACGGTTGCGCTTGCCACGCCGTGTTGTCCTGCCCCTGTTTCAGCGATGACGCGCTTTTTGCCCATGCGTTTGGCGAGCAAGGCTTGACCGATGGTGTTGTTCACTTTGTGTGCGCCTGTGTGGTTCAAATCTTCGCGTTTGAGCCAGATTTGTGCGCCACCCAATTTTTCAGACAGCCTTGCCGCATGGTAAACGGGGCTGGGGCGACCGACATAGTTTGCCAAATCGCGGTGAAATTCTGCCCAAAATTCGGGGTCTTGTTTGGCTTCTTGGTAGGCTTGCGCGAGTTCTTGCAAGGCGGGGATAAGGGTTTCGGCAACGTACACGCCACCGTGTTCGCCAAAAAAGCCTTGTTCATTGGGGGCTTGGTAGTTTTGCATATTTTGTTCCTTTCGGATAAGGGGAATGGAATGGGAAATGGGGTTTCAGGCTGCCTGAAAATAAAACGTGCCACCACATTTACCCCTTCTCCCTGTGGGAGAGGGCTGGGGTGAGGGCAAAACGTGCCAGAAACTGAACGGTTTACCCTCTCCCTAACCCTCTCCCATTGAGAGAGGGGACGGGGTGCGGCAAATCAAAAATGCAATGGAAATTTTATCAAGAAAATGCTGGCTGCAAAATGTGATGTGCCAAGCACCGAAAAGCGTGGGTGTGGCGGCGCAACGCCACGTTCAGAACAATTAAAGGACTTTGTTTTCAGGCAGCTTGCGCTTTCAGGCTGCCTGAAAATGGCTCAAATGGCTAAAAATGGCACAATCAACGGTGCGAGAAAGGCGGTCATTACGCCATTTAAAATCAAGCCCAATGTGGCGTAGGCGGCAAAACGTCCGCTTTTTTCCAAGCAGGTGGCGATGCCTATGGCGTGCGATGCCGTGCCTTGCGCCACCGATTTGGATATGGGATTGTGTATGCCGTATTTCATGGCGGCAAATCCGACCATTTGTCCTGTTAAGCCTGCCACAATCACGCCTGCCGCGCTCACGGCTGGCACACCACCCAAAACTTGGGTAACCTCCAAGGCAATGGGTAAGGTTACGGATTTGGCAACCAGTGCCACGCTCACTTCGCGGCTTGCGCCCAAGGCGTTGGCAATCCATACGCCCGACACGATGCCCACCACACAACCCACCACTTGCGAGGCGATAATCGGCAGCCATTGGGCGCGGATTTTTTGCCATTGCAAATAAAGCGGTATCGCCAAACACACCACAGCAGGCTGCAACCAAAAGCCGATGAGTTTGCCTGTTTTTTCAAATTCGCTGTATGGGGTGTCGGTTAATTTCAGGTAAACAATGAAAAAAATCGTGCCAAACAGCATGGGATTGACAAAGGGATTGCCTGTGCGTTTGCGTATGGTAACGGTCAGCCAATACACACACACCAGCAGCAATAAAATCAAAAAAGGGCTGGCTGCCACATAAGTGTTTGAACTCATTTTGATTCCTTATTGGCTTGTGAATGGGCTTGGCGTTTACGCAGCCATTCGTGGGTTTTGGCGGTGGCAAACAACACCAACAGGCTGCTTGTGAACGATGAAATGACAATCACCCAAGCGTCTTTTGCCAATAAATCAAGATATTGTACCAATGCCACACAGGGTGGAATGATGAACAACATCAGATTTTGCATCAAAAAATCGGTAATGGGTTTGAACCATTCGGCCTTCACTTTGCCCGTTTGCAGCAGCGTAAACAAAAACAGTAAACCCAAAATGCTCGGCGGCAGCTTGATTGCGGTCATGTGAATCAGCAATTCGGCAGATGCCAAGCAAGCAAAAATAATGGTAAATGCGCGTATCATCAGATGAAAATGGGGTTGAATAAAAACAAGGGGGATTCAGGCAGCCGTTTTCAGGCTGCCTTACAGTACACGACAAAAATCTTTCAGGCTGTCTGCAACCTGTCCCCTCCCCTGCTGGCGGGGGAGGGTTAGGGTGGGGGTGGCTCTTTGCGTTTCTAACCCCCACCCCAGCCCTCCCCCTTACATAGGGGGAGGGGGCAGGTTTGTGGCAATATCAAAAAATGTCGTGTACTGAAAGGCTGCCTGAAAAAAACATCATTTCATGGCAATCAAATCCACATTTTTGGTTTCGTGGGTGGAAATCAAAGCGATTAAGGTTAAAACACCGTTTACCGCCAAATAAATCCCCACGCCAATAATGCCATAATGCTGATTCAACTTCATCGCCACCAAAGTGGCAATGGACGCACCCACAATAGACGACAAATTGTATGCCAACGATGCGCCCGAATAGCGCACTTCGGTGGGGAACAGTTCAGGCAGCAATGCCGCCATCGGGCCAAAGGTCAAACCCATCAACGCCAAACCAATGATTAAAAATGCCAACACGCTCATTGGCGTACCGTTTTGCAAGAAAAGCGGCATGCACAAACCAAACACAATAATCGCGCTGGTTACAATAATCAAAAATTTGCGGCGACCCATTTTATCGGCATACACCCCCGATACGCTGGTAAAAATGCCAAACACCACCGCACCAATCAACAAAAAGCCCGTAAACGTATTGGGTTGAATGCCCAAACCCATGGCGTGTCCATATTCAGACAGCACAGGTTTGCCACGCGAATAAACTTGGGCAAATGCCGTCATCAAATAAAACAACACATAAGTTGCCACCATAATGAAAGTGCCTTGCAAAATCGGCTTCATGTGGTTTTTAAACACTTCTTTAACAGGCGCATCTTTGGTTTTGCCTTGTTGTTCGGCTTCTTTGTAAACGTGGCTTTCGTGCAAAGTCATGCGCATCCACAAGCCCACAATCACCAAAATCAACGATGCCACAAACGGAATGCGCCAACCCCACGCCACCAGCGCGTCATGACCAATCACAGAGCTGATGATAAAAAACACGCCATTTGCCGTAAACAAACCAATGGGCGCACCCAACTGCGGAAACGTACCAAACCAAGCGCGTTTGCCTTCGGGCGCGTTTTCGGTGGCAACCAAAGCCGCACCGCCCCATTCGCCGCCCAAGCCCAAGCCTTGTCCAAAACGGAAAATGCACAACAAAATGGGCGCAAGCAAACCAATTTGCTCATAATTGGGCAGCAAACCAATCGCCACCGTAGATAAACCCATGGTCAATAATGAGGCAACCAAGGTTTTTTTGCGCCCAATTTTGTCGCCAAAATGCCCAAACAATGCCGAACCCACAGGTCGCGCAAAAAACGCCAACGCCAACGTGGACAAAGACAACAACATGGCTGCACCATCATCATCTTTGGGAAAAAATTGGCTGTTGAACACCAACACCGCCGCCGCCGCGTAAATGTAATAATCGTAAAATTCAATCGCCGTGCCTATCATGGACGCGATGGCAACTTTATAAGGATTGTTGCGTAAATTTTGTGTTCCGCTCATCGTCAAATCCGAAATCAATACAAAAGAAAACGCAAACCTTAAACACCATGACAAAAAAAGTCAAGATTTAAAGCAATTTTACATTTTTTAAAATAAAGATGAGGTACTGTTGTTTTCAGGCAGCCTGAACACCACCGCGCGTATGCGGAAAACTTGTCTAACCGATTTATTTTGATTATGATTGCGCCTGTTTTTTACATCGTTTTTTTCACTCTCATAATTAAGGCTCAAATATCATGTTTAAACAATGGAATGCACGACTGCTGGCAATTTCTGCCGCGCTGGCATTGAGTGCCTGTGCTGCTCAACAAGCCGCCGCGCCTGTAAACACAGGAACAGGTGCTTACAATCAAGTAACAGGCGCATTGAACACAGGCATCAATGATGTGAACAATGCCGTGAATGGCGCGATTGCAGGCAATCCCTACGGCACCACCTACACCCCAAGCGCACCTGCCACCTACACCCCACCCCCTGCACCTTACGTTCCCACTGCGGCTGTGGGTAATGGTCAATACGGTCGCGTGGGCGGTCAATATGTGCCCAACTATTCACCTGTGGACACATCTGCTGCCACACACATCGTTCAGGCAGGCGATACGGTTTACAATATTGCCAAACGCTATGGCATCAGCCAAGACACTTTGCGCTCATTAAATGGCTTATCGGGCAACACAATCAGCATTGGTCAGACTTTACGCGTAAAGTCGGGGAGTGGTAAAACAGTCGGCAATACCACGCCTGTAACAGTGCCGACTGCGCCTGTTGTGAATGCGGTTACGGCACCTGTTGTGCCAACTGCGCCTGTTCCAACAGCCACTGCACCTGTTGTTACCCCACCCCCTGCGGTAACAACAACCCAAACTGCAACAACAAGCGCACCTGTGGTGGCTGTTGCACCTACACCTACTGCGCCTGTTGTTACCCCACCTGCGGCAAACAACACGCCCACCACGAAACCCAACACCGACAGCTTTTTGCCCACGCAAAATGTTGCCAACATCACATGGCAAGCACCAACGGCAGGTAAAATTGCCCGCTCATTTGGTGGCGACAACAAAGGCGTGGACATTGCTGGCACACGCGGTCAAGACGTGGTAGCGGCGGCGGCTGGTCAAGTGGTGTACAGTGGTTCAGGTTTGCGTGGCTATGGCAATTTGGTCATCATTCAGCACACGCCTGCCTACTTAACCGCTTACGGACACAACGATTCTTTGTTGGTGCGCGAGGGCGAATCGGTTAAACGCGGTCAAGTGATTGCGAAAATGGGTCAAACCGATTCCAGCAATGGCGTGAAACTGCATTTTGAAGTACGCGAAAACGGTACGCCTGTGGACCCAAGTCGTTTTGTGAAATTCTGATTTCAGGCAGCCTGAAAAACACGCATGAACACCATCTCATTGTTCATGCGTGTTTTGTTTTTGAAACATGAATTATTTTGATACAAATTGGCAAGATTTTTCAATTTATTTCATGCACACTCTGCTTGTACAATCGCAAGCAACCACATCATCAGAAAGAAAAACACCATGAACGCCCCACATCAACATCAAAAAAAACTGAGCTTTGAATTTTTCCCCACCCGCACCGAGCAAGGACGCGCCAAACAAGTTATCACGCGCAAACAATTAAGCCAGTTTAATCCTGCTTTTTTTTCATGCACATCGGGCGCAGGTGGCACCACGCGCGAAGGCACGCTGCAAACCATTCAAGACATTTTGTCAGAAGGCATTGCCGCCGCACCGCATTTGCCTTGCATTGGCATGACGGCAGATGAAATCAAAGTTTTATTGAATGAATACAAAGCCATGGGCGTAAAACACATTGTGGCATTGCGTGGCGACATTCCATCGGGCATTGGTTTTGGTGGCGATGGCTTGCGCTATGCCAATGAATTGGTTGAGTTAATCAAAAACGAACACGGCAATGATTTTCATGTGGAAGTGGCGGCGTATCCCGAATTTCACCCACAAGCCCGCAGCGCGGAAGACGATTTGAACCACTTTGTTCGCAAAGTGAAAGCGGGCGCGGATTCGGCTTTAACACAATATTTTTTCAATGCCGATGCCTATTTCCGTTTTGTGGACGATGTGCAAGGGCGCGGTGTGGACATTCCCATCGTACCAGGGATTATGCCGATTGCCAGCTTTACCAAATTGGCGCGTTTTTCCGATACCTGTGGTGCGGAAATTCCGCGCTGGTTGCGCCTGAAATTGCAATCGTATGCCGATGACACGGCGGCGATTAAAGCCTTGGCTTTGGACGTGGTAACGGATATGTGTGAACGTTTGTTGCGCGAAGGTGCGCCCAGCTTGCATTTTTATACGCTCAATCAGGCAGGTTTGGTTTCCACCATTTGTCAGCGTTTGGGCTATTGAGTTTTCAGGCTGCCTGAAATATTTTTTTAAAAGGCAAAAAAATGTCGTGTACTGTCAGGCAGCCTGAAAATCACACCACCCCATTTTGTTTCTGTTCCAACACTTCCCAACGTTCCAATTTTTCCAATAAAATCAATTCAATTTCTTCGGCACGACTTTGCAGGCTGCCAGCTTTTTCGTAATCTTTGAAAATATCGGGATTGGACAACTGTTCGGCTAATGCGGCTTGCTCCGCCTCCAAAGCCGCAATTTCATCGGGCAGCGCGTCCAATTCACGTTGCTCTTTGTATGACAATTTGACCGTGCGATTGGCTTTCGGCTTTTCCTTAATTTCTTGATTTTCAGTTTGATTTTTGGGCAACACGGCTGCCTGAATTTTGTCTTCGCGCTGTTTGGCGTCCACATAATCCTGATAGCCGCCCACATATTCTTTCAGGCTGCCTGAACCGTCAAACACAATGCTTTGCGTAATCACATTGTCCAAAAATTCGCGGTCGTGCGACACCAAAAACACCGTGCCAGCGTAATCGCGCAACAATTCTTCCAATAATTCTTGCGTGTCAATGTCCAAATCATTGGTCGGCTCGTCCAACACCAAAATATTGGCGGGGCGCGTGAACAATTTTGCCAACAGCAAACGATTGCGCTCACCGCCCGACAGCGATGACACAGGCGATTGCGCCCGCGCTGGGTGGAACAAAAAATCCTCCAAATAACTCATGACGTGTTTTTTCTTGCCGCCCACTTCCACAAAATCGTTGCCCTGCCCCAAGGTGTAAAACACCGTGTCGTTTTCATTCAACGCGCTGCGGAATTGGTCAAAATACGCCACTTCCTGCTTGCTGCCCAAGCGGATTTTGCCGAAAGTCGGCTGCAATTCGCCCAAAATCAGCTTTAAAAACGTGGTTTTGCCCACACCATTTGCACCGATTAAGCCGATTTTGTCGCCACGCTGAATCACGGTCGTGAAACGTTCCATGATTTTTTTGTTGGGATAATGGAAACTCGCGTCTTCCAATTCGGCAATGATTTTGCCGCTTTTTTCGCCTGCGTCCAGTTTGAAATTGACTTGCCCCACGCGCTCACGCCGCGCGGCACGTTGTTTACGCAATTCTTCCAAACGGCGAACGCGCCCTTCATTGCGGGTGCGCCGCGCTTCAATGCCTTTGCGTATCCACACTTCTTCTTGGGCGTGGAATTTGTCAAACAGGCGATTGTGTTCGGCTTCCACCGCCAATTCTTGCGCTTTTTTTTCCGAATATTGGCGGAAACTGCCTTCGTACGAACGCAAAATGCCCCTGTCCAATTCCACAATGCGCTTGGCAATGTTGTCCAAAAAACGGCGGTCGTGGGTAATCACCACCATGCTGCCTGAAAAGCCTTGCAACAGGTTTTCCAGCCAAATAATCGCGTTAATGTCCAAATGGTTGGTCGGTTCGTCCAGCAGCAAAATATCGGGTTTTTGCACCCACGCTTGCGCCAAAGCCACGCGCTTTTTTTGTCCGCCCGACAAATTCCCAATCAATTCATTTTCAGGCAGCCCAAGTTCGCCGATTGTTTGCTTGATTGCCGCGTCAAATTGCCAACCGTTTTGCGCCTCAATTTGGTTTTGCAAATCGTTGAGTTGGCTGATTAAATTTTCATCGTGGTTTTGTTCCAAAGCCAAACTCACGCGATGATATTCGCGCAACACATCGCGCAACTCGCCCAATCCCGCCGACACCACATCAAACACAGTATCTTGATTTTCAAAGAAACTTTCTTGCGGCACATAAACGATTTTCAGTCCGTTTTGCACAATGATTTGCCCATCGTCCAATTTTTGCACGCCTGCCAAAATTTTCAGCAGCGATGATTTGCCCGCGCCATTGCGCCCAATCAAGCCGACTTTTTCACCCTGATTGAGTTGAAACGAGGTTTTGTCCAAAAGCGGAACGTGTCCGACCGCGAAACTGGCGTTTTCCAATGCCAAAATGCTCATGATTGATGACCTGTTGTGTGATTGAATTTGGGCGAATTGTAGCAAAAAAAGCCTGTCTGAAAAAAGAAACCGATTTCATATTTCAGGCAGCCTTATTCAAGTACGCGATAACAAACGGTTTTGCCTTCGGCGACTTACTTTTTAAAAAAGTAAGCCAAATAAATTAAAGCGGAACGGTTTGTGGTTCAAAAAACATTTCAGGCTGCCTGAAAAGATGAAGTCATTTAAATAACGCGGTTTCGGTATAAAAGTGATTGATAAATGGAAGTAACTTTGCTCCCTCTCCCTGTGGGAGAGGGCTGGGGAGAGGGTATGCTGCTCAACAAGCCCTCTCTCCAACTCTCTCCCATAGGGAGAGAGGGCAGGTTTGTTGGCAAATTGACAGTGACTTATCCCGAGTTCACGTTAAATGAAATGGAAGTAAACCTCGTTTTTTGGTTGATTTGGCTTACTTTTTATTTTTTGTCGCGTACGGTAAGGCAGCCTGAATCCAAAAAACCCAAAATTTGTTATACTTCGCGCTTTCGGTTACAACGAGCGATTATGTTTAAAAAAGTTTTATTGGGCTTTGTGATACCTTTTATTGTGATGGCGGCGATGTTGTCGTGGGCGATGTTTGCGCCCGTTGCCGTGCCTGAAAATTACCGCGTTCGCATTGAAAAAGGTCAAGGTTTGGCGCAAGTGAGCCAGCGTTTGGCACAAGATAAAGTGATACACAGCGCGTTAGCCATGCGCGTGGCGGCTTATGCACAAAATATGCAAAACAAAATGCGCGTGGGCAATTACAAGCTGCCTGCACAAATTTCCACTTGGGATTTGTTGCAACATTTACAACAACGCCCCGACACCACCGTGGTGCGCGTGGTGGAAGGCAAACGTTTTAAAGATTTGCGCCAAGCCGTAAACGAAAACCCCAATTTGCGCCATGAAACGCTGAATTGGTCTGATGAAAAATTGTTGCAAACCCTTGATGCCAACGCGCCATCGTCTCACCCCGAAGGCTTGTTTTTTCCCGATAGCTACGAAGCCGATGTGGGCAGCAGCGATTTGCAGATTTTTCAGGCAGCCTACCGCAATATGCAAAAGCAGCTCAATCAGGTTTGGGAAAATCGCGCCCCCAATTTGCCCTATCAAAACCCCTATGAACTGCTGACCATGGCAAGCATTGTGGAAAAAGAAACAGGACACCCCGATGACCGCAAAGACGTGGCAGCCGTGTTCCGCAATCGCCTGATTATCGGTATGCGCTTGCAAACCGACCCCACCGTGATTTACGGCATGGGCGATGCCTATCAAGGCAAAATCCGCCGCGCCGATTTGGAACGCGATACCCCCTACAACACCTACACACGCGCAGGTCTCACCCCCACCCCCATTGCCCTGCCCAGCCGTGCCGCTTTGGAAGCCGCCGCCCACCCCAGCGATGCGGAATACATCTATTTCGTTTCACGCATGGACAACACAGGTCGCAGCCAATTCAGCAAAACTTTGAGCGAACACAATGAAGCCGTTCGCAAATACATTTTGAAAAAATGAGTTTTCAGTCAGCCTGAAATGTTTTTTGAAACACAAACCGTTCAGCTTGAATTTATTTGGCTTACTTGTTTAAAAGTAAATCGCCGAAGGCAAAAACTTTTTTAGGGCAATGAAAAACAGCCTGAAACCCCAATCCCATTGATTTTCAATAAAATAAGGAACCACCATGTTACACCCCCAACAAGTCCAAGCCCTGATTGAAAACATCGTTCCCTGCCAACACATTGAAGTGGAAGGCGATGGACATCACTTTTTTGCCATCATCGTGTCATCGGCATTTGAAGGCAAAATGCGTTTGGCGCGTCATCGTTTAATCAAAGACGGTTTGGCAGAGCAGCTCGCCAGCAATGAATTGCACGCCCTGTCCATCAGCGTAGCCGCCACACCAGCCGAATGGGCTGCCAAACAGCAAGCCTAAAACCCATTTCAGGCAGCCTGAACCGCAAATTTCAGGCTGCCTGAATTTTCTGAAATCAAGAATATGCCACCCATTTTCAAACGTTTCGCACGCTTTCTCTTATTGATTTTGGCAAATTTTGCGCTGTTTGCCGCCTTGTATTTGGGTGCCGCTTGGCTTTTGGGCAACACCACCGCCAACGAAACACGCACCCCCAGCCACAAGCAAAACATCGCCATTTTCATCGTCAGCAATGGGGTGCATTCCGACATCGTCCTGCCCATGCGCCATGACGTGTTTGACTGGCACAGCCAAGTCAATCCGCAAGACACAGCAGGCGGCACGCAAACCCAAGCCCAATACATTGGCATAGGCTGGGGCGACCGTGGTTTTTATCTCAACACCCCCACATGGGCAGATTTAACCGCCAGCACCGCACTCAAAGCCGCATTCGGATTAAACGGCAGCGCATTGCACATCAGCTACCACGCCCAAGCCCCCACACCCAGTGAACACGTTGTCCAGTTGCACATCAGCGAAACGGAATATCGGCAATTACTCAACGAAATTTTGCCCACATTTCAACGCGATGAACACGGCAAAACACGACTGATTGCCCACCACCACTACGGTTCAAACGATGCGTTTTACGAAGCCAATGGGCGTTACAGCCTGTTGAACACTTGCAACACATGGACAAACGCTCGGCTGAAAAACAGCCAATTACCTGCGGTCAAATGGACACCATTCGCCCACCATATTGTGCAACATCATCACAATAGGGAAAAATGATTTCAGGCAGCCTGAAACTTTTGCAAAACTCAATTCGTAGGGGCAGATTTCATATCTGCCCTGTTTAGACTTGCAGAAATTTTTATTTTTGGGACGCCATGTAGGGTGCAACTTGTTGCACCAAATCCATGTTTTATCAGGAAAATGGTGCAACAAGTTGCACCCTACACTTGTCCTATTTTTATAGTCAATTCAAAATAAAATAGTACAATACCCTAATTTTTAGGATTAAAAAATGGCACATTCAACAGAACTGCGAAATAAAGCATTAAGCTATTATGAACAATGCAAAAATATCAGTAAAGTCGCCCAAGCTTACCAAATATCCAGAAATACGCTTTACCTATGGATACGCTTGAAAGCGCAAACAGGCAGCTTAAATCATCAAGTAAAGGGGCAAAATGCCAATAAATTGAACAGCCAAAAATTGGCTGAACATATACAACAACACCCTGATGCTTATTTGCATGAAATAGCTGAACATTTTAATTGTTCAAAATCAGCCATTTTTTATGCACTCAAAAGAATGGGTATCACGCGTAAAAAAAGACCACCACATACAAAGAACAAGACCCAAATAAAGTAAAAGATTATTTAAATCAACTGGCTGAATTTTTTGACTATCAGCGTGTTTATTTGGATGAAACGGGATTTGATACTTACTTATTTCGTCCTTATGCGCGTAGCCCAAAGGGGCAGGTCATCAAAGCCCAAATCAGTGGTAAAAAGTACCAACGCTTATCGCTTGTTGCCGCACAAGTCGGCAACAAACTGATTGCCCCTATGATTTATCAAAACACAATGACCAGTGCTTTTTTTGAAACATGGTTTGAGCAATGTTTATTGCCTATTTTAAATAAAAAATCTGTCATTATTTTGGATAATGCACGATTTCATCGTATGGGTATTTTGCGTGAAATGGCGCACAAATGGGGGCATAAAATCTTGCCGCTTGCACCTTATTCACCAGAGCTTAATCCCATAGAACGGACATGGGCAAACATCAAGAGATATATGCGAGCCATTTTACCTAGTGGAAGGCATTTTACTGATACGTTAGTGTCCTATTCTTATTTTAACTGAATATACATAAATTGAAAAGAGGCGGATATGAAATCCGCCTCTACATCAGTTTAAAAGTAGGTTTTGCAAAAGTTTCAGCCTGAAATGTTTTTTGAAACACAATCCGTTCTGCTTTCATGTATTTGGCTTACTTTTTGAAAAAGTAAGTAGTCGCCGAAAGCAAAACCATTTTTGATAAAACAACAAAAAGCTGCCTGAAAAAGCGCGAAATGCTTTTCAGGCAGCCTGAATTGTTTTTTAAATCAATTTATTCCACAACCAAATCATCGGCTTGATTTGCCAAAAATCCGCGCAATTTTTGCATGGCTTTCGCTTCAATTTGGCGAATGCGTTCGGCTGATACGCCATATTCTGCCGCCAATTCGTGCAAGGTCATGCCGCCATCGTCTTGCAACCAGCGCGTTTCCACAATGCGGCGACTGCGCTCATCAAGTTGCGCCAAAGCGTTTTGTAAACCTTCGGTTTGCAATGCGTGGTGGGCTTTTTGCATGAGTTGTTGGCTGGGTTCGTGGTGGGTGTCGCTCAACCAATCAATGGGGGCAAATTGGTTGTCATCGTCATCGTTGTTTTCAGCCAGCAATGCAATGTCATGCCCAGTCATGCGCTGTTCCATTTCCATGACTTCCGACAATTTCACGCCCAAATCATCGGCAATCACTTGCGCTTCTTTGGGAGAAAGTGCGTTCAGGCTGCTGCGCATACTGCGTAAATTGAAAAACAGTTTGCGCTGCGGTTTGGTGGTGGCAATGCGCACCAAACGCCAGTTTCGCAAAATAAATTCGTGAATTTCGGCTTTAATCCAATGCACGGCAAAGGAAAACAAACGCGCACCGTGGTTGGGTTCAAAGCGTTTCACGGCTTTCATCAAGCCAATGTTGCCTTCTTGAATCAAGTCGGCTTGGTTCAAACCATAACCATCGTAGCCACGCGCAATGGAAACCACCACGCGCAAATGCGACAAAATCAGCTTTTTGGCGGCTTCCAAATCGCCTTTGATTTGGCGTTCTGCCAAGCTGCTTTCTTCTTCCAAAGACAGCATGGGTATGTTGTTTACGGTGTGAATGTATTGTTCCAAACTGCCGTGTCCACTTAAAACGGGTAATGCAATCGCGTTCATTTTTTATCCCAATCATGATGTGGGGCGGATTGTGCGATTCAGGCTGCCTGAATGGGCAAAATCACGCCACCTTGCAAAATTTATTCTTATAACGTGTTGCATTGTAGCACCATTACAAAAAAAATACTTGCCTTTTTTGTAAAATCATGTATCGATTGTTTCAGGCTGCCTGAATGCGGTCAATTTTTCTTTTCGCGCAATTCGCGGCGCAAGATTTTGCCCACATTGGATTTGGGCAATTCATCGCGAAACTCAATTTCACGCGGCACTTTGTAGCCTGTGAGCTGGGTGCGACAATATTCAATCAATTCATCTTTGTTCAGGCTGGCATCTTTTTTCACCACAAACAATTTGAGTGCCTCGCCCGTTTGTGCGCTTTCCACGCCTATGCACGCCACTTCTTGCACTTTGGGGTGGCGCGAAACCACGTCTTCCACTTCGTTGGGGTACACATTGAAACCCGACACCACAATCAGGTCTTTTTTTCTGTCCACGATTTTCAGCCAGCCTTGTTCGTTCATCACGGCAATGTCGCCCGTTTCCAGCCAACCGTTTGCGTCCATGACTTTGGCGGTTTCATCGGGGCGATTCCAATAGCCTTTCATGATTTGCGGTCCTTTAATCCACAATTCGCCTGCTTCGCCCACAGGCACCAAATTGCCCTGACCATCGCGTAATTGCACATCGGTGCTGGGAATGGGCAAACCAATGCTGCCTGTATAATTGCTGATGTTGAGCGGATTCACACACACACCAGGGCTGGCTTCGGTTAAACCATAGGCTTCCACAATGGGTGTGCCTGTGGTTTTTGCCCATTTTTCTGCCACCGCGCGTTGGGTTGCCATGCCGCCGCCCAAGCTCAAATTCCAAGTGGAAAAATCCAATTTGGCAAATTCGGGCTTGTTCAACAGCGCATTGAACAGGGTATTGACACCAATGAAGGCGGTGGCACGGTGTTTTTTCAGTTCTTCAATAAAGCCATCAAAATCGCGTGGGTTAGTAATCAAAATGTTTTTCGCGCCCACGTTGAAAAACACCATCAAATTCACGGTTAAAGCAAAAATGTGATACAAAGGCAAAGCGGTAATGACCACTTCTTCGCCATCGCGCAATTTGTTTTTAATCCACTCGGCGGCTTGCGACATATTGGCGCAAATGTTGCCGTGGGTCAGCATGGCACCTTTGGCAACGCCTGTGGTGCCACCTGTGTATTGCAAAAATGCCAAATCGCTGCGGTTCAATTTAACCGTTTTCAGGCTGTGTTTTGCGCCTTTGTGCAGCGCGTCTTTAAATGAAATGGCAGAGGCAATTTGGTAATTGGGCACGAGTTTTTTGACTTTGCGTACCATAAAATTCAGTACGCTGCCTTTAATCATGCCAAACATTTCGCCAATATTGGCAACAATCACGTTTTTGATTTGGGTGCGTGGCAACACCAGCTCCAAGGTATTGGCAAAATTTTCCAGCACCACAATGGTGCTTGCGCCACTGTCGTTGAGTTGATGTTCCAATTCGCGTGGGGTGTAGAGTGGATTGGTATTGACCACCACCAAACCTGCTTTGAGTGCGCCAAACACGGCAATGGGGTATTGCAATACATTGGGCATCATAATGGCAATGCGTTCGCCGCGTTGCAGTTGCAATTCGTTTTGCAAATAGGCGGCAAAATCCCGCGCCAGCTCGCCAATTTCGCCATAGGTCAATTCTTCGCTGATAAGGGGGTGGGCTGCGTTGTAATAAGCGGTTAAATGACTGAATTTTTTTACACTTTGTTCAAATACTTGAATAATGGATTCGTAGCGGTTGGGGTCAATTTCGTGGTTTACGCCTTGTTCGTAGCTGTTGAACCAAATTTTATCCATAAAAATAAATCTCCCTGTTTTCAGGCTGTCTTTCAGTACACGACATTTTTTGATATTGCCACAAACCTGCCCCCTCCCCCTATGTAAGGGGGAGGGCTGGGGTGGGGGTTAGAAACGCAAAGAGCCACCCCCACCCTAACCCTCCCCCGCCAGCAGGGGAGGGAACAGGTTGCAAACAGCCTGAAAGATTTGTGTCGTGTACGGTAAGGCTGCCTGAAAACAGTCTGCTCAATTAAATAATTTTTGATTATAGCAAAAAACTTTCGGCTGCCTGAAATTTCTCCCTGCGTTCGCCAGTATAATGGGGTTTTGTTCAATGGTTTTGTAAAATCATGTCTGACACCGCCCACATTGCCGATAATGTTTTATCTTTACTGCACCATGTGCACGCGCCAGCCGCCGATTGTGTTGCGCCATTTTTGCCGCGCTTGTTTGCGGCTTTGGCTGATGGACACACCTTTATCTATTTAAATAAAGAAGAAACCGCCCAGTTGGCACGCGCTCAACCGATTGTGGGGGCAGACGCGCAATCGCCTTTGGTTTTGTATCGCAATCGTTTGTTTTTAGCCAAATTTTGGCAATTAGAACAACATTTGGCGCGTGAAATTCATCGCCTGTCGCATTACCGCAGGCTGCCTGAACGCTGGGATTTTATCCAACAACAATTACAGGCGTGGTTTGCCGATTCAGGCAGCCAAGACCAACAAGCCGCCGCCGCTTTAACTTTATTGCACAATTTCATGCTCATCAGTGGGGGGCCGGGAACAGGCAAAACCACCACCGTTGCCAAATTGCTGGCTTTGCTCTGCCACGACACCTTGCCGCGCATTGCTTTGGCAGCCCCAACAGGCAAAGCGGCTGCGCGTATGTCGGAAGCCTTAAAAAATGCGGTTACACGCATTGATGGGCTGCCTGAATCCACCGCCGCACATTTGCGCCAATTAAATGGGCAAACGGTACACCGTCTGCTGGCACTCACGCCACCCCAAATGCTGCCCGAATACGATGCCGACAACCGCCTGCCTTTGGACATTCTGATTGTGGACGAAGCCAGTATGTTGGATTTGTATTTGCTGCACCAATTATTGCAAGCCCTGCCCAACTCCTGTCGCGTGATTTTGTTGGGCGATGAAAACCAACTGCCTTCGGTCAGCGCAGGGGCGGTGTTGTCGGCTTTAATGCAAAGCAGTGCCGCGCTGCCTGAACCGATGGTGCGCGAATTACAGCAATTATTGCCATCAATTCAGTTGCGCCATTTGCGTCAAGGCACCGCCAAATTGACCATCAGCCACCGTTTTGGCGCAGAAAGTGGCATAGGTTGCTTGGCACGCGCGGTGGTTTCAGGCGAGGCGGAACAGGCTTGGCAGCAATTTACCCAATTTCCACAAACCCTGTCGCACCATCAGCACGACATCGCCCACATCGCCCAACAGCTTTATCGCGCCCACCAAGCCTATTGGCAAGCAATAGACGACAACCACCTTGACCGCGCCTTTGCCCATCAAGCCGATGTGTTGGTGTTGAGCGCACAACGCGCCGATGCCCACGCACTCAATCAAGCCTATTTGCAACAACTGCATCAACACCGCCGTGCCCACCCCGACCAGCCGTGGTTCAAAGGACAAATGCTCATCATCACGCGCAACGACCCCAGCACCCAACTTTACAATGGCGATGTGGGCATCGTGTTGCCACACGAATACGGTTTGGCAGCGTGGTTTCCCGACACCGCATACCGTTTTCGCCCCATCGCATTGAGCAGGCTGCCTGAACACGAAAACGCCTTTACCCTAACCGTACACAAAAGCCAAGGTTCAGAATACCGCGAAATTTGGTTTCTGCCCCCCACTCAACGCCAAGACGATGATTTCAGCCGCGCCCTGCTCTACACCGCCATCACACGCGCCAAAGAAAAATTTGTTTATTGTGGCAACAAAAGCAGCTTTCAAAAAGCCTGCAACACCCCCGACAAACGCCGCAGCGCATTAAACGAATGGCTCACACAAATTCAGGGAGATTTGTTTGTGTAATTGACATTTGATTTTCAATTCTTTACACTTATTGACAGAATAACATTCTGTGGCACATTAGGGGCTAATGACAATTTGGGTGCGAAGTTGGTTTTTCAGACAAACACCGCTTCGCTGTCAAATTCAAGGAAAAAATGCGAGTCAATGCCACCCATTGGCGCGTATTTTTGACGCAGAAGTTGGCGATTTTGATGAAAAAACAATCGCGAAACGAATTGTCATTAGCCCCTATTGCCGCCCCACTCAACAACATGGAACCCCAATCATGATAAAACCCATTTTTTTCAAATTAAGCGTATGCGCTTGTGCCATTGCCTTAACCGCTTGCGGTGCAAGCCGAGATGAATTTAAACATTTGCCCATCAATTCTGGTGGCGGTTACAGTTCATCGCGCACCGACACCACCACCACATTTGGCGGTGTTGCCACAAAATCAACCTACAACACACAAAGCCAACAAACCACCGAAATGGGCAAACAAATCAACAACATTTCAGGCAGCAATTTGAGCAGCGTGGTGGTTGATGGTCATGCCATTGATTTAAAACAAAATTCATTGTTTTCGGAAAACAACCGTCAAATCATCAACAATGATTTCAGCTATATGCGCTTTGGCACTTACCGAACACAAAAAGACAACATCATCAACACTTACACCGTTTCCTACGGACAAATTACCCCTCTCCGTAGCGTCCCCCCCACAGGCAGCGCAACTTACACAGGCGATTCCATTACCAATTCCATTCGCGGTACGTCTTACTTTACCGTCAATTACGCCAACAAATCCATTGTGGGCAACATCAACAACAACATCCATTTGCGCGGCACCATTTCAGGCAATTCATTCAAAGGCGACCACAACAACATGAGAATGCAAGGGCATTTTTATGGCGATAAAGCCCAAGAATTGGGTGGCACATTCAATAATATCAATGTACTCGCCAATGGCAACAATATAGTCGGTTCATTTGGTGCAAAAAAACAAGAGAAATAAACCCATTGACCTTCATCAAAACGGTTTCAGGCTGCCTGAAACCGTTTTTCACACCTCAAAATTAGACAAAATGTCCACAACAGGCAGCCTGAAAAAATTTTTAGACAAAATTACGACACAGATATTGTCAAAATGTCCAAAATCCGTATAATCACAGCCAAATTCATTTTTTTTAGACACCCATCATGCAACTGGACATTGACCGCTTAATCGCCCACTTTGGCGGCGTAAACGCCCTCGCCGAAGCCCTCAAACAACACGACCCCAACAACGCCCCCAGCACCGCCGCCATTTACAAATGGCGCACGCGCGGCTCTTTGCCCTTGGCGCAACTGAACAAATTGACCGAACTGGCACAAAATCAAGGCAAAACATTGGATTTAAACCATTTTATTCAACCCCAAAACGAATCGGAACACCCCATTATGAACACAAACAACCGCGTCATCATTTTTGACACCACCCTGCGCGATGGCGAGCAATCCCCTGGTGCCGCCATGAGCAAAGAAGAAAAAGTCCGCATTGCCCGCCAACTGGAAAAAATGGGCGTGGACGTGATTGAGGCAGGCTTTGCCGCCGCCAGCGAAGGCGATTGGGCTGCGGTAAACGAAATTGCCAAAACCGTTAAAAATTCAACCATTTGCTCTTTGAGCCGCGCGGTGGAACGCGACATTCGCCGCGCTGGGGAAGCCCTTGCCCCTGCCGAAAAACGCCGCATTCACACTTTCATCGCCACCAGCCCCATTCACATGGAACACAAACTCAAAATGCTGCCTGAACAAGTGATTCAGGCAGCCGTGAAAGCCGTGAAAATCGCCAAAGAATACACCGATGATGTGGAATTTTCTTGCGAAGACGCGCTGCGTTCAGAAGTCGGCTTTTTGGCACAAATTTGTGGCGCGGTCATTGAAGCAGGCGCAACCACCATCAACTTGCCCGACACGGTGGGCTATTCGGTGCCACATTTAACCGAAAAATTCTTCCGCGATGTGATTGCACAAACGCCAAACAGCGACAAAGTGATTTGGTCCACCCATTGCCACAACGATTTGGGCTTGGCGGTTGCCAATTCTTTGGCGGCATTGCAAGGCGGTGCGCGTCAAATTGAATGTACCGTCAATGGCTTGGGCGAACGCGCGGGCAATGCGGCGATTGAAGAAATCGTGATGGCTTTGAAAGTGCGCCACGATGTGTTTGGCTATGAAACAGGCATTGATGCCACACAAATCGTTACCGCGTCCAAACTGGTTTCCACCGTAACGGGCTACCCTGTTCAGCCCAACAAAGCGGTAGTGGGCGCAAACGCGTTCTCACACGAAAGCGGCATTCATCAAGATGGCGTGTTGAAACACCGTGAAACTTATGAGATTATGTCTGCTGAATCAGTGGGTTGGGCGGCAAACCGTTTGACTTTGGGCAAATTATCGGGTCGCAATGCCTTCAAAACCAAGCTGGCTGAACTGGGCATTGAATTGGACAGCGAAGAAGCCTTAAATGCCGCCTTTGCGCGTTTCAAAGAATTGGCAGACAAAAAACGCGAAATCTTTGATGAAGATTTGCACGCGCTGGTGTCGGACGAAATGTCCAATTTGTCGGAAACCTACAAATTTGTGTCGCAACACATTGTTACGGAAACGGGCGAATCGCCACGCGCGGAAATCGTGTTCAGCATAGATGGTGTGGAACACCGTGCCGAATCAACGGGTTCGGGCCCTGTGGACGCGATTTTCAAAGCGATTGAAAGCGTGGCGCAATCGGGCGCAATTTTGGAAATTTATTCGGTAAACGCCGTTACCAAAGGCACGGAAAGCCAAGGCGAAACCAGCGTGCGTTTGGCAAAAGACGGTCGCGTGGTAAACGGTCAGGGCGCGGATACTGATGTGTTGGTGGCAACCAGCAAGGCGTATTTGTCGGCATTGTCCAAGCTGGCAAGCGGTGTGGACAAAATTAAGGCACAAGGCGGCATTTGATTTTTCAGGCAGCCTGAAACGCAACTGGGGCAGATTTTTCATCTGCCCTTTTTTTGTAAAAATAAGGGTTTAACGCCTTTTCAGGCAGC
Source organism: Alysiella filiformis (assembly GCF_014054525.1). Lineage (NCBI taxonomy): Bacteria > Pseudomonadati > Pseudomonadota > Betaproteobacteria > Neisseriales > Neisseriaceae > Alysiella > Alysiella filiformis. Next base: position 1,886,798 of record NZ_CP059564.1, read on the forward strand.
ATAACGCAATTTCCGCTACAATATCCCCACAAAATCAACTCAACACAATCCCATGACCCCTTTTGATTATTGCGAACACAAAGCGCGTGAAAGCCAGTCCAGTTTTTTGGCTGGATTTCGTTTTTTGCCCACCGAAAAACGTCAAGCCATTACCGTTTTATACGCCTTTTGCCGCGAGCTGGACGATGTGGTGGACGATTGCACCGACCCACAAGTCGCCAAAACCACGCTGGCTTGGTGGCGAGCCGATTTGCAAAAAGTGTTTGACGCAAACGGGCTGCCTGAACACCCTGTTCAACAAGCCCTGCGCCAAATCGTGCCAAAATTTTCCTTACCCCACAATGAGTTGGAAGAGCTGATTAACGGCATGGAAATGGATTTGCACCATGTGCGCTACAACAGTTTTGCCGATTTGCAATATTATTGCTATCGCGTGGCGGGCGTGGTGGGGCGTTTGATTGCGCGGATTTTGGGATTTCAAAACGCGCAAACGCTTGAATATGCCGAAAAATTGGGCTTGGCTTTACAACTGACCAACATCATACGCGATGTGGGCGAAGATGCGCGTATGGGGCGAATTTATTTGCCCATCAATGAGTTGGCGCAATTTAATGTGCCAGCACAAAGCATTTTGTCGTACACGCTCACGCCCGAGTTTGAAAAATTGATGCAATTTCAAGTGCAACGCGCCCAAGAAACTTATCGCCAAGCCATTGATTTGCTGCCTGAATGCGATAAAAAAGCGCAAAAAGTCGGCTTGATTATGGGCGGCATTTACCACGCGCTGTTGCACGAAATTGCGGCAGACGGTGTGGCAAATGTGTTGCGCTACAAAATCAAAATCCCCAATCCGCGCAAAATCCGCATTGCGCTGCGTGTTTGGCTGCTGGGTTTTCAACCATGATGGCGCGTTCAGGCAGCCTGAAACGCGGCAAAATTGCCATTATCGGTGCAGGCTGGGCGGGTTTGGCGGCGGCGGTGGAATTGGCTGGCAAAGCCGATGTTACCCTGTTTGAAGCCAGCCGCGTGGCAGGCGGCAGAGCGCGTGGCGTGGCAGACAAAGGTTTTTCATTTTTGGACAATGGGCAACATTTGTTGATTGGGGCATACCGCCATGTTTTTGAATTATTGGATAAAATTGGCGTAAACCACCATGAAATTTTTCTGCGCCAACCCATGCAATGGCATTTGCACGATGGCGTACAATTTCGGGCGCGGCGATTGTTGCCCGCACCGTTTCATTTATTGACCGCCATTTTGCAAGCCAAAGGCGCACGGCTGCCTGAAAAATTGCGGCTGTTGCACCAAATCACGGCTTTGACCTTGTGGCACAAAAAACAGCATTTGCCCGATGTATCGGTGGCACAATGGCTTGAAAAACAACACGTTTCCCAAAAATGGCAAGCCCAATTTTGGCAACCTTTGGTGTGGGGCGCATTGAACACGCCCATGCAATCGGCAAGTTTGCGCGTGCTGGCAAATGTGCTGGCAGACGGCATTTGGCACAGCCGAGAAAACAGCAACTATTGTTTGCCCAAAGTGGATTTGGGCGCGGTGTTGGCAAATCCTGCTTTGTCGTATGTTCAGGCGCGTGGCGTGCGTTATTTGCCTGAACATCGCGTTCAAAAAATGGTTTATCAAAATCAACAGTTGGCATTGTTTGGCGAAACTTTTGACCGTGCGATTGTGGCGGTTGCGCCTTATCATTTGTTGAATGTGCTGCCTGAAAATTGGCTTACCCCCAGCTTTCAGGCAGCCATTTCGCAGATTAAATACCACGCCATTACAACGGTTTATTTGCGCTACAACCGCCCCGTTGCCCTGCCAGCCGCCATCACAGGTTTTGCAGACGGCACCACACAATGGTTGATAGACCGCAGCCAAATCAACGGTGCAAATGAAATCGCTGCCGTGATTAGCGTGTCCGACCAGCACGGTGCCTTGTCGCCCGAACAATGGGTGCAGCGTGTACAAGCCGATTTGCAGCGCATATTGCCCGATTTGCCCGCGCCCATTGCCGTGCAAACGATTACCGAAAAACGCGCCACCATTGCCGCCGATGTGCAACGCCCCATTCCCAATCCGCGTGAATTTGCCCAATATGGCGTGCTGTTGGCGGGCGATTATTTCAGTGCGCGCTATCCTGCCACGCTGGAAACGGCGGTGCAAAGCGGCATGAACGCAGCACGGCAAATTTTAAAAACTTTGGCGTGATTTTCTCTGCTTTTTATTATTGCCATTTTTCAGGCAGCCTGAAAGGATTTTCATGAACAAACCTTTGGAAAACAAATACATTCTCATCACAGGCGCATCGCAAGGCTTGGGCGAACAAGTTGCCCAAGCCGCAGCAACAGCAGGCGCAACCGTCATTTTGCTGTCGCGCAGCCAAAAAAAATTGGAAAAGGTGTACGATGAAATCGTGGCAAGTGGCGCACCCGAACCCTACGCCATTTGCTTTGATTTGATGACTGCCGAAGAAAAAGAATTTGCCCAACTCGCCGACACCATTGCCTTGGCAACACAAGGCAAATTGGACGGCATCGTGCATTGCGCCAGTTATTTTGCCGCATTGTCGCCATTGGATTTTCAAACGGTGGAAGATTGGGTCAAACAATATCGCGTGAATGCGGTCGCGCCCATGGCTTTAACACGCGCCGTTTTGCCCATGCTCAAAGAATCGGCAGATGCTTCCGTGATTTTGGTGGGCGAAAGCCATGGCGCACAGCCGCAAGCCTATTGGGGCGGATTTGGCGCGTCCAAAGCGGGCATGAATTATTTGTGCCAAGTGATTGCCGATGAATGGTCGCGGTTTGCACATTTGCGCGCCAATGTGTTGATACCTGGTAAAATCAATTCGCCCCAACGCATCAAAACCCACCCTGGGGAAACCGCAACTGAACGCCGCAATATGAGCGACATCACACCCGATTTTGTGTGGTGGTTGAGCGCACAAAGTCGTGGCAGAACTGGGGAAATTGTGTATTTGTAAAAAACAAGGCTGAAACCTTTGCAAAACTCAGTTTATAGGGGCAAATTTCACATCTGCCTTGTTTAGACTTGCAGAAATTTTTATTTTTATCAATAACGTGAACTCGGGATAAGTCACTGTCAATTTGCCAACAAACCTGCCCTCTCTCCCTATGGGAGAGAGTTGGAGAGAGGGCTTGTTGAGCAGCATACCCTCTCCCCAGCCCTCTCCCAAAGGGAGAGGGAGCAAAGTGACTTAAATTTATCAATCACTTTTATCCCGAAATCGCGTTATCAATAAATTGAAAAAAGGGCAGATATGAAATCTGCCCCTACGAACCGAGTTTTGCGAAGGTTTCAGGCTGCCTGAATGCTTTGTTAGGCGATTAGTCCGCAGTCAAAACCACTTTCATCGCATTGTTTTCAGCCGCGTGTTTGAACACATCATAGGCTTGTTCCAACTCGCTGAATTTGAAATGGTGGGTCAGCATTTTGGTGTAGTCCACGCTGCTGGTGGAAATGGCTTTCATCAACATTTCGGTGGTGTTGGCATTAACCAAACCTGTGGTGATTTTCAGGTTTTTAATCCACAATTTTTCCAATTTAAAATCAACAGGTTTACCGTGAACGCCTACCACAGCAATGTTGCCGCCTGCTTTTACGATGTCTTGGCACATATCCCAAGTGGCAGGAATGCCTACCGCTTCAATCGCCACATCAACGCCATTTTTACCCACAATCTCAAAAACTTGTGTTGCCACATCGCCTGTTGTGGGGCTGATGGTGTGGGTTGCGCCCAATTCTTTTGCCATTTTCAGGCGATTTTCGTCCATATCGCACACGATGATGGCTGATGGGCTGTACAACTGCGCGGTCAGCAAAGCCGCCATGCCCACTGGGCCTGCACCTGCAATAAACACGGTGTCGCCTGGTTGCACATCGCCGTATTGCACGCCAATTTCGTGGGCGGTGGGCAATGCGTCCGACAGCAACAATGCCACTTCTTCGTTCACATTTTCAGGCAGCTTGATTAAGCTGTTGTCGGCAAATGGGGTACGCACAAATTCGGCTTGTGTGCCGTCAATCATGTAGCCCAAAATCCAGCCGCCGCCGTTGCTGCAATGTGAATACAACTGGGTTTTGCAATTATCACAAGTGCAACATTTTGATACACAAGAAATAATCACTTTGTCGCCCACTTTGATGTTTTTCACGCCAGAGCCGATTTCTTCCACAATGCCCACGCCTTCGTGTCCCAAAATGCGACCTGCGGCAATTTCGGGGTTTTTGCCTTTCCAAATGCCCAAATCTGTGCCACAAATGGTGGTTTTGGTAATGCGGATGATGGCATCGGTGGGGTCAATGATGGTGGGTTTGGCGTGTTCTTCAAAACGAATGTCGTTTTCGCCGTAGTAAACCATTGCTTTCATTTATCTATTCCTTTGTGTTTGTGAAAAAATCAACTTGGGTGTGATTATTCTCTCAACCTTGCCAATCGTCAAACGAATTTGATACATATTTTGTTTTGAATCAAAATGTTACACCATAACATCGTTGATTTTTAATGCAAAAAAAGCTGCCTGAAAATGGCATTTCCCCCAATTTCGTGCCAATTCGGTGTAAAATACGTTTCTTTATTCACAACCGTTTTTCTGCAAAATGGACGAACACCCCAGTTCCCCCATAAACAATTTTTCATTTAAATACAAACACATCTAATCCTGTCTGAAATGTGCGCCCTGCCCCTTTCAGGCAGGCGGAGCGCATTTTTATGGCAAACACAAACGAAAACCTCAATGTAACCGAACAGTTGGAAAACGACATCGCCGATGTGCAATTTTTGGCAGAACAATTACTGCCGTTTCGCCACGACATTCAAGCCGAAGCCAATCATCAATTTTCGCTGCCCGAACCGCGCATTCACGCCCAACTGCAAATGCTGATGGGCATCATTCAAGAATTGCACCCTGCCGACATGGCAGCCGTGCTGGAAAACTTGCCGCCCAAAGAACGTGAACTGGTGTGGCTGCTCGCCACCCCCGAAGACGATGGCGATGTGCTGCTGGAAGTTTCCGACACCGTGCGCGAAAGCCTGATTGAACACATGGATACCCAAGAGCTGGTCGCCGCCGTGGAAAATCTGGACGTGGACGAATTGGCTGAACTCGCCGACACGCTGCCTGAAAACGTGGTCGCCGAAGTGATGAAAGATTTGAATGAAGAAGAACGCGCCCAAGTTCAGGCAGCCATGTCTTACCAAGATGAGCAAGTGGGCGCGGTCATGGATTTTGAGATTGTCAGCGTGCGTGCCGATGTGTCGTGCGAAGTGGTGTTGCGCTATTTGCGCCGTTTTGATAGCCTGCCCAATCACACCGATAAAATTTTTGTGGTAGATGAAAACGACATTTTGCAAGGCGTGTTGCCCATACGCAAACTGCTCGTTGCCGCCCCCGAAGAGCTGGTTGAAAACGTGATGGCAAAAGAAGTGGTGCAATTTAGCCCTTTGGACGATGTTGCCGATGCCGCCGCCGCATTTGAACGCTACGACTTGGTAACCGCCCCTGTGGTGGACGAAAACCGCAAACTCATCGCCCGCCTTACCGTAGATGAAATGGTGGACGTGATTCGCGAAGAAACCGAAGCCGATATGCTGAACATGGCAGGTTTGCAAGAAGACGAAGACCTGTTTGCCCCCGTGTGGGATTCGGTGAAAAACCGTTGGGTTTGGTTGGCAATCAATTTGTTTACCGCGTTTGTGGCAAGCCGCGTGATTGGTTTTTTTGAAGATTCCATTTCACAAATTGTGGCGTTGGCAGCCTTAATGCCGATTGTGGCGGGCATAGGCGGCAATTCGGGCAACCAAACCATTACCATGATAGTACGCGCCTTGGCAAACAGCCAAATTTCCAAATCCCAAGCCATTCGTTTGCTGAAAAAAGAATTGGGCGTGGCTTTGGTCAATGGCATTATTTGGGGCAGCGCAATGGGTTTGGTGGCGTGGTTGCTCTATGGCAGCTTGGGCATAGGCTTGGTGATGGTGGCTGCCATGACTTTGAATTTGCTGTTGGCAGCCGTTTTGGGGGTCATGATTCCCGTAACCATGGAGCGTTTTGGCAAAGACCCCGCTTTGGGCAGCTCGGTGATGATTACTGCCGTTACCGATTCGGGTGGATTTTTAATCTTTTTGGGATTGGCGACCGTGTTTTTGCTGTAAAACATTTTCAGGCAGCCTTACAGTACACGACACAAATCTTTCAGGCTGTCTGCAACCTGTCCCCTCCCCTGCTGGCGGGGGAGGGTTAGGGTGGGGGTGGCTCGTTGCGTTTCTAACCCCCACCCCAGCCCTCCCCCTTGCATAGGGGGAGGGGGCAGGTTTGTGGTAATATCAAAAAATGTCGTGTACTGAAAGGCTGCCTGAAAAACATTTGTGCGATTGATTTATGGCAAATCCGACAAACCTTCACGCGCCAAATCTGCCACCGCTTGATTGTCTTGTTGCTGTGCCGCCAACGTGTACCAATGTTTGGCTTGCGCCAAATCTTGCGCCACGCCCTCGCCATCGTGATACATCGTGGCAAGCACATATTGCGCTTCGGCAAAGCCTTGTTGGGCAAACGGCAAAATTTTGGCAAAGGCTTGTTGCGATTGATTTTGTTTCAACAATTCGCCTGCCTGCGCCATATTCACACGGTAATCGTAAACCTGTTTTTCGCTGAACGATTGTGCTTGTGCCATGCCACTCGCCAACAACACAGCCAAAAAAAATGTTTTCAATTTCATGATTTCACTTTCATTTCCAAATTTTCAGGCAGCCTGAAAGCTGCTCAGGCTGCCTGAAAGCGGATTATTCAAACAATTATTTCCAATAACGCCACCAAGGCATATCATCAGGCACCCAATCTTTTTGCAAATAGGGGCTTTGTGGGAAATTTTTCTGCAACACACGCTCGGCATCTTCTGCCAACTGGGGTTTGTCCATTTTTTTGTAGCTGAACACCATGATTGCCAAGGCTTCTTCCACATAGCGGGTGTTTTGGAATTGTTCAATCACACGTTGGGCGCGATTGTTGGCGGCAACCCATGCGCCGCGTTTGGCATAATATCGGGCAATGGCAATTTCGTGTCCGCCCAGCGCGTCCACCAACTGCGACATGCGTTTGCGGCTGTCATCGGCATATTTGCTTTGTGGGTATTTTTTGACCAATTCTTCAAAGGCGTAAAACGCTTGGCGATTGGCTGCTGGGTCGCGGTCTGACCAGTCTTGCGATGCCAAACGGTTTAAAAATGATTGGTCTTCATCAAACAGCACCAAGCCTTTCAAATATAAAGCATAATCCATGTCCACGCTGGCTGGAAAATGCTGTTGGAATCGGGCAATGGCTGCCAAGGCTTTTTCTTTTTCTTCATTTTTGTAATGGGCATAGGCGGTTTCAATGCCTGCTTGTTCGGCGTAACGCCCATCGGGTTCGCGTGAACGCAACAGTTCATATAATGTAACGGCTCGCGTATAATTGTTGCCATTGAGTTCGTTACGCGCTTCATTGTAAAGCTGGTCTATTGTCCAGTTTTGCGTTTTTTGCGCTTCTTTATCAACCGTACCTTTGGCTGCGCACGCCGATAAAGCTGCCGCAACCGAAATCACCAACAGAAAATTTTTCATGGAAAACCCAACTCAAATTTTTGAAAACGATGATTATAGCGAAGATTTGTCTTTTCAGGCAGCCTTAACATCTGAAAATATCCAACTGACCATTCCCAACGATTTGGCAGGTTCGCGCTTGGACGCGGCATTGGCAAAATTGTTGCCCGATTATTCACGCAGCCGCATCAGCAGTTGGATTAAAGACGGCGGCGTGTTGTGCAACGGCAAAATCACCACCCCAAAAGACAAACTGATTGGCGGCGAAACGGTGCAAGTGCAAATTCAAGAAAGCCAAGAAAATCTGGCATTTGAACCCGAAACCATGGATTTGGACATCGTGTTTGAAGACGACACCGTGCTGGTGTTGAACAAACCTGCTGGCTTGGTGGTACACCCTGCTGCGGGTAATTGGACGGGCACGCTGCTCAATGGCTTGCTCGCGCATTGCCCCGAATTGGCGCAAGTGCCACGCGCGGGCATTGTGCATCGTTTGGACAAAGACACCAGTGGCTTGATGGTGGTGGCAAAAACGCTGCCTGCACAACTGCATTTGGTCAATCAACTGCAAAATCGCACGGTCAAGCGGATTTATCGTGCGGTGGCAGATGGCGTGGTGCCATTTGATGGCAAAATTGAAACGCTGATTGGGCGCGACCCACACAATCGCCTGAAAATGGCTGTCGTGAAATTTGGCGGCAAAGAGGCAATTACCCACGTTAAAGTGCTGGAACGCTACCACGCCCACAGCTACATTGAATGCGAACTGGAAACGGGGCGCACCCACCAAATTCGCGTTCACATGAAAGAGGCGCGACACCCTTTGGCTGGCGACCCTGTTTATGGCAATCCGCGTCATGTTTGTTCGCAGCCTGTGAAAGATGCGGTAAAAGGCTTGGCACGTCAGGCTTTGCATGCCTATCGTTTGCGCTTTATCCACCCCAAATCGGGCGAAGAAGTGGCATTTGAAACGCCCATTCCTGCCGATATGTACCATTTGTTGTCGGTGTTGCGCTTGGAAAGCGGCTTGCATTCATCGTTGAGCCACGAAGTAGAATGGCAAAACCAATTTGAAGACGATGAAGACGATTGGAACGAAGACGATTACGATGTACAAGTGGTTTATGTGAAAGATTGAATTTCAGGCAGCCTGAAACCTTTGCAAAACTGTATTCGTAGGGGCGGATTTCATATCCGCCCTGTTTTGATGTGTCAATATTTTTAACTTTATCAAATATTTGTGGAAAGGGCGGATATGAAATCCGCCCCTACGTCTGTTTCACAATGGGTTTTGCAAAAGTTTCAGCCTGAAAAGGTTTGACAAAGGTTTCAGGCTGCCTGAAAAGCCATTTTATTGATACACAATTTCATTTTTCGGTTCAAAATCGCGCACATCTACCGTTTTGCGTTGCTGCAAAAAGTGTTTCAAAGTGTCCGCGTCCACCAAACCTGTGTTGATGTAGCTGGGGTGCTGATTGAGTTTGGGATAACCATCGCCACCCAAAGCCAGAAAATCCACCACCGCCAAACGGTAAGTTTTTTGTAAATCAAGTGGTTTGCCGTCAATTTGCACATGGTCAATGGTTTTTTCAGCACGTTTAACGGTCATGCTCACATTGGCGGAAAATTGGGCGTAGCCACCTTCGCCAGCTTGATATTGCGCCACTTCTTGCAAATAGGCGTGCAATTCCGCGCCCGTCAAATCCACATACGACACCACATTACCAAAAGGCTGCACGGTCAAAATGTCTTTGTAGCTGATGGTGCCATTGGGCAAAGAGGCACGAATGCCACCGCCATTCACCACCACCAAATCGGCATTCACACGTTCTTTTTGCGCTTGGGCAATCAAATGCGCCAAAGCACTTTGTTGATGGCGTACCGTCTCGCGTTTGCCGTCAAATTCGCCTTGAATTTGTGCCACCGATTCTGATAATTGCGCATTGGCTTTGTCTTGATAATGTTGCAATAATTGGCGCAATTTGGGTTCGGGCGCAATTTCGCTTTGATGGAATTGATATTGCGTTTTGCCATCATCGCTTGTGATTTTTTTCTTTAAGTTAATGGGAATCAACTGGTAATTCAACAATTTGGTTTTGCCATTTTTAAATTCAAAATCGGCGCGACCCAAATATTTGCCCCATTCACCTGCTTGCATAATCCATGTGCCGTTTTTCAAATCGGGCTGACATTTGTCGCCTGCCTGAAATGGGGTTTTCAATTTGCCATTTTCCATGCAAACCAAAGTGTGCGAATGCCCACCAATAATCATGTCAAACGATTTTGCAGGCAGCCTTTGTGCCAGTTGCACATCGCTGGTGGCAGGGCTGTTGGGATTGGCATTTTCATAGCCCAAATGCGTTAAAGCGATTTTGACATCGGGCGCGTGTTGCTTGCGGATTTTTGCCAAGATTTTTTGGGCAGATTCGGGGACATTTTTAAACACCACGCCATTGGTGTGCAAAGGATTGCCTGCGGTGGCGGTTTCTTCGGTGGTCAAGCCGACCACGGCAATTTTCAAGCCATTTTTGTGCAAAATGGTGTAGGGTTGCGCCACAAATTTACCTGAATTTTGCCACACCACATTGGCAGACAAAAACGGAAATTTTGCCCATTTCTGCTGATTTTTCAAAGCCGAAAAGGGGTTATCAAATTCGTGATTGCCCACCGTCATGGCTTCATAGCCCATATTGTTCAGGGCTTCAATATCGGGGCGGGCATTTTGAATATCGGATTCTGGCACGCCCGTGTTCACATCGCCTGCATGCAACAGAATCACGCTGCCGCCTTGTTTTTTCACTTCTTTTTTGATTTGTTCAATAACGGTTTTTTGGGCAGGAAAGCCATATTCGCCCTTATCGTTGTGCCAAAAACGACCGTGCGTGTCGTTCACATGCAAAACGGTAAAACGGTAAGTTTTGTTTTTTTCATAGGCTTGCGCGTGAGGCAACAGGCTCAATCCCAAAATCAAACCGCTCATTTTTAAGATTTTTTTCATATTTTTCTCCAAAGGCAATCATGAAACCAAAATGCGATTATACGGCAAATGTAAAGAAATGTTGGGATTTGTATCAAAATTGTGTTTTCAGGCTGCCTGAAAATATTTTTAAGATGCAGAGTGCAACTTGTTGTACCCTAATACCATATTTTAACGCGAGTTCGAGATAAAAGTGATTGATAAATTTAAGTAACTTTACCCCCTCTCCCTGTGGGAGAGGGCTGGGGAGAGGGTATGCTGCTCAACAAACCCGCTCTCCAACGCTTTCCCACAAGGAAAGAGGGCTGTTTTATTGGCAAATTGACAGTTACTTATCCCGAGTTCACATTATTTTAATAACGTGATGAAGTATTGATTTTCAATAACATTTCCACCATTTCATCGGGCAAAATTTGCAGCGTTGGTTCAAGAATACGTTGCGGAATACCGCGATAATATGCTTCGGCAATGCTGCCTGTAATTGCCGTCAGCGTATCGGAATCGCCGCCCAGCGACACCGCCAAACGAATCGCATCTTCAAAATTTTCGCTTTCCAAAAAAGCGGTTATTGCTTGCGGCACCGTACCTTGACAGCTTTCATCAAAGGCATAATTGGGGCGGATTTCATCGCAGGTCGCACTCAAATCGTATTCAAAATAATCGGCAATGTTTTGGCGGATAAAGGTTTTGCTTTCGCCCGTTCGCGCCCAAAAAATGGCGGCGGCGGTGGCTTGTGCGCCTTTAATGCCTTCGGGGTGGTTGTGGGTAATGGCAGCAGAATCATGGGCGAAATTCAGCACATCGGTTAATTTGTCAAATGCCCAGCCGATTGCCGACACGCGCATTGCCGAACCGTTGCCCCACGATAAATAAGGCTGTGGATTTTCCGACCAAATCCATTCATTGAAACGCACACCGTATGCACCCATTGGGCTGGGGTAGCGTCTGCACCATTTTTGCATAATCGTGTTCAAATCGTAGCGGCAACCGCCCACCACCCACTCGCTTACGGCAACGGTGCAAATGGTGTCATCGGTAAAATGGCTTGCGCTGGTAAACAATTCAAAATCTTTACCGCGATAATTTTTAAATTCAAAACGCGACCCGATGATGTCGCCAATCGCTGCACCCAACATGGTTTTTTCCTTTTAAAATAATCAAATGTGCATGATAACACATTTTTTCAGGCAGCCTGAAAAGCCAATTATGCTAAAATCCCCCAGATTAAATTCAAGAAGGTCAATCCAAAAATGTATCAAAATCAAAATATTATTGTCGGCTTGTCGGGCGGTGTGGACAGCTCGGTAACCGCCGCCCTGCTCAAACAGCAAGGCGCAAACGTACACGGCGTATTCATGCAAAACTGGGAAGACGACAACAACGACCAATATTGCAGCATCAAACAGGATTCGCTGGACGCGATGGCGGTTGCCGACATCATTGGCATAGACATGGACATCGTCAATTTTGCCGCGCAATACAAAGACAAGGTGTTTGCCTATTTTTTGCAAGAATATCAGGCAGGCAGAACGCCCAATCCCGATGTGTTGTGCAATGCCGAAATCAAATTCAAATGTTTTTTGGATTATGCGATTGAACAAGGTGCAGAAGCCATTGCCACAGGACACTATGCGCGTAAAGACGTGCGCGATGGCATACACCACCTGCTGCGCGGCGTGGACGGCAACAAAGACCAAAGCTATTTTCTCTATCGCTTACAGCCACATCAGTTGGAAAAAGCCTTATTTCCATTGGGCGATTTGGAAAAGCCCGAAGTGCGCCGCTTGGCAGAACAATTCAGGCTGCCCACCGCCACCAAAAAAGACAGCACAGGCATTTGTTTTATTGGCGAACGCCCTTTCCGCGAATTTTTGCAAAAATACCTGCCCACCCACGAAGGCAATATGCTCACCCCCGAAGGCAAAATCGTGGGCAAACATTTGGGCTTGACCTTTTACACGATTGGGCAACGCAAAGGCTTGGGAATAGGCGGGGCGGGCGAACCTTGGTTTGTGGTAGGCAAAAATCTGCCGAAAAATGAATTGATTGTGGTGCAAGGTCATGACCACCCTTTGCTGTTTACCCAATCGCTGAAAATGCACGATTTGAGCTGGACGCTGCCTGAAAAACCACGCGAAGGTCGCTACACTTGCAAAACGCGCTATCGCATGGCAGATGCGGCTTGTGAATTGCGTTATCTGTCTGATGATGTTGCCGAATTGCGGTTTGACGCGCCACAATGGGCGGTAACGCATGGGCAATCGGCAGTATTGTATGATGGCGAAATTTGTTTGGGCGGCGGCATCATTACCGCCACCGATAAAGATGTGATTGTGGTGTAATATTGTTTCAGGCAGCCTGAAAACAACACAACGTTGTTTCTAAAAAGGCTGCCTGAAAGCCATTTTTGCGTTAAAATGGCATTGTTCATTTTTCTGTTTTCAGGCAGCGATTGCGTTTTCAGGCTGCCCCAGAACCTGTGTTCATAATCTTAACAGCTTGCTTTTATCGCTACTTCATGCGCCTACTGCGTTGGCTTTCCAAGCCAATATTGACATATTGGCATGAAAAGTCGCCTTGTATTCGCAAAAATAACCAACAAAATCAAGCTATTAATCTTATAAACACAGGTTCTGAAATTCATTTTTCAGCTCACCCATCATGCGTACACCAGCCATCAATCCCAAAATCATTGCCACCCTGCCTGTGATGTTAAGTACAGGTTTGGTGGCTTTTGCGGTGGATTATCATGGTGCGTGGTTGTCTTATTTATCGCCGCTCATTTTGGGCGTGATTGCAGGCGGTTTGGCAGATTTGGACAACGGCTTAACAGGCAGGCTGAAAAACATCTTGTTTACCGTGATTGCATTCAGCATTTCATCGCTGTCGGTACAAATCACCTTCAACCAGCCCATTTTGCTCACCAGCACCTTTACCGCCTTGGCGTTTATTTTTACGATTTTTGGCGCGGCGGGCAACCGCTACCGCACCATCGCCTTTGCCACTTTGGTGGTGGCGGTGTACACCTGTTTGTCTCATCAACCCAATAGCAGCAATTATTTCAATACCTTATTGTTGCTGTGTGGCACTTTACTGTACAGCGCGTCCAGTTTGCTGACCCACGTTTTGTTTCCCAATCGCCCCGTGCAAGACGGCATGGCAAATGCCTATCAAGCCCTGTCGCATTATCTCAACACCAAAGCCGATTTTTTTGACCCCGATGAAGCCGACAATCTGGAACAGCAACAAATCAATCTTGCCATGAAAAACACGCAAGTGATTAACGCCTTCAACACCTGCCGCAACGCCCTGTTTTACCGTATGCGCGGACAACACCGCCACCCACGCACCACCAAAATGTTGCGCTACTATTTCATCGCCCAAGACATACACGAGCGGATTAGTTCCAGCCATGTGCATTATCAAGCCTTTGCCGAACAAATGCGCCACACCGATTTGATTTTTCGCATACAAAGATTGCTGCGTTTGCAAGCCCAAGCCTGTGCCGACTTTTCAGCCAGCCTGCGTCAAAACAACGACCATTACCAATACGCCCCCAAATTGCAACGCGCCACTTTGGGTGCCGAACAATCCCTACAATATTACGCCACCCACCCACAAACCAGCCAAATCGCCCCCTATCGCGTACAGCGTTTGCTCGACAACATCATGCACGTCAGCTTGCAATTTTCCCATTTGGGTAAAGAGCAGGCTTTGGCAATGAATGAAAAAGAAATCGGATTGAGTTCGCCCGATGTGCGCGGTTTCAAAGGTGCATGGCAAGCACTCAAAGCGCAAACCACTTTGCAATCATCGGTGTTTCGTCATGCCGTGCGCATGGCGATTATCGCTTTTGTGTGCTGCCTGATTGTGCAATTCATGCCACAACTGAACGCCCAATTCATGCCCGAAAGCGCAGAAAACATTCATTTGGGATTTTGGGTGTTGCTCACCGCCGTATTTGTGTGCCAACCCAACTACTCCGCCACCAAAAGCCGCCTGATACAGCGCATTTTGGGTACGGTGGCAGGCGTGTTGGTCGGTTCATCATTGCCCTTGTTGTCCATTACCGATGAAATCAAATTGCTGATTATCGTGGTCATGACCACACTCTTTTTCCTGTTTCGCAGCAACAAACACAGTTATGCCACTTTTTTCATTACCATACAAGCCATTATGGGTTTATCCATTACAGGCTACGATGTAACCCAATTTTTCGTACCGCGTGTGATAGACACCGTGGTGGGCGCATTGGTGTCAGGCGCGGCGGTGTATATGCTCTGGCCAGACTGGAAATACCTGTCGCTGGAACAAACAGGCGCACAAGCCATACACAGCAACGGCAATTATTTACGCGCCATTTTGAACGAATTGCAACAATACGCCCCCAAAAACGATTTGGCATACCGCGCCGCACGCCGCCGCAGCCACGACCGTGCCGCAACCTTATCCAGCACCTTGTCGGATATGTCCAGCGAACCGAAAAAATATGGCGACAAATTGCAAGATGGCTTTTTGTTGTTGAAAATCAACTACTCACTCATCAGCTACATTGCCGCTTTGGGCGCATACCGCGACAAAATCCATTGCACAGACGACAACGAAACCGCATTTTTAGACCAATTTTTCCCCGTTGCCAACCAAGTGGTCAGCGCATTGGAGCATTTGAGCATTTGGAACAGCGAACAATTTCACGTTGCCCTTACCCAACTGCAAAACGACATGGAACAAATCCGCCCCAATTACAATTCTGCCGACAATGCCACCGAATCGCAAAATCACATGTTGTGGCAACAATTGGTCATGATTAGCGAATTGCTGCAACCGTGTTATCAAGCACTGAATCGGCAACATTTGTGATTTTCAGGCAGCCTGAAACACCCCACACGCCATTTAGACATACACTCTAATTATTTGATTAAAATTGATTTTATTTGATAATCAACCGCCTTGTAAAAAATCATCACATTTTTGCTTACAAACCATTACAAGAAAGAGTAAAATACCTTTGCTTATGTCAGCAAAAGCACATTCCATTAACTTATTTAATCCAATAAAGGCATGGCTATGGACGAAAAACTCAATTTTTCTTATTTGTTTGGCTCAAATGCGCCCTACATTGAAGAACTGTATGAAAATTTTTTACACGCACCCGAATCAGTAGAACCCTATTGGCAAGATTTTTTTGCCGAACTGGCGGCGCAGCCCAGCTTTGTAGAACGCGATGTGGCACATTATCCCGTACAAGAAGCCTTTGCCCAGTTGGCAAAACAACGCCCTGTTGCCACAGCCGTTTCAGGCAGCATTGATGAAGCCTTGTTGCAAAAACAAATTGCCGTATTGCGTTTGATTTCCGCCTACCGCATTCAAGGTGCAGGCGCAGCCAAAATTGACCCCTTGGGTTTGAAACAAAGCCGCAATCCCGAAGGCTTGTCGCCCGAAGAACACGGCTTAACCGCCGCCGACATGAACACCCAATTTGGCGTGGGCATGGGCGATTTTGCCTTGGATTCAAGCGCAGAAAAATTGACGCTGGCTGAAATCATCAACAAATTACAAAAAACCTATTGCGAACACATTGGCGTGGAATACATGCACATTGGCAACCGCGAAGAACGCTTGTGGATTCGCAACCGCTTTGAACGCGATTTGTCCACGCCCAATTATTCTGCCGAACAAAAACGCTATATTTTAAAACAAGTTACCGCAGCCGAAACTTTGGAACGCTATTTGCACACCAAATATGTGGGTCAAAAACGCTTTTCGGTTGAAGGTGGCGAAAGTGCCATTGCTGGCTTAAATTACTTAATCCAAAACGCAGGCAAAGACGGTGTAGAAGAAGTCGTGATTGGCATGGCACACCGTGGTCGTTTGAACGTTTTGGTCAATACTTTGGGCAAAAAACCTGCCGATTTGTTTGCCGAATTTGAAGGTCGTGCCGAAATCAAATTCCCAAGCGGCGATGTGAAATACCACAACGGTTTCAGCTCCGATATTGCCACACCAAATGGCGCAATGCACGTTACTTTGGCGTTCAACCCATCGCATTTGGAAATCGTGAACCCCGTGGTAGAAGGTTCAGTTCGCGCCAAACAAGGTCGCCGTGGCGAAAACGGTCGCGCCCAAGTACTGCCTGTATTGATTCATGGCGACAGCGCATTCATTGGCTTGGGCGTAAACCAAGGCAATTTCAATATGTCGCGCACCCGTGGCTACACCACTGGCGGCACGGTGCACATCGTGATTAACAACCAAATCGGTTTCACCACTTCCGACACCCGCGACACACGCTCTACCGTATATTGCAGCGACATCGCCAAAATGGTGGACGCACCCATTTTCCATGTGAATGGCGATGACCCCGAAGCCGTGTGCTATGTGGTTCAGGCAGCTTTGGATTACCGCAAACAATTCCAAAAAGACGTGGTCATTGACTTGGTGTGCTTCCGCAAATTGGGACACAACGAAGGCGATGACCCCACCTTAACCCAACCCATGATGTATCGCGCCATTGCCCAACACAAAGGCACACGCGCCCTGTATGCCGACAAATTGATTCAACAAGGCGTGGTAACCGCCGAACAAGCAGACGGCTACGTTCAAGAATACCGCGATGCTTTGGACAAAGGCGAACACGTTGAACAAACCCGCTTGACCAACTACGAAAGCAAACACCGTGTGGATTGGTCAAAATACCAAGGTCAAGATTGGCGCGAACAAGTGGAAAGCGGCTTGTCAGCAGACGACATTGCACGATTGGCTGAAAAATTCACTTACGCCCCCGAAGGTTTTGGCTTGCACAACACCGCCAAGCGCGTGATTCAACAACGCAAAGAAATGGCAGCAGGCACACAAAACTTTGACTGGGGCATGGCAGAAACATTGGCATATGCCAGCATGGTAACAAGCGGCACAGGTGTACGCATTTCTGGCGAAGATTCAGGTCGCGGCACATTCTCGCACCGCCATGCCGTGTTGCACGACACCAATCGCCAAAGCCATGAAACAGGCATTTACATTCCTTTGCAACACATGGCAGAGAACCAAGCCGAATTTACCGTGATTGACTCCATTTTGAATGAAGAAGCGGTCATGGCTTACGAATATGGCTACGCCTGCTCCGCCCCCGATAAATTGACGATTTGGGAAGCCCAATTTGGCGACTTTGCCAATGGCGCACAAGTGGTGATTGACCAATTCTTGTCATCTGGCGAAACCAAATGGGGACGCTTGTGTGGCTTAACCACCATTTTGCCACATGGCTATGATGGTCAGGGTCCAGAGCATTCATCTGCGCGTTTGGAACGCTGGTTGCAACTGTGTTCTGAACACAATATGCAAATCATCATGCCTTCGGAAGCCTCGCAAATGTTCCACATTTTGCGCCGCCAAACTTTGCGTTCATACCGCAAACCGCTTGTGATTTTCATGTCCAAACGCTTGTTGCGCTTTAAAGATTCAACCAGCCCATTGAGCGATTTCTTGGAAGGCACCACATTCCGCCCCGTGATTGGCGATACCGTTCAACGCGCCGACAATGGCAGCGTGAAACGCGTGATTTTGTGTGCAGGTCAAGTGTATTACGACATTGCCAAAGGTCGTGAAGAACGTGGCTTGGAAAATGATGTGGCTATTGTGCGCGTTGAGCAGTTGTATCCTTTCCCCTATGCCGAAGCGCAAGCGGAATTGGCAAAATACCCCAATGCACAAGAAATTGTGTGGGCACAAGAAGAACCCAAAAACCAAGGCGCATGGTATCAAACCCGTCATCGTTTGGAACGCTTGGCAACAGGCAGCCAAAAAGTGTTGTATGCAGGTCGTCCTGCCAGCGCATCGCCTGCGGTGGGCTACGCCAGCAAACACAATGCCCAACTGAAACAGTTGGTTGAAGATGCTTTGGATTTGAGCCAAATCGTGATTCAGGCAGCCCAACAAGTTGAAACGATTGCCCCAATGCCACAACACACTTTGTTGGATATGGTGGAAACCGTATCGCAGCAGCCTGAAAATCCATTTGGCAATGCAAGCGATGACTCAAACGAACACAGTTTTTCTAACAGCAATGTAAACCATGTATGGAAGGTAACAACATGATTGTAGAAGTAAATGTACCCGTATTTGCGGAAAGCATCAGCGAAGGCACTTTGTTGTCTTGGCACAAAAAAGTGGGCGAAACCGTAGCCCGCGATGAGGTTTTGGTGGACATTGAAACCGATAAAGTGGTGCTGGAAGTGCCTGCGCCACAAGCGGGTGTTTTGGTGGAAATCATTGTTCAAGATGGCGAAACCGTTACCACCCAACAATTGTTGGCGAAAATTGACACCGAAGCCCAAGCGGGTGCAACGGCTGCACCTGCTGCGGCAACTGCGCCTGCGGTTCAGGCTGCCACACCTGCGGTGGAAGCTGCGCCTGTTTCCAATGCCCAAGCAGGTGTTGCCATGCCTGCTGCGGCAAAATTGGCTGCTGAAAAAGGCGTTGATGTGAACAGCATTCAAGGTTCTGGTCGTGATGGTCGTGTGCTGAAAGAAGATGTGCAAGCTGCCCAACCTGCGGCACAAGCGTCTGCGCCCAAAGCGGCTGCGCCTGCGGTGGCATTGCCTGTGGGCGAACGCACCGAACAACGTGTTCCCATGAGCCGTTTGCGTGCGCGTGTGGCTGAACGTTTGTTGGCATCGCAAGCTGAAAATGCGATTTTGACCACGTTCAACGAAGTGAACATGAAACCCGTAATGGATTTACGCGCCAAATACAAAGACAAGTTTGAAAAAGAACATGGCGTGAAATTGGGCTTTATGTCTTTCTTTGTTAAGGCTGCGGTAGCCGCATTGAAAAAATTCCCTGTTGTGAATGCGTCTGTGGACGGCAACGACATTGTTTACCATGGCTATTTTGACATTGGTATTGCGGTGGGCAGCCCACGCGGTTTGGTGGTACCCATTTTGCGTAATGCCGACCAAATGAGCATTGCCGATATTGAACGCGCCATCATGGATTATGCGGTTAAAGCGAAAGACGGCAAAATCGCCATTGAAGATTTGACTGGCGGTACGTTCTCCATTACCAATGGCGGTACGTTTGGTTCTATGATGTCCACGCCAATTATCAATCCGCCACAATCTGCGATTTTGGGCATGCACGCCACCAAAGACCGTGCTGTGGTTGAAAATGGCGAAATCGTGGTGCGTCCGATGATGTATTTGGCGTTGTCTTACGACCACCGCATTATTGACGGTCGTGAAGCGGTGCTGACTTTGGTAACGATTAAAGAGTTGCTGGAAGACCCTGCTCGCTTGTTGTTGGATTTGTAATTTGATTTAATGCAAATCAAAAGCTGCCTGAAAACGCTTAATTGGGTTTTCAGGCAGCTTGTTTTTGTGCGGTATTTCAAGAGTGGGTGTGGCGGCGATACGCCACGTTTACGCCCATAAGGCAATCATTAAATCACTGCCATGGGATATGAACCCACCACTTTGACAAAACCTGTTACATCGCGCAATTCGTTTAGGGCTGCCTGAATGTTGGCGTCCAAATGATGTCCTTCTATGTCAATGAAGAAAACGTATTCCCACAAACCTGTGTGGCTGGGGCGGCTTTCAAATTTGGTTAGGGATATGCCTGCTTGGGTAAACGGTGCGATGAGGCGGTGCAATGTGCCTGCGCGATTGGGTGCGCTGACGATGAGCGATGTTTTGTCGCCCGTGCCGCTTGGGGTGGTGTCTTGGTAGCCCAACACCAAAAAGCGGGTGGTGTTGTTGGGTTCGTCTTCAATGTTGCTTGCCAATTTGTGTAATTGGTAAATTTCGGCGGCGGCTTGGCTGGCTATTGCGGCGGCGTGGGACTGCTCGCTTGCCAAACGTGCGGCTTCGCCATTGCTGGATACTGCCACGCAACGTACGTTTTCAGGCAGGTTTTTTGCCAGCCAACGCTGACATTGCGCCAAAGCCTGTGCATGAGCATACACCACTTGCAAATCGTTCATGTGGTTGTGCTGGCAAAGCAGATGATGATGAATACGCAACACCACTTCGCCACACACTTTTAAGGGGGTATTGACCAGCAAATCCAAGGTGCGACCTACTGAACCTTCGGTGGAATTTTCAATGGGGGCAACCACATAATCTGCCTGACGCGCCTCCACCAAACGCATGCTTTCATCAACGGTGGGGCAAGCTACGGTGTGGGCGGCGTGTCCAAAATGTTTCATGGCTGCCAGTTGGGTAAACGTGCCTTGTGGCCCCAAATAGGCAATGGTCAATGGGCGTTCCACCGCCAAACATTCGCTCATGATTTCGCGGAACAACCGTGCCACGCTCTCATCGGGCAAAGGTCCTGTGTTGATTTGTTTGATGCGTTGCAAAACTTGCGCTTCGCGTTCGGGGCGATACACCACGCCTGTGCCTTTGAGTTCGCCAATGGCGCGGGCGTGTTGGGCGCGTTGGTTCATCAGTTGCAAGATTTGTTGGTCAATCGCGTCAATGGCGTTGCGGTGTGGGAGAAGTTGGCTGTCGTCTGCCATGGTGTGTTCCTGTAAACAAAGCGTGTTAAAATGGCGCGTATTTTAACAAAACTTGATTTTTCAGGCAGCTTTTCCGTTTCAGGCAGCCTGAAAATGGAGCCACAGATGATGTCTAACCCATTTCAATTATTGGGCTTGCCCACGCAATTTGATTTAGATGCCGATGATTTAACACAACGTTACCGCCAGTTGGCAGCCCAATTCCACCCCGACAAATTTGCCGCCCAATCCACATTTGAGCAAAAACAAGCCGTGATGATGTCTGCCACGATTAACGAAGCGTATCGCCAATTAAGCCACCCCATCAATCGCGCTGCCACCCTGCTGGCACAACACGGCATTCACGCCGATGCGCCCGAACACACCCAATTTGCCGCCGATTTTCTGATGCAACAAATGCAATGGCGCGAAACCTTGGGCGATGCGCGCATGGAAAACGACACCGCCACCTTAACCAGTCTGAAAAACGAAATTGCCCAAGAACAAGCTGATTTGTATGAAAAACTTTCCACCAGCTTTGCCGCGCAACAACACGACACCGCCGCCCAACTGGTGCGTCAAGGGCGTTTTTTGGATAAGCTGCAACAAGAAATTCAGGCAGCCTTGCCCGAATAAATTTGGCTGCTGGTGGCAGATAACGCCAAAAAGTTGTAAAATTTCACATAAAATTTCCAATTTTTATCATGGACTAAAAAAATGAGCAGAAAAGTTGCCGTAGCCGCCATGTCCACATCGGGCTTGGATTATTATCCCCACCCACACAATATTGCGCTGTTGCGTTTAAAATTGATTTTGGGCGGCGTAACTTATTCCGATGACCCCAAACGTTTTAGCAATGAACAATTTGTGCGCTGGGTTAAAGAAAACGAATTGCTGTTACCCAAAACTTCGCCACCCAATCGTTTGGAAATCACCAAATTTTTCTTGAATTTGGCAGACCAAGGCTATGAAGAAGTCATTTTCATTGCCATTTCGTCCAAATTGAGTAAAAGCTATCAAAACGTGCTGGATTGCATTCCCCTGCTCAAAGACAAAATCAAAATCCACCCCTTTGACAGCAAATCAGGCACCTTTACCGAAGGCTGGCTGGCTTTGGAAGCCGAACGCCTGTTGGCACAAGGCTGGGACGTGAAAAAAGTTTTAACCCGCTTGGAAGTGGTACGCAACAACAGCTATGTGTTTTTTGGTGTAGATGATTTGACTTATTTGGTCAAAAATGGGCGTTTGTCTTCGGCATCGCAGTTTTTGGCAAATGTGTTGCGCATCAAGCCTTTAATTCGGGTAGAAAAAGATGGCACTGCCGTGGTGGCAGAACGTGTGTTTACCACCAGCCGCGCCATGCAAGCCTTGTGCCATCGTGTGAAGGAGCTGACTTCCACAGGCAAATACAGCGTGTTTACCCTGTATGCAGGCAGCGCGGAATTGCACCGTGAAATGCAAATCATGTTGTCGGAGCAAAACGGTTTACGCAATTTGCCCGCCTACCCCATTACACCCGCCATTGCATCACACGTTGGACCTTACTCTTTTGGTGTGGGCATTGTGCCTTTGTGATTTGCACCATTTTGAAGGCAGAATAAGGGATTTATTCTGCCTGATTTTGTTTTCAGGCAGCCTGAAAAACGGATTTTAAAATATGAAAATTTTGATTTTGGGTAGCGGACAAGTTGGCTCAACCATCGCCCAAGAGCTTGCCAATATGCCCAATAATGACGTTACCATTATTGACACCGATGAAAATGCCCTACGCAACATCGGCAGCCAACTTGATGTGCAAACGCTGGTGGGCAACGGTGCCTCGCCCCTGCTTTTGGAGCAAGCAGGTGCCAACGACACCGACATGCTGCTCGCCCTAACCCGCAGCGATGAAACCAATTTGGTGGCGTGTAAACTGGCAGCGTCTTTGTTCAACATTCCCAATCGCATTGCGCGGGTGCGTGCCAGCGCGTATTTGGAATATGGCGAACAACACAAATCAGACGATGAAGAAACCCACCTTTCAGACAGCCTTCATGCTTTTGATGTTACCGATTCCATACACCCCGAACAGTTGGTTACCGAACATTTGGTGGGTTTGTTGAGTTACGTTCGGGCTTTGCAAGTGCTGCCTTTTGCCCACGAACAAGTCAAAATGGTGGTGGCGCAAGCCAAACACGGCGATATGGTGGCAGGCAAATCCATCATAGAAATCAACGAAACGCTGCCTGAACACACCGATTGTCAAATTTGCGCCATTTATCGCAACAATCATTTAATCGTCCCCCAGCCCAATACCGTGATTGTGGAAGGCGATGAAATCTGCTTTGTGCTGGCAAGCGAACACATGCAAGCCGTGATGAATGTGATGTTCCGCTACGACAGCCGCAACCGCCGCGTGATGATAGCAGGCGGTGGCAACATCGGTTATCGTCTCGCCAAACGTTTGGAAAATCAATTTAACATCAAAATCATAGAAAGCAATGCCACCCGCGCCGAATGGCTGGCTGAAAATTTGGACAACGCCTTGGTGCTACAAGGTTCAGCCAGCGATGAAAATTTGCTCGCGCGTGAATACATAGACGAAATAGACGTGTTTTGCGCCCTAACCAATGACGATGAAAACAACATCATGTCGGCATTGTTGGCAAAAAACTTGGGGGCAAAGCGCGTGATTAGCATCATCAACCGTTCGCGCTATGTGGATTTGCTCACGGGCAATCAGATTGACATCATCGTTTCGCCACACCAAATCACGATTGGCAGCGTGTTGGCACACGTCAGACGCGGCGATGTGGCGGCGGTGTATCCCCTGCGGCGCGGCGCGGCAGAAGCGATTGAAGTGGTGGTGCATGGCGACAAGCGCACTTCATCACTGGTGGGGCGGCGCGTGAGCGAAGTGGATTTCCCCAAAGGTTGCCACATTGCCGCCATTGTGCGTGGCGATGAAGTGGTCATGGGGCGCAATCACGAAGTGGAATTGGCAGATGGCGACCATTTGATTTTCTTTGTGGCACGCCGCCGCGTGTTGCGTGAATTGGAGAAATTGATTCAGGTAAAAATGGGTTTTTTCGGTTAAAATACACGTTCAGGCTGCCTTTCATTGTCCTACACAATTTTGCAGGCTGCCTGAAAAGCCATTTTTCAAACACAATGACAAAAAACAACCATCATGCTGCTACGACAACCCTTATTGTGGGCGATGTGCTTACTGGCTTGGGGCATACCCCATGCCCAAGCCACCAGTTTGCAAGACATTTTAAAAAACAACCTGTTTGCCGACCCCGCCATATTGGAAGCACAAGCCAATCAACGTGTGGCGGCTGCCGACATCAAAATTGCCCAATCGGCACACTATCCCACCGTTACGGTAACAGGCGCACAAACTTTGGCGCAAAATCACCGCTACGATGGCAATCGCCGCAGCAGTTTCAATCCAGGGTTGCAAGGCAAATTGAATTTGTATTCATGGGGCGGCAAAGAAGCGCAAATCCGCCAAGCCGAACACAAACACGATTATTTTCAACACAAAGTAACCGAAACCCAAGAAGATGTGAGCAACACCATTGCCACACTGTATTTGGGGGCATTACGCGCCAAAGAATCCATTCAGGCAGCCCAACACAATTTGGAACGCCACAATCAAATCATCAACGATTTGACCATCATCACCAAATTTGACAAAGGGCGAATGTCGGAGCTGGAACAAGCCATGGCACGGCGTTTGCGCGTTGATGCGTATTTGGCGGAACAAACGCGCTCTTTGGAATTGAATTTGAGCAAATTGGGCAAATACACAGGCAGCCGCCTTGCCCCCGAATTGCTGCAAAACCCATTTGAAGCCGACAATCCCGACAATTTGGTGGCGCGTTTTCAAATGGCAGATGCGCGACAACAGCCCAGCTACCAAGCCCAACAAGCCGAACGCCAAAGCGTAGAAGCCGAATTGGACGTGGCAAAAGCCAATCGCTATCCCGACATCAATTTAATCGCCAATGTCAACCGCGACAACAAAGAAGTGTATGTGAATTTGGAATGGGACATTTACAATCGCGCACGCGGTTATCAAGTGTCGCGCACGGCAGAAAGCATGATTGTTGCCGATGCGAAAATGGAGCAAATTCAACGCGATGTTGCCGAACGCGCCCGCAGTGCACAAGTGGATATGTTGCAAAGTTTAAAACGGGTGGAAATTGGCGAACAGCAAATTGCGGCACAAAAAAAGGTCATCAAAGCCTATGAATTGCAATTCAAAATTGCACGCCGCACCCTGATTGATGTGCTGGACGCTTACGCAGAATTGTGGAACATTGAAAACACCGTGGTGGCAGCACGCAATGATTACCGCGATGCGGCTTTGGCTTATCTTAATTCGCAAGCCGCCATTGGCAAATGGGCGGGCGTGGTCAATGTTGATGAATCGGGTTCAGGCAGCCCTTCACAGCCCCCCACTCAAACGGAAACGCAGCCTGAAAACCCTTCAAATGATTGAAAAACATGAAATCCATTATTGAACATCTGTCCATTGCCACACAGCATTACGGACACCCCATTGCCGAAGCCGCCTTGTCTGCCCAAGTGTTGCGCGACAAAAATTTGAGCGTCAATTACGCATCGCTGTCGGAAGTGCTGGCAAGCCACGGTTTTGAAAACAGTTTATCCAAACGCGATTTGTTGGACATTCCCACCCTTGCCGTGCCTGTGGTGGCGATTTTGCGCGATGAGCAGGCTGCTGTGATTACGCAAATCAAAGGCGCAGGACGCAATCGCGTTTACCAATTACGCCAATCGGGCAATGTGGTGCAGGAAATCAGCCATGCCGATTTGAGCGAACTGTATTTGGGCTATTGCTGGTTCATCAAACCCAAAATCGCCGCCGATGGACGCAGCGACCTGCCTGAATACACCTTGCCCAAAGCGTGGTTTTGGAAAGTGATTGGGCGATTTCGCCGCTATTATGTGCAAGTGATTTTGGCAACCATCATCATCAATTTTTTGGCATTGGTCAGCTCTTTGTATGTGATGCAGGTGTATGACCGCGTGATTCCCAACAAAACCTATGAAACCTTGGCGGCTTTGAGCATAGGCGTGGTGATTGCGGTGGTGTTTGAGTTGATAACCAAATTGATACGCGGACATTTAACCGATATTGCGGGCAAAAAAGCCGATTTAATCATCAGTTCGGCATTGTTTCGCCGCGTGATGGCGTTAAGGCTGGCTGAAAAGCCCACATCGGCAGGTTCATACGCCAACAATTTGCGTGATTTTGAAGCAGTACGCGAATTCATGACCAGTGCCAGCCTGTTGGCTTTGGTGGATTTGCCATTTTTGCTGTTGTTTGTGGGTGTGATTGCCATGTTGGGCGGCAAATTGGCGTTTGTGCCTTTAACCGTGATTGCGATTGTGGTGGTGGTCAGCTTGGTGGCGCAACGCCCCTTGTCGCGCTACATCAACCAATCCATGAAAGAAAGCTCGCAACGACAAGGCTTGGCGGTGGAAGCGATTGAAGGCATTGAAACGCTCAAAGTCAATAATGCAACCAACTGGGCGCAACAAAAATGGGATTTTTACACCGCCGAAACCGCCGCCGCGTCCATTAAAGTGAAAGACACCAGCAATTTTATCGTCAATTTTGCGGTGGCAATGCAGCAGTTGAACACGGTTGGCTTGGTGGTGGTTGGCACGTTTTTAATCCACAGCACCAATCCCAGCGACCAAATCACCATGGGCGCACTCATCGCATCGGTGATTTTGTCGGGGCGCGCGCTTGCGCCTTTGGGTCAAGTGGCAGGTTTGGCAACGCGCTATCAGTCTGCCAAACACGCGCTGGACGGCATCAACAAAATCGTGGAACGCCCCATTGAACGCATGCCCGACCGCCAATACATCACGCTGGACAATGTTTCAGGCAGCCTGCAATTCAACAACAGCGCGTTTACCTATCAAAAAGACAGCCCTGTGGCAGTACGCGGTGTGAATTTACGCATTCAGGCAGGCGAAAAAGTCGCCATTTTGGGCAGCATAGGCAGTGGCAAATCCACCCTGCTCAAATTGGCAGCAGGTTTATACGAACCGCAGCAAGGCAATGTTACTTTGGACAATGTGGATTTGCGCCAGCTTGACCCGAATTTTTTGCGTAACCAAGTTGTGCTGCTCAACCAATCGCCACGTTTGTTTTTGGGAACTTTACGCGAAAACATGGATTTGGCGCGTACCGATGGCTACTCGTCCAGCGACCAAGATTTGCTCAATGCTTTGGCGCGTTTTGGTTTGGATAAAATCATACAAAATCACCCCAAAGGATTGGATATGCCACTTGGCGAAGACGGCTTGGGCTTATCGGGTGGACAAAAGCAAATCATCGCTTTGGCGCGACTCACACTCAAACAACCGCGCGTGGTGCTGCTGGACGAACCCACCGCCAGCCTAGACCCCAGCACCGAAATGTTGGCATTGAAATCATTGGGTGCGTGGGCGCGTGATAAAACCCTGATTGTGGTAACACATCGCCCCCAAGTGCTGAATATGGTGGACAGAATCATCATCATGGAAAACGGCACCATCGGCATGGACGGCAAACGCGATGAAGTGTTGCGCCAACTTGTTGAAAACGAAAAAGCGCAAGCGAGATGATTTTCAGGCAGCCTTTCGCTATCCTGCAAAAATTTGAAATAAGCTGCCTGAAACAATACGAAAGACCATTATGGCAAAAGAAAAAATCTCCCAATCCGATTTGCATTTAATCAACGACCTCAACGCCGCCTTGCAAACCGAAAAACATCGCGGTTTGTTTGCCGTGGTGGTGGTCTTGTTGCTGCTGCTGATTGCTTTTGTGGCGTGGGCATACCACAGCACGGTGGAAGAAGTAACACGCGGACAAGGCAGCGTCATACCCAGCAGCCGCGAGCAAATTGTCCAAAGCCTAGACCCTGGCACCATAGCCGAAATGAAAGTCAAAGAAGGCGATGTGGTGGAAAAAGACCAAATTCTGCTCAAATTGGACGACACGCGCAGCTCCGCGATTTTGCGCGAAAGCATGGCAAAAGTGGTCAATTTGGAAGCGATGATAGCCCGTTTGCGTGCCGAAGCCTATGGCGGCAGCCTGCAATTTCCCGCCCACATTCCCAACGAATTGCGCCAACGCGAATCCGCCGCCTATCAAGCGCGAAAACGTGCCGTAACCGATTCCGTGGCGGGTTTGCGCGAAAGCAAACGCAATCTTGACCAAGAAATCGCCATCACTTCGCCCATGGTGGCACAAGGCGTGATGAGCGAAGTGGAATTGTTGCGCATGAAACGCGAATCAGCCAATTTATCTTTACAAATCAGCGACAAACAAAACCAATACGCCGCCGAAGCCAATAACGAACTGGTCAAAATTGAAGCCGAACTCGCCCAAGCGCGTGAAAACATGGCAATGCGTGCCGACCCTGTGGAACGCAGCGAAATCCGTGCGCCTTTGCGCGGTGTGGTCAAAAACATTCAAATCAACACCGTGGGTGGCGTGGTTCAGGCAGGGCAAGACATTTTGGAAATCGTGCCTTTGGGCGACAAATTGCTGGTAGAAGCCTATATTCGTCCGCAAGACGTGGCATTTATGCGACCTGGTTTGGATGCGGTGGTCAAAATCAGTGCCTACGATTATGCGATTTATGGCGGCTTAAACGGCAAAGTTACCCTGATTTCACCCGACACATTGAGCAACCAAAAACGCGCCGATGAGCTCAAACTTGACCAAAATCAACAATATTACCGCATTTTGGTGGAAACAGACGGCAACGCCATTACCGATAAAAACGGCAAGCCCATGGAAATCATCCCTGGTATGGTGGCAACGGTTGATGTGAAAACGGGCGAAAAAACCGTGTTTGATTATCTGGTTAAACCCATTACGCGCTTGAAACAGGCTTTGCGTGAGCGATAAATTGAGCGATGGGCACAAAAAAATGCAGGGGCAGACATGAAATCTGCCCCTGCATCGGTTTTAAAAATGGGTTTTGCAAGGGCAGATTTCATATTTGCCCTGTTTAGACTTGCAGAAATTTTTATTTTTGGGACGCTATGTAGGGTGCAACTTGTTGCACCAAATCCATGTTTTATCAGGAAAATGGTGCAACAAGTTGCACCCTACACTCGTCCTATTTTTACATAAATTGAAAAGAGGCGGATATAAAATCCGCCTCTACATCAGTTTAAAAGTAGGTTTTGCAAAGGTTTCAGGCTGCCTGTTTCATCAAGCCAAAGCCTTACGCGCCCCTGCAAACAAGCGATACCACGCGCTCAACTCATGCTCGCGCCACTCATCGGGACACCAACTCATCTGGGCGGTGCGGAACACGCGTTCGGGGTGCGGCATCATAATCGTAACGCGACCGTCCGTTGTCGTAATTCCAGCAATGCCATTGGGCGAACCATTTGGATTTAAAGGATATTCTTGCGTAACTTGACCCCAGCCGTCCACATATTGCAGGGCGATGTTCACATCATTTGGTACAGCACCATTTGAATTTAAATGCCCAAAATCTGCACGCCCCTCGCCATGACTCACGACCACAGGCAACAGCGCACCACGCATTTCACGCAAAATTAACGATGGTGAATCAGGCACTTGTACCATGCTCAAACGCGCCTCAAATTGTTCCGATTGATTGCGCTTGAATTTTGCCCAATTTTGCGCGTTGGGAATGATTTCCGCCAAGTTGCTGACCATTTGGCAACCGTTGCACACGCCCAAAGTTAAGGTATTGGGATTGTTGAAAAATTCGGCAAATTCATCGCGCAATTTGGGGTGGAACAAAATGGATTTCGCCCAACCTTCGCCTGCGCCCAACACATCGCCATAGCTGAATCCGCCACAGGCTGCCAACATTTGCATATCGGACAATTTCACGCGATTTGCCATTAAATCAGACATATGCACATCAATCGCTTGGAAACCTGCGCGGTGGAACGCCGCCGCCATTTCCAAATGACCGTTCACGCCCTGTTCGCGCAAAATGGCGATTTTCGGTTTCAGGCTGCCTGAAATGTAGGGCGCGGCAATGTCTTCTTTCAAATCAAAGGGTAAATTGGCAAACAAACGCGCTTTTTCATCGCCAATCAAGGCAAATTCGCTGTCGGCACACGCTGGATTGTCGCGCAATTTTTGGATTTGGTAAGACGTTTCCTGCCACGCTTTTTGCAAATCCAGCAAATCAAAAACGTGATTTTCATCGCTTTCAATGCGCATTTGCGTGTGATTGGATTCAACCGCACCGATTTGGTAAATGGTTTCGGCAAAATCGTGATTTTCAAAAAGTGCTTGAATGTATTGCAAATCTTCCGCGCGAATTTGCAACACCTCGCCCAATTCTTCGTTGAACAAAATGTCCAAATCCGACACATTGTTCACGAGTTTTTCCATGGCAAAATCTTCGTTCAAATCCAACACAATGCCGCAACGCCCTGCAAACGCCATTTCCGCCACCGTTGCCAACAAGCCGCCATCGGAACGGTCGTGGTATGCCAAGATTTTGTTTTCATTGATTAAAATCTGCATTAAATCGTAGAATTTTTTCAGGCTGCCTGCGTCAATATCGGGGCTTTCGCCGCCCAAATCGTTCCACACTTGGCTCAATGCCGAACCGCCCATGCGCGATTTGCCCATGCCCAAATCAATCAGCAATAACACGCTGTTTTCAATCGGTTTTAAATCGGGCGTAACGGTTTTGCGAACGTCTTGCACGGGCGCAAATGCGGAAACAATCAAACTCAAAGGCGAAACAACGGCTTTGTTTTCGCCATTTTCCTGCCACACGGTTTTCATGGACAGGCTGTCTTTGCCCACAGGAATGCTCACGCCAAGTGTTTGACAAAATTGGGAAACAGATTGCACGGTGCGATACAAATTCGCGTCTTCGCCCTCTACGCCACAGGCTGCCATCCAGTTGGCGGACAATTTGATGTTGCCGATGTCGCCAATGTTCACGGCGGCGATGTTGGTCATTGCCTCGCCCACGCACATTCTGCCCGAGGCGGGCGCGTCAAATAAGGCGAGTTGTGGTTTTTCGCCCATGCTCATTGCCTCGCCCTTGTGGGTTTGGAAACCCATCAGCGTTACCGCGCAATCGGCTATTGGGGTTTGGTAACGCCCTACCATTTGGTCGCGGTGGGTCATGCCGCCTACGGTGCGGTCGCCAATGGTAATCAGAAAATGTTTGCTGGCAACGGCTGGCAAACGCATGACGCGGTAAACACTTTCTGTTAAATCATATTGTTGTGATTGGAATGCGCGTTTTTCAGGCTGCCTGAAAAGGTCGGTGCGTGTGGTTTTTGGCGGTTTGCCCAACAACACATTCAAAGGCAAATCCACAGGATTGTTGCCAAACACATCATCGCGCACCTGCAAATGACCGTCATCGGTTGCCGTGCCGACTACGGCAAAGGGGCAACGTTCACGTTCACAAATTTTTGTAAACAATTCAAGATTTTCAGGCAAAATCGCCAAAACGTAACGCTCTTGCGCCTCATTGCACCAAATTTGCATGGGCGACAAACCGTGTTCTTCCAAAGGCACATCGCGCAATTTGAACACCGCGCCACGCCCTGCGTCATTGACCAATTCGGGGAAAGCGTTGGACAAACCGCCTGCGCCCACATCGTGTATGGAAATAATCGGATTTTTGTCCGCGCCCAGTTGCCAGCAACGGTCTATCACTTCTTGGGCGCGGCGTTCAATTTCGGGGTTGCCGCGTTGCACGGAGTTGAAATCCAAATCTGCCGCGTTGCTGCCTGTATCCACCGATGACGCTGCACCGCCACCCAAACCAATCAGCATGCCCTTGCCGCCCAGTTGGATTAACAATGCGCCTGCGGGAATTTCGTGTTTATGTGTTTGTTCGGCTTGAATATTGCCCAATCCGCCTGCAATCATAATCGGCTTGTGAAAACCGCGCACGCTGCCTGAATGCGCCATTTCAAAAGTGCGGAAATAGCCCAATAAATTGGGGCGACCGAATTCATTGTTGAAAGCCGCACCGCCAATGGGCGCGTCCATCATGATGTCCAAAGGCGAGGCAATGTGGTGTGGTTTGCCGTAGGGGATTTCCCATTTTTGTTTAAAATCAGGAATGTGCAAATTGGAAACCGTGTAGCCCGTCAAACCTGCTTTGGGGCGTGAACCGCGACCTGTTGCGCCTTCATCGCGGATTTCGCCCCCTGCACCCGTTGCCGCGCCAGCGAATGGGGCGATGGCGGTGGGGTGGTTGTGGGTTTCCACTTTCATGATGATGTGGGTGGTTTCATCTGTGAAATCATAAACTTGATTGTCCGAATTGGGGTAGAAACGCGCGATGTTTGCGCCCTCAATCACCGAAGAATTGTCTTTGTAGGCAACGATGGTGCCGTTGGGCGATTTTTCGTGGGTGTCGCGTATCATGCGGAACAGCGATTTTTCTTGTTTTTCGCCATCTAACACAAAGTCGGCATTGAAAATTTTGTGGCGGCAATGCTCGGAATTG
Source organism: Alysiella filiformis (assembly GCF_014054525.1). NCBI lineage: Bacteria > Pseudomonadati > Pseudomonadota > Betaproteobacteria > Neisseriales > Neisseriaceae > Alysiella > Alysiella filiformis. Next base: position 1,919,371 of record NZ_CP059564.1, read on the forward strand.
GCTTGCGCGAACATCATCAATTCCACATCGGTAGGATTACGGTCTAAATTTTGATAATTTTCAATCAGATAATCAATTTCATCGGGCGACAATGCCAAACCCATGTTTTGATTGGCTTGTTCCAAAACATGTTTGCCGCCGTTTAAAACATCAATGGTTTCAAAAGTTTGCTGATTGTGCTGTGAAAACAGTTTTTCGGCTGCCTGAAAATCGGACAACACCGATTCGGTCATGCGGTCGTGGAGCAAATCCGCCCATTTTTGGCGTTGTGCGTTGTTCAGGCTGCCTGAAAGCATAACTGCCATGCCGCGTTCAATGCGTTCAATTTCTTGCAAACCGCAGTTGTGGGCGATGTCGGTGGCTTTGCTTGCCCAAGGCGAAATTGTGCCAATGCGCGGGGTAATCAAAAACAAATTGTCTTGATTGTCAATGGGATTGGCGACGCATTCGGCAACCAGCAAGGCTTGCAATTTTTGCACGGTGTCAGCGTGCAATGGGGCGGCTGATGAAACAAAATACCAGTATTGACTGGATAATTGGGTTTCAGGCAGCCCGATTTTTTGGGCTTTTTGCAACAGTTTTTCAATGCGAAAGGGCGACAGCGCAGACACACCGCGCAACAGGGTCATCACAGACATGGTTTCAACTCACAAAATGGGTTTGCAAAAAAGGGTTTGACGTGATTATACCTAACTTAACGTGAATTTTCAGGCTGCCTGCACGCATTTTGACATTGAATGAACCCAAATATGCGATTAAGATGTTTCCCCATTTCTAACCCGAGTTTTGGAGTAAACCATGAACAGCACACACGAAACCTTTTTGCGCGAAAATCACGCTTTTTTTACCGATTTGCGCCACAAAATCCACCAAAATCCCGAATTGGGCTTTGAAGAAGAACAAACCAGCCAAATGGTTGCCAATTTGTTGCAAGAATGGGGCTATGAAGTGCATCGCGGTTTGGCAAAAACAGGCGTGGTTGGCAGCCTGAAAGTGGGCAACAGCAACAAAACCATCGGTTTACGCGCCGATATGGACGCGCTGCCCATTGTGGAAACCACAGGCAAAGCGTGGCAAAGCCAAATCAAAGGCAAATTTCACGGTTGCGGACACGATGGGCATACGATTTCCCTGTTGGCGGCGGCACAGGCTTTGGCGCACAGCAAAAATTTCAACGGCACCGTGCGCGTGATTTTTCAGCCAGCCGAAGAATTGCTCTATGGCGGCAAAGTCATGTTGCAAGACGGTTTATTTGAACAATTTCCATGCGATGTGATTTTTGGTTTGCACAATATGCCCACTTTGCCCGCAGGCGAATTTTATTTCCGCGAAGGCGCATTCATGGCATCGTGCGACACGCTGCACATTCACGTTCACGGCAAAGGCGGACACGGTGCAATGCCCGAACACACGATTGACGCGACTTTAATCGCTTGCCAAATTGCGGTGGCGTTGCAAACCATCGTGTCGCGCAATGTGGGGGCTTTGCAACAGGGCGTGATTACGGTGGGCGCAATTCAATCAGGAGACGCGCCCAATGTCATCAACGATTACGCTTTGATGAAATTGAGTGTACGTTCCCTGTCGCCCGAAGTGCGCGAATTGCTGCTCAAACGCATTGGCGAAGTAGCAGAATTTCAAGCAAAAAGTTTTGGCGCAACCGCAAAAGTGGAACACATCAACGGTTGCCCAGCCGTGATGAATGGCACAGCCGCCACGCAATTTGCCACCGAAGTCGCACAAAATTTGGTGGGCGCAGATAAAGTCCACACGAATTGTCCACCCTTGATGGGCAGCGAAGATTTTGCATTTATGCTGGAAGCCAATCCGAATGGCTGCTACTGTTTCATTGGCAATGGCGATGGCAATATGGTGCATCACCCCAATTATGATTTTAATGATGAAATCATCGTGCCAGCCGCCGCATATTGGTGTGCTTTGGTGGAAGATTATTTGCGTTGAAAAAAGGAAAAATCATGTTACAACAATTATACCAAACACAACACGCCGCCAAACAATTTTGGCAAGCATTTCAAAATGATTTTGCCCAACTCAAAACCTTGTCGGGACAAGAATTTGTGGAACAAGGCAATGAATTGTTGCGTCAATTTTTGCCCGAAATGACTTTGGAATTTGTTGGCAATTGGGACAGTGGCGCGACTTTGGTCTTTACCGCACAAGGTATTACGGAATATTTTCATCAAGTGCAAATTTTAGTGGACACGCAACCGCAAAACCTGCCTTTTGCCGTGCAAGCCTTCCGTCACGCCTTACCCAATGTGGAACGATTTGAAATTGGCATCGGCGATTGGCGGTTGAATGTGTCCGATATACTGTTTCACATTGATGAATGGCAAGAAATGCCTGCTTTAGAAATTGCTTTCACCCAAGATTTCACCGAAGAACAACTGTCCCATGCTCAAAACATGACTTTCATCATGCTTGACCACATTTTGGGCGAATACAACAGTGCTGCGAAAATTGGTGCGGTGGATTTTGTGGAAACGGCAGACGATGATTTTGAACCCTTATTCAGGCTGCCTGAAGCATTATCGGCATTGTGGGCAGAGTTGGGGCGCACAGGTGTTTATCCACAAGAAGAATGGCAATACGGCGTGGCGCAAATTGAAGAAGATGAAGAACATGAACAAGATGCTCTGGTTTTGACCCGCAATCAATCGGCAAACAGTTTGCTCGGTCGGGCAGACATGGCTTGGGTGGTTTCGGTATCGTGTCAGTTGCGAAATGGCGATGATGTGGAAACCGCCTACGATTTGCAAGACCAATTCAATGCTTATGCCAATTTAAATCAGCAAGGCATTGAAACATTGAGCGTAATGAATTTATCGCAAGGCGTGCGGACGGTGTTTGCTGCTACTTCTGCGCCTGAAATTTTGTTTGCCCAAGCCGAAAAATTGTGTCAGCAATTTGCCGATTTGAACGCCCAAACACATTGTGAATACGACCCAAATTGGGCGCATTATCGTCAGTGAGTTTTTTGGGGAGGCAGCCTGAAAATAAAAAATGAAAGGAAAATCATGCAAAATCAAACAGAATTCATCGGCAACAACCGTTTGCTCACAGGCATGGTGCTGGGTGTTTTGACATTTTGGCTTTTTTATCAATCCATGTTTGTGGTCGTGCCTGCTTTGCAAAAAGATTTGGCTATGCCCGATACATCGCTCAATGCCGTGATTGGTTTGGGTTCGCTGTTTTCAGGCTGCTTCATCATTTTGATGGGTGGGTTGGCAGACCGTTTTGGGCGCGTCAAATTCACCTATTTGGGTTTTGGTTTGAATATTTTGGCGTGCATGGTGTTGTATTTCAGCCGCGATGTGTATTCATTTGGCGCAGGCAGGATTTTGCAAGGCTTGTCGGCAGCTTGCATTATGCCAGCCACCATGTCTTTGATTAAAAACTACTATCATGGAGCAGAACGCCAACGTGCATTCAGTTTTTGGTCTATTGGTTCGTTTGGCGGTTCGGGTTTATCGTCTATTGTGGGTGGTGCGCTGGGAACGTATTGGGGTTGGAAAAGCATTTTTTTGCTCTCGATTGCCATTTCCATTTTGGGCATGATTTTGATTAAAGGCACACCCGAAAGCCAATCGCACGAAACAGCCAAAAAATACGATTACATTGGGCTTTTTTCATGCGTATTGGGTTTATTGGCATTGAATTTGTTGATTACCAAAGGTTTTCGTTGGGGCTTGGGCGAGCCGATGACTTGGGTCATGTTGCTGGGTTTTGTGGTTATGGCAACGGTGTTTTTCATCACCGAAAAACGCTTACAACATGGCGCGTTTTTGGATTTTGCCCTGTTTCAAAATCGCGGATTCAATGGCGCGTGTTTGTCCAATTTTTTGTTGAACATCATGGTTGGCACTTTGTTGGTCAATAACATTTATTTGCAAAAAGCACATGGTTTAACGGCTTTTCAGGCAGGCTTGCGTACTTTGGGTTATGTGGCTTTGGTGATGGTCATGATTCGGGTGAGCGAAAAATTGCTGCAAAAATGGGGCTACAAAAAACCGATGTGGTTGGGAACCAGCATGACATCTGTGGGCGTGTTGCTGTTGTCGCTGACGATGTTGCCACCTGATGTTTATTTGGTGCTTGTGCCATTTGCGTTTGCGGTGTTTGGTTTTGGCTTGGGTTGTTATTCCACACCCGCCGCCGATTGCGCGATGGTAAACGTGCCTTTGGATAAAGCAGGTGTGGGCGCAGGTGTGTTCAAAATGGCAAGTGCTTTGGGGGCTTCATTTGGCATTGCCACCGCAACAACCATTTTCACTTTGGTATCAACAGGTTCGGGCTTACACACGGGCGCACAAGTGGCATTTTTGACGATGTGTGGATTTGGCGTGTTGTCCACCTTGGCGGTGTGGTTTGTTGTGCCAAAAGTCATGCCAGAAAAAGCATAAATGGCAAAAGGCTGCCTGAAAATCCGTTCAGGCAGCCTGTTTCATTGCAAAATCAATCAATTCACTTTTTTGTGTGTCAAAGCCGCTTTCACAAACGCCTCAAACAGGCGATGTCCATCGCGCGGATTGGACGTGAACTCGGGGTGGAATTGGCAAGCGAAAAACCAAGGGTGGTCGGGAATTTCAATCGTTTCCACCAAACGCTCGCGCCCCACCGACACACCACCGATTTTCAAACCAGCCTGTTCCAGTTGTGGCAGATAATGGTTGTTCACTTCGTAGCGGTGGCGATGGCGTTCACGGATTTGCGTTGCGGCATAGATTTTGGCGGCTAAACTGTTTTCAGTCAGCTCCACCTGTTGTGCGCCCAAGCGCATGGTGCCGCCCAAATCGGCGTTTTCATCGCGTTTTTCCACGCTACCATCTGCTGTTTGCCATTCGTCAATCAGGGCAACAACAGGGTGTGGCGTTTTCACATCAAATTCGGTGGAATTGGCGTTGCTCAAATTGGCTTTGTTGCGCGCGTATTCAATCAGCGCAATTTGCATGCCCAAGCAAATGCCCAAGTATGGCACTTTGTTTTCACGCGCGAATTTGGCTGCCGCGATTTTGCCTTCCACACCGCGCGAGCCAAATCCACCTGGGACGAGAATCGCGTCAAAATCTTTCAGGCAGCCTGTACCGTCTTTTTCAATGTTTTCGCTGTCAATGTAAGTAATGTTCACATCGGTTTGCGTGTGAATGCCTGCGTGTTTCAAGGCTTCGGTAAGCGATTTGTACGATTCGGTCAAATCCACATATTTGCCGACCATCGCAATTTTCACGGTGTGTTTGGGATTGTTGATGGCGTGAACGATTTTTTTCCACGCGGTCAAATCGGCTTGTTGCACGTTCAGTTGCAGTTGTTCGCAAATGATGTTGTCAATGCCTTGATTGTGCAGCATTTCGGGGATTTCATAAATGCTGCCTGCGTCATAACTGCCCACCACGGCGCGTTCGTCCACATTGCAAAATAAGGCGATTTTGCGGCGTTCATCATCAGGCAGCAATCTGTCCATGCGGCAGATGAGGATATCGGGTTGCAAGCCAATGCTCAACATTTCTTTTACGGTGTGTTGCGTGGGTTTGGTTTTGATTTCGCCAGCCGCCGCAATGTATGGCACATAGCTCAAATGCACAAACAGCGTGTTGGCACGACCCAGTTGCGAACGCATTTGGCGAATCGCTTCCAAAAATGGCAAGGATTCAATGTCGCCCACCGTGCCGCCAATTTCCACAATCGCCACGTCTTTGCCCGTTGCGCCATCGTGAATGCGGCGTTTGATTTCATCGGTAATGTGCGGAATCACTTGCACCGTGCCGCCCAAATAGTCGCCACGTCTTTCTTTGGCAATCACGTTTTCGTAAACTTGCCCTGCTGAAAAGCTGTTTTTGCGCGACAAGGTGGCGTTGATGAAACGCTCATAATGCCCCAAATCCAAATCGGTTTCGGCACCGTCATCGGTAACAAACACTTCGCCGTGTTGAAACGGACTCATCGTACCGGGGTCTACGTTGATGTAGGGGTCAAGTTTCAGCATGGTTACGTTTAAACCACGCGATTCCAAAATTGCCGCAATAGAAGCGGCGGCAATGCCTTTACCAAGTGATGAGACAACGCCGCCAGTTACGAAAATGAATTTTGTCATGATTGAAAAACCTGTGTTGGAATGCGTGATTTTAACGCAAATCCACGAAAATGCAAAAGGGCTGCCTGAAAATATGGCATAATTCCGTTTATTTTATTTTTTACATCTCAAAACAGAAAACATCATGACAGGCAATGTATTCATTATTTCCGCCGCATCAGGCACAGGCAAAACCACGCTGGTTTCTCGTTTGGTGCAACACCATTCCGATATTCGCGTTTCCATTTCCCACACCACGCGCCAGCCGCGTGTGGGCGAAGTAAACGGCAAACATTACCATTTTGTGAATCAAGAAACCTTTGTGCGTTTGGTGGGCGAGGGTGCGTTTTTGGAACACGCGCAAGTGTTTGGCAATTATTATGGCACCAGCATTCAAGCCGTGCGCGATATGTGCGCCCAAGGCTTTGATGTGATTTTGGAAATTGATGTGCAAGGCGCGGCGCAAGTGCGTCAAAGCCTGCCTGAATCGGTGAGCATTTTCATCTTGCCGCCCACTTTGGACGAACTGGAACAGCGTTTGCGCGAACGCCAAACCGACAGCGATGATGTGATTCAAATTCGCCTTAACGAAGCGCGTCAAGAAATTGAACAAGCCTATTTGTTTGATTATGTTGTGATAAATCAAGATTTGAACGCCGCCGAAGCCGATTTGTGGCACATATTCAAAGCCAATCGGCTCAATCAAAATCGCCAAAAAACGAATATTGAAAAAGTTTTACAAAATCTTTAAAATAAACATTGTTTTACCAACCCCTTTTTGAGGAATGACAACATGGCTCGCATTACCGTAGAAGAGTGCATCAGCAAAATCCCCAATCACTTTGATTTGACTTTGGTTGCCGCTCGCCGCGCCCGCCAACTGGAAAACGGCACGCAACCTTTAATTGACGACATTCGCCACAACAAAGCCACCGTTACCGCCCTGCGCGAAGTGGCGGCTGGACACGTTGGCATGGAAATTTTATCGCGAAACAAATAATTTGATTCTCAACCGCGTTCAGGCTGCCTGAAAACGGCTTTTTCAGGCAGCCTGAAACGTCTCCCCACACAAGGAGCGCATCATGCAAGCACCCACCCCCACCGCCCAATACGACAGCGAATACACGCTGCCTGTACGCAAATTGCTGTTTCAGGCTGCCTGCAAATATTTGCCAGAAACCGATTTGGCTTTGCTGGAACGTGCTTGCGCCTACGCATTTACCGCCCACGACAGCATCAAGCAAACACGCGGTAGCGGCGAACCCTACATCACCCACCCCATTGCCGTTGCCACCCAGCTTGCCAACTGGCGCGTGGACGTGGAAACCCTGTGCGCCGCCTTAATGCACGATGTGATTGAAGACGTACCTAACTACACCAAAGCCAGCATGACCACCGAATTTGGCGAAACCATCGCCAACATCGTGGACGGCGTATCCAAGCTGGACAAACTGGATTTTACCGATGCAGGCGACCACAAAGCCGCCAGTTTTCGCAAGCTGATTATGGCGGCAGTCAAAGATGTGCGCGTGATTTTGGTCAAAATTTCCGACCGCCTGCACAACATGAAAACACTAGACGGTGTCAAACCCCACAAACGCAAACGCACCGCCTTGGAAACATTGGAGCTTTACGCCCCCATTGCCAACCGTTTGGGTTTAAACAGCGTGTCGCGCGAATTGCAAGATTTGTCGTTTCAACACACGCACCCTTTGCGTTATGCCACTTTGCAAAAAGCCATGACCCAATTTCGCAAAAAACACGTTGATGTGATTAGCACCGTGATGCGAACTTTTCAAACCCATTTGGTTGAAGCCAATATTGAAGCGCAAATTTTGGGACGCGAACGCAATTTGTACAACATTCACGCCAAAATGCAATCGCGCAAATTCCATTTTGATGAAATCAAAGACATTTACAATTTTACCGTGATTGTGAACAGCACCATTGCGTGTTACACCGCCATGGGGATTTTGCACAGCATTTATCAACCCAGCTTGGGCAAAATCCGCGATTACATTGCCAATCCCAAAGCCAATGGCTACCAAAGCCTGCACACCGAATTGATTGGTCCACACGGTTTGCCAATTAAAGTGCAAATTCGTTCGCGCGATATGCACGCGGTGTCGCGTTTTGGCATTATGGCGCATTTAACGCGCAGCGATGACAACCAAAGCCGCATTCGCACCAATGAATGGTTGCACAGTTTGTTGGATTTGGAACACCACATCGCCAACGACAAAGAATTTTTTGAATATGTGAAAAACGATTTGTTTTTCAATGAAGTTTATGTGCGTACGCCCAAGGGCAAGGTCATCACTTTGCCGCGTGGGGCTACGGTTATTGATTTTGCCTATGCCATTCACACCGATGTGGGCAATCGCTGCATGGCGGCGCGTGTGAATAATGTGCCTGTGCCATTGAGCACCGTTTTGAGAAACAATGATTTGATTGAGGTCATCACATCGTCCAATGCCAAACCGAATTTGGCTTGGCTGAATATGGTGGTCAGCAGCCGTGCGCGTAATGGCATTCGCAGCTATGTGAAAAATGTGGGGCAAGCCGAAGCGCAACAACTGGGACAAAAATTGTTGCAAAAAGCATTAACGGGTTTGTTGCCTGAAAATGTGTTGTCGTCCAATGATTTGCTTGAAAAATACACCGCGCAATTGCGTGAAAACGGCAAGCAAATTGAAGATGTGTATTTTGAAGTGGGTTCGGGACAAACGCAGCCTGTGGCGGTGGCGATGAACATTGCGGCTTTGGCGGGCAAACATTTTGGCAGCGAAATCAAATTGAGCACCATCAATGTGAACAGCGACAATGTGGGCTTGGTCAGCTTTGGCAAATGTTGTAATCCGATTCCGAATGACAACATTCGCGCTTTATTCACGCGCAACAATGGTTTAATCATTCATCGTGAAAATTGCCAAAATCTGCTCAAATCCGATGCGGAACAGCAGTTGGACGCGGATTGGGACGCTTTTATGCAGCCTGAAAAATGGTACGATGTCAAAATCCACATTGCCTCGCAAGACACGCATGGTTTGCTGGCGGCGATGAGCAGTGCCATTTCCCACGCGGGTGGCAATATTGCGGCGGTGGAAACGCTGTCCAAATCGCAAAGCACCACGGGAACGGAGGGTTTCATTGAATTTGCCTTTTTGCTGAATGTGCGTGATACGGCGCAACTGAATGCGATTGTGCATGAACTGCAAAAAATCCCCCAAATTCGCGATGTGAAACGCATTTAAAATCAACATTTTTTATTGTTTCAGGCAGCCTTCATTTGCTGAAAAGGCTGCCTGAAAACATCTGAATTTCAATCTCATGACACAAAATACCGCTCAAATCATTGCCAGTTATGGTCGCCGCTACATTGTCCGTACGCCTGAAAAACGCACTTTTGAAGCCAGCACGCGCAGCAAACGCACCGATTATGCCTGTGGCGATTGGGTGCAAATCCAAATCATCAATGCCGAACAAGCCGTGATTGAACAACATTTGCCACGCCAAAGCCTGCTTTATCGCCAAGATGCGTGGAAATCCAAGTTGATTGCCGCGAATGTGTCGCAGTTGTGGGTGGTAACGGCTGCCGTTCCCAGCCCCAGCGAAACTTTGTTGCAACGCGCACTCATCGCGGCAGAAGCGGCGGAAATTGATGCACGAATCGTGTTGAACAAATCCGACCTGCCTGAAAGCGCAATGTGGCGCGAAAAATTGCGTTTTTACGAAAAATGGGGTTATCAAGTGGTTGAATTGTCGGCATTAAATGATGTAAGCTGCCTGAAACCGCTTTTGCAAGGCAACACCAATATCTTTTTGGGACAAAGCGGCATGGGCAAATCCACGCTGACCAATGCGCTGTTGGGCGAACACATTGCGCGAACGAATGAAATTTCTGCTGCTTTGGATTCGGGTAAACACACCACCACCCACGCACAATTATATGATTTGAATGAAGAAACGAAATTGATAGACAGTCCTGGTTTGCAAGAATTTGGTTTGCACCATTTGAAACTGGGCGATTTGCCGCAGTATTTTCCTGATTTGCGGCATTTGATTGGGCAATGCCGTTTTCATAATTGCACGCACCGCGCCGAGCCAAATTGTGCTTTCAAACTTGCCGCCGAAAGGGGCGAAATTCGCAGTGAACGCCTTGAATTATTGCAGAAAATCAGCGATGAGTTGGGTTGAGAAAACATTGCAGGCAGCCTGAAATGGATTTTTCAGGCTGCCTGAAACCGCCCTATTTTGTTTTTGTTGGCACAAATCGGTATTTTTTGCCGATTTTTTTCGCTTGACGATACCATTTTCGTGCCACTTGCAAACTGGGGGCGGTGGCGGTGGCGTAATTCAAACGCACATAATCTTGCAAAATGTGGCGAATTTCATCGTTTAGGCGATTTTGTTGCGCCAAAATGTTTTGCATTTCCCATGCACCCACGCTGGCAATTTGTGCAAAATCTTTACCCAAAATCAACATCTTAAACTGTAAAAAGCCCTGTTGCATGGGATTGAACTCGCGTTGGCGGTGCTTTTTCAGCCACACAGCCAAAGGCAATAATGCAGGCAGCAATCCCAACAGCAAAACCGATAACACGCTTTTTGCGTTCACGTTGTCAAAACCCAACATGGCAAACAAATTGCGCTGCTGTGCGCCATCAAAATTGACCACCCAACGTTGCCAGTAAATTTGGCTGTTGTCGGCAAAGCGACTTAACCAACTGGTATTGCTCAATAATTGGCTCAATTCGTCTGATGAGAGTGCGTTTTCCAAACCTGAATCAATGCGGCTGGCTGAAACGGCTGCGGTGGGGTCAATGCGTTTCCACACTTGTTTTTCAGGCAGCCAAACTTCTGTCCAAGCGTGTGCGTCTTTGCTGCGGATTTGCCAAAATTCGCCATTCCATTCGCCGCCCTGATAGCCCGTTACCACACGCGCCGCCACGCCCGATGAGCGCATGAGCGTTACAAACGCATCGGCATAATGTTCGCAAAAACCTTGTTTGCTGCCAAACAGAAATTCATCGGTGCTGCTGCCTGAATGCAAAACGGGCGGTTGTAGGGTGTAGCTGAATCCTTGTTGTTGAAAATATTGATAAGTTTTGGCGATAAAGGCTTCCACATCGCCACCGCTTTGCTCAAACAACTGTTTGGACAGGGCGCGTGTTCGCAAATTGGTGCTGCTGGATAAGCGCGTGTACAACTCAAATTCTTGGCGCGACAATTTGTGTGGCAATTCATCGCTCACGCTGGCGGTTAAATGTATGCCGCGCACCCCTTGGCGGCTGTACACGCGCAACACATTGCCTGTTTCGCGCATGATGCCGCGTTTGGGTTGCTGCTCGGTGGGGTAGTCCAAGGCGGGAATTTTGCCTTTATTGTCTTCCAAAACAATTTGATACGATACGCTGGGCGCATTGGCATCGGCTACGGCAGAATCGGTGTAGCCTTTGTAAATTTGCCATGTGCCTGTGTCATCGCGCTCTGCCATTATCATGACGCGCCAATACAAATCTTTTTGCTGCGGCATAAATGATTGAAATGTGGCGGTAAAAGCAGGTTCATTGCTTTGCACCAAATCGCCTATGCTCCCTGGTTTCATGGTTTCAGACAGCCCTGTGGTGGATTGGGCAATCGGATTTTGTGGCACGCCCCACAAAGGCGCGTCTTTGCGCGGCATGGCAACAAACAACACCAGCATGGGCAATAAAGTCAGCGCAAATGCTGTGCCGCTTTGTCGCACCGCATTGACCATGGGCAATTCGTTCAGCACCGCCAAGGCAACCGCAATCATCATCAAACAAAGCAGCACCCACGCGCCCACCCACAAACTTTGGTCAAACAACACCGCTCCTGCCAGCAAAAACACTTGTACCAAAGCCGAAACTTGCCAATCGCGCCGCGAATGCCCTTCAAACGATTTCAGGCTGCCCAGCAGCAACAGCAAAGACATACCACCTTGCAAACCCACAAAAGTGCCAACCTGCCCCAACACCAGCGCCACCACAATCGCCAACATCAAAACCAACACCCATTTGGGCGGACGGCGCACCCCAAACCACAACATCAACACCCGCCCCAAAGTAAACAGCAAAAAAACCGCCGATACCGCAATCGGCAGTTGCAACAAAATGGGCACCGACACCGCCAACAATGCCAGTTGATTCAACAACACGGCTTTGAAATCGGGTTCATCGTGCAAATAAGTGGCTTGGGCAATAATCATGTTTTGGGGATTTTAAGCAAAAAATAAGGGGAAAAAACGTACTTTCAGGCAGCCTGAACCCAACTTTTACGGCAAAACGGCACAAGTTTGCCATTCGCCCAATTTCAGTTGCAAATCAAACAAATTCACGCGACCAATGCCCACCCGAATCAAACGCAAACAGGGATAGCCTGCCTTTGCCGTCATGCGGCGCACTTGGCGATTTTTGCCTTCGCGGATTTGAATTTGCAGCCAAAAATCGGGAACGGTTTTGCGTTCACGAATGGGCGGATTGCGTTGCCAAATTTGCGCAATTTCATCATCTTGCAACAGGCGAATTTGGGCAGGCTGGGCAACAAAATCGCCCAAATCAAGCGGTTGTTGCAATAAAGCCAATTTGCTTTCATCGGGTGTGCCTTCCAGTTGCGCCCAATAGGTTTTCACGACTTTGTGGCGTGGGCTGGCGATGTGGGCTTGCTGTTTGCCGTCATCGGTCAGCAGCAGCAAGCCTTCGCTGTCGGTGTCCAAACGCCCTGCTGGGTACACTTGGGCGATGTTGATGAAATCTTTCAGACTGGGGTGTTTTTCGTGTGGCGAAAATTGACAAATCACGCCATAGGGTTTGTTGAATGCGATTAACATATTTATTTTTTCAATAAAATGGCTGATTCAGGCTGCCTGAATCATCAATTATCCCATTTCACGCCCAATTTGAGCATCAAATCTTCAAAAGCGTCCGCATTGTCAAAATGCAAAATGATTTTGCCCTTTTTGCGGTCGCGCGTTTTGATTTCGGCAGACACGCCCAGTTGCTCAATCAGCGATTCGGTTAAACGCATTAAATCGGGGTCAAGCCGTTTTTGTGGCATGGCTTCGCTGCCTGAATGTTGCTGTATGGCTTGGCTGCGTTTTTCCGTTTCGCGCACCGACCAGCCGTTTTTCACCGCTTTTTGCGCCAATTCCAGTTGCTCGTTCACAGGCAAATTGATTAAGGCGCGCGCATGCCCCATTTCCAAATGGCGTTGAAACAGCAAATCTTGCACAGGTTCAGGCAGCTTCAACAAACGCAAACTGTTGGAAATCGCACTGCGGCTGCGCCCAATCGCTTCGGCAACCGTTTCGTGGGTCAATTCAAATTCATCAATCAGGCGACGCAAACCTTGCGCTTCTTCAATCGGATTCAGATTTTCGCGCTGAATGTTTTCAATCAGACCCATCGCCATGGTGGCACGGTCGTCCACATTTTTAATCACCACAGGCACTTCGGTTAAACCCGCCAACTGCGCCGCGCGCCAACGGCGTTCGCCCGCAATCAATTCATATTGTTTGCCGCCCTGCTCGCGCACCACCACAGGCTGAATGATGCCCTGCGCCTTGATGGATTCCGCCAACTCTTGCAAAGCCGCATCGTCAATTTGCACCCGCGCCTGATATTTACCAGGGCGAATGTCGCTCACAGGCAGCGTGGTCAAACGGTCGCCCGAATCTTCATCGTAACTGGCGGCAGGGTGAGAAATGAGCGCGTCCAAACCGCGCCCCAAACCGCCTTTTTTAATCGCCATAATCTTTATCCTGAAAATCATTATTGTGGCGCGTATTTTATACCAAACGCCGCATTCAGGCAGCCTGAAAAACACCGTCTCACACAAAAAATCGCCTTATCGTTTGGTGTAATTCATTGTATTTTTTATTGTAAAGCCCGTTTCAGGCAGCCTGAAAAGCATTTTGTTGTTTAATTTCATGGTATTTCTTGCAAATTGGGGCTGTTCAAACAGTGCTAAATCATGTAAATTATCGGGATTGTGTCGGCAACATTGACACAATTCTTTTTTCGGATTTTGAGTTTATTTGTTCATTCTTGCATAAGAAGAGGAATTGGTATGCAAACCAGTAAAGATATGCAAACCAAGAAACGCCCTGTTTATTTGCACATGCCCACCATCATCAAGCATTTGCCGATTCCAGGGATTGTTTCCATTTTGCACCGCGCCACAGGTGTGGCATTGTTTTTGCTGCTGCCATTTTTGTTGGCATTGTTGAGCGGCTCACGTTCAAGCGGCGAAGATTTTGAATATTACAAAGCTTGGGCAGACAATTGGTTCATCAAGCTGATTTTGTGGGGCGTGTTGTGGGCGTTTATCCACCATTTGTTTGCAGGATTGCGTTTCCTGCTGATTGACGCGCACATTGGTGTGGACTTGCACACTGCCCGCAAAACCGCCAAATGGATTTTGTACGGCGCACCTGCTGTGGCATTTGTATTGGGGATTTTCTTATGGTAAACCGCAAATTAACTGGCGCACACTACGGCTTGCGCGATTGGGCGATGCAACGCGCCACCGCCATCATCATGCTCGTGTACACCGTGTTCTTTTTCCTGTTTTTGATTGGCTTAATGGGCGCGGACGATTACACCGAATGGCAAGCCTTTTTTGACAAAACTTGGGTAAAAGTGTTTACCCAAACCACATTCATTGCCCTGTTTTTACACGCATGGGTTGGCATTCGCGATTTGTGGATGGACTACATCAAACCTTTCGGTTTACGCTTGTTTTTGCAATGCGCCACCGTTACTTGGTTGGTGGGTTGCACCGTTTATTCATTCTTCGCCATTTGGGGTTAATCAAACATGACTTATCCGATTCGCAAATTTGATGCCGTAGTAGTCGGCGCAGGTGGCGCAGGTTTACGCGCAGCCTTACAATTATCACAAGCAGGCGTGAACACCGCCGTATTGTCCAAAGTGTTCCCCACCCGTTCACACACCGTAGCCGCACAAGGTGGCGTATCCGCCTCATTGGGCAATGTGCAAGAAGACAACTGGCACTGGCACATGTACGACACCGTAAAAGGTTCAGACTGGCTGGGCGACCAAGATGCCATTGAATTCATGTGCAAAAATGCCGTAGATGCCGTGGTGGAATTGGAACACATGGGCATGCCCTTTGACCGCGTAGAAAGCGGCAAAATCTACCAACGCCCCTTCGGTGGACACACCGCCGAATACGGCAAACGCGCCGTAGAACGCGCTTGTGCCGTTGCCGACCGCACAGGTCATGCCATGTTGCACACCTTGTATCAACAAAACGTCCGCGCTGGCACCAATTTCTTTGTAGAATGGACAGCTTTGGACTTAATCCGCGATGACAATGGCGATGTAGTGGGCGTTACCGCCATGGAAATGGAAAGTGGCGATGTGTACATTTTCCACGCCAAAGCCGTGTTGTTTGCCACAGGCGGTGGCGGTCGCATTTACGCTTCATCTACCAACGCGTTTATGAACACAGGCGATGGCTTGGGCATTTGCGCCCGTGCTGGCATTCCATTGGAAGACATGGAATTTTGGCAATTCCACCCCACAGGCGTGGCAGGTGCTGGCGTGTTGATTACCGAAGGTGTACGCGGTGAAGGCGGCATTTTGTTGAACGCGCAAGGTGAACGCTTTATGGAACGCTATGCCCCAACCGTGAAAGATTTGGCTTCACGCGATGTGGTTTCACGCGCCATGGCGATGGAAATTTACGAAGGTCGCGGTTGCGGCCCCAACAAAGACCATGTGTTGTTGAAAATTGACCACATTGGCGCAGACAAAATCATGAATAAATTACCGGGTATTCGTGAAATTTCCATTCAGTTTGCTGGCGTGGACCCCATTAAAGACCCAATCCCTGTTGTACCTACCACACACTACATGATGGGTGGCATTCCCACCAATTATTTGGGCGAAGTGGTTGTGCCAGAAGGCGACAATCCCGAAAAAGTGGTTAAAGGCTTGTATGCCGCAGGCGAATGTGCTTGCGCGTCCGTGCATGGCGCAAACCGCTTGGGTACCAACTCTTTGTTGGACTTGGTGGTTTTCGGTAAATCGGCTGGTGACAGCATGGTTAAATTTGTTAAAGAAACCGATTTCAAAACCCTGCCTGAAAACGCAGGCGCATTCACACAACAACGTCTTGACCGTTTGAACAACCAAACAGGTGGTGAAAACGTGGACGCTTTACGCAATGAATTGCAACGCACCATTCAATTACACGCTGGCGTGTTCCGCACAGACGCGATTTTGAAAGAAGGCGTGGACAAGGTATTGGCTTTGGTGGAACGCGCCAAACGCACCGAAATTGGCGACAAAAGCCAAGTTTGGAACACCGCACGCATTGAGGCATTGGAATTGGACAACTTGATGGAAGTGGCAAAAGCCACCATCATCTCTGCCGAAGCCCGCAAAGAATCACGTGGTGCACACGCTTCCGATGACCACCCCGACCGCGATGACGTAAATTGGATGAAACACACGTTGTTCTATTCTGCCGACAACCGTTTGGAATACAAACCCGTACACACCAAACCTTTGACCGTTGAATACATTGAACCTGCAAAACGTGTTTACTAAACAATAATTTGCTTTTCAGGCAGCCTGAAAAATTTGGGATACCGTAGGGTGCAACTGCTTGCACCAAATCAGAAAATATGGTGTTTCAAGATGCACCCTATGCCCACAAAAATGACGTTCAGGCAGCCTGAAAATCCAAAAGGAACAAAACCATTATGGAAAAAATCCGCGTACAAGTGTACCGCTACAATCCCGACAAAGATGCCAAGCCGTACATGCAAGATTATGAATTGGAAATTTTGCCCACAGACGTTAAATTATTGGACGCATTGGTTAAATTGAAAGCGCAAGACGACACCTTGTCATTCCGCCGCTCTTGCCGCGAAGGGATTTGCGGTTCAGACGGCATGAACATCAACGGCAAAAACGGCTTGGCGTGTTTAACCGACATTCGCAGCCTGAAACAACCCATCGTGTTGCGCCCCTTACCTGGTTTGCCCGTTATCCGCGATTTGATTGTGGACATGACGCAATTTTTCAAACAATATCACAGCATTAAGCCTTATGTGGTAAACGACACCGCCAAACCCGAACGCGAACGCTTGCAAAGCCAAGAAGACCGCGCCGAATTGGACGGTTTGTATGAGTGCATTTTGTGTGCTTGTTGCTCCACCGCTTGCCCATCGTTCTGGTGGAATCCCGATAAATTCGTGGGACCATCTGGCTTGTTGAACGCCTACCGTTTCATCGCCGACAGCCGCGACACCATCACCAATGAGCGTTTGGACAATTTGAACGACCCCTACCGTCTGTTCCGTTGCCACACGATTATGAACTGCGTGGACGTTTGCCCCAAACACCTGAACCCCACTCGCGCCATCGGCAAAATCAAAGAAATCATGCTGGAACGCGCGGTGTAATACCGTTTCAGGCAGCCTGAAAAATGGAATAAGCCTTTTTCAGGCTGCCTGAAAATAAATTGATTGCCCCAATCAAAAAAAACAATACCTGTTAAAATCGGTAAAGAAACATGGCACAATTTAACGAAACAGACAAACGCCGCATTCGTTTCCAAACCCGCCGTGGTTTGCTGGAACTGGACATCGTGTTAAAACGATTTATGGCAAAAGAATACGACCAATTAAGCGATGAAGAATTGGCAATTTTTGTGGATATTTTGGCTTTGGAAGACCAAGAATTTTTAGCCATCATCAACCAATATCAAACGCCACAACGTGCTGATTTTGAACCCATTTTGCACAAAATTCGCACCGCTTGATGTTCAAAATACAGTTGTTTCAAATTGGCGGTATGTGTTAATTTGAAATGACCATAAACGGTTTTCAGCGTTTCAGGCTGCCTGAAAACCCCATTTTAGCCTGATTATCAGTCAAATATTTCAACCCCAAATAGGAGTTCAGAGATGTCCAACAAAACTGTAAAATTACAAGGCGAAGGTTTTGATACAGAATTGCCCGTATTAACAGGCACTTTCGGTAACGAAGTGATTGACATTCGCGCCCTGAATAAAGCCACAGGCATGTTCACGCTTGACCCTGGTTTTGTGTCCACCGCCAGTTGCGAATCCAAAATCACGTTTATTGACGGCGACAAAGGTTTGCTCTACTACCGTGGCTACCCCATTGAACAGTTGGCGGAACACAGCGACTATTTGGAAGTGTGCTATTTGCTGATTTACGGCGAATTGCCCACCGCAGAGCAAAAAGCCAAATTTGAAGAAACCGTTACCAAACACACCATGGTGCATGAACAATTAACATGGTTCTTCCGTGGTTTCCGCCGCGATGCACACCCCATGGCAATGATGGTGGGCGTGGTGGGCGCATTGTCTGCATTCTATCAAGACAGCTTGGAAATTTCTGACCCACATCATCGTGAAGTTGCCATTTACCGCTTGATTTCCAAAATCCCAACCATCGCGGCAATGTGCTACCGCTATTCCAACGGCTTGCCATTCAACTACCCACGCAATGATTTGGGCTATGCCGCCAACTTCATGCACATGATGTTTGCCACACCTTGCGAACCTTATGAACCCAACCCTGTGTTGGTACGCGCATTAGACCGCATTTTCATTTTGCATGCCGACCACGAGCAAAACGCTTCCACTTCTACCGTTCGTTTGGCAGGTTCTTCTGGTGCAAATCCATTTGCGTGTATCGCCTCTGGTATTTCCAGCTTGTGGGGTCCTTCTCACGGTGGTGCAAACGAAGCCGTTTTGGACATGTTGGACGAAATCGGCGATGTGTCTCGCGTAGCCGAATTTATGGAAGGCGTGAAACAGAAAAAATACCGCTTGATGGGCTTTGGTCATCGCGTTTACCGCAATATGGACCCACGTGCGTCTATCATGAAACAAACTTGCTACGAAGTTTTGACCGAATTGGGCTTGCAAGACAGCCCCAAATTCAAATTGGCAATGGAATTGGAACAAATTGCGTTGAACGACCCCTACTTTGTTGAACGCAAATTGTATCCCAATGTGGACTTCTACTCTGGCATCGTGTTGAGCGCGTTGGGCATTCCTGTGTCCATGTTTACCGTGATTTTTGCCTTGTCGCGCACGGTGGGCTGGATTTCTCATTGGAATGAAATGATTAGCGACCCGAACCAAAAAATCGGTCGCCCACGTCAGTTGTACACAGGCGCAGCACGCCGCGATTTTGTGGCAACCGACAAACGCTGATTTTTTGAAAATTGAAAACGTCAAGCAGTCTGAAAACATTTTTCAGGCTGCTTTTTTGTTATTTTGTTACAATTTAAGCTGTCTGAAACCACCCGATGAGTTTGCCATGTCTGTGTTATTGTCTGCCCTTGGTTTTGCGTTAAGCGTGACTTTGCCCAATATTTTGTTGTTGGTTTTGGGCAAAATTTTGTATCTGAAAAAAATGATTACCCATGATTTTTGCCATTGCGCTGCCGAATTGGTGTTTAAATGTGCCTTGCCTTTGTTGCTGTTTATCAATTTGGTGAGCATGAAAATGGACTACATGGCACAAGCCAAATTGGTGGCGGCTGGGGCAATCAGCACCGTGGGTTTGTATGTGTTGGCGGAAATTTATGCGTATTTTCGCATTCCTGAAATGCGCGATAAGGGGGTGTTTGTACAGGGGGTTTTTCGCAGCAATTTGGGGATTGCGGGCTTGGCTTTTGTGCAAAATGCTTATGGCGCAGAAGGCGTGGCAACGGCGGCGGTGTATTTGGGTTTGATTACGATTTTGTTGAACATTTTGTCGGTTATGGCATTGAGTCGCACGCAAAACCAATCGCTGCCTGAAAAAATCAAAAGCATTTTGGGCAAAATCATCAGCAATCCTTTGATTGTGGCGATTGTGATTGCTTTAACGCTCAATATGTTGCATTTCAGGCTGCCTGAATTTGTGTTGCAAACGTTCCGTTATTTGGCGCACATTGCCCTGCCACTTGCGCTGATTTGCGCGGGGGCAACTTTTGACTGGCAAAGCATACGCAAAATGTCCGATGTGTCGCTGCAAGCCAGCGTGGGGCGATTGGTGCTTGCGCCTGTGTTTGCGGTGTTGGTGGGCTATGCGTTTGGTTTTCGTGGCTTGGAAATGGGGATTTTGTTTTTGATGACCGCCACGCCCGTTGCTGCTGCCAGCTACATCATGGCAAAAGCCATGGGGGGCAACGATGTTGCCGCCGCCAACATCATGGGCATTACCACGTTTGGCGCGATGTTTTCAGCCAGCATAGGTGTGGCGGTGTTGCGTGGCGTGGGTTTGATGTAAAAGCTTTTTCGTGGGCGCATACGGTAGATGATAATGCAAGTCGTGCCTTTGGCGACCGACTTTTTAAAAAAGTACGCTTAAAAAACATTTTCAGGCAGTCTGAAAACACGATAAAATCATTTTTTATTTGTCAAATTGATTTTCAGGCTGCCTGAAAAATCACACACAGAAAGCAGAAATAGAACATGACCACCGAAACCCGATTCACGCCTCCCCCCTTTGCCAACCACAGCCCCCAAACATGGTATCAAGCCGCCGCGCAACACCCCGCTTTCATCAAAGACAACGCCCAAGCCAAAGCCATTGAACACCTAGACCGCCTGTGGACAGAACTGATGATGTTCAAACGCAAACGCAACCGCTTTTTGGGACGCAGCTTGCGCTCGCCCGATGTGCCAACAGGCTTGTATTTTTACGGTGGCGTGGGGCGCGGCAAAAGTTTTCTGATGGACGCATTTTTCGGCTGCCTGCCCTACAATCGCAAACGCCGCGTACACTTTCACGCATTCATGGCAGAAATCCACCAGCGCATGCGCAACAAACGCAGCGAAGCCGACCCACTCAAAGCCGTAGCCAAAGACATCGCCACCGAAACGCGCGTATTGTGCTTTGACGAATTTCACGTCAGCGACATTGCCGATGCGATGATTTTGGGGCGTTTGCTGGAAAACCTGTTTGCCGAAGGCGTGGTGTTGGTGGCAACGTCCAACTATGCGCCGTCTGAATTGTATCCGCAAGGGCAAAATCGCAGCAGTTTTCTGCCCACCATCGCCTTGATTGAAAAGAAATTGACCGTGCTGAATGTGGACGGTGGCGAAGATTATCGCATGCGAACACTCACACCAGCCGAAGTGTTCTACATTCCCAATAATGCGGAAAATGAAGCGAAATTGGCGGATTTGTTCAACAAATTGGCGGGCAAAGACGACAGGCAGCCTGAAAAAATCATCATTCACGAACGCGAATTGACTTGCAAAGGTCGCACCAATCGCGTGATTTGGTTTGATTTTCGCACTTTGTGTTTTGGCACGCGCTCGCAAGCCGATTATTTGTGGCTGGCTGAACACTACACCCACGTTCTGATTTCAGGCGTGGAAAAAATGACCCCCAACGAAAAAAACGAAGCACGGCGTTTAACCTTGCTGGCAGACGTGTTTTACGATTACCGCGTGAAATTGTGTTTGACTTCGCAAGTGCCTATGGACGAACTTTACACCGAAGGCGATTTTGCCCATGAATTTGTCCGCACCGTCAGCCGTTTGGTGGAAATGCAATCGGAAGATTATTTGGCATTGCCGCATTTGAAATTGAAATAATCTTTCAGGCAGCTTGAAAGTGAAAAATGGCTTTCAGGCTGCCTGAATCTTCCCTCAACCCCTTCACTTGAAAGACACACCATGTCCGAACCCGAAAAAGCCCCAATCAGTACCGACTATCTCTTCCGCGCCGATGAAGATTGGTTCAGCCACAATTTGGTGGGATTAGAACCGCTATTCCAAACATTCCGCCCACAACGCATTTTGGAAATTGGCTCATACCAAGGGCGCAGCACCTGCTATTTCATTGAAAAAGCCATGCAATTTCATCAAAATATGGAAATTTATTGCATAGACACATGGCAAGGCGGCGCAGAACACATCGGCAGACACGATATGAACGAAGCCGAAATGCTGTTTAACCACAATATGACGGTGGCTGCTGCACGTTTCCCCAGCGCACAAATCCAAAAAATCAAAGGCTTATCGCACGATATGCTGATTCAACTGCTGGCACAAGGCAAACAAGGCTATTTTGATTTTGTGTATGTGGACGGCTCGCACGAAGCCCCCGATGTGCTGCTGGACGCTTTGTTGGCACACAAATTGTGCAAAATCAGTGGCATCATCGCCTTTGACGATTATTTGTGGTCGCCCAAACCGCCAACAGAAGAAGACCACTATCTGCTGGTCAAACCTGCTGTTGACCATTATGTGAACACCTTTCAGCGCAAGGTTCATGTTTTGCAAAAATTGCCCAGTTATCAACTGTATGTGCAAAAATTGGCAGATTAAGCGCGTTCAGGCAGCCTGAAACGGAACATCATCATGAAAACACCATATGTGGCATTGCTGGGCAGCTTGATTTGTGCCAACGCACTGGCTGCCCCTATGCAAGGCATTCATTTTAAACACAAAGACTGGGAAACCGCTTGCGACAACACAGGTACTTGCCGCGTGGCGGGCTATCATCACGAATCGGAATACGACAAGCGGATTTCGGTGCTGTTTACGCGCATGGCGGGTTCGTCAGCCGTTTCGGGCGAATTGAGTTATGCAGGCGAATCTGTGCAACAAAAAACCATCAACCTATTGATTAATCAAAAAATCATCGGCAAACTGATTTTGCAACACGACAGCTATCGCCTTTCGCCCCAAATCGCGCAAATGGTGATTGCCGCCACCAAAGGACGCGACACGGTGCAAATCCAAGTAGGCAAAGAAATATTTACATTGTCCAATGCGGGCGCGGCGGCAGTTTGGTTGAAAGCCGATGAATTTCAACAATTTGGTAAACTCAAACCGCAGCCCAAACCCCTTATCAAAAAAGCCCAAACCGTTTCAGGCAGCCTGAAAACGAGCGGAGCCAGTTTCGCCAAAATCAATTCCGCCGAACAAAATCAAATCCGCCAACTGTTGCGCAGCAAATTGGACAGTGAAACTTGCCATTTCTTGCACGAAAACACCGAAGCGATTGCGCTGTATCGTTTAAATTCACAAAATCTTTTGGCAGAAACAATCTGTTGGCGTGGTGCATACAATGAAGGTTTACTGGCTGTGGTCTTGGACAACTCACGCAAAACCATCCGCCAAGTCGTTACCCTACACGCAACAGATTACAATAATGGCGAAATTCATGGCGGACACAAAAGTCGCGGTATAGGCGATTGTTGGTCGGGCGAAACCCACGTTTGGGACGGCAAGCGTTTTATCCAAACCCAAGAATATTCAACGGGTATGTGTCGCGGTTTTGCAGGTGGCGCGTGGCATTTGCCGACTTTGGTAAGCGATGTGAAATAAGGTTTCAGGCTGCCTGAAAAACGCACAACGAAAGAAACAATATGAAATACAAAGACCTACGCGAATTCATTCAAATCCTTGAACAACAAGGCAAACTCAAACGCATCACCGCACCCGTGTCGCCCTATTTGGAAATCACCGAAATCAGCGACCGCGTTTTGCGTGCTGGCGGAGCGGCTTTGTTGTTTGAAAACGTGGTCAAAGCAGACGGCACCAAATATCCCTACCCCGTTTTGGCAAATTTGTTTGGCACCACCGAGCGCGTTGCCATGGGCATGGGCGCAAGCGACATCAGCCAATTACGCGAAATCGGCAAAACCTTGGCATATTTGAAAGAACCCGAGCCGCCCAAAGGCGTGAAAGACGCATTCAGCAAATTGCCCTTGCTCAAAGACATTTGGAGCATGGCACCGAATATCGTCAAAAATGCCCCTTGCCAAGAAATTGTTTTAGAAGGGGAAAATGTGAATTTATACGATTTGCCGATTCAGCATTGTTGGGCGGGCGATGTTGCGCCATTGGTAACGTGGGGCTTGACCGTAACGCGCGGTTACAATAAAAAACGCCAAAATCTCGGCATTTACAGGCAGCAATTATTGGGCAAAAACAAGCTGATTATGCGTTGGTTGGCACATCGCGGCGGCGCATTGGATTTTCAGGAACACAAACGCCTGTTCCCCGACCAGCCCTACCCTGTTTCGGTGGTATTGGGTTGCGACCCTGCCACCATTTTGGGCGCAGTAACGCCCGTTCCCGACACATTGAGTGAATACCAATTTGCAGGATTATTGCGTGGCGCGCGCACCGAATTGACCAAATGCATCGGCAACGATTTGCACGTTCCAGCGCGTGCCGAAATCGTATTGGAAGGCGTGATTCACCCCAATGAAACCGCGCTGGAAGGACCTTATGGCGACCACACGGGCTATTACAATGAGCAAGATACCTTCCCCGTGTTCACGGTGGAACGCATTACCATGCGCGAAAACCCGATTTACCACAGCACCTACACAGGCGCACCGCCCGATGAACCTGCCGTATTGGGCGAGGCGTTGAATGAAGTGTTTGTGCCATTGTTGCAAAAGCAATTCCCTGAAATTGTGGATTTTTATTTGCCGCCCGAAGCCTGTTCGTATCGCATGGCGGTTGTGAGCATGAAAAAGCAATATGCAGGACACGCCAAGCGCGTGATGATGGGTTGTTGGTCATTTTTGCGGCAATTTATGTACACCAAATTCATCGTGGTGGTGGACGATGACATCAATGTACGCGACTGGAAACAGGTCATCTGGGCAATGACCACGCGCATGGACCCTGTTCGTGATACCGTTTTGGTGGAAAACACGCCGATTGATTATTTGGATTTTGCCAGCCCCGTGAGCGGTTTGGGCGGCAAAATGGGCTTGGACGCAACCAATAAATGGGCTGGCGAAACCCATCGCGAGTGGGGTGTACCGATTAGCCGCGACCCTGCCACAGTCGCCAAAGTGGACGCAATGTGGGCGAATTTGGGTTTGTGAGGTCTGAAAAACTTTAAAAATAAAACCAAAAGCTGCCTGAAATCATTTTTCAGGCAGCTTTTTCATTTCAAATCAATTTATAGCTAATCAAAACTAAAACCACTACAATATTAAATTTATCATGGCTTACTCCCAAGACTTACGTAAACAAATCCTAAAAAGCGTTGAAAGCGGCATGACGATACGTCAAGCCTCCGCATTTTATGGCATCAGTACACATACCATTAACCAATGGAAACGAAATGGGATTGAAAGAAAAAAACGTCAATTCAAACCATTAAAAGTTAATCATGAAGCATTATTAAAAGATGTTGAAAACTACCCTGATGCCTTCCAATACGAACGTGCCAAGCGTTTGGGTGTTACCGCAAGTGCAATTTGTTACGCTCTCAAACAGCTCAAAATTTCAGTTAAAAAAGACGAGCCAACACCCAAAACAAGAACCAGAGCAGCGAAATCAGTACCATTTAAAATTGCGTTTTTACAAAAAAATGGGCTATCAAATGGTTTATATTGATGAAAGTGGTTTTGCACAAACCGTTCATCGTCCAAAAGGCTATGCCCCGATTGGACGGCGTTGTTATGCGACTTACGATTGGCAAATACGTAAACAAACCAATGCAATAGGTGCATTGTTAAATGGGCGTTTGTTTACAGTTGCTTTGTTTCATCATACGATTAATCGTGCGGTTTTTATTCAATGGTTAAAAGAAGATTTAATACCAAAATTGAATAAAAAGAGTGTGTTGATTATGGATAATGCTCGCTTTCATGTCGGTGAAGAGATTCGTCAATTGGTGGCACAAAGTGGGCATAAGCTGCTGTATTGACCTGCATACAGTCCTGATTTGAATCCTATTGAACAATACTGGGCTTATGCCAAAAATACGCGGCGCAAATACATGATTTCTGATATTGAAATTTTATTTGACCGATATTTGTAGTGATTTTGTTTTTATTTAGCTATAAAATCAGCTTTCAGTTAATTGCAACGTTTCGCCGATTTTCACATCTTCACGATTATTATTCAAACGCTTAATGTCGCTCATTTTCAGATTATAACGTGCAGCAATATTGGTTAAAGTATCGCCTTTTTTAACCAAATGCACAGTCGGTTGTTCCGCCTCATTGGATACTTTCAACAATGGCGTACGCTGATTGTTCGCATTGCCCAAACCCGATACTTTCAGTACCTGACCAATGCGAATGTGGTTACCACGCAAATTATTGGCGGCAATCAAATCCGATACATTGACATTATAACGCTGTGCGATATTGAATAAGGTATCGCCCTGTACCACACGATGGGTGGTAATTTCTTGATTCGCCTTATTTTGAGCGGGCGCACGATATGCCACATTTTGATAAGCATTTGAACCCTTAACCATTTGCACCGAAACAGGTGGCACTTGCGCTGTTTGCGTGGCTTGGGTTGCCTTGGCTTGCTGCTGTTGAGCGGCAATGGCAGCCAAACGCGCTTTTTCTTTTTCGCGCAATTCCTGTTGTTTTTGGCGGCGTTTTTGCTCTTTGGCTTCAGCAAGACGCAAAGCCGCATTGCTTTCTTCTACCGCTTGACGGGTTTGTTGCAATGCCAAACGTTCGCGTTCACGCTGATTCACCAGTTCAAACAAGGGGTCAGCCGCCGTGTTCAAGCCTGCATTTTCTGCCACATCGGAAACCTGATGTACGGGTGCCGCCACCACACTCGCTGCTGCGGCATTGACCACAGGCTGCGTGGCTTTATTTTGTGCCACAAAATCAATTTTGGGCGCAAGCACAGGTGCGGCTGCCGTTGCCACCGCAAAATTGTTTTGTACCACAGGTGCTGCCGATACCACAAAATTGGTCAAAACGGGTTTTTGTTCCACAAAGGTATCGGGCGTGGTGTCATTGTCCACTTTGGCAAAATTGAATTTGATGCCTTGTGCATTGCTGCTGCCATTTTTTGCCACCAAAATGCTGCGTCCTGCGGAAACCACGCTGCCGTTAATGCCATTCATGCGGCGCAATTCAGACAAATTCGTGCCAGTTTGTGCGGCAATATCGTTCAAGGACATGGCATAATTTGGGGTAAACACGTCCCACGACAACAGGGCTTTGCTGTCGGTATTGCGTAAATTGGTTTCAAAATTTTTGGCTGCGTTTACAGGCAGCAACATTTTGCGACCGCCTTTGGGAATGAATACTGGGGTTTTGAATGCGGGATTCAATGCCAAAAATTCGGTTTCTGAAATGTTTGCCAAATGCGCGGCTGCCATAATGTCCAATGGCGTATCCACATGAACCGCCTGAAAATAGGGCTTGTCTTGAATATCAGGCAGAGCCAAACCATAGGCTTGCGGATTATTGACCAAATTGCGTACTGCCAATAATTTTGGCACATAATTGCGCGTTTCGGCTGGCATACGCAAGTTTTCATAAGTGGGTGCCAAACCTGCGGCTTGTGCGCGGCGTACGGCACGGCTCACATTGCCTTCGCCCCAGTTGTAAGCTGCCAATGCCAATGACCAATCGCCAAACAAACCGTGCAAATATTGCAAATAATTCAAAGCGGCATCGGTGGAGGCATACACATCGTGGCGACCATCATACAAAGGCGTTTGCTCCAAACCATAATGGCGACCTGTGGCAGGCATAAATTGCCACAAACCAGACGCGCCAACCTGTGAACGGGCTTTGGTTACATAGGCACTTTCAATAAAGGGCAGCAAGGCGATTTCGGCAGGCATACCGCGTTTGCGTACCTCATTGGCAATGTGGTACATATAGGGCTGGCTGCGGGCTATGGTGCGGTTAAAATAGGCACTGTTGGCAACAAATTTGCTTTCGTGGCTGCGAACCAAACTGGAATTGACTTCCGCCATACGGAAACCATTTTTCAAACTTTTCCAAATGCTGCCGCTGCTGTGTGCAAACGATGATGTGTGTGATGATTTTTGCGCCTCTGCAAAATGACCTTGACTGCCTTCGCTTAAAGGGGCTGCATTTAATCGCATCATCGCCATGCCTACTTGTCCTGCGGTGTTGCTTTCTTTGCCATGGGCTACGGCTGGCAACACGCACAAACTGCTAACTGCAAATGCTAAAGACTTGAATGATTTCATAATTTACAAAACTACTGTTTACAGATACCATAATGCTAATTCTTTTGCGGTTTTGGGTCAAGCGTTTACAAGTGTAAAAGGGTTTGTTGTAAAGGGCTTTTTGCCTTTACACTGGCTGTCATTTCTTTCTATTTTGTTTGGCTGCGCGGAGCGAAATCATGATGAGCATACAGGCAACCCATTTTCAAAATTGGCTACAAAATACCGATTTGGGACAATATGTTATTCAACAGGAACGGGATTTTTTTCAGGCAGCCTTTCGCGGTTTTTATGCTGAACGTGTTTTGCAAATGGGTTTCACGCGCTGTTTTGCACCGCAAAATGCCCACGCTTTGTGGGTGCAACAAAATCACGATTTGCCCGCACAAATTGTGGCAGAAAGCGCAACAGTTTGGCGCAACAATGCTTTTGACGCGGTGATGTTGCCGCATTTTTTGGAATTGTCGCCCGAACCGCAACGGCAACTGTTTGAAATCACGCGCATTGTTCAGGCTGCGGGGCATTTGGTGCTAACGGGTCTGAATCCGCATTCTTTGTGGCGATTTGTGGGCGATGAAGTGCCGATTCATCAAGCCATTGATTTGCCAAAATTAAAATCGTGGCTGCCTGAATTGGGTTGGCAAATTGTACAAGGGCGTTTTATGAACTATTTGCCGCCCATCAATTCGCAAAAAGCCATTGAAAAACTGCAATTTATGGAATTGGCTGGCAACCGTTGGCTGCCCCACGCGGCGGCGATTTATGGCTTGGTGCTGCGTAAGCAACTCACGCCTTTGCGCGGTGCGTGTGATGAAGTTGATGATGTGTTGTTGTCGGGCGATGTGGCTTTGGGTTTGACGCGCGGTAAATTCTGAATGCTGCCTGAAATGGTTTTTTCCATTAAAATAAGCCTTTTTCAGGCTGCCTTTTGCTCGCTCACAAAAATAAAATGCTGGGCTGCCTGAAACATTTTCTTTAAATAAATTATGTTGATTTTTAAAATAAAATGAAAAAAATCTTTTTACCTTTATCATTATTTGCCGTCATTCACACCACCCACGCTGCGTCTGCTGAACATTGCGCGACTTTATCCGACAACGCGCAACGTTTGGCGTGCTACGACCAACTGTTCGCCCCCAATCAAATCAAAAAGGCGAGCAAAGCGGTGTTGGATTTGGACAAAAGCTATGAAAAATCTCGCGCAACAGGCGAAACCGAAATCGTCATCAGCGAAAGCCAAATCACGCCCACCAGCAAGGAAGATGAGGCATTCAGCTCTTTGAGTTTTTTGTATGATTTGGACAAAAACAGCAGCAAGGGCATTTTGTCGGTGCGTGAACATGAGCCGATGTACATCATGCCTGCGTGGTACAACACCAGCCCCAATTACACGCCACATTCGCCATCGCGCGGTACATCGGACAACGACATTCAGAAAAAACAAAAACGCGTGGAAACCAAAATGCAAATGTCGTTTAAAACCAAATTGATGGAAGATGTTTTTAAAACGCGCTCGGATTTGTGGTTTGGCTACACGCAACAATCCAACTGGCAAATGTACACTTTGGGCGATAAATCTGCGCCGTTTCGCAACAATGATTATGCGCCTGAAATTTTCATGACCCAGCCTGTGAAAGCGAATTTGCCTTGGGGCGGTAAATTGCGTGTGTTGGGGGCGGGTTATGTGCATCATTCTAATGGGCAGAGTCGTCCGCTTTCGCGTTCGTGGAATCGTGGTTATGTGTTTGCGGGCATGGAATGGGGCAATTTGACGGTGGTGCCGCGCATTTGGACGCGCATTGACCCTGAAACGGGTGAAAAAGACGATAACCCCGATATCATGCGTTATATGGGTTATGGCGATTTGAAATTCATGTATAAATTCAATGATAAACATGCGGCAGCCGCCACTGTGCGTTTTAATCCGAAACACGGCTATGGCGCGATTCAGGCAGATTATGTTTTCCCAATCAAAGGCAGGCTGAAAGGCTATGTGCGCGGTTTTCATGGCTATGGCGAAAATTTGTTGGAATACAATCACAAACAAACGGGCATTGGCTTGGGCGTGATGTTGCAAGGCTGGGATAAGCATTGATTTTCAGGCTGCTTTTTTGGGGGCTGCGCTTTCAAAGAGTGGGTGTGGCGGCGATACGCCACGTTTGCGCCAAAGCTCAATGTATCATCAATCGTTCGGTTTTTTGCGTTTCAAAAAAACGTTTCAGGCTGCCTGAAAAGTGTTTCCCTAAACACCATGCAATGCGTATAATAACGCGCTTTGTTTTTCGCCTTTTATCACAACGCATTCCACCATGGCAAAACCCACACAAGAAAAAAACGGCATAGGCAAAGCCATTAAACGCTATTTAATCACTGGTATTTTGGTTTGGTTGCCCATTACGGTAACCATTTGGATTTTAAATTATATTGTTTCCACCACCGACCGTTTGGTCAATTTGCTGCCTGAACAATGGAACCCCACGCAATATTTGGGTTTCAATGTCCCTGGTTTGGGCGTGATGTTGGCGGTGGCGATTTTGTTTACCACGGGCGTGTTTGCTGCCAACATCATCGGTCGCAAAATCATTGAGGGCTGGGACAGTGTGATTGGGCGCATTCCTGTGGTCAAATCCATTTATTCCAGCGCGAAAAAGGTGTCGGAAAGTTTGCTTTCAGACAATTCGCGTTCGTTTAAAACGCCTGTATTGGTGCCGTTTCCGCAGCCGAATATTTGGACGATTGCGTTTGTCTCAGGCAGCGTACCGCAATCGGTGTTGGACGCGCTGCCTGAAAAATCGGGCTATGTCTCGGTGTATGTGCCGACCACGCCCAACCCAACGGGCGGCTACTACATCATGGTGCGCGAAAGCGACATTCGTGAACTGGACATGACGGTGGACGAAGCCTTGAAATATGTGATTTCGTTGGGTATGGTCATGCCCGATGATTTGCCGATGAAATCGCCCAAAACATTGCCTGAAAAAGTGTGAATTTGGGTTTCAGGCTGCCTGAAAAGGGAAAATGATAATGAAATGGGTAAAATATGGGATTTTATTTCAACCCATTACCGCACATGCTGGCAAAGACCCAACAGGCAGTGTCAATAATTTTTGGTTTATTTTATTTTTGGTTCTGATTGCTGTAGTGATATGGTGGTGGGAACACGAAGATTAGTTTTTCAGGTAGCCTGAAAAAGGAAAATCATGTTTGCATTGTTATTCAAAATACTTGTCAATCAACCAAACTGGCACGATTTGCCCGAAACGCAACAAAAACGCGCCAAAGTCGTTTTATTTGGTTTTGGATTTGTGCTTGTGTTTGTGATTTTGATGGTGTTGTTGGCAATATTGGTTTTATGGCACAACCAACAGGTTTTTTTGAGCATTTTGCCTGCTTTGATTGTGTTTGTGTTCGCCTTACCGAAAATCAGGCGCATTTATCAAAACCGAATCAAAGCCATTTTAAGCCAATCATGATTCAGGCAGCCTGAAAAGAAAAACAGGAACAAACATGATAAAAATCCAATCGCTAGACCATTTGGTTTTAACCGTTGCCGATGTGCAAAAAACCATTGATTTTTATGTGAACGTATTGGGTATGCAAGAAATCACATTTGGCGAAAACCGCAAAGCCCTACTGTTTGGCAAGCAAAAAATCAATTTGCACCAAAAAGGCGCGGAAATTTTGCCCAACGCGCAAAATGCCAACTGCGGCACGGCAGATTTGTGTTTGCTGACCAGCACACCATTAAATGAAGTATTGCAGATTTTGCAAGCGCACCACATTGCGATTTTGGAAAACGGCATTGTGCCGCGTACGGGAGCGGTGGGCAAAATCCAATCGGTGTATTGCCGCGACCCTGACGGCAATTTGATTGAGATTAGCCAATATGTTTGATGTTTCAGGCAGCCTGAAAGCCCTAAAACATGGAAGAAATGATTCAAAAATGCTACCAAATATTTGATTATCCACCACCAAACGAACCGCTACATGCCTGTATTTGCCCAATTTGTCTCGCCCCTGAATTAGAGCTTGAAATGCGAACCTTGCCTTTGCGCGAATTAGGGGCAAAGCATTTTTATGAATACAATGGTGGCGTGATTGATAAAACACAAAATTCGAACGAAATCAAATATTTTCTGCCGCGAATGATAGAATTGTTTGCACAAAATGAAGAATTACATCATTCGCTGGAAATCTATTTTGCACGTGTGGGTTATGTGCCGAAAAGTGAATTTACCGCCACAGAATTGACGATTTGGCAGAAATTTGCCGATGCTTATTTGGATAAATTATTAACACAAGATACTGATTATAAAAGTATTTTTTCCTATTTGGAAATGTTTCACAAGGCGCACATTGATATTCGCCCATTTTTGCAGCGTTGGCAAAATAATGATACGCCACAAGCGGTTATCCATTTTGTTCATGCCAGTTGGGATTATTATGTTTGGCAACAGGAAAAAGTGGATACCTTTGACGATAATGAAGCTGAATACCAGCAAATCATGACAGATTGGCTGGATAATGCTGAACACAAACAACATGTAGCACGTCAATTATTGAATTTACCTGCTGAAATCGTGCAACAATATTGCGAAGAATACGATTATCCAGATGGCAGAATAGATTATTTATTTGATGTTTTGGCGGCTTGATTTTTAGGCAGCCTGAAACCAAAAATTTTGATTTAATTAAAAATATTTAACAAGGAAAAACAAAAATATGCGTACCAATTATTGCGGCTTAATCAGCGAACAATATTTAGACCAAACCGTAACCGTCAAAGGCTGGGTGCACCGCCGCCGCGACCACGGAGGCGTGATTTTCATTGACTTGCGCGACCGCGAAGGCATCGTCCAAGTCGTGATTGACCCCGACACCCCAGAAGCCTTTGCTTTGGCAGACAGCGCGCGCAGCGAATATGTGTTGAGCATCACAGGTCGCGTGCGCGCGCGTCCTGCTGGCACGGAAAACGACAAAATGGTTTCAGGCAAAATTGAAATTTTGGCAAAAGAAATTGAAATTTTGAACGCTGCCGCCACGCCACCCTTCCCCATTGACGAAGACAACATCAGCGAAAACGTGCGCCTGACCCACCGCGTGATGGACTTGCGCCGCCCACAAATGCAAAAAAACCTGCGTTTGCGCTACCAAGTGGCGATGGGTGTGCGCCGTTATTTGGACGCGCAAGGCTTTATTGACATTGAAACGCCCATGCTCACGCGCTCCACGCCCGAAGGTGCGCGCGATTATCTCGTGCCAAGTCGCGTTCATGCTGGCGAATTTTTCGCTTTGCCACAATCGCCCCAGTTGTTCAAACAGTTGCTGATGGTGGCGGGTTTTGACCGTTATTATCAAATCACCAAATGTTTCCGCGATGAAGATTTGCGTGCCGACCGCCAGCCTGAATTTACCCAAATTGACTTGGAAACTTCGTTCTTGTCTGAAAATGAAATCATGGACATCACCGAAGGCATGGCAAAACAGGTGTTTAAAGACGCTTTGGGCGTGGATTTGGGCGAATTTCCGCGTATGCCTTACCGCGAAGCCATGTTTTATTATGGTTCGGACAAACCCGATATGCGCGTGAATTTGAAATTCACCGAATTGACCGAATTGATGAAATCGGAAGAATTTAAAGTCTTCCGTGCTGCTGCCGATATGAAAGGCGGTCGCGTGGTGGCATTGCGCGTACCCAATGGCGCAAAATTGAGTCGCAAAGACATTGATGATTATACGAAATTTGTCGGCATTTACGGTGCGAAAGGCTTAGCGTACATCAAAGTAAACGATGTGAACAACATCACCAATGATGAAAATAGCGGTTTGCAAAGCCCCATCGTGAAATTCTTGTCGGAAGGCTGCCTGAAAACGATTATCGCAGAAACAGGCGCACAAAATGGCGACATCATTTTCTTTGGCGCGGACAAAGCGAAAATCGTGAACGAAGCCATTGGCGCATTGCGCATCAAAATCGGACACGAACATGGCGCAGCAGACGGCTATTTTGTGGACGAGTGGAAACCGCTTTGGGTGGTGGATTTCCCGATGTTTGAATACGATGAAGAAGCCGACCGCTATGTTGCCGTACACCACCCATTCACATCGCCCAAAGTGGGACACGAAGATTTGATGGAATCCGACCCTGAAAACTGCTTGGCGCGCGCCTACGACATGGTGTTGAATGGTTGGGAAATCGGTGGCGGCTCAATCCGCATCCACCGCGCAGACATTCAGGAAAAAGTGTTTGCCGCATTGAAAATCACGCCCGAAGAGCAACAGGAAAAATTCGGTTTCTTGTTGGATAATTTAAAATACGGTGCGCCACCACATGGCGGTTTGGCGTTTGGTTTGGACCGCTTGGTTACGCTGATGACGGGCGCGGAATCGATTCGCGATGTGATTGCCTTCCCGAAAACGCAACGCGCTCAATGCTTGCTGACCAATGCGCCCAATACGGTGGACGAAAAACAATTACGCGAATTGAGTTTGCGTTTGCGCGTGAAACAGGAAAATCAAGCATAATCTTGATTTAATTTCAAAATCAGGCTGCCTGAAAAAGTGAAATTCACTTTCAGGCAGCCTGATTTTGTGTGTTGCTTGATGACAAAATGCGGTGGATTATTGTAAAATTTGCGTTAATTTTTTTAAATTTTTTCGGGAACACATTGCAATGGTTAAATCCAAATTGTGGGGCATTTTGTTGGCAACTGCCCTGATTCAAAGCGCGTGCGCCGATACGCCATTGTCTCATTTGAGCAAAAACATTCATCAGCAAAAAACACAATGGCAACACGACCACAATGCGTGGTTGGAAATTGATGTGGCGGCATTTGAAAAAAACATTCGTACGGTTAATCAATTACTTGGTGGCAAATCGGAAATGTGTGCCGTAGTCAAAGCAGACGCTTATGGCAATGATTTGACTTTGCTCATGCCCAGCATTTTGAAAATGGGGGTATCGTGCTTGGGGATTGGCAGCAATGAAGAAGCCAAAATTGCGCGTGAACATGGCTATTCAGGCGTGTTGATGCGTGTGCGTTCGGCGGCAGCGAGCGAAATTCAGGCTGGCTTAAAATATGGCGTGGAAGAATTGTTTGGCGACATACAACAAGCCCAAATCGCCAGTGAAATCGCCCAAAAACACGGTAAAACATTGGCTTATCATTTGGCACTCAACTCCACAGGCATGAGCCGCAATGGTTTGGATTTGAGCCATGCTGCGGGCAAACAAGAAGCCTTGGATTTGCTCAAATTGCCCCATTTGAAATTGGTGGGACTCATGTCGCATTTTCCCGAAGAGGAAGAAAATGATGTTCGCAAGGGCTTGAAAGCCTTCCAATCGGAAAGCAAATGGTTGATTGAAAATGCGAAACTCAATCGCGCCAATTTGACTTTGCACGTTGCCAATTCGTTTGCCACACTCACTGTGCCTGAATCGCATTTAGACCGTGTGCGCGTGGGCGGTTTGCTTTATGGCGACACCATTCCCAGTCGCACCGAATACCAAAAAGTGATGGCTTTCAAAACATCAGTGGGCAGCCTGCACAATTTTAAGGCTGGCGCAACGGTGGGCTACGACCGCACATTCACGCTCAAACGCGATTCGGTGTTGGCGAATTTGCCTGTGGGCTATTCAGATGGTTATCGCCGCGTGTTCACCAACAAAGCGTTTGTGCTGATTCGTGGACACCGCGTGCCTGTGGTGGGCAAAGTTTCCATGAACACCACCATGGTTGATGTAACCGATTTTCCCGATATTCAGGCTGGCGATGAAGTGGTGTTGTTTGGCAAACAGGGCAATGCCGAAATCACGCAAGCGGAAATTGAAGACATCAATGGCGCATTGTTGGCGGATTTGTACACCGTGTGGGGCAATTCCAATCCGCGTGTGAAAAAATAATACTCAGAGATTGCAGGCTGCCTGAAAAAGCAAAATCCACTTTCAGGCAGCCTGAAACGCATTTTTCAAAAGGATTTTTATGCAAAAACAAGCAAATTGGCAAACCCAATATGCACCATGGGGCTTAATCATCGGTTGCATTATTTTCGGTTTGGGCAGCGTGATTGTGGCACACGTTCCCGTGGGCGCGTATGCGATTGCGTTTTGGCGATTGGCGGTGGCAGCCCTGATTTTTGCGCTACTGGCACGCTTTTTTGCACAAAAATTCCCCAAAAATCAACAGGCTTTGCGCCATGCTTTGTGGGCAGGTGTGTTTTTGGCATTTGATTTGGCACTGTGGCACGAAAGCATTTATTCCGTAGGGCCGGGCATTTCCACCTTGTTGAACAGTTTGCAAATTTTTTGGCTGTCGGCGATTGGCGTGATGTGGTTTCAGGAAAAATTATCTCCCTTACAAATCAGCAGTTTAATCATGGCAATCGCAGGCGTGGCGTTAATCGGCAGCCCCGAATTTGGGCATAATGCCAACGCGCTGTGGGGTTTCGTGTCGGGCATTGTGTCGGGGCTGATGTTGGCATTGTCCATGGTGTTTGTTCGCAAAACGCAACAGGCGGCACACACGCCGATTTTTCCGCTCATGCTGATGTTGAGTTTGGGCGGCATGGCAGCCTTAATTGTGCCGACTTTGCTGCTGGATAGTGGCAAAATCCTGCCAACAACGTGGTCGCAAATCGGCTGGATTTTGATTTATGGTGCGGTGATGCAATGCTTTGCGTGGGGCTTGATTGCCTATTCTATCCCATTGTTATCATTGAGTTTAACAGGATTATTGTTGTTGAGCGAACCCGTTGCCGCGCTCTTGATTGACTTCTTCTTTTTAAACAAAGCCATCAACACTTGGCAATGGTTGGGCGCATTTTTGACCATGTTGGCGATTTATTTGGGGTCGCTGAAAGGCAAATCGGAAAAATGAAATTGCACCAAATCATTGAAAATCATTGGCAACAACCCAATCCCATTTTACGCGGCATCTTGTCGCCATTTTCTCGGATTTTCGCGCAAATTGCCGCCAAAAAACGCCAAAAATACCTTTCAGGCAGCCTGAATATGCCCAAATTGCCCGTTCCCGTGATTGTGGTGGGCAACATTCACGCAGGCGGCACAGGCAAAACGCCCATCACATCATCATTGGTCATGTCCTTCAAAAACAAAGGGATAAAAGTGGGCATCATCAGTCGCGGTTATGGGCGAAAATCAAAGCAAATCCATGTTTTAAATGAAAAAAGCACCGCCGAACAAGCAGGCGATGAACCGCTTATGCTCCATCGCCAAACGGGTGTGCCTGTGGCGGTGGGCGCGGCGCGTCATGCCACAGGATTGGCATTGCTGGCGGTACATCCTGATTTGCAACTCATTGTTTCTGATGATGGTTTGCAGCATTACCGCTTGGCGCGTGATGTGGAAATTGCCGTTTTTCCCGCCAGCGATTTGGGGCGCGATGATTTGGATTTGCTGCCCAATGGCGGCTTGCGCGAACCGCTTTCACGGTTGCAAGATGTTGATTTTATTGTTATCAGCAATGCCCTTTCGCCAACCAACGCCAGCGCATTTTTCAGGCTGCCTGAAACGCCCATTTTCAGCAGCCAAATTCAAATTGGCACACCCTATCGTCTGCACAATCCCAGCGAAAAATGGCATTCAGCCAGCCTGAAACAGGGCGAAAATTGCGCTGCATTGGCGGGCATTGCGCGTCCGCAGCGTTTTTTTAAGGCATTGAATGATTTGGGTATTGTTTTGCAAGAAAGCAAAATTTTGCCCGACCACGCGCCTTTGTCTGCCCACGATTTGCCATCAGCCGACCACGTTTTCATCACAGAAAAAGACGCGGTCAAATTATCGCCACCGTTTGCCGAAAATGTGTGGGTTTTGCCGATTTTTGCCGAAATTCAGCCCAATTTAGCCGAAAGCGTTTTGCAAAAATTGCATTTTCAGGCTGCCTGAAAGCCAATTTATGCGATAATCGCCTTTCCCATTTTGATAAGAAAGCCCATGACAATGGAACAAAAATTTTTGGATTTGCTGATTTGTCCCGTTACAAAACAAGCACTTGAATACCACCCCGACAAACAAGAATTGTGGAGCAAAGCCGCCAAGCTCGCCTTTCCCATTCGTGATGGCATTCCGATTATGTTGGAAAATGAAGCGCGTGAACTGTCTGATTTGGAAGTAAAATCATGAAATTCAATGTGATTTTACCAGCACGTTTATCATCAAGCAGGCTGCCTGAAAAGGCTTTGGCAGACATTGGCGGCAAACCCATGATAATCCGCGCTGCCGAACAAGCCTTAAAATCATCGGCAAATCAAGTGGTTGTCGCCACCGACCACCAACGCATTCAGGCAGCCTGCACCGAACACGGCATCGCTTGCGTGATGACAGGCACACATCATCAAAGCGGCACCACGCGCCTTGCCGAAGCCGCGCAAATTTTGGGTTGGGCTGATGACGAAATCATCGTGAATGTTCAAGGCGATGAGCCGCTTATCCCCCCGAATTGATTGTGCGCGTGGCAGAAAAATTGGCGCAAAGCCACGCGCCGATGGCAACTGCCGCCCACCCCATTCACGATTTTGCCGAATTCACCAATCCAAATTGTGTGAAAGTTGTGTTAAATCAACAAGATTGTGCGCTGTATTTCAGCCGTGCGCCCATTGCCTATCCGCGCGACAGCATGTTGGCTGGCGAACAAAAGCTGCCTGAACCCACGCCCTTGCGCCACATCGGGATTTATGCCTATCGCGTGGGATTTTTGAAACAATACGCGCAAATGACTGAATCGCCATTGGAAATTTGCGAAAGTTTGGAACAATTACGCGTGTTGTGGCACGGACACCCCATCGCGGTGGAAGTATTGGATTTTGCGCCCCCTCCTGGCGTGGACACTGCCGAAGATTTGGCGCGTGTACGCGAATTATTCTCTTAAAAAATAATGGATTACATTGGACGATTCGCGCCCAGCCCCACAGGTTTGCTGCACATTGGTTCGCTGCTCACGGCGGTGGCAAGCTATGCCGATGCGCGTTCACATGGCGGTAAATGGTTGTTGCGCATGGAAGATTTGGACCCACCGCGCGAAATGACTGGCGCAGCCGACCACATTTTGCACACGCTGGAACAATTCGGTTTTGAGTGGGACGATGAAGTCGCCTACCAAAGCCAGCGACATCATCTCTATCGCGCTGCGCTGGACGAACTGATTGAAAACAATCACGTTTACCCTTGCACTTGCAGCCGCAAAATGTGGCAAAGCCAAGCGCGTGTGGGTGTGGACGGTTTGGTTTACAACGGTGCGTGTTCACAAAAAAATCTTTTCAGGCTGCCTGAAAATCAAAATGTGGCATGGCGCATTCGCGTTCCCAATCAAATCATTGAATTTGAAGATGAAATTGTGGGTCGTTACGCGCAAAATCTCGCGCAAGACATTGGCGATTTTGTGTTGCGCCGCGCGGACGGTTTTTGGGCGTATCAACTGGCGGTGGTGGTTGATGATTTTCATCAAGGGGTTACGCATATTGTGCGTGGGCAGGATTTGTTGGTTTCCACGCCGCGCCAAATTCATTTGCAAGGCTGCCTGAACGCGCCCACGCCACATTATGCCCATTTGCCTTTATTAACCAACCACTTGGGACAAAAATGGTCAAAACAAACGCTCGCGCCTGCCTTGGATTTGACGGCGCGTGAAGCGGCATTGCGGCAGGTTTTGGCGTATTTGAATGTGCCACCCTGCCCTGAAATTGACGCGCCGCGCGACATTTTGACGTGGGCAATTCGGCATTGGGACATGGCGCGTGTGCCACACCATGCCATTTGCACCGAAACGTAAAAACGCGCAAATTGGGCTGCCTGAAACTTGTTTTTTCAGGCAGCCGCATTATTTTATGAATGTGAATTGATGAAAGAAATAAAATCATGACTTTAATCATTATTTTGGCAATCGTATTGTTGATTTTGGGTGCGGCTGGCACGGTTTTTCCTGCTTTACCGGGTTTGCCGTTGATGTTTGGCGGTGCGTGGTTGTTGGCATACACCAGCGATTATCAGATTATCGGTTCGTTTTCGGTGCTGATTTTGGGCGTGGTGTGCGCTTTGGGCATGGCGATGGATTTTGTGGCTGGCGTGCTGGGCGCGAAATACACGGGCGCAAGCAAAGAAGCCTTATGGGGCGCATTTTTTGGTGGATTGGCAGGGATTTTTTTGGGTTTGGCTGGTTTGGTTTTGGGGCCTCTTGTGGGCGCGGCAATCGGCGAATTGTTGGCAAAACGCGATATTTTGTTGGCGGGCAAGGTGGGCATAGGCACGTTTGTGGGATTCATTGTTGGCACGGTGGCAAAAATTGGCGCGGCTTTGGTGGTATTATTGGTGGTGCTGGCGCAATATGTGGCACATTGGCTGGCGTGATGTTTCAGGTACAGCATAAAATCACCGTTTTTGCCTTTGGCGACTGACTTTTTAAAAAAGTAAGCCCAATAAATCCATGCTCAACGATTTGTGTCTCAACAATGCTTTCAGGCAACCTGAAAGATTTTTGTCGTGTACTGAAAGGTAGCCTGAAAAACAAAAATGGCGTGTAAAACCGATATTCTACACGCCTATGGGCATTCAATCACAAAATCGTGTGGGCTGGCTCGTAATGGATAATGTCGCGGATGTGATTGCGCTCGTCCACCAGCACCACTTTGGGCTGATGTGCCGCGATTTCAGGCTCGGACAACATCACATAGGACATAATAATCACAATATCCCCTGCTTGCACCAAACGCGCCGCCGCGCCGTTTAAGCAAATCACGCCGCTACCGCGTTCGCCCGAAATGGTGTAGGTTTCAAAACGCTCGCCATTGTTATTATTGACAATTTGGACTTTTTCGTTCACCAAAATCCCTGCTGCGTCCAGCAAATCTTGGTCTATGGTAATGCTGCCAACGTAGTTTAAATTGGCTTGGGTAACGGTGGCGCGGTGGATTTTGCCACCTAAAAGGGTACGAAACATGGTTTTCTGCTTAATTTTAAAAGGCGGTTATTGTATGATTTGGGGGCGGATTTGTCTAATGTTTAGGGCAGCCTTTCAGTACACGATTCAGTACACGACACAATTCATGTAGGGTGCGTATTACGCACCGAAATTTCAATGATTTAAATGATTTGGTGCGTGGGACGCACCCTACATTTGGGGTGTTTGTAAAAATTGTCGTGTACTGTAAGGCAGCCTGAAAGATGCACGCCAACACATTTTTTAAGGAAAAATCCATGAAAAAAAACGAATTACACAATTTAATTCGCCAAGAAATCCCCCAAATCACCTATTTGGAAACCGACAGCCCCGAAGCCGCCGAAGGCGAATTTGCGCTGTGGGAAGTGGACGACTGCACCATTATGCTGGATTTTGCCGACAACAAAAGCGATTGCCACACCATTCAGGCAGCCTTGCAAAACGTGTCGCGCAAAATCACTTTTTTAAACGACAACAAAAACGCGATTATCCAAACCCTGCACACCGAACACCCCGAATTGTCCACCGAAAACATGCGCGGCGTGTATGTGTCGTTTTGGATTGAAAATGCCACCGAAGTGTTTTGCGATTTACTGGTCTCGTCCGATGATTGGGCAATGCAAGCGGCGGCTTTTTCATTGGAAGATGACAATGAATTGATTTTCAATGGTTTGGAGTGAAACCACCATGTTCAGGCAGCCTGAACACCCTTTTTTCATCAAAAAACACTATGAAATTCCCATTTTTACGCAAAAAACGCTTTATTCTGCTTTTGTTGGTGCTGCTGTTGTTGGCGATTGGGGCATGGCAAACGCACACCACCTTCCCCCCATACCCAGCCAGCAATCACCACAATCCGCAAACAGGGCAATTTTTCAACACACCGCCCACACGTCCTGTCAAAAGTGGCACGGCTGGCGCAATGTGGCAAATGATGATAAACGAAAAAGCCCAACACCCACCCACACGTTTGCCCATGCAAGACATTGATTGGCAAAATTTTCTTGCGCCCAGCGAGCGCGTGAAATTCATTTGGTTTGGGCATTCCACCCTGCTGCTGCGTGTGCAAGACCAAACCGTGATGTTTGACCCTGTTTACGCGCAAACGGTGTCGCCTGTGGGCTTGATGATGCACCGTTTTCAAGCACCACCTGCCGCTTTACACGAATTGCCGCCCCTAGATTGGGTGGTGTACACCCACGCGCATTATGACCATTTGGATAAAGACGTGGTTCAATATTTCATTAAAAATCAACCCAATATTCAATACCTTGTGCCTTTGGGATTGGGGGCGTATTTGCGCGATTGGGGCGTTGCAGACAGCCAAATTCACGAATTGGATTGGTGGCAAACGCTCGATTTGCACGGTGCAACTTTCCACGTCCTGCCTGCGCGACACGATGCGGCGCGTACGCCTTTTGACGCGAAAAAATCGCTGTGGGCAAGTTGGGCTTTGACCACGCCCACCGAAAAAATCTATTTTTCAGGCGACAGCAGCTATGCGCCACATTTTGCCGAAATTGGGGCGCGATTTGGCGGCTTTGATTTGGCGTTTGTGGAAAATGGGCAATACAATGAATTGTGGGAAGACAATCACATGTTTCCCACACAAACCGTTCAGGCTGCGGCAGATTTGAAAGCGCAACGTTGGATGCCGATACATTGGGGCGCGTATCCCCTATCCACCCACGATTGGGACGCTTCGGTACGCGAAAGTTCATCGCTTGCCGCGCAACGCAATTTGCCCATGCTCACGCCCATCATGGGGCAGATTTTTGACGCGCAAACGGCAAGCGAAAAATGGTGGGAAAAAGTGAAATGATGGTTTCAGGCAGCCTGAAAATGCTAAAATGCCCCGTCTTTAATGGTGAAGTAAAATAAGAAAGATGCAAGGCGACCACGCCCGCCGTGTACAAATCGTACATAAAGGCGTGGGCAACAAAGCAGATTTCTTATTTTAATTCACCATACATCACAACAAAGGAAAAAATCATGCACACACAACTGCCTTTTTTTGGCGTGGTTAAAGTGTTGGGCGATGACCGCCACGACTTTTTGCACAATCAACTTTCCAACGACATCAACAATTTGGCGCAAAATCAAGCCTGTTATGCCACCTACAACACCCCCAAAGGTCGCGTGATTGCCAATATGCTGGTGCTGAATTTGGGCGATGAAATCATCTTGGCAATGGCAGCCGACTTATTGGAAACGGTGGTTAAGCGTTTGAAAATGTTTGTGTTACGCGCCAAAGTGCAATTTGAAATGCTGCCCGATTGGGGCGTGGCAGCCAGCCTGAACGATGACGCACAACCCATTTTCCCCGACCAACCTCATTTGACTTTGCCCCTCAATCAACAGGGCGAAATCGTGTTGCCGCATTCAGGCTGCCTGAAAATCGCCCCCAAAAGCGATTTGCCCGAACACAATCCGCAACACGAATTGGCATGGCAAGCCCACGAAATCGCAAGCGGCTACGCATGGATTTGTGCCGCCACCACCGAAACCTGTGTAGCACAAATGCTCAATCAGCACACGATTGGTGGCGTGCATTTTCGCAAAGGCTGCTACCCTGGGCAAGAAATCATCGCGCGCGCCCAATATCGTGGGCAAGTGAAACGCGGCTTGGCGGTGGCAGAAAATGCCACACCGCAAACCATTGGCGCAGAAGTGAAAGACGAAAATGGCACAGAAGTGGGTTTGGTGCTGAACGTTTCAGGCAGCCTGAATTTATTGG
The DNA here is from genome assembly GCF_014054525.1 of Alysiella filiformis. Lineage (NCBI taxonomy): Bacteria > Pseudomonadati > Pseudomonadota > Betaproteobacteria > Neisseriales > Neisseriaceae > Alysiella > Alysiella filiformis. The sequence goes on from NZ_CP059564.1 coordinate 1,963,119, forward strand.
TTGTGAAACATGGCGCGGTGCAAAGCAAAATGTTTGATGAAAATGGCAATAAATTTGCCGTGCAGAAAATCTTTTTTGATGTAAAAACAGACGAATAAAAATGTTTCAGGCTGCCTTTCACCCACCATAATTTCAGGCAGCCTGAAATTTTGATTCAAGAATAAAACGATTTTTCCCCATTTGGGCGCGTTTTAAAACGCTTGTGCAACCAAAAATACTGTTCAGGCTGCTCACGCACACGCGCTTCAATGAAATCGTTCATGCGTTGCGCGTCTTGTTCCACGCTTTCGGTGGGGAAGTTGTCCCATTCAGGATAAAAACGCAAATCCACGCTGCCATCGGCTTGCCGCGTGGGAATGAGCGGAATGACTTTCGCATTCGTCATTTTCGCAATGCGCCCCAAACCGCCAATGGTTGCCGTTTTCACACCAAAAAAATCCACAAAAACCGATTCTTTCGCACCAAAATCTTGGTCGGGCAAATACAAAAATGGGGCGTTTTGCGTTTTGATTTGCTTGATAATCGCGCGTAAACCTTCGGTGCGCCCCACCAAAAACACATTGTTGTAGCGATGTCGCCCGTGCAAAATTTGCGCGTCCAAGTCTTTGTTTTTTTGATGCGAATACACGCTAATCAACGGCACATCTTGATTGAGCGCGTACACCGACAATTCAAACGCCGTAAAATGCGGATAAAGCAAAATCACTTTATCGCCACGTGCCAAAGCATTGTCCAAAATGTGTTTATCGTGATAGCGTACCCAGCTTTTCAATTTTTCGGCAGGTGCATACCAGTATGCGCCATATTCCAAAATCAGCAAAGCCATGTGATAAAAATGCTTTTTCAACAAAATTTGGCGTTGTTTTTCGTTTAATTCGGGAAAGCATTTTGCCAAATTGATTTCGCCCACCTTGCGGCGCGGCACAACGGCATAATAACTTAACAAGCCCAAAACTTTTGCCAACATCAACACCGCGCTACGCGGCAATTTGGCAAGGTGTTTGAGCAGCCAAAAGGCAAAATTCATCATATTTGTTTGATATTTTTGTGATTAAATGGGTGGGCATTATAGCAAAGGTTTTCAGGCTGCCTGAAAAAATCGCCACAAACGCCAAAATATTTGCACAAATGGCAAAGTAAGCTACAATTCTTGTTTTTCAAACCCTTGCAAAATAAAGGTTCCATCATGCTTACAGGCAGCCTAGTCGCACTCATTACCCCCATGCACGCCGATGGCAGCGTGAATTTTGAACAATTGAACCAATTGATTGACTGGCACATTGAACAAGGCACACACGGCATTGTGGCAGTTGGCACGACAGGCGAATCCGCCACATTATCGGTTGAAGAACATTTGGCTGTGATTGCCGCCACCGTCAAACACACCAACAAGCGCGTTCCAGTGATTGCTGGCACAGGCGCAAACAACACCGCCGAAGCCGTAGAATTATCACGCGCCGCACAAGAATTGGGCGCAGATTACACCTTATCGGTGGTGCCTTATTACAACAAACCTTCGCAAGAAGGCATTTATCAGCATTTCAAAACCATCGCCCAAGCGGTTGATATTCCGATGATTATTTACAACGTCCCTGGCAGAACCGTGGTAAACATGAGCAATGAAACCATTTTGCGCTTGGCACAAATCCCCAATATTGTGGGCGTAAAAGAAGCCAGTGGCGATGTGGCACGCGCTTTGTCGCTGTTTAAAGATGCGCCGCAAGATTTTGCCATTTATTCGGGCGATGACCCCACAGGTTTGCCCTTTATGTTGTGTGGCGGACACGGTGTGATTAGCGTGGCGGCAAACGTTGCGCCCCAAGCCTTTGCCCAAATGTGTGAAAACGCGCTCGCTGGCAACATTCAGGCAGCCAAATCTTTGAATGAACAGCTTATTCCCATTTACGATGTGATGTTCTGCGAACCCAGCCCTGCCCCTGCCAAATACGCGGTCGCACAACTGGGATTATGCGAAGAATTTGTGCGTTTGCCCATTTTGACTTTAAGCGACAATGGCAAAAACCAAATTCAGGCAGCCTTAAAATCCGCCAAATTGATTTGATTTTGAGAATAAAAACATGAAAAACACTTTTAAATTATTGATTTTAACCAGCACAATCGCCAGTTTGAGCGCGTGTTCCACCATGGCAGAAATGAAAGCCAAACGCCAAGCGCGTGAAGCCATGAAACTGGATTACCAATCCGCCAACAACAAAGTCGTGAATTTGGAAGTCCCACCCGATTTGCGCGACCCACGCAATGGCGATTTGTACGCGCTGCCACAAGGCATGTCTGCCAACCCCAACGCCATGAAAGCCAAGTCCGACCCCAGCCGCCGCGTGTTGAATCCCGTGAAAGATGTGCGTTTTGAGCGTTCAGGCAGCCAACAGTGGTTAAACATTGGCAGCGAAAAATCGGCAGCAGAATTGTGGCCTTTGCTGCGCGCATTTTGGCAAGAAGCAGGCTTTACCATTGCTTCGGAAGAACCCCAAGCAGGCTTAATGGAAACCGAATGGGCAGAAAACCGCGCCAAATTGCCCAATCAAGGCTTACGCAAATTGTTTGACAAAGTGGGCATAGGCAGCGCATACAGCACAGGCGAACGCGACAAATTCCTGATTCGCATGGAAAAAAACAACAAAGGCGGACACAACATCTTTTTCAGCCACAAAGGCATGGAAGAAGTGTACGACAGCAAAAACCAAGACCGCACCGTGTGGCAGCCACGCGCCAACGATGTGAATTTGGAATCGGCAATGTTGTCGCGTTTCATGCAATATTTGGGTGCCGATGAGCAGGTTTTGAATCAGCAAATCGCCCAACAATCGGACGCGCAAAACGGCACACAATACGCCAAACGCGAAACCAACAGCGTGGTGGTGTACGGTACAGCCGAACGCAATGTCAATCGCATTGGCTCGGCACTTGACCGCATTGGCTTAACGGTGGAAAGTTTTGAAGGTCAGCGCGGCATGTTCTTGGTGCGCCCTGCACCCAAAGAGGTGGTCGCCACCGCGAAAAAATCCAAATGGTTTGGCAAAAACAAGCAAACCGAAGAAAACACCGAAAGCAAAGCCCCACAAATGTTTGTCGCTTTGGAACAAGTGAGCAACGGTCAGCGTGTGCATTTGCTTGACCAAATGGGCAATGCCGTGATTGGCAACGATGCCAATCGCTATTTGGACGCTTTGTACAAAGAATTGCGTTAAAAAACATTCAGGCAGCCTGAAAACATTTTCAGGCTGCCTGAATTTTATAGTCAGTTAAAATAAGAATAGGACACTAACGTATCAGTAAAATGCCTTCCACTAGGTAAAATGGCTCGCATATATCTCTTGATGTTTGCCCATGTCCGTTCTATGGGATTAAGCTCTGGTGAATAAGGTGCAAGCGGCAAGATTTTATGCCCCCATTTGTGCGCCATTTCACGCAAAATACCCATACGATGAAATCGTGCATTATCCAAAATAATGACAGATTTTTTATTTAAAATAGGCAATAAACATTGCTCAAACCATGTTTCAAAAAAAGCACTGGTCATTGTGTTTTGATAAATCATAGGGGCAATCAGTTTGTTGCCGACTTGTGCGGCAACAAGCGATAAGCGTTGGTACTTTTTACCACTGATTTGGGCTTTGATGACCTGCCCCTTTGGGCTACGCGCATAAGGACGAAATAAGTAAGTATCAAATCCCGTTTCATCCAAATAAACACGCTGATAGTCAAAAAATTCAGCCAGTTGATTTAAATAATCTTTTACTTTATTTGGGTCTTGTTCTTTGTATGTGGTGGTCTTTTTTTACGCGTGATACCTATTCTTTTGAGTGCATAAAAAATGGCTGATTTTGAACAATTAAAATGTTCAGCTATTTCATGCAAATAAGCATCAGGGTGTTGTTGTATATGTTCAGCCAATTTTTGGCTGTTCAATTTATTGGCATTTTGCCCCTTTACTTGATGATTTAAGCTGCCTGTTTGCGCTTTCAAGCGTATCCATAGGTAAAGCGTATTTCTGGATATTTGGTAAGCTTGGGCGACTTTACTGATATTTTTGCATTGTTCATAATAGCTTAATGCTTTATTTCGCAGTTCTGTTGAATGTGCCATTTTTTAATCCTAAAAATTAGGGTATTGTACTATTTTATTTTGAATTGACTATAAAATGGGAGAAAAATCATGCAAATCATTTATGTACACGGCTTACACAGCAATGCCAATTCGGTAAAAGGCAATCAGTTGCGCGATTATTGCGCCGCGCATTATCCCGAAATTGCCGTACACAGCCCCGATTTGAACCACAAACCCGAACAAGTTCTGCACATTTTGCGCGATTTCATCGCCCAAGATGAGAAAACGGTTTTGGTGGGCAGTTCGCTGGGCGGCTTTTTTTCCACTTTACTGCACAATGAATTGGGCGTGAAAGCTGTGCTGCTCAATCCGAGTACGCAGCCGCATGAAACTTTGTTGCGCTTTTTCCCCGAAAATTGGCGCAATTTGCCCGATGATTTTGTCGCCAACGATGAAAAAGCGACCACTTGGCAAATGACAATGGGCGATTTGCGTTGGTTTGAGCGGCACAAACCCACCACATTCAGGCAGCCTGAAAAGCTGTTTGTGTTGCTGGAAACGGGCGATGAATTGCTGGATTATCGTTTGGCAGCGCAATATTATGGCGAACAAGGCACGAAAATGTGGATTAGCGAAGGCGGCGACCACCGCATGACGGGTTTTGTGGAGAAATTGCCGCAGGTTTTTGAGTTTATTTTGGCATAAAAATTCAGGCAGCCTGAAATGTATGTTAGGTCGCGGATATTTTTAATATACCGACCTAACTCTCATTATTTATCCGTCAAACGGCGCAATAATTCAATTTCTTTGTCTTTTTGTAACAGCATTTCTTTGCAATGAGCCAATTTCAATTTCAGGTTTTCATTTTCCAAAATCAAACTGTCGCTGCTTGAATAAAAATTGGCACTGTGGTCGCCATTGTTGTCGTTGGCATTCACAATAAAAACCATACCTTGTTGAGAAATCAATTCTTCCATACTAATATTAAAAATTTGTGCAATTTGATTTAATTTTTCAAAATCCAATTTGCTTTCTCCACGTTCAATTTTGGAATATGAACTTGTGGCAATGCCCATTTTTTCAGCCATGTCTTCTTGTGTCCATTGGTAAATTTCACGAATAGAGCGGATTTTATCTTGTACTTTCATATTTAAGCCTTAAACCATTTACTCAGTTAGAAATATTTTTAATGGTAAAAAATTGACTATAAAAAGTCAAGTTTCACTGTGGAAAAGAAACATTTATTCTCGCTAAAATAATAACTTATTGAGTTAATCGACATTTTGTTTTTTTAGAAAGACCACCCCTAGCTCATCAATTATTTTAGTCAATAGGAGAATTAATTATGTTTATTTTAAGATTACTGTCAGCAGGTATCGCGTATGTTTGTTCAATAGCCATGATGTGGCTGGCATTTTTTTATAAATTACCTTTATCTATGTTATTTCATATGGATCAATTCCAAATGATGGGTACCATTTTTGCTATTGCCGCATTTATTAAAGTAAAAATTGGCGGTGCTATTGTATGTTCCATGCTGTTATGCGGGCTTATTCGTATGATGTTATCAAGCTAACCAATAAAAATTCAGGCAGCCCGAAAGCCAGTTTCCCCACTTTCAGGCTGCCTGAATTTCACATCAAATCACCAATCAAGATGAAACCACTTCACTTGCCTTTTTGCGTGTCAAACGGCGGCGCAATGCCAAGCCAGCCACACCAATCCCTATCCACCAAGCTGATGAAACATACATATCCGAGCTGCTGAAAAATGCCGCTTGTTTGTTTGCTTTTTCCTGCGCCATTTTTGCCAAATCCGCATAGGCAATTAAAGATTGATTGTCTTTTTTCACATCATAGGTCAAATTGTTGTCCGAATCATCGTATTGCACCGTCAAAGTACCATCTAACATGGCTTCCACCTGATTTTTGGGAATGGTTTTATCTAAGCGCAATTGAATGATTTTTCCAGATTGTTCTTTCAAATCAATTTCATAAAAAACTTCTTTACTGTCTATACCCCTGCGGCGTTTGGTTTCCAAAGTAACCTCGCGCCCTTCAACGGCTTGACCACTGGCGGTTTTCAGTTCATTTTGCGCGGGAATGCCACCACCTGTTTCGGCTTTATTGGCAAAAAACAAAGCCAATGCCAACAAACCAATTCCCATTACCAAAAACAAATATGAAATCCCCGCCAAAGCCTTCATCAAAATATTTTTCATGTGCAACTCGCTGTGATTGATTTTGAATAAAAATATTAAAATAACACAGTATTGCCAGCAACCTTGTGTGCTGTATGTACACAAGGTTGCTGTCGCCTTGTCTTATTTCAATTTGAAACGAACATCAATGATTTATTTTGCGTATTTTTGTTGCAAATTCATCATTAAATTGTTTAAATTTTGTGCGTCTGTCATTGCAGCCTGTGCTTTGCTTTCCAATTCTGCTTTCATGCTGGGGTCGGGTTTTTCAACCATTTTGATGGTAAATTCCAACATATCAATTTGATTTTTAAAATTCTTTTGAAATAATGCTTTTAACTCTTGCGATTCTGCTTGTTGCGTGTTAATGCCGTCCAATTCTTTCAAAAATGCTTCAACTTGGCTGATTTGTTTTTGAGAATGCTCTTTAACCACAGTTGCCATTTTGCTTTTCATTTCGGCATCATTGGGATTGGCTGCTTGAATTTCTTGGGTTTTTTGTGCCACTTCTTGTTGTATATCGTTTAATTTTTTGGTTGAACCTTCATACCAAGTAAACAATTGTTGCAATTCGGCTTTGGCTTGTTCTGGATTGGCTGCTGCTGGTTTTTGCTCGGCTTGCGGTGCAGAAGTGGCAACGGGTGCAGCAGTGGATTCGGGGGCTTTTTGTGCGCTTTCGCCACCACAAGCGGTTAAGGAAAAAGCAGACAAGGCAATTAAGGCGGAGAATAAAATTTTGGCTTTCATGTGCAAAACACTTTCTTTTAAGTTGTTGATAAAATCAATAATTAACATTATATCACAAAAAAAATCAATATTTTAAAATAAAAATATTTCAGGCAGCCTGAAACTTTATTTTTCAATCATTGGGCTATTTTGCCATTCTTCCAAACTGAATTGCCGTTTTTGCATGATTTCTTCCACTTTATCCGCATCAAAACCAGCAGCCAACATTTCATTTTTCATCTCTTCCATGCGTTTTTTAAACGCCAATCTTGCCGCTTGCACACCGTCCACAATAAATTGTGCGTTAAAATCATCTTTTAATTCATAGAATTGAATATTACTCGCACAAGTGTAAAACCATTCAAAACGTGCCGCCACTTCCTGCAATGCCAATGTGCCATGCGCTTGTTTAATCCCCACATCTGACAAATAAACCGTGCCTTGAATGTTGTTAAAGCCATGTCGTTTCAAAATGCGTTGAATATCAGCGTAAGCATTGCGCCAACTTGGATTGTGGTAGTTTTCTTCCAAACAATGTGTGTCCATATCAAAGACAATTAAGGTTCTGTCCATTTTAAATATTATCCTTTCAATTCAATTATTAAAGCAGCCTGAAAGCCAGTTTCCCCACTTTCAGGCTGCCTGAATTTCACATCAAATCGCCAATCAAGCCAATTTCTTCAAACGCGCATGCAATTCTTGTACGCTGAAAATATTGATTTGATTCAACGATTTCACACCTTCGCTCATCGCTTCGCCACCTGCAATCGTGGTGTATTGTGGCACACGCGCGGTTAAGGCATCGCGGCGAATGCTGTGGCTGTCGGCAATTTCTTGCGGTTGCGCGTTCACGGTATTGACCACCAGCGCGATTTCGCCATTTTTAATCATGTCCACAATATGTGGACGACCTTCGCGCACCTTGTTTACGGTTTGGGCGATGATGCCGTTTTCCGCCAAGAATTTTGCCGTGCCGCGTGTGGCGCACAAACCGTATCCCAAAGCCTGAAAGTTTTTGGCTGTCTGTAAAATCAAAGGTTTGTCTTCGTTTTTCACGGCTAAAAACACTTTGCCTGTGGTGGGCATGCGTTCGCCCGCGCCCAACTGCGCTTTCAAATACGCCTCGCCAAAGGTTTCCGCCACGCCCATCACTTCGCCTGTGGAACGCATTTCAGGGCCCAAAATCGTGTCCACACCGGGGAATTTGATGAAGGGGAACACCGCCTCTTTCACAGAATAGAAATCGGGAATGACTTCCTTGCTAATGCCTTGTTCTTGCAAGGAAATGCCTGCCATTGCGCGTGCGCCCACTTTTGCCCACGCCACGCCTGTGGCTTTGGAAACAAACGGCACGGTGCGGCTGGCGCGCGGATTGACTTCCAGCACAAACACCACGCCATCTTGCACCGCAAATTGCACGTTCATCAAGCCGACCACACCCAGCGCAAACGCCATTGCTTTGGTTTGGCGGCGAATTTCATCTTGAATTTCAATGCTCAACGAATACGGTGGCAGCGAACAAGCCGAGTCGCCCGAGTGAATGCCTGCCTGCTCAATGTGCTGCATGATGCCGCCAATCACGACTTCTTTGCCGTCTGAAACGCAATCCACGTCCACTTCAATCGCGTTGTTCAAGAAAAAGTCCAGCAAAACGGGGCTGTCTTCGGAAACTTGCACCGCTTCACGCATATAAGTTTGCAATTGTTCAGGCGAATGAACCACTTGCATGGCGCGACCGCCCAAAACATAAGACGGACGAACCACCAAGGGATAGCTAATTTCTTCTGCCAAAACAAGGGCTTCGTTTTCATTACGCGCGGTGCGGTTGGGCGGTTGGCGCAAACCCAATTCGTTCAACACTTTTTGGAAACGTTCACGATCTTCTGCTGCGTCAATCGCATCTGCCGATGTGCCGATGATGTTCACGCCATTTTCAACCAGCGCGTTGGCAAGTTTCAGGGGCGTTTGTCCGCCATAATGCACAATCACGCCAAATGGGTTTTCGGTGCGAACGATTTCCAACACGTCTTCCAGCGTAAGTGGTTCAAAATAAAGGCGGTCTGATGTGTCAAAATCGGTGGAAACGGTTTCTGGGTTGCAGTTCACCATAATGGTTTCAAAACCGCTTTCGCGCAATGCCAACGAGGCGTGTACGCAGCAATAGTCAAATTCAATGCCTTGACCAATGCGGTTGGGACCTCCGCCTAAAATCATGATTTTTTTGTTGTTTGTGGGGCGTGATTCGCATTCTTCTTCGTAAGTGGAATACAAATAAGCCGTGTCGCTGGCAAATTCTGCCGCGCAAGTGTCCACACGTTTGTAAACGGGGTGCAAATTGAGCGCGTAGCGGTGTTCGCGGACTTGTTTTTCAGGCAGCCCCAATAATTGGGCAATGCGTTTGTCGGCAAAACCTTTGCGTTTCAAACGGCGCAAAGTGGCATAATCCAAATCGTTCAGGCTGCCTGAAACGATTTTTTGCTCTTCCAAAACAATATCTTGAATTTGTGCCAAAAACCATTTGTCAATCTCACACACTTCATGCACTTCGTCCAAACTCATGCCAATGCGGAAAGCGTCCGCCACAAAAAGCATGCGTTCGCCACGCGGATTGGCGAGTTCGCGGCGGATTTCGTCTTCATCGGCAGAACGCGGATTGAATCCACACAAACCCGTTTCCAAACCGCGCAAGGCTTTTTGGAACGATTCTTGAATGGTGCGCCCCATTGCCATCACTTCGCCCACCGATTTCATTTGCGTGGTCAAATGGTCGTCTGCGGTGGGGAATTTTTCAAAGGCAAAACGCGGAATTTTGGTAACCACATAGTCAATGCTCGGCTCAAAAGAGGCTGGCGTGCGACCACCTGTGATGTCGTTGCGGAGTTCGTCCAGCGTGTAGCCGACCGCCAATTTTGCCGCCACTTTCGCAATCGGAAAGCCAGTCGCCTTACTCGCCAAGGCGGACGAACGCGACACGCGCGGATTCATTTCAATCACAATCATTTCGCCATTGGCAGGGTTTACCGCAAATTGCACGTTGGAGCCACCAGTGTCCACGCCAATTTCGCGCAACACGGCTAAACTGGCGTTGCGCATGATTTGGTACTCTTTGTCGGTCAAAGTTTGCGCTGGGGCAACGGTAATGCTGTCGCCTGTGTGCACGCCCATCGGGTCAAAGTTTTCAATGGAGCAGACGATGATGCAGTTGTCGTTTTTGTCGCGCACGACTTCCATTTCGTATTCTTTCCAGCCCAAAACGGATTGTTCAATCAACAATTCATGGGTGGGCGATGCGTCAAAACCGCGCTCGCAAATGGCGACAAATTCATCTTTATTGTAGGCAATGCCGCCGCCCGAACCACCCATTGTGAAAGACGGGCGAATCAGGGTGGGAAAGCCCACTTCTTCTTGGGCGCGCAGGGCTTCATTCATGGTGTGGCAAATGAAAGACTTGGGCGTGGACAAGCCGATTTTCGCCATGGCGTCTTTAAAACGACCACGGTCTTCGGCTTTATCAATCGCGTCTTCGCTTGCGCCAATCAATTCCACATTGTATTTTGCCAACACGCCATTTCGCGCCAAATCAAGGGCGCAGTTGAGCGCGGTTTGTCCGCCCATGGTGGGCAGGATTGCGTCTGGGCGTTCTTTGGCGATGATTTTTTCTACCGTTTGCCACATAATCGGCTCAATGTAGGTAACATCAGCCATATTGGGGTCGGTCATGATGGTGGCAGGATTGGAATTGACCAAGATGACTTTGTAGCCTTCTTCGCGCAGGGCTTTGCAGGCTTGTGCGCCAGAATAGTCAAATTCGCAGGCTTGTCCGATGACGATGGGGCCTGCACCGATGATTAAGATGGATTTAAGGTCGGTTCTTTTGGGCATGGGTTTCTCACTATAAAAATGATTAAGAGAATGTGTGTTTTCTATTTAATTTTTCTACACCTAAAACTTTTTGAAATTCAGATGCTGAATTAAAAACAATAGAATGAATTTCTGTTCCTTTAGGATTTTTAGAAAAGAAATTTTCTCCATATTTCAATAAAAATGGAAAGAAAGTTTGAATATCTTTATTAAATATACTTAAATCTACTCCAATAATTTTACAGAAAGTTTGTATTAACTCTTCATAATTTAAAAAATTATCTGATTTATCTTTATTTTTATCTGAATGATGGGCAACGTATGTATTGCGATAAAGTCTTAGGTCTTGTGTAAAAAAAATCTTACGGAATTCATTTACTGATTTATTAAATTCAGGGAGATGAGTCAAAATTCCTTGCTTTTTTTCAATTAATTCTCCTAATTTAAAAATATTAATAATTAAATTATGAAATGCAACACGAGAAAGAGTTACATATGCATTCAACGACCCTTGTGATGGAGCAAGCACAAGCATTTCATTAGCAATCATTTCTTTATATGGTTTACCTTCTATAAATTGCTCAAGCATATATAGCAAATTGACTGCTGATTGAATTTCAATAGCTGTATATTGAAAATAAAAATACATTTTAAGTAATGTATTCTTGTCTTCTTTAGTTAATACTGATTGTTCATTCATTCTAATTTATCCTTTTTATATTCTATATTTTTAGTTAAATGGAGTATGTACTACACACCGAAAAATCCGATTATTTGAAATTGGTGCGTAGTACGTACCCTATATATTGCCGTCCGCTACTATTTTCAGGCAGCCTGAAAGTTTTGCCCTCTCCCTAACCCTCTCCCACAGGAAAGGGGACTGGGGTGGTTGGTGTATTTCAAGTTACTGCTGATATTGGTATTTCGGGGTTGGCTGAAAATGTTTGATTTCCAACAACCTAAACCCCCTCTCCTGTGGGAGAGGGCTGGGGAGAGGGCAAAACCGCCAATCACCCACATCTTTCCAATTCCTGCGCCACCCGCAAAATTTCCGCAAAAACATCATCAGTTTGCTGCAAAATCTCATGATTCCAAAACCGCAAAACCGTGAATCCCAAAGCATTCAAATATGCCGTGCGCTCTTGGTCATATTCTTGTTGTAAAGCGTGTTGGCTGCCGTCCGCTTCCACAACCAGCTTGGGCTGCGTACAAACAAAATCCACAATATAACCGCCAATCGGTTGCTGACGGCGAAATTTGTAGCCATTCAAACGGTGGGCGCGTAGCCCTTGCCACAAACATTTTTCTGCATCACTCATTTCTTGACGCATATTTTTGGCGCGTTCAATCAAACCTGATTGATTGGAAAAAAGTTTTTCTGTCATAAGAATTATGTTTATTTTCAACTTTCAGGCTGCCTGAAAGTTTTACCCTCTCCCTACCCCTCTCCCACAGGAGAGGGGACTGGGGTGGTTGGTGTACTTCAAGTTGCTGCTGATATTGGTATTTCGGGCTGGCTGAAACTGTTCAATTCCCAATCACCTAAACCCCCTCTCCTGTGGGAGAGCGACTGGGGTGGTTGGTGTATTTTAAGTTGCTGCTGATATTGGTATTTTTGGGCTGACTGAAAATGTTTGATTTCCAACAACCTAAACCCCCTCTCCCTTGGGAGAGGGTTTGGGAGAGGGCAAAACCTACTTCCCCACCCACATCTTCACCGCAAACCCAATAAACATCAACCCAACCATGCCCATTGCCACCGCCGAAGTTTTCACACGTTGGCGGAAAGTTTGCGTGAGCTTGTATCCTGAAAAAACCAAGATATTCAAATAGGTAAAACTGATTAGCTGAACAATCACAGCCAAAATCAAAAATGACAAAGCTGGATTGGGATAAGTCGGCTCCACAAACGGCACAAAAAACGACAGGAAAAACAAAATCGCTTTCGGATTGCTCAAACTCAACATCAGGGCGCGTGTGAATATGCCTTGCGGTGGCGTTTTCAGGCTGCCTGAAACGGCATTTTCATCGTGATTTTGGCTATTTGGTGCAATAAAATGCCATTTTTTCACACCAGCGCGAATCAAATTCCAACCCAAATACGCCAAATACGCGCCACCCAACAGGCGTATGGCGTGAAATAAAGTTGGGTAGAGTTGCAATGCGGTGCCTGCGCCCAACACGGTTGCCAAAATCAACAGCGAATCGCCCAGCAAAATTGCGGCAACCACTTGATATGCCACGCGAATACCGTGCTGGCTGGCAACCGTCAAGCAATACATGGAATTGGGGCCAGGCAACAACACGATGGCAATCGCCCCAATCACATATTGCATTAAATCATTGATACCAAAAAACATATTTTAAAAATCAAGCGGATTTAGCGGTTTTGATGTCGCGCACGAAACGGTCAAACAATTCGCCCAAATCATGAGGGCAGGGGCTGGCTTCGGGGTGTCCTTGGAAACTGAATGCGGGTTGATTGGTCAATTCAATGCCTTGCACCGTGCCGTCAAACAGCGAACGGTGGGTTACGCGCACGTTTTCAGGCAGGCTGTTTTCATCTACTTGGAAACCGTGATTTTGACTGGTAATCAATACCTTACCGCTATCCAATTCTTGCACAGGGTGGTTCGCGCCATGGTGTCCGAATGGCATTTTGCTGGTTTTGCCGCCAGCAGCCAAACCCAATAATTGATGCCCCAAACAAATGCCGAATAGGGGTTTTTTGGTTTGCAAAATTTCTTTAATTGCTTCAATGGCATAATCGCAAGGTTCGGGGTCGCCCGGACCGTTGGATAAAAATACGCCATCGGGATTGGCTGCCAAAACGTAGGCGGCTGGCGTTTGTGCTGGAAACACGGTTAAGCGGCAACCGCGTTGCGCCAACATACGCAAAATATTGGTTTTAATGCCGAAATCGTACACGGCAACGTGGTAAGGCGTTTCAGGCTGCCTGAAACCTTGTCCCAAAGCCCATTCGCCTTCTGTCCATTCGTAAGGTTTTGAACAGCTTACTTCTTTTGCCAAATCTTTGCCTGCCATGCTGCCAAATTCGGCGATGAGTTTTTGGGCTTGCTCAACGGTGGCGTGTTCGCCTGTTAAAATTGCGCCTGTTTGTGCGCCTTTGTCGCGCAAAATCCGCGTTAAACGGCGCGTGTCAATGTCGGCAATGGCAACGGTTTGATTTTCAATCAAATAATCTTGCAAACTTTGTTCTGCACGAAAATTGCTGTGCAATAAGGGGAAATCGCGGATAATCAAACCTGCGGCGCGGATTTGTTGGCTTTCGGTGTCTTCGCGGTTGGTGCCTGTGTTGCCGATGTGGGGGTAGGTTAAGGTAACGATTTGTCCTGTGTAGGAGGTGTCGGTCAAAATTTCTTGATAGCCTGTCATGGCGGTGTTGAACACCACTTCGCCTACGGTTTGACCTTGATAACCGATTGATGTACCGTGAAAAATGCTGCCGTCAGCGAGAACCAAAATTGCAGGAATAGACATGATGAAAACACTCCGAAAACGAATAATTGACAAATTTTATTTAAAAAAAAACACGCGCCACAGTTTGAAATCTGTGTAACGTGCTTTCTTGTGTATGGCTGGGCATTGCGCCGTCTGTGAAAGCAAGCTATTCTAAACGAAAAAAAATGTTCATTCAAGTCTTGACACAATTTCACATAAACATTTTTCAGGCTGCCTGAAAAGCGATTTCACGCAATACGCTGGCGCATTTGTTCAAATAAACAAACACTTGCCGCCATTGCCACATTCAACGATTCGGTTGCCCCCAACATCGGAATTTGCACACAAACATCGGCTTGCGCCAACAACTCGGGCGATACCCCTGCCCCTTCATTGCCAAAAATCCACGCATTGCCTGTTTCATTTTCCTTTAAATTCAAATGGTAAAGCGATTGACTTTGCGCGTTCAAAGCGGTAATCAACACCCTGCCCCGATACGTTTTGCGCCACGCCAACAAATCCACATCTTCATGAATTTGCAATAAAAAATGCGCCCCCATTGCCGCGCGTAACACTTTGGGCGACCACACGTCCACACAATCACGGCTCAAAATCACGCGCCCTACGCCTGCTGCGGCTGCGCTGCGTAAAATCGTGCCCAAATTGCCTGCGTCTTGCACGCGCTCCAAAACCACGCAATCGCCCACATGAGCTGGCGATGGGTTTTCAGGCAGCCTGAAAACGGTGGTCAGCGTTTCGCCATGGGTTAAGCTGTTGATTTTGCTTAATGCGCTTGTGGCAAGCAGCGTGATTTTGTGTTCAGGCAGCCTGCCGAGCAAATTTTGCGTTTCGCTTTCGTGCCAACGGCTTTCTGGCACAAACACCTGTTCAGGCTGCTGATTTTGTTGCAGAAAAGTTTCCAGCAAATGCGTGCCTTCCAGCACGGCAAGGCGATGTTTGCGGCGTTCTTTGGCGGAATCCAGCAATTTTGCCAATGATTTTAGGGTTTCATTTTGGGGGGATTGGATTTGTTTCATGTTTTTATTTTCATGTAAATTGTGGGGGCGTCCCCCCCACTTTTTCAATAATTTGGCAATTTGGTGCGCGATACGCACCCCACAAAATCGTGTTTTCAGGCAGCCAAAAAACAATCTGGCTGCCTGAAAACATTTTACGCTAATGCGAGCTTGGGATAGTAACTTTTGATGTACCAGCAAACCAGCCCTCTCTCCCCATGGGAGAGAGTTGGAGAGAGGGTCAGTCGGGCGGAGAACCCTCTCCCTAACCCTCTCCCACGGGAGAGGGGACAAGATTACTTAAATTTATCAATAACTTTCACTCCAAACTTACACTACATCATACATTTTCACTGTCGCTGTGATTTGCCACCAAAGGCGCGTTCAAATTTTGCGTCAAACCATTGATGTCGCCACCTTGCAAGCCGATTTCACGCAACAGGCTGTCCACAAGTGGGGCTTGGCTGCGGTAACGCAATGCGCTATTGACCATTTGGTCGGCTAAATTGCCCGATTGTGGCGCATTTTCCGCGTTCAGGCTGCCTGAACCGTTGCCGCCAAATCCACCCAAACCATTCACTTGCAAAATTTTGATGTCGTCAATGTTTTCCATTGGGCGCACGCTTTCACGAATGATATCAGGCAAATGGCGCAACAAAGCCAAACGAATTTGCATTTCAATTTGTTCCACGCTCAACACATTGGCGGCTTCGTTTACCGCGCGTGTGCCTTCTGCGTCCACTTTGTATTGTTGCTCTTGCGCTTGGGCAAGCAGCATTTTTGCGTCTGCCTCGCCTTTGGCTTGCAAGCGCAGTTGTTCCGCTTCGGCTTCGGCTGCAATGCGTACCGCTTCGGCACGGTCTTGCGCGGCTTGTTTTTCGGCTTCGGCTGCAAAGGTAATGGCAATCGCCTCTTTTTCTGCCGCTTCTTTGGCAGAAATCAATTCCACCGCTTTGGCGCGTTCGGCACGTTCGGTTTCGCGCACGGTAATCACGCTTTCTTCTTCGCGCACGGCTGCGGCACGGGCTTTGTCGGCTTGCGCTTTGGCTTCGCTTTCAGCTCGTGATTTTTCGGCTACGGCAATGGCGCGTTCTTGTTCAGCCAGCTCAATGGTTTTGCGGCGTTCCACTTCCGCTTGTTCAATGGCTTGGGCTTTGCGAATGTCTTCGTTGCGAATATCGCGTTCTGCCATAATGCGTTTCAAATCCACTTCGCGTTCGGCAGCAATTTTGGCTTCTTCGGCTTCGCGTTTTTTGGCGGCTTCTTGCTCGGCAATATTGGCTTCTTGCTCGGCACGGCGAATGGCGATTTCACGCGCTTGTTCCAATTTGGCGTATTCTTCTTCGCGTTGTAATTGCAAGCGTTGGCGTTCGGCTTCCAAATTTTTGCTGCGGATTGCCAAATCGGTGTCTTGTTCAATGTCGTTGCGTTTTTTCTTGCGCGATTCGGTGGTTTCGGTCAGGCGCGTTAAACCTTCTGCGTCAAAGGCATTTTCGGGATTGAAAAAGTCTATGCTGGTTTGGTCAAGCCCTGTTAATGACACGGTTTCCAATTCCAAGCCGTTTTTGTACAAATCTTCTGATACAACTTGTTGTACTTTTTGCACAAAATCAACGCGCTTTTCGTGGAGTTGGTCCATCGTCATTTCGGCAGCAACGGCACGAAGTGCGTCCACAAATTTGCCTTCTACCAATTCTTTGAGCAAATCGGGCTGGCTGGTTTTTTCGCCCAAAGTTTGTGCGGCAATGGCAATGCTTTCCATGGTTGGCTTAACGCGCACATAAAATTCGGCAATCACATCAACGCGCATTCGGTCGTTGGTAATCAGGGCTTGGGCGGCTTCGCGGCGCACTTCAAGGCGATGGGTTTCCATGCCCACCCAAGTGGTGTCGTGCAAAATGGGCAACACCAGCGCACCGCCATTCATAATCACTTTTTCGCCGCCAAAACCTGTACGCACAAAAGAGCGTTGCTTGGTGGCGCGTTGATACAGCCGCGTGAAAATCAAGCCCAAAATACCCAAGCCTGCCAATGCGGCAATGGCAATCACAACAATGGAAATCATATTTTTATGCCCTTTCTGTTTGAAAATCAATTAAAAAAATATTGTTCAGGCTGGCTGAAAACAATCTCAACTTCAATTTAACATACTTGGGTGAATCACACCCGCAATCATCGCCAAAAAAGCCAAAATCATGTAAAGCACAAAATACCCCACATAAGCCAAAACAGTCAGCCCAATGGGTTTGAGCCATGGTCTGCGTTCATAATCATCGCCAAATTCATTTTGAATTTCGTTAATGTGTTGCTGGGCAATGCCAAAATACCATGCAAACCAAATCAAAAGTGATATTATCAATGGGAAATTAAATCCTGTTAAAATGGTAATCAACATAAACACCACATACAAAACCAGCAAACCCCACACCACTTTCATGTGTTTTTGTGCTTCGGCTTCATCGCCTAATTCACGATAATTCAATGCGTACAGCCACGAACCCAAAACTGGCGACAGGAAAAACGCCCAAATGCTTGCTGCTTTTGGATTCCACAACATGGGACTTTCTGCCAATGCCACGTCTTCTGGTTCATCATCATGAGAAATGGGGGTTGGGGTACGGTGGGCTGGGGCAGCAGCCTGAAAAAAGTCAGGCTGCGCTTGACGCAAGCGTTCATCATAACGTGCGCGTACATCGTCCACCAACAGCCAATCTTGTACGGCTTTAATCACTTTTGGGTCAGGATTGGCACTGTTTTGATAATGCTGCAACATGGTTTGAATTTGCCCTTTATTTGCGTAGGGTGGCACATTCAAAATTTGATATAAGTTAATCATGTTTTTTCCTTTTTGTTTTAATTCAAATGGTTAATCCACCAAATTCGCATTCACATTTTCAATGATGTGATACAAATGCCCCTGCCGCGACACAAGCAACACCACCGTTCCCTGCGGCAAATCGCTGCCTCCGTCTGCCACCGCCATGATGTAATGCTGTTGCCCAAATTGGTCTTTCACACGCACTTGGGCAGATTGGTTTGCGCTGGCTATGCCCAATACCACCACGCCCACTCTACCAATGAGCGCGTCTGCCCCAATGGCGGTTGTTTCGTCTTTGGGCATGATTTTGTACCACGCGGCGGCAAACAGCCTTATCATCGGTAAAGACAACATCGCCACCAACACCATCGCCAAATACACATTCAGCAGGCTGCCTGAAACGCTGTAAAACAGATTTTGCAACACCCACCCCATTGCACCATACACCGCCAAAGCAATCACCAGCAACATCATCAACGGCACTTTGCCCACATAAAGCCAATCCAGCAAACGCAAACCTGCACCCATTTCATCTAGCGGCAAACGCACTTCGGGCGGCGATGATTCCAGCAAACTTTCAGGCAGCAAACCGTCTAAACTTTGCGTGAATCCGCTTGTGAACAGCGACACCAATTCCAACAAACCGATGAGCAACATCAAAACCAATGCCACGCTAAATGGGTAGGTTTCGGGGGAATTGATGAGCGTCCACATGATGATTTTCCTTTCTTGGGTGAGAAGGGTTTTTCAGGCTGCCTGAAAACTTTGGCGATTAAATGTTGGCAAAAACCGCCCAAAATAACCAAATGCCAATCGTCAATAATAATATGAATTGCAATGATTTATCGTATTTACCAAACAAAATTTTGAAAAAAGCAATCACAGAAAAAATTGCAGCAAAAATTGTCCAAAACATCGTAAACATTGCAAACAATTTCATCACACCAGCCAAACTTTTGGGCTGCATCGCCCCCCAATACAAAATCGCAATGATGCCCCAATTACCCAACAAGGTAGTCAGATGTTTGATTTTTTCCATTGAATTCATATTATTCCTTTTTTACCATTTTCAGGCTGCCTGAAAGCAAATTTGGCTTATTTTTTCATTTTTTCCAAATCCACACCGTGTTTTTTGGCAAGTTCAATGAATTCGTTTTGCGCGTCCAGCAAATCTTTTTGCGCTTGCAACAATTTGGTTTGCGCTGCCATGGCTTTGTCCATATCGGTTTTCATGTCCAATGCGGTCAATTCTTTGGTGCTTTCCACCACGCCACGAAAGCCTTTTGCCAATTTGTCGCGCAAAGATTTGCCCGCTTCGGTGCTTAAATTCAAGCCTTCCAGTTTTGCTGGCGTTTTTTCCAACAAGCCGACCATTTCGCCAATCACTTGTTTGGCTTCGGCTTCGGTTTTCACGTTTTTCAATTTTTGTTGGTATTCTT
This sequence comes from Alysiella filiformis, assembly GCF_014054525.1. Classification (NCBI taxonomy): domain Bacteria; kingdom Pseudomonadati; phylum Pseudomonadota; class Betaproteobacteria; order Neisseriales; family Neisseriaceae; genus Alysiella; species Alysiella filiformis. The sequence continues at coordinate 1,982,709 of NZ_CP059564.1, forward strand.
CTTGCACTTTTTCGTTTACGCCTGCTTCGTAAAACACGGCGGTGATTTTGAGCAAATCGGCTTTTTCCGACCCTTCGCCGCAGCCTGCCAACATGGTCGCGCCCAAAACCAACACGGCAATTTGACACAACAAATTTTTGTAAGATTGAATGATTGTTTTCATGATGAAATTTCCTTGTTTAAAAATGAATCAAAGGGTTGTTGATTGTGCCATTGCGCCTTTTCCAAATCGCCCAAAAATTGGCTAACCCACTCCTGATGACTTTGATGAATAAACGGTTTTTGAAAATGCGCCAAATCAATTTTCAGACAGCCTGAATCGCCACGAATGGGAATACGCAAATCGCCCTGAATGCGATAGCGCAACAAATCCAATTGTCGCACATCAATTTGCCCCTGCCCCATTTCAGGCAGCGAATAATGCAAAATCTGCCCCACAACACGAAAATAAATGGGATTTTTGCGCCGATACACCACAGTTCGCCACAAACGCCACACACTCAACAGGCAAAAATACAACGCAACCAAACCAAACACCCACATCATCATCGTGCCAACTTCATCATGCGACCACCACATTATCCACACCGTCGAACCAAAAAGCGAAATCCATGCCATTTGCTTCCAAACAAAATCAGATGGCGATTCCATTAACCACTCTTTTTCCATTACAAAATCCTTTCAGGCAGCCTGAAAAAAAGGTTTACGATTTACCCGCTTTCAAAGCCGCCAAACGCTCCGCCACGCGATTTTGACGGCTCAATTCCTCCAATTCGCGCAAAGAGCTGGCTTGATTGCCCGCCCCATTCAAAGGCATACCGCCATGACGCTGCAACACACGCTCAAAATTTTGGCTGCTTTTTTCCGAATTGTGTGCAATTTGGCTGATTTTGCTGCCTGAAACCGCACCACCAGCCACATGATTTTGATTTTGAGCCGCTTTCCAGTCCGCCAAATTTTGCTGCATTTCACGCCGCGTGGATTGCAAAGCCGCAACAAAATCCGACAACTCACGCTCTTGCGCCGCACAATCCGCAATCGTGTTTTCCAACACCAGCAAACGCGCCTCAATGTCCATTTGTTCCGCCACGCCAGCCGCCGCCAAATCATCGCGTTTGGCATTTAAGGCAGCCTGAATTTGGTCAGACAAACTTTCATGGCGATTGCCCTCATCAGCCAATTTTTTTGCCGCCAAATGCTTTTGCGCCAGCACCTTACCCAATTCACCACGCACCTCATCAATGGCACGTTCCACCTCACGAATGTGTTCATTCAACACCGCCTCGGGCGCAAGATTTTCTGCCGTATCCAACACCGCATGAAAACCACCACTCACCAAACGGCGCACACGGCGCGATAAAGATTCACTCATTTTTCAGCTCCTTGCCTGTTGCACAATGTTTGCCAATTTTAAAGTATTATCCAATTCCAACAAGATGTTATCATCGTAAGCCGCACCCTTGCCCACCACCGCCAACTGCAACACCGCGTCCATCAAACGCACCACGCGCCACATCATTTCACGTTCATAATCCAACAAATCCTGCTGCGTGGCGTGTTCAGGCAAATCAGCCGCCAAAGTTGCCGCCAAATCAGGCACTTGCTCAAACAAACGCGCCAAAATGGTGGAATGAATGCCCCACTCCTTTTCCGCGTGCAAAACATGGCGTTTGGCTGCCTGAATAAAACGCTCCATGCTGTCCAAGCCATGTTCATAATCCTGCGCCTGCGCGTGTGCCAAACGCGCCTGTTTCAACAATTCACGCACTTTTTCCGATGGCGTATTCGCGCCTTCAATGTGAAGTTGGGCAATAAAATCATAATCTTCTTGGTCAATCCGCACACTCAACGGAACGCGATTTTGCGTAGGCATATTCATATTCCTTACAAACGTCTTTATTTGCATACAAATATACACAAAATAAATACAAAATGCAATCAAGCAACCAAAATTCAAACACAAATCATTGAAATAAAAAAGATTAAAAACGAATACATCTGCATACACAAACCATTACACCACATTTTTCGCGCACGGCAAAAACCCCAGCATTTTCATGCTGGGGTTGCAAAACTGGCACGCCCACGGGGAATCGAACCCCGGTTACCGCCGTGAAAGGGCGATGTCCTAACCGCTAGACGATGGGCGCGGAAAAATTTTTGCTGGCGCACCCGGAGCGATTCGAACGCCCGACCCTTTGGTTCGTAGCCAAATACTCTATCCAACTGAGCTACGGGTGCAGCAAAGATTTGAATTATAGAGACACCCCCACATCTTGTCAATTATTTGTTTCACAAAAAATCGGCAAAAAGGTATAATTGCTTAATCTAAAATAAAAAATAGTGATTATGCAACAGCGTTTTTCTTTTTTGGCACAACAATTTCAGGCATTTGGGCAGCCTGTGGTCATTTTGGATTTGGAAGCCACAGGCGGCAATTTGCAAACCGACCGCATTACCGAAATCGCTTATTTGCGCTTTGATGGCAATGATGTGAAAGCGGTACAGCATTTGGTTAATCCCGAAACGGAAATTTCTGATTTTATTGCCAATTTAACGGGCATCAACAATGAAATGGTGGCAAATGCGCCCACTTTTGCCGCTTTGCTGCCTGAAATTTTGCCCGATTTGCGTGGCTGCATTGTGCTGGCACACAACAGCCATTTTGATTACACTTTGCTGGTCAATGAATGCCAACGCGCTGGCGTGGATTTTGCCACTTGGACTTTATGCACGGTCAAATTGTCCAAAAAATTGTATCCGCATGAATACAAACACAATTTGGACAGCATTGCGGCTCGTTTTGATTTGCAAACGGTGGGCGAACGCCATCGCGCCATGACCGATGTGTTGTTGTTAGCGGATTTTTTGCGGCTTTCGGCAGATGAATTGCAGGCTGCTTGGCTGAAAACGGCTTTGAATTTGATTGTGCCAACGCGCTTACCCACGGGGCTGCCTGAAAATTTGCGGGCAGATTTGCACCGTTTGGGCGATGGTTGGGGCGTGGCACATTGGCTGGACAAGGCTGGCAACACTTTGGCGGTGCGTGCGTATGAACGCAGTTTTGCTGGGGCAATGGGCGATGTGGCGGCACGGCGTTTTGCGGCGGCGCACGGTGTGCGCTGGCAATCGGCAATGGGCGCACTGGACGCATTAAACCTTTATGTGGAAAATGAATTGTCTGGCAAAAAAGTGTGGCGCAACACCACGCAACCGCGTTACACTTTGGTTTTTGTTGAGCAAAATGGCTGCCTGAAAGCGCAAGTTCAACCCTTGCCACAAGGCGTGTTTGACGCGCCGCCACATGGTGTGTTTTTGCACCCGAAAGCGGCTCAAAAGGCATTGCAATCTTGGGCAAAAAATGAAAATTTGTGCCAAACCATGTTGGGCATTTCGCCACACAAGCTGCCTGAAAACGCGCCCTGCCCTGCTTTGCAAACCAACGATTGCAACGCTGCCTGTGCCACAGGCGATGTGGCGCAACACAATGAAATGGTACGTGCGGCATGGGCGCGTTTGCCTGTTGGCGATTGGTCGTGGCGCAGCGCGATTGCGATTACGGAAACGGCAAACACCACCTTACAACAAAAAACCTTTGTGTGTGAACGCGGTGCATTGCGTTTGGACAATGGGCGTTGGTATTGGGGCGGCGATTTGCTTGATGAAATCAAACGCATTGCCAAAGAACGCCCATACACCATACGCACGGTGCATTTTGCGACCCATTTACAGGCAGCCTTACACCCCAAATCCACATCGTGAACAAAGCAGCCTGAAACCCCTTTCCCCATTTTATCATTTTCAATTTAAAGGAAAAAATCATGTCGGCAACCATCATCAACGGCAAAGAAGTCTCACAAAAATGCTTGGACACCATTGCCCAACAGGTCAAAAATCGTGCCGAATCAGGTTTGCGCGTCCCTGGTTTGGCGGTGATTTTGGTGGGCGAAGACCCTGCCAGCGCGGTGTATGTACGCAACAAAAATGCGGCTTGCGAAAAAGTGGGTTTCAAATCTTTTTCGTATCATCTGCCCGAACACACCACCGAACAGCAGCTCAATAACCTGATTGATGAATTGAATCAAAATGATGAAGTGGACGGCATTTTGGTGCAACTGCCCCTGCCCAAACAAATCAACAGCCAAAACATTTTGGAACGCATTTTGCCTGAAAAAGATGTGGACGGTTTTCACCCCTACAATGTGGGGCGTTTGGCGCAACGCATTCCCCTGTTGCGTCCCTGCACCCCCAAAGGCGTGATGACGCTGCTGCGCGCCTATGATGTGCCAGTCAAAGGCAAAAATGTGGTGATTGTGGGCGCGTCCAATATTGTGGGGCGACCACAGGCTTTGGAAATGATGTTGGCAGGCGCAACCGTTACCGTTTGCCACCGTTTTACCACCAATTTGCCCGAAGAATTGAGCAAAGCCGATATTGTGGTGGTGGCGGTGGGCAAGCCCCATTTGGTTAAAGGCGAATGGATTAAACAAGGCGCGGTGGTCATTGATGTGGGCATTAACCGCTTGGAAGACGGCACCTTGTGTGGCGATGTGGAATTTGATGTTGCCAAAGAACGCGCTGCCATGATTACGCCCGTACCAGGAGGGGTTGGTCCCATGACCATTGCCAGCCTGCTGGAAAACACGCTGCAAGCCGCCCAATTACGCGAACAAAAATTGTGGGTGTGAATTGACTTTTCAGGCTGAAACCTTTGCAAAACTCAGTTCGTAGGGGCTGATTTCATATCTGCCCCGTTTAGGTTCGCAGAAATTTTCATTCTTATCAATAAATTGAAAAAAGGGCGGATATGAAATCCGCCCCTACGTCAGTTTAAAAGTAGGTTTTGCAAAGGTTTCAGGCTGCCTGAAATGTTTTTTGATTGGCTTACTTATTTAATAAAGTCAATCGCCGAAAGCAAAATCCATTTTTCAGGCAGCCTGAAACTTAAATCTGACCAATTTTGTGCCGATTTGCCGCAATCCACTCACGCAAAGCCTCAATGCTGAACCATTGGCTATTGTTGTCGCTGGCATACACAAAGCCCTCTGGCACTTTCACGCCATTTTTAATGCGCTCGGGGCTATCACACCAACCGTTAATCGCTGGCAGGATTTTGAAATGCTCGGGGTATTCATAGGTGTAAAAAGCATCTTCCGCGCTAATCATTTGCTCATGCAATTTTTCGCCAGCGCGTATGCCCACGATTTCTTGACGGCATTCAGGCGCAACCGCCGTAGCCAAATCGCCTATGGTCATAGACGGAATTTTTTTCACATAAATTTCGCCGCCCACCATATCATCAAAAGCGTGCCAAACCAATTCCACGCCTTGTTCCAAAGAAATCATAAAGCGCGTCATGCGGCTGTCGGTAATCGGCAACACGCCTTTGTCTTTGATGGACAAGAAAAACGGAATCACCGAACCGCGCGACCCCATCACATTGCCATAGCGCACCACCGCAAAGCGCGTACCGTGTTCGCCCGAATAAGCGTTGCCCGCCACAAACAGTTTGTCGGACGCGAGTTTGGTTGCGCCATACAAATTCACAGGGCTGCTGGCTTTGTCGGTGGAAAGGGCAACGACTTTTTTCACGCCTTTGTCTATGCAAGCGTCAATCAGGTTCATCGCGCCATTGATGTTGGTTTTGACACATTCAAAGGGATTGTATTCGGCAGTGGGGACGATTTTGGTGGCGGCGGCGTGAACCACATAATCCACACCGTCCAAAGCGCGATAGAGTCGGTCTTTGTCGCGCACATCGCCAATGAAAAAGCGCACACGTTTGTCGCCTTCAAATTTTTTTGCCATGTCCCATTGTTTCATTTCATCGCGCGAAAAGACGATGATTTTTTTGGGATTGTATTTTGCCAAAGTCATCGGCACAAAGGTGTTGCCAAATGAGCCTGTGCCGCCCGTTACCAATATGGTGGCGTTGTGTAACATGGTTTTGCTTTCCTAAAAAAAGAAAAATTATAGCAGCGTAATGGGGTTTCAGGCTGCCTGAAAAAAAACACGCCTCATCTTGCAAAAAAAGATAAACAAACGTAAACTTTTTACTTTATTTTTTTCAACAACATGGAGCGAAAACCATGCCATTCTTTACCCCCCGCAAATTGACTAAATTATGCGCTGCATTGTTGGCAGGCATGTTGGCATTGCCTGTTGTGGCTGCACCCGATATGACAATCACAACAAGCAACTCTATTTCTGGTCAACTCCAAAACAGCTTTGCCACAGATTTGAAATTAGCGCAACAAGGTGATGCAACAGCGCAAAATCAAGTAGGTATGCGTTATTTGCATGGCATTGATGGTTCCGTAAAAGATTATGTTCAAGCTAAAATGTGGTTGGAAAAAGCAGCTGCACAAGGAGATGATGCTGCACAAAACAATTTGGGCTATATGTATCAACAAGGTTGGGGCGTAAAACAAGATTACGCCAAAGCCAAAGCATATTATGAACAAGCAGTTGCACAAGGATATGATGTTGCACAATACAATTTGGGCTATATGTATGAACAAGGCTGGGGCGTAAAACAAGATTACGCCAAAGCCAAAGCATATTATGAACAAGCAGCTGCACAAGGATATGATGCTGCACAAAACAATTTGGGCTATATGTATTTTGAAGGTGGGGGTGTAAAACAAGATTACACCAAAGCCAAAGCATTATTTGAAAAAGCAGCTACACAAGGTCATAAAGCCGCACAAAACAATTTGGGCTATATGTATCAACAAGGTTTGGGTGGGAAACGAAATTACGCTCAAGCTAAAATTTGGTATGAAAAAGCGGCTGTACAAGGTCATGCAGACGCACAATATAATTTGGGCGATATGTATGAACAAGGCTTTGGCGTAAAACAAGATTACGCCAAAGCCAAAGCATATTATGAACAAGCAGCTGCACAAGGTCATGCAGATGCACAAAGCAGTTTGGGCTATATGTATCGGAAAGGTTGGGGCGTGAAACAAGATTACGCCAAAGCCAAAGCATTGTTTGAACAAGCGGCTGCACAAGGTAATGCAGTAGCACAACACAATTTGGGCTTGATGTATGTGAAAGGGTTAGGTGTGAAACCAGATTATGCCAAAGCCAAATCATTCTTTGAACAAGCGGCTGCACAAGGCGATACAGTAGCACAAGAAAATCTCAATTATATGCGCCAAGAAGGTTTAATCCGCTAATACCCATTCTTTTTTTCAATTCAGGCTGCCTGAAAGCATTTTTGTTTTTCAGGCAGCCTTTCTTTACAAAGCAAAAATTTTGGGCAGCCTGAAACCTGTCCCCTCCCCCGTTGGGGACGGGGGAGGGAACAGATTTGTGGCAATATCACAAAATGGCGGTTTTTCTTTTCAGGCAGCCTGAAATATTGTAAACAAGCGTTAAAACTGCCATAATCAAACCCCTTATCCACCTTAAATCAGGAAAAAAAACATGGCAGCAACCCAAACCGCCAACGCAATCCGTTTCTTGTCTATGGACATGGTTCAACAAGCCAATTCGGGACACCCCGGTGCGCCCATGGGCATGGCAGACATGGCAGACGTGTTATGGCGCGAATTTCTGCAACACAATCCCCAAAATCCCCAATTTTTCAACCGCGACCGCTTTGTTTTGTCCAACGGTCATGCCAGCGCGTTGTTGTACAGCGTGTTGCATTTGAGCGGCTACGATTTGTCGCTTGATGATTTGAAAAACTTCCGCCAACTGCACAGCAAAACAGCAGGACACCCCGAATACGGCTACGCGGCTGGCGTGGAAACCACCACAGGTCCACTCGGTCAAGGCATTGCCAATGCGGTGGGCATGGCTTTGGCAGAAAAAATCTTGGCAAGCGAATTTAACCAAGACGGCTTGGACATTGTGAACCACCACACCTACGTTTTCTTGGGCGATGGCTGCCTGATGGAAGGCGTTTCCCACGAAGCCGCGTCTTTGGCGGGGACTTTGGGCTTGGGCAAACTCATTGTTTTGTATGACGATAACAATATTTCCATTGACGGCAAAGTGGACGGCTGGTTCACGGAAAACATTCCTGCACGTTTTGAAAGCTACGGCTGGCACGTTGTGGCAAATGTGGACGGACACAATCCTGACGCAATCCGCAACGCCATCCAATCCGCCAAAAACGAAACGGCAAAACCGTCCATCATTTGCTGCAAAACCTTAATCGGCAAAGGCGCAGCCAACAAAGAGGGCAGCCACAAAACCCATGGCGCACCGTTGGGCGCGGACGAAATCGCTGCCACGCGCCAACATTTGAATTGGGATTTTGCCCCATTTGAAATCCCACAAAATGTGTACGACCAATGGAACGCCCACGAAAAAGGCGCGAAATTGGAAAACGAATGGAACGCATTGTTCGCAGAATACTCGGCAAAATTCCCCGAAAAAGCCGCCGAATTCACGCGCCGCATGAACGGCACGCTGCCTGAAAACTTTGCAACACACGTTCAGGCTGCCTTAAACGAAATCTGCCAAAAAGCGGAAAAAATCGCCACACGCAAAGCCAGCCAAAACAGCATTGAAATTTTGGCGCAAGTGTTGCCCGAACTGGTGGGCGGCTCGGCAGACTTAACCCCTTCAAATTTAACCGATTGGTCAAACAGCGTGTCCATCAAACCGCGCCAAGGCGGCAATTATGTGCATTATGGTGTGCGCGAATTTGGCATGGCGGCAATCATGAACGGCATGGCGTTGCACGGTGGCGTGAAGCCGTTTGGCGCAACTTTCCTGATGTTCAGCGAATACGCGCGTAATGCTTTGCGTATGGCGGCTTTGATGAAAATCAATCCTGTGTTTGTGTTCACGCACGATTCCATCGGTTTGGGCGAAGATGGCCCGACCCACCAGCCTGTTGAACAAACCGCGACTTTGCGTTTGATTCCAAATATGGCGGTGTGGCGACCTTGCGACACAGCCGAAAGTTTGGTGGCATGGGCGCAAGCCGTGCAAGCGCAAGACCACCCAAGCTGCTTGATTTTCAGCCGTCAGAATTTGCCGTTTATTCAACGCGATGAGCCAACTTTGGCAAACATTCAACGCGGCGGCTACATCATTTCAGGCAGCCAAAACGCGCAAGCCGTGATTATTGCCACAGGTTCCGAAGTGGAATTGGCACTGAACGCGCAAAAAGCGTTGGCGGAACAAGGCATTGCCGTGAATGTGGTTTCCATGCCGTCCACCAATGTGTTTGACAAGCAAGATTTGGCGTACAAACAAAGCGTGCTGCCTGAAAACTTGCCGAAAATCGCGGTGGAAGCAGGCGTTACCGATGGCTGGTACAAATACGTTGGTTTGAACGGCAAAGTGGTGGGTTTAGACCGTTTTGGCGAATCCGCGCCAGCCGAATTGCTGTTTAAAGAATTTGGTTTCACAACGGAAAATGTGGTTGCTGCCGTGAAATCGGTGCTGTAAACCACGTTCAGGCTGCCTGAAAAGCGAAGTTTTGGTTTTTCAGGCAGCCTGAATTGTCTTTTAAAAGAAAAAATTCAGGAGAAAAATCATGTTGATATACGAAACCCACTTGCCCATTACCCAGCCCATCGGCAAGCGACAAATGCTCCAAGTCGCCTATAATTGGCTGAAAAAGCACCCCATTTTGCAAACCGCCCCCCATGTTTTCATGACATGGCACAACGAACACGGCAGCGTGATTTACCCCATACAATGTATTTTAAATCCTGATTTATATGAAGAAATCAGCAGCATTCGCTTTCGCATTCCCCACCCCAATCAGTTGCCTTGTGATTTTGTGATAAGCGTGTCGCAGCAGCCTGAAAGTTGGCACGCCCAACTGAAATTGCAATTAAACAAAGACAAAAATGCCGCCCAAAATCTGCAATTCCAAATGGAAACCCTGCAAACCGAACACAGCGAACAAATCGCCCATTTAAAACAAGAACACCAGCGCGAAATCCAAACACTCAACGAAAAACACCAGTTTGCCAACCAAAGCCAAAACGACACTTATTTCCATGATATGAAAGAAAAAAATCAGGAAATCAGCGATTTAAAACACGAAATTCGCCAACTGGAACAATTACTTGAAGAAGTTACCCACTCGCCCGACCCACAACACAGCTACACCCACGTCAAAACCGTGGTGCGCGGTTCGTGTGTGTTGGCGTATGGCGATGAATTGGATTTGTATAACGATGAAATTTTGAGCTTTGTGCGAGACGCGCTGCACAACGAATTGGCAACGCGCACCCACGAAAACAGCCGCCGCCAACACATTTTGCACGATTTGCTGCTGAACAATCCTTTGGAAAACGATTTGCGTAAGGAAAAAGAAACCGAATTGAAACGCGTCATGCGCAATTATCAGCGTTTGGACGCGCCCACGCTCAATGCTTTGAAAAAATTGGGGTTTTCACACACGCAAGACGGCACACACCACAAATTCAAATTCATGGGCGATGAACGTTATGTTGCCACCACGTCAAAAAGCAGCAGCGATGTGCGTTCGGGCAAAAATTTCGCCCACGATATTGCCAATAAATTGTTTTAATTGATGATTTTTTAAGGAGCGAGCAAATGAAGTTGAAACAAGCCAAAAAATCCCTTGCCAAACTGTTTGCCCAAGCGCAAGGCAAAACGTGGGACAATTTGACTTTACGCCAAATCACTTTACACAAGTGCAAGAAAAATAAGAAAAAACAAAGTTTTGTTTTCAATATCAAAACGGAATGGGAAATTGCGTCTGCCAATTCAGCCGTTTCAGGCAACCTGAAATCTGCCGCGCTGCCTGAAAAAGCGGCGGTTCAACCCCCACCTGTGGCTGAACAGGACGATAAACATCACGATTTGCTGCAACAAATCCAGCAATTAAAAAGCCAAATCACGGCATTGAAAAACGAAAACACCCAACGACAAAACAAAATCAGCACACTCAACTCTGAAAATAATAAATTAAAACAACAGCTTAATCGAATGCACGATTTGAAAAATGAAAACAATCATTTAAAACAAAGCGTGCATTATCTGACTGAAAAGCGAGACAAACACCAGCAAATTGTGGCGCAAAAAGACGAAGTCATCGCCCAAATCAAACAGGAAATGTACGAAATGAAACAAGCGGCACAACAAAATTTTGTGCCGCAATACACCCCACCCAAACCGAAAGAAACTGCCTTATTGCAATTTGGGCAGGAAGTGGATTTGTATGAAAATGAAATTTTGAGTTTCACGCGCAAGGCTTTGGAATTTGCGCTGAAAAATCATACTTATGATAAAAGTCGCTACCGCCATGTGTTGGAAGATGTGTTGCAAGCCAATCCGCTTGAACGCGATGTGCGTGCCGAAAAAGAGCGGGAATTTCACAAAATCATGCACACCTATCATCGCATGGACAATGCCACACGCCAAGCATTAAGCAAATTCGGTTTTACTTTGAACGAGCAAAGCGTACATCATAAAATCGTGTTTATGCAGCAAACGCGCTATACGTTTACCATTTCCAAAACGGGCAGCGACATACACGGTGGCAAAAATTGTGCGCGTAATGTGAGCCGATTTTTATTTTGAGACCCAAAAGGTTTGCAGGCTGCCTGAAACGTTTTTTCAATCAAAAACGGCGTTTTAATTGGCATTCTTGCAAAATATTGACCGCCAATTCTTCCACCGATTTGTGGGTGGTGTCGGTAAAGGGAATTTGGTGGCGGCGAAACATGGCTTGGGCATCGCGCACTTCTTGTTTGCAAGTGTCTATGTGGGAATAATTGGAATTGGCGCGGCGTTCTTCGCGAATGTCGTGCAAGCGTTCGGGGTTGATGGTTAAGCCAAACAATTTGTTTTTGTGGGCTTTGACCATGCGTGGCAAATCGGGGCTTTCCAAATCATCGGGCGTGAGCGGATAGTTGGCGGCGCGAATGCCATATTGCAATGCCAAATACAGGCAAGTGGGCGTTTTGCCACTGCGCGATACGCCCATTAAAATCACATCGGCTTCTTTCAAATTGGCTTCGGATACGCCATCGTCATGATTTAAGGCGAAATTCACGGCTTCCATACGCGCATCGTAGCGTTCCACATTTGCCACGCGGCTTTTCACGGAATGACGCGCTGGTGTACCCAATTCTTGCTCCAACAGCGATAAAAATGCGTCAAACAGGCTGATGTGCAAGGCGTTGGCTTCTGCCAAAATTCGCCCAATGCTTTCATCAACCACGCTGGAAAACACAATGGGGCGAATGCCATCGTCTTGCGCTTGGCGATTGATGATTTGTACCAAACCGTGTGCTTTGTCTTCGGTGTTGATGAAGGCGTATGACATTTGCTTGAATTTGATGTTTTCAAATTGCTCCAACAGGGCTTTGCCCATGCCTTCTGCGCTCAAACCTGTGCGGTCGGAAATGAAAAATACGCGGCGTGTGGGATTCATGGTGATTTTTCCTTTGTTTGGCATTATTGTTGTGAAACGCCATTATAACGCAAGCGTTAAATTGGGTAAAAAAAAACGTTCAGGCTGCCTGAAAAAACTACCCAAGCCACACAAAACCCAATAAAATAAGCCAATTTACACTTTTTCACACGGAACTTCAATCATGGTCAAAATCGGCATCATCATGGGCAGCAACAGCGATTGGCACATCATGCAACACGCCGCGCATTTTTTGGAACAATTTGGTGTGGCTTATGAAGCCAAAGTGGTGTCGGCACACCGCACGCCTGATTTGATGTTTGAATACGCCAAATCTGCCAAAGCGCGTGGTTTGCAAGCGATTATTGCGGGGGCTGGCGGTGCTGCACATTTGGCGGGTATGGTTGCCAGTCAAACCACGCTGCCTGTATTGGGTGTGCCTGTGCCAAGCAAATATTTGCGTGGCGAAGATTCGCTGCTTTCCATTGTGCAAATGCCCAAGGGCGTGCCTGTGGCAACTTTTGCCATTGGCGAGGCTGGTGCGGCAAATGCGGCTTTGTTTGCCGTATCATTACTGGCAAACCACGATGCGGATTTGGCACAAAAACTTGCCGATTTTCGCGCCAAACAAACCGAAACGGTATTGGCAATGACTTTGCCTGATATTGATTTGTGAGATTCAGGCTGCCTGAAACACAATTTTCCCAATCCCCAATATTGTTATCCTTAACGCCACCGCCCTTCATCTTGTAATATGATAGGCACTTTTCCTTTTTGGCACACAATCATGAAATTTCACACCGAACCCCAACTTTCCTTTGAACAACAAAACAAAATCGGCATTTTGCTGATGAATTTGGGCACACCCGATGCGCCCACCGCCGAAGCGGTTAAACCCTATTTGGGGCAATTTTTGGGCGACCAGCGCGTGGTTGAATTGCCCAAATTGCTGTGGCAACCCATTTTGCGTGGCGTGATTATGCCCTTTCGCAGCAAAGCCAGCGCACACGGCTATGAAAAAGTGTGGCTCAACGAAGGTTCGCCACTTGCCGTGTTTACCCAACGTCAATGCGAAGGCTTACGCGCACGGCTGCCTGATGATGTGTTTGTGGAATACGCCATGACCTACAACAAACCCAGCGTCCCCAATGTGTTGGCAAAAATGAAAGCCAATGGCGTGGGCAGATTGTTGGTTGTGCCATTGTATCCCCAATATGCCGCCAGCAGCGCAGGGGCGGCTTTGGATAAGGTTTTGAACGAATTGACCAAACAGCGCAATCAGATGTCTTTGCGTACCGTATCGCGTTTTTACAATCACGCGGGTTACATTCAAGCCGTTGCCGCGCAAGTGAAAGCCTATCGCGCCAAACACGGTGCTGGCGACAAACTGATGTTCAGCTTTCACGGCATTCCGCAATTTCATCACGACAAGGGCGACCCCTACCCCCACGAATGCCGTGCCACCGCCAAATTGGTGGCGCAAGAATTGGGTTTGAGCGATGAGCAATACATTGTTTCGTTCCAAAGCCAGTTTGGTAAAGGCAAATGGCTCACGCCCAGCACGCAAACGCTGTTTGACACCCTGCCCAAACAAGGCGTGAAAAAACTGGACGTGGTGTGCGCAGGCTTTATGGCAGATTGTTTGGAAACCATGGAAGAAATCGCCATTGCTGGACGCGAACAATTCCACGCAGCAGGCGGCGAGCAATTCCACTACATTCCCTGCCTGAACGACAACCCCGATTGGCTGGACGCTTTAACCGATTTGGTTAAAGACAATTTGCAAGGTTGGTTGCAATACAATTTGTAAAAACCTTTTTTCAGGCAGCACACGTTTTTTCAGGCTGCCTGAAACATTTCATCAAGACACCATCATGAATTATTGCGATTTCTGCAACGCGCTGCCTGAAAACACGCCCAATCCCAACAAACATTATCACGACCACGAATACGGTTTTGCCGTTGCCCACGACAATGCCTTGTTTGAACGACTGATTTTGGAAATCAACCAAGCAGGTTTAAGCTGGACAACCATTTTAAACAAACGCGCCGCTTTTCAGGCAGCCTACGCGCAATTTGATGTGGCAAAGGTTGCCGCCTTTGATGAAAACGACATGGCACGTTTGTTGGCAGACGCAGGCATCGTCCGCAACAAACTGAAAATTCAAGCAGCCATTTTCAATGCACAAAAAATCCAATCCATTCAAAAAGAAACAGGCAGTTTCAAAAATTGGCTCGACCAGCACCACCCACGCGACAAAGCCGCATGGGTCAAATTGTTTAAACAGCATTTCAAATTTGTGGGTGGCGAAATTGTGGGCGAATTTTTAATGAGTTTGGGTTATTTGGCTGGCGCACATCACGAACATTGTCCCATTTATTCAAAAATAAAATCAACAGGTTAAAAATCATGAACACCCCCATCGGCATTGATTTAGGCACAACCAACAGCTTAATCGCCATTTTCAAAGATGGCGCAACCGAAATCATTCCCAACCAACACGGGCATTTGCTCACACCATCGGTGGTCAGCGTGGACGAGCAAGACAACATCATCGTGGGCATTGCCGCGCGTGAGCGTTTGTCCACCGCGCCCCATTTAACCGCCGCCGCATTCAAACGCTTTATGGGCACCGACAAAATTTTCAAATTGGGCAAACGCGAATTTCGTGCCGAAGAATTGTCCGCGCTGATTTTGGGCAGCCTGAAAGCAGACGCAGAAGCCCATTTGGGCGAAACCGTGCGCGATGTGGTCATTACCGTACCTGCTTATTTCAACGCGATTCAGCGTCAAGCCACACAACACGCAGCACAAATGGCGGGATTGAACGTGTTGCGCCTGCTCAACGAACCCACCGCCGCAGGTTTAGCCTATGATTTGCAAGAAAAACCCGATGACACGCGCTTTTTGATTTACGATTTGGGCGGTGGCACGTTTGACGTTTCTGTGTTGGATTATTTTGATGGCGTGGTGCAAGTATCCGCCAGCGCAGGCGACAACCATTTGGGCGGCGAAGATTTTGTGCAAGTGTTGCGCCACATTTTTCTGAACAAAGTTTCAGGCAGCCTGAAAGCCAACGAAAAAGAAAAATTGTTGCACAGCAAAGAATTATGGCAAACTTTGGAAACCGCCAAACGCCATCTTGGTAAAGAAGAACGCAGCGAAATCACATTCCATTATCAAGAACAAACCTTGCAAGCCACCATCAGCCGTGCCGAATTTGAAAAAGCCGCCGAGCCTTTGATGGCGCGTTTGCGTCAGCCTTTGGAACGGGCTTTGCGCGATGCCAAATTGTCGCCCAACGACATTGACGGCATCATCACTGTGGGCGGTGCCAGCCGAATGCCGATGATACGTCAATCCATCGCGCAATTATTTCGCCGCATTGCGCTGGTGTCGGTCAATCCCGATGAGGCGATTGCGCGGGGTGCGGCGGTTCAGGCAGCCTTAATCGCGCGAAACGAAAGCGTGGAAGAAACGGTTTTGACCGATGTGATGCCCTTTTCATTGGGAACGGAAGTGGCGCAATACCTTTCCGAAAATGAAATTGTGGGTGGGCGTTTTGAGCCGATTATTGAGCGCAATATGGCAGTACCCATTTCGCGCGAAAAAACCTTCAACACCATGCGCGACAATCAAACCCAAATGGTGATTGAAGTGTTGCAAGGCGAATCCATGCTGGCGCGAGAAAATGTGAAATTGGGCGAACTCACGGTCAAAATCCCAGCCAAAAAAGCGGGCGAAGTGAGCATTGATGTGCGTTTCAGCTACGACATCAACGGCTTATTGGAAGTGGACGTGAGCAATAAAGATTTGAATATTCAAGTAAACCAAGTTTTCCAACACAACAACCAAACGCTCACGCCCGAAGAAGTGGCAGCCTCACGCGCCAAATTGGCAGCCTTAAAAATCCACCCACGCGAGCAGCAACAAAACGTCTATTTGCTGGAAAAAGCCAAACGCTTGTATGAAGAATGCTTGGGCGATGACCGCCACCACATCAGCCACGCCGTAGCGCGATTTGAAAGCGCACTCAACAGCCAAGACGAAAAAACCATCAAATTGGCACAAAAACAATTGGGCGAATTTTTGGAACGTTACGATGGCGGTTGGTTGTTGTAGGGGCTAATGTTTTTCAGGCAGCCAAAAAATGAATTTTGGCTGCCTGAAAGGTCATTCGTAGCTTTGGCAAACAATGTCTTTTTCTTCACAAAACATGGCATTGTGTTTGGCACGACATTGTTTGTGAACGTCCAATTTGGCTTTACCGCGACTGCTGTTTTCGCTGCGAAATTCGGTTGTGAATGCTTTTAATCGGCAAACGTACATGGTGTTATTGTCGGGCGTATCGTGTTGTTGCACTTCCAAAACCACAGCAGGTGGCGCAACACAAGCCGCCAACAGCAAGGGCAGCATCAACAAAATGTTTTTTTTCATTGCATTTCCTTTTGTGAAAAAAACATTTTAATCGGATTGAATTGGGCGTTTGTTGCGATAAATCAGATTATCGTTCAGGCTGCCTGTAAAATGATGTTAAACCCACTTTTTCCACGCACCATAACCTTGCGCGTCCAGCTCATCATAGGGAATGAATTTCAAGCTCGCCCCGTTAATGCAATAGCGCAAACCGCCTTTTTCAGGCAGCCCATCGGGAAAAACGTGTCCCAAATGCGAATCCGCCAAACCACTTCGCACTTCAACGCGGCGCATATTGTGGCTGGTGTCCAGCTTTTGCGTGAGCGCATCGGGCGAAACAGGCTGGCTGAAACTTGCCCAACCGCAGCCCGAATCAAATTTATCGCGCGAACTGAAAAGCGGCTCGCCACTCACAATATCCACATACAAACCGCGTTCAAACAAATGGTCGTATTCATGGCTGAATGGGCGTTCCGTGCCATTTTCTTGGGTAACGTAAAACTGTTCAGGCGTGAGCATTTGGCGTAAAGTTGCCGCGTCAGGTTTCACAAAATCGCTTTGAAAAACAGGAAAATCCGCCAAACGCACATCAATGTGGCAATAGCCATTCGGATTTTTGTGCAGATAATCTTGATGATATTCTTCCGCAGAATCAAAATGTTGCAAAGGCAAATTTTCCACCACAATGGGGGTAGCGTATTTGCGTTGCTCATTGGCAATGGCTTGGGCGATGATGTTTTCATCGTTCGGGTCGGTAAAATACACGCCTGTGCGGTATTGTACGCCCACATCGTTGCCCTGTTTGTTGCGTGAAGTGGGGTCTATGATGCGGAAATAGTATTGCAATAATCCATTTAAATCAATAATTTGATTATTGTACGCCACTTCAACCGTTTCCGCGTGTCCTGTGTTGCGCTGGCACACGTCTTCATAGCTGGGATTGCGCGTGCTGCCATTGGCATAGCCACAGCGCGTGGCAACCACGCCATCAATGCGCTGAAAATAGGCTTCCACGCCCCAAAAGCAGCCACCTGCTAAATAAATGATTTTTTGCATATTTTTCCTTATTTTTGTGTTAAAACACCATTTCAGGCAGCCTGAAACCTTATCCCCCAACCAATCCCAACATTTCTGCTGCGTGTTGGCGTGTGGTTTCCGTGATTTTTTCGCCACCAAGCATACGCGCAATTTCATCAATCCGCGTTTCATTGTTCAACACTTTGATTTCGCTTACAGTTTGTTCGCCTGTGCTGTGTTTGGCAACCTGCCAATGGTGTTCGCCACACGCTGCCACTTGCGGCAAATGCGTTACCGCCAAAACCTGATGTTTGCGCCCCAAAGTGTGCAAGGCGCGCCCCACCGTTTCTGCCACCGCACCGCCTATGCCCGTGTCCACTTCATCAAAAATCAGCGTAGGCACATGGGTGTATTGACTGGTAACAACTTGAATGGAAAGACTAATCCTTGCCAATTCACCGCCCGATGCCACTTTGTTCAAAGGACGCAAAGGGCTGCCCTTATTCGCTGCCACCTGATATTGCACCTGCTCCAAACCGTGTGCGCTGGGGCTGCTGGGCAACAATTCAATGTGGAATTTCGCCCCTTTCATCGCCAAATTTTGCATGTGGGCGGTGGTTTCGTTTGCCAATTTCTGCGCGGCTTTGTGGCGTGCGGCAGACAATTTTTGTGCCACTTCCATGTACGCGCTTTCGGTTTGCGCCACCGTTTTTTGCAGTGCGGCAATGTCGGCAGCCGCTTCCAAATCGTGCAAGGCTGCCTGAATTTCTGCCCATTTTTCAGGCAGTTGTTCGGGTTCAACGCGGTATTTTCGCGCGGCAGACATCAATTCGCGCATGCGCGTTTCTTTGGCTGCCAATTCGTTGGGATTGATTTCCACATCGTCCAACACGCTGCCAAGCAAGTGGCTGATTTCACTCAATTCGGCTTCAATGCTGTCCAACATGGTCAAACTTTCGGCAAAACGCGGTTCCACATCGCCCAATTTGCCCAAAATTCTCTGGCATTTCAATACCTGTTTTTGCAAGCCATTGTCGCCTGACACCCATTCTTGCGCTTCGCTGGCTGCCTGCAACAATTCGGCGGCATTTGCCAAACTGTCGTGCGATTGATTGAGGGTTTCCCATTCGCCTGTTTCTAAATTCAGTTGGGCTAACTCATTGAATTGCCATTCCAAACGTTCGCGTTCTATGACGATTTGTTCGGCTTGGGTTTGGGCAGCGAGCAGGGTGCGTTTGGCGTTTTGCCATGTTTGATAATGGCTTTGGGTTTGGGCGAGCAAATTCAGGCTGCCTGAAAACGCATCCAAAAGCTGACGCTGTGCGCTTTCTTGATTGAGCGAATGGTGGGCATTTTGTCCATGAATGTCAATCAGTTGCGAGCCGATTTGTTTTAATTGCGCCAGCGTTGCCGCTTGATTGTTGATGAAACTGCGGCTTTTGCCTTTTGCATCAATAATGCGGCGTATGGACAATTCGGTTTCGTGTTCATTCAACAAGCCTTGTTCACGCAAATGATGTTGTAAATCAAGTTGTTCACTCAAATCAAACAGGGCGGAAAGTTGTGCTTCTTTCGCGCCCGTTCGCACTTGGCTGTAATCGGCTTTGTCGCCCAAAAGCAGTGACAGCGCGTCCAAAGTAATGGATTTGCCTGCGCCTGTTTCGCCCGTTAAAACGGTAAAGCCTTGTTGAAAATCCAAATTCAGTTGTTCCACAATCACAAAATCGCGCAAAGATAAAGCGAGTAACATTTTCAGCCAGCCTTAAAATAAAAATGCGATTTTAGACGAATTTTAGTCGCTCTTACAGTACGCCAAAAATGAAAGTTTTTTTGCCTTCGGCGACTTACTTTTTAAAAAAGTAAGCCAAATACCTTAACGCTGAACGGTTTGTGTTCCAAAAAACATTTCAGGCAGCCTGAAAATGGAAGTTACTGAACCACAATAAAAGTTACAGTTGCACTTCAAGTTGTTTGGCTTACTTTTTCAAAAAGTAAGTCGCCGAAGGCAAAATCATTTTTTCACCGTGTACGAAAAGACTGCCTGAACACTTTATTTTGGGCGAAACTCTTTTTTCAAGCGCACATAAAGCGTGCGTGTGGCAATGGCGATGGTTTCATTGTTTTGGTCAAACACGCGCACGGTAAATTCGGGCAAATGCTTTTCGCCATCGGCGGTGGCGGCGAGTATCGCGTCAATTTCTTCGCGGCTGATTTGGCAATCCAAATACACTTCGCCCTGCGCGGCTTTGACAAATTCAATGTGGGCGGCTTTGTCCCAAACATAGTGTTTTTCGCCAAACAGGCAATTACACATCATGGCGTAAATGGGGTCGGTCATGGCAAACAGGCTGCCGCCAAATTGGGTGCCGTGTGAATTTTTGGTGTTGCGCCAATTTTTCAGCGTGGCACGACAATGGGTGTAATCTTCTGATAAATAAGTGATTTTAATGCCTGTGAAAAACAAAGGCGACCACAAATTCAAGCGGCGGCGCAAATGTTCGGCAGATTTGGGTTTGCGTTTTGGAAGTGGGAGCATATTGATTTTAAAATAAAAAGATTAAAAAAAATGGAAAAAAGGGGTTTCAGGCTGCCTGTAACCTGCCCCCTCCCCCTATGCAAGGGGGAGGGCTGGGGTGGGGGTTAGAAACCCAACGAGCCACCCCCACCCTAACCCTCCCCCGCCAGCGTGGGAGGGAACAGGTTACAGGCTGCCTGAAAAAATCAAACGGCATTCTCGCCCGTTTCGCCTGTGCGAATGCGAATGACATCGTCCACAGGCAGCACGAAAATTTTGCCATCGCCAATTTTACCCGAACGGGCGGCTTCCATAATGGTTTCTACGGCGCGTTCTACCATATCGTCTGCCAGCACAATTTCCAGCTTGACTTTGGGCAGAAAATCAACGGCATATTCTGCACCGCGATACACTTCGGTGTGTCCACGTTGGCGACCGAAACCTTTGACTTCGGTTACGGTCATGCCTGCAATGCCCAATTCGGTTAAGGCTTCGCGCACATCGTCCAGTTTAAAAGGTTTGATGATGGCTTCAATTTTTTTCATAATCAAAATCCTGTATTAGTTGAAATAAAATGCGATTCAGGCTGAAACCTTTGCAAAACCTACTTTTAAACTGACGTAGGGGCGGATTTCATATCCGCCCTTTTTTCAATTTATTGATAAAAATGAAAATTTCTGCGACCCTAAACAGGGCAGATATGAAATCTGCCCCTACAAACCGAGTTTTGCAAAGGTTTCAGGCTGCCTGAAATCAATTTTCTTGCATCAAAATCTGCTTTTTCGCCCCATTTTTTAAAGTATAGCCCAAGCCCAACAGCAAAAACAACATGGGATAAAACGCCAACCACACTTGCGGATACGGCAAAATCCACGACATTGCACCCAATGCCAAAATTTGCCAGCATAGCCATTGCCAAATTTGGCTGCCTGAAACGCGATTGGCATAATCCAACACCACCGCAGGCAAAAACAGCACCGTTTGCACCACAGGATTGTTCAGCCAGCCGCGTTGGTCGCAGATTTGTTTGAGCAAAACGCTGGTGTTGAGCCACACAATCATCGTCCACAAAACAAAATACGGTTCACCCATCAAGCCCACGTCCATGCCCCAAAATTGGCTGGATGTGTCGCCTTTGATGTCGGAATTGTCCAGCGCAAACAAAAATCCGCCCCACAAAGCAGCCTGAACAAACCACCAACGCGAAAATTGGATTTCGTCCATGCGGTAAAGATTCACATTCCACGCCAAGCCTGTACCCAAAATGCCCAACCAAAAAATTTTCCAAGCGTGAAGGTCAAACCAATTATTCAATACGCTGCTGGTTGCGCCCCAATGTTTCAGCCAAATTGCGCCACACATCATGGCAATCGGCAGCACAATACCCAAAACGATTTGCCCGATTTTTCCGCCTGTAAATTGCAAATATTTTTGCGTGAAATTCGGTGCCATATTGTGCATTGAACCCACCAAAAATAAATAAACGCCGAAAAACACGCCCACAGCCATTGCACTCATCAACATCATGGCAATCAAGTCCGTAGCCAAATGACCACTGGAAAACAAAACCACAAATGACACAGTAATCAACACCGAAAAATACAGCATACGCAAAGTATCCGCGCGTTGGTCAATGTGATTGAGTTCGCTCATGCCAAACAGACTTTTACGCTCTTCGCTGGGGACTTCGCTTTCCCATTCACTTTGCAAAATCAGTGCGATAAGCGCGGCTTTGCCACGTTTGCCCTTGTGCGCCAAATCGCTCAAAGCGCGTGAAATCGGGTAGCGCGTGGGCGTGTCAGGCTGCCTGAAATCGGGCGATTGCAATTCGGCTATGTTCATGTATTTTTGCAACAATTCCAATTCATCGTGCGACAGCATTTGCGACACACGATAATCGTTGTGCCAGCCAAAATATTGACCCCATTGCGACCAAATGCGCGGTAGGAAAATCTTGTTTTCACGCAAAAAATCCAGCAGCAAATACGACACGCGCTCTTCATTGCCCAAAGGCAATTTTTGGATTAAAGCGCGGATTTCGTCCCATTTATCAATCAAATGATGAGATTGACGCTGATTTTCCGCATAAATTTTGTCAATGAAAGCACGAATATCTTGTGGCGAAAATTCGGTGCTGCCTGAAAAATCGTATTGCGGCACAAGCATTTCCGCCTTTTCCAGCATTTCAGGCTGCCTGAAACTTTCCCCCTGCGTGATTTCATACCAATCGTTGAACACATTTTCGGGCAAACGGTGCGGCAAATCGCGCAAATAATGCAACATTAAGGCATGAAGTTGCGCCAATTCCGTTTCAGACAGCATAAAAATGTCCGCGCGATACACCGCCCAAAAATAGCCGATTTCCGCGCTGCCGTCCGCGCTCAAATTTTGATAGGCGTGATTGAGAAAATCCGCCAACTCCTTAATATCATGATAAAAATCAATCAGATGATGTTGATAATAAAAATGCTCGCGCTCATCATCGCTCAAAGCCGTGTTGCCCCACACATTGTCGCGCCACGCAAAACGCCGCCCCCAATGCCCCCACAAATGCGCCGAACGTGTTTGCCATTGTATCAACAAATCAAGCATTTGCTTGGCAATAAGCGGCTTGGCAAGCGGTGGCAAATCGTCCAACCACTTTTCCGTTTCCGCGTGCACCGCCCACACACCCGCCACGCCATCTTTTGCAAAAAGTGCATTTAAATGCGCCAATTTGTCGTCAATTTCAGCGATTTGCGCGCTTTTCAGGCTGCCTGAAAATTCAGGAAATTGCGCTTGCCACGCTTGACGCAAATCATCGGGCAAATCATCGCGTTCACGCCACGCATGGAGCAAAATGCCCAAATGTTCGCGTTCTTCTTCCGAAAATGCCGCCAATTCAAGCGGATAACTTTGCCAAAACGCCCACAAATCGCCACCATTTTCGTCCAAACTTTGCAAATGCGCCCACACATTTTGTGGCGATGACACACAATCCGCGTCATCTTGTTTGGCGTGCAAGCGGTTAAATTCGGCTTCGGTCAAAAGCTGCTGGTCTTCGTCCCACCAACCAAACCACGATGCGCCAAAATTCCACAACCATGGCACATAATGACTCTGCCCACGCAAAAAATCCAGCCAAAACAAAGCCGCCTCATCACGTTGATGAATTTCGGTTGTGTCCCAAATTTGCTCGCTCAAACTTTGGCGTTCGCGCAACACGCCCACCACGCCATCTTGGGCGATGATGTTTTGCACACGCGCAATCCACGCGGCGCATTCGGCATTGGGCGTGGTGGGCGGTGGATTTTCAGGCTGCCTGAAATCGGTTTGTGGCGGATTTTCGGGCGATTCATCTTCATCTTGATAAGGCGCAAGCCGCAAGGCTTCATCAAAGGCTTCGCGCAAATTTTGGTAGGCGGCAGCGTCATCGTCTGGGCGCGTGGTTTTGAGCAATTTGGCGTAGGCTTTGCGTATGGCTTTGGTGTCGGAAGTGGGGGCGATTTGAAGGATTTGCCAGCAGTTCATGATGATTGATTGAATTGAAATTAAATGAAAAAACGCTTTCAGGCTGCCTGAAAAAAGCAGCCTGAATCAGCACAGAAAACCAACAGTTACAACACAGCCACACCAGAATGTGCCGTACAAACAAACACTTCCTCTTGCAAACCCGTTTTAGCGTGATAATGTTGCGCCAAATGCGCTTTCACATCATCAACCAAATCATGCGGCAACAACGCCACCACACAACCACCAAAACCGCCACCCGTCATGCGTACGCCACCGCGTTCGCCGATGATTTCGCCAATCAAATCCACCAAAACATCAACGGCTGGGTGCGTGATTTCAAATTCATCGCGCATACCGATGTGGCTTTCTGCCATCAAGCGCGATAAAGTCTTGATGTCATTGTTTTTCAAGGCATGGGCAGCGTCCAAAGTGCGTTGATTTTCCTGAATGATGTAACGTGCGCGTTTGGCAGCCACCGCGTCCAAGCCCGCTTTGCCTGCGTCAAATTCAGCCAGCGACACATCGCGCAAGGCTTCCACGCCAAAGTGTTTTGCAGCCATCTCGCATTGTTGGCGGCGCGTGTTGTATTCGCTGCCCACCAAGCCGCGTTGAACATGTGAATGCACAATCATCACGCTCAAATTTTTTGGCAATTCAATCGCTTGGGTTTCCAGACTGCGGCAATCAATCAACACCGCACAATCGGTTTCGCCACACGCGCTGGTCAGTTGGTCCATGATGCCGCATTTGCAGCCGACAAATTCATTTTCCGCAAATTGCCCAATTTGGGCAACATCGGCATGATTGATTGGCAAATCAAAGGCTTGTGCAATCGCTTTGCCAATCGCCACTTCCAATGCCGCCGATGAACTCAATCCTGCGCCCTGTGGCACGTTGCCGTGTATGGCTAATTGAAAACCGTGTTTTAAATCAAAGCCTTTATGCTGAAATGCCCACACCACGCCACGCACATAGTTTGCCCATTGCTTTTCAGATTGGCTGATGGTTTCACGCAAATCAAATTCATCAAACGCATCATAATCCACCGCATAAACAGAGACTTGGGTATTATCCGTGCGGTGCAATGCCACATCGGTGTAAAAATCAATCGCGCAAGGCAACACAAAGCCATCGTTGTAGTCGGTGTGTTCGCCAATCAAATTCACGCGACCGTGTGCACGAACCACAAATTCAGGCTGCCTGAAAAATTGTTTGGCAAAAATTTCTTTTAAATTCATTTTGTTCAACCTTATTGTTTTGACCAGTATTTTTGGTAAATTTTGTCGTAAGTGCCGTCTTGTTTCACTTTGTTCAAGCCCATGTTCAGGCGATGAACCAGCTCATTGTCGCCTTTTTGCACCGCCCAACCGTAATATGAAACGGGGCTATTGTCTTCATAAATAATGTGAAATTTTTTTTCGGGATATTGTTTTTGATAATATTCCAAAGTAATGCTTGCGCCCACCATGGCTTCCGATTCGCCATTGAGCAGACTTTTGACTTGTCCCCACACGCTGTCGGGGTAAACCATGTTTTTGCCCGAATCGTTGGCAAACACAGGCACGAGTTTTTCATAAACGGTGTTTTTGCGTAAATTGACTTTTCTGCCTTTTAAATCGCTGAATTTTTGGGCTTTGGCTAATTTGGGCACCACCATCACGCCTGTTTTATAGGGCAACACAGGGTCGGTAAAATCCATTTGCTGCTTGCGCTCATCGGTAATCGTTACCGAACCCAAAATCATGTCGGCTTCTTTGTGTTGCAAGCGTTGCAACAAACCGCCCCAAGAATCAATGGTGTATTCCACCGTAAAGCCTTGTTTTTCGGCAACGGCTTGCAACAATTCGGCTTCAAAGCCTTCTACCTTGCCCTTGCCATCGTGCATGACCACAGGAAATTTGGACAATTCGCTGCCCACGCGATACACGCTTTTGACTTCTTTTTTGGGGGCTGGATTTTCGCTGGCTTTTTCGCCCGAACAGGCAGCCAATGCCACCATCATGCACAATGCACTTGTTTTCACAATCCAATTTCTCATTTTGAGTTTTCTCCTAAAAACCTGTATTCGCAAGATTGATGATTTGATTTTATTGACCATTCTTGCGAATACAAGGCAGTAGGCGCATGAAGTGGCGATAAAAGCAAGCGATTCAAATGATGAACACAGGTTCTAAAACATCACAGACAATCCAATCAAAAATGGCAGCATGATGTTTTTTGTGCCATTTTCAACGGACACCTTTATCATTAAGATATTGCCAAGAAAGATAAAATTTCAGGCAGCCTTTATTTTACAAAAGGCTGCCTGAAATCACAAATATTGCTTATTTTTTCTTGGCGTATTTCAAAGAGTCAATCGCCACCGCCAGCACAATAATCGCGCCTTTGATGATGTATTGCCAATAGGGACTCACACCAATGTAGGTTAAACCATAGTTAATCAAAGTGAAAATAATCACGCCCAACACCACGCCAATCACTTTGCCCACGCCACCGCTAAACGACACGCCACCAATCACACAAGCGGCAATCGCGTCCAATTCGTACATGAAACCCAAATTGTTGGTTGCCGAACCAATGCGCCCCGCCTCCAAAAAGCCGCCAAATGCATAAAAAATGCCCGACAAAGTGTAAATGCCCAATAAATTCAAGGTAACGTTCACGCCAGACACACGCGCCGCTTCGGGGTTACCGCCAATGGCGAAAATGTTTTTGCCAAAACGGGTTTTGTTCCAAATCACCCACACCAAGGCAATCGCCACCAGCGCGTAAAGCGTGATGTAGGACAATTTAAAACTGCCCAACATGAAAAAACCTTGTGTAAAAGTGGTATAAGCTGAATCCAAACCTGCAATCGGTGCCGCCCCCACTTTATCGTAATACAATGAATTGATGCCGTAAATCACCAACATCGTACCCAAAGTGGCGATAAAAGGCGTTACGTTCAACAACGTAACAATCACGCCATTAAGCAAACCCAACAAAGCACCAATCACGCACACCAGCAAAATCACCAATGGAATCGGCACCACGTCCATATCGGGGAAAACTTTATTGACATTGGAAGTGGCTTGCAGCAAAGTGGCGGCAATCACGGCAGACAAACCCACTTGTCGCCCCACCGACAAATCCGTACCCTGCGTTACAATCAAACCTGCCACGCCCAAAGCAATGATAATCCGCACCGATGATTGTGTGAGAATATTACTGAAATTGCCCAAACTCAAAAAGCTCGGGTCTTTGACCACAATCACCACCAACAACATCAATAACACAAAATACAAAGCGTAATTTTTGAAAATGTCCATCGCTTTACTGGATTGCGTTGCACTCATTTTATTTCCTTTAAAAAATGGATTTTTTGTTTTCAGGCTGCCTGAAAAAAACCTTTACAAATATTTCGCCGACAACTGCAAAATTTCCTCTTGTGAAGTTTTTGCCGTTTCCACAATGCCTGCGACTTTGCCTGCGCTCATCACCAAAATGCGGTCGCTCACGCCCAGCAATTCGGGCATTTCCGATGAAATCATAATCACCGATTTGCCGCGTTTGGCTAAATCGGCAATCAGTTGATAAATCTCAAATTTTGCGCCAATGTCAATGCCACGCGTGGGTTCGTCCAACATCAAAATATCGGGGTGGGTCAGCAACCAACGCCCCAAAATCACTTTTTGCTGATTGCCGCCCGACAGCGTGCCAATGCGCGTGGCTTGATTGGGCGTTTTCACGCGCATGGCATCAATCACCCATTGCGTGTCTTTTTCCATTTCGCTGTTGTCCAGCAAAAAGCCTTTTTCATAATGTTTCACATTGGCAATCAATGAGTTGAAATTGATGTCCAAACCCGCAAAAATGCCTGTGCTGCGGCGTTCTTCTGTTACCAAAGCAAAACCGTTTTCAATCGCTTCAACGGGCGATTTGTTCAACACGGGCTTGCCTTTAACCCAAACTTCGCCATCTGCACGTTCGCGTATGCCAAACAGTGTTTCCACGATGTCGGTGCGTTTTGCGCCCACCAATCCGCCAATACCCAATACTTCGCCTTGACGCAATTCAAAGCTCACGTTTTGGATAGAGGGTTGATTTTTCGCCGTTAAATTTTTCACACGCAACACCACTTCGCCAATTTGATTTTGCTTGGCGGGGAAACGTTGGGTCAGGCTGCGCCCCACCATTTTTGCCACCAAATCGTCCATAGACGTGTCCACCGAATTGACGGTGTCTATCCATTTGCCATCGCGCATAATCGTAATCGCATCACACAGTTGGAAAATTTCTTCCATTTTGTGCGAAATGTAAATGATGCCGCAACCACGGTCTTTGAGTTTGCGAACAATGGTAAACAGGTGCGCCACTTCTTTTTCAGACAGCGAAGAAGTGGGTTCGTCCATAATCACAATTTTGGCGTTGTAGGAAAATGCTTTTGCAATTTCAATCATTTGCATTTCCGACACGGTTAAATTCGCCACTTTTTCGTTGGGGTCAAGTTTGATGCCCAATTCGTCAAAAATCGCTTGTGTGTCTTCATGCATTTTTTTGTGGTCCACAAAAATCCCTTTGGTGGGATAGCGACCGAGCCACAAATTGTCCATCACACTTAATTGTTTCACCAAATTCAGCTCTTGATGAACCATGGAAATGCCGTTTTCAAGGGCTTCTTTGGCATTGGTAAAATTGGCTTCTTTGCCCAAAAATTGTATGCTGCCTGAATCTTTGGCGTAAATCCCAAACAGGCATTTGAGCAGCGTGGATTTGCCTGCGCCATTTTCGCCCATCAGCGCGTGAACCGAGTGGGCGCGGACTTGTAAATTCACACCGTCCAAAGCTTTCACACCGGGGAAGGCTTTGTGAATGTCCGTCATGGTCAGCAAAATTTCGCCTGTGGAAGGTTGAGGTATGCTCATTTGCTTTCCTTTGTTATTTGATTTTTTGTGGGGAATTGGGTTTTCAGGCTGCCTGAAACCCCAATCGCAAAACAAGCGACCGACTTCCAAAAAGCCAGTCGCTTGTTTCACAAAAACAATTATTTCAAGAATTTATCCAAATTGGTTTTGTCCACCGCCACATAAGGAATGCGGATTTGGTTGCCGTCCAATTTGATGGCGGTATTGGCTTTGGGGTCTTTGCCATTTGCCAAATCCACCGCCAGCGCGTACACCGCTTTGGCTTGGCTTTCGCCATCGTTCAATACCGTGCCTTTCATCACATCGGCTTTAACCATTTGCAAAGCCTCTGGCAATGCGTCCACACCAAATGTGGGCAACACTTTACCGCCTGCTTTCATGGCTTCCACGGCACCCATTGCCATGCCGTCATTGTTGGCGATGACCACTTCAATTTGCTTGCCGTTTGGCCCCGACAACCACGCTTGCATTTTGTCTTTGCCTTGTGCCGCGTCCCACATGCCTGTGTCTTCTTGCAATTTATTGGTTTTGATGCCGTTGGCGTTCAATTTTTCAATCACGAATTTGGTACGCGCTTCCGCATCGGGGTGTCCTGGTTCGCCTTTGAGCAGCACATAATCAATCACGCCATCTTTATTCAAATCCCAATCGGGGTTTTCTTTCCATGTTTTGGTAATCAATTCGCCTTGAATTTCGCCTGATTCTTGTGGATTGGCACCCACATAATAGGCTTTTTCGTAGGTTTTCAATGCGGCTTCACCAGGGTCTTTGTTGAAAAACACCACAGGCACGTTGGCGGCTTTGGCTTTTTCAATGATGGTGGGTGCGGCGGCGGGGTCCACCAAGTTAATCGCCAAGGCTTTTACGCCTTTTGCCAACAACACATCAACCTGATTGTTTTGTTCAGACTGGTTATTTTGCGAATCGTTCATCAACAATTCAGCCGTTTTCAAGGTAGTGGCTTCATTTTCCAAAGCCTTACGCATCAACGCCATGAAATTATCATCGTATTTATAAATGGTTACGCCCACTTTTACCGCATCGCCAGCAGGAGCAGCCGTTGCGCCACCGCCATTTTGTTGCGTGGCGGCTTTATCGCCACACGCGCTCAAACCCAAAATCACTGCCAAAGCCAAACTCATTGTGCTTAATTTTTTCATGGTAAAACTCCTAAAAATGAGGTCTTAATGTGTTGTCGATTGTCGCCCTATTTTTTGATTGGGCGTGGGGGCGGAATCATCGCCAAAAGCACATCATTTCAGCCCCTACAATTCGCAATTTTGAAGTTTGAATTAAAAAAAAGTTTTTGTAAATGTTTTTTTACACAATATCACGAAAATTTGTGGCAATAATTGAATTGATTTATGATTTTCAGGCAGCCTGAACGTGTAATTGCAGGTAACAATCAGTAATAAAACTACATTTTTTCCATGTTATTCGCTTTCAGGCAGCCTGAAACGGCTTGCTTTGTGTGTTAAATTTTGTTTAAATGACGCGATTTTCAACGCAAAGGAAAAGCCATGTTCCACCCCAGCGACCACCCACATCGCCGCTACAATCCCCTAACCGAAGAATGGGTTTTGGTGTCGCCCCATCGCGCCAAACGCCCATGGCAAGGGCAACAGGAAACCGCCGACACCGAGCAAAAGCCATCTTACGACCCAAGCTGCTATTTGTGTCCCAGCAACACGCGCATCAATGGCGAAAAAAATCCAGCATACACTCAATCTTATGTTTTCACAAATGATTTTTCCGCGCTTCTGCCCGATACGCCCGAATTTGCCGACCACAGCAACCCACTTTTCCAAAGCCACAGCGTGCGCGGTGTGAGTCGCGTGATTTGCTTTTCGCCCGACCACGCCAAAACGCTGCCTGAATTGTCGCAAGATGAAATCGCTGCCGTGATTGCATTATGGCAAGACGAATGCCGCGAATTGGGTAAAAAATACCAATGGGTTCAAATATTTGAAAATAAAGGCGCGGTAATGGGTTGCTCCAATCCACACCCACACGGGCAAATTTGGGCGAGCGATTTTCTGCCCAATTTGCCACACAAAGCCCACATTGCCCAACAAAAATATTTCGCCCAACACCAACGCGCCATGTTGCTGGATTACGCGCAAGCCGAATTGCAAAAACGCGAACGCATTGTTTGTGAAAGCGATTTTTTTGTTGCGCTTGTGCCATATTGGGCGGCTTGGCCCTTTGAAATTTTGCTACTGCCCAAAATTGCCGTGCAGCGCATGACCGATTTAAACAACGAGCAAGCGCAAGATTTGGCAGGCTGCCTGAAAATTTTGACCACCAAATACGACAATCTGTTCCAAACCAGTTTTCCGTACTCCATGGGCTTTCACGGTGCGCCTTTTGATGGCGAAAACCACCCCGAATGGCAGCTTCACGCGCATTTTTATCCGCCGCTTTTGCGTTCGGCAACCGTGCGAAAATTCATGGTTGGCTACGAAATGTTGGCGGAAAGCCAGCGCGATTTAACCCCCGAACAGGCGGCGGAACGTTTGGCTGCTTTATCGGAAATTCATTATAAATCAGCGAAATAAATTTTCAGGCAGCCTGAAATCTGTCCCCTCTCCCGTCTGGCGGGGGAGGGTTAGAGTGGGGGTGGCACGTTGCGTTTCTAACCCCCACCCCAGCCCTCCCCCTTACATAGGGGGAGGGAGTAGGTTGGTGGCAACTTCTCTAAAAAATTGCCATGTATTGAAAAGCTGCCTGAAAACAGGAAAAAACCATGTTCAACATACACATCAATCCCCAATCGCTTGTTTTACAAAGCGAAACCCATCAAGCCGAGATTTTCCTCTTTGGCGCGATTTTGAACCGTTTTGCCGTGCGACAAAATGGCGAATGGCGCAACATCATTGCCGCATTTTCTGATGAAAATCAAGCACGTCATCAAATCATCAATGGCTTTCGCAGCGCAAAGCTCAGCCCATTTGCGTGCCGTTTGAATGAAAGCCGCTATGTATTTGAAAACACGGAATATGTTTGCGAAAAACACGTTTTGAATGGACACGCCATTCACGGTTTAATGTATGATTTTGATTTTAAATTAGAAAATCACGGTACTGATGAACAGTCCGCTTGGATAGAATTGCTGGCGCATTATTCGCAAGAAAATGCGGGTTTTCCATTTGAATATCAACTGCTTGTGAAATACATTTTGGACGAAACGGGCTTGCACATTCACACCACCGCCACCAATACAGGCAGCCGCACCCTGCCGATTGTAGACGGCTGGCACCCCTATTTCACGCTGGGCGGCAAAGTGGACGATTGGTCTTTGCAAATCAATGCGAATCAAATGCTTGAATTTGATGAAAATCTGCTGCCAACGGGCAAAATGCTGCCTGAAAGCCGTTTTCAGACAGCCGAAAGTTTGCGCGGTGTGGAATTGGACAACAGTTTTGTTTTGAATAATCAAACCGATGTGTCGTGCATTTTGCAAAGCGATGATTTGATTTTGCAAATTTGGGCGCAACACAATTACCCCTATTTGCAAATCTACATTCCACCCGAACGCGATTGTGTGGCGATTGAAAATTTGAGTGGCGCACCCGATTGTTTCAACAATGGTTTGGGGCTGACGCTGTTGCAAGCGGCTGAAAGCAAAACGTTTTACACCAAATACGTTTTGCATCAAAAATAAGAATAAGAACCTGTGTTTGTAAGATTGATGGCTTGATTTTCGCGAATACAAGGCAGCTTTTTATGAACACAGGTTCTCAAATTTCAGGCAGCCCAAAATCCCTTTTTGGCTGCCTGAAATCATTAAAACATCAACACTTTTTTCAAATAACTTGCCGATGATGTGGCGCGTTTGAAACCCATGATTTCATCAGCCAAATCCAAATAGGCTTGCGTGCCTTTGGCTTTATCGTCATAGGCGAGCGCGGGCATACCAAAGCTGGGGGCTTCCGCCAAACGCACATTGCGCGGAATGGTGGTGCGGAACACACGCTGTTCAAAATGGTTACGCAGTTGGCTGCTCACATCTTGCGACAATTTGTTTTGGGTGGTAAACATGGTAAACACCACGCCCAAAATATCCAATTTGGGATTGATGGTTTGGCGCACTTTGCGGATGGTGGCGAGCAAATCGGAAATGCCTTCCAGCGCGTAATATTCGCAGACCATGGGAATGAGTATGCTGTCTGCCGCCGCCAAGCCATTGAGCAACAACAAAGAAAGTGTGGGCGGACAATCAATCAACACATAATCGTAATTTTCGCGGATTTCAGCCAGCGCGGTTTTCAAACACATTTCACGCGCGGGTTTGTGAATGAGTTGCACTTCAATGCCCGTTAAATCGCGGTTGGACGCGATGATGTCGTAATGCCCTGTTTCGCTGTGCAAAATGGTGTTTTTGATGTCGGTTTCGCCTGTGAGTATGTGGTAAGTTCCCCATTCAAAAGCGTTTTTGTCTATGCCGCTGCCTGTGGTGGCGTTGCCTTGTGCGTCCAAATCAATCAACAGCACTTTGCGATTGCGGTATGCCAACGATGCCGCCAAATTCACGGCGGTGGTGGTTTTGCCTACGCCGCCTTTTTGATTGCAGACGGCAATGATTTCACAAGCCATATTCATTCACCTTTTTTGGGGCGCATCAACACCATGTGGCGTTCTGCGTTGAGTGTGGGAACGTGCAATTTATCAATTTGATAAACTTCAATATTTTGTGGCACATTTTCCAATTCTTCATAAGGATAAACGCCTTTCATGGCTGCCCAATAGCCGTTTTCATTGAGCAAATGTTTGGTCAGCGCAATGAAATCGTGCAATTCGGCAAAGGCGCGACTGGTTACCACGTCCACTTTTTTGTCGTGCATGGCTTCTACTCTGCCGCTTGCCACGGTAACGTTGCCCAAGCCCAATTCAATCACGGCTTGTTGCAAAAAGGCGGTTTTTTTGGTGTTGGCATCGAGCAGGGTAATGTGCAAATCGGGGCGACAAATGGCGGTGGGAATGCCTGGCATACCGCCACCTGAACCCACGTCCATCAAGGTTTGCGCGTTTGCCACATAGGGCAGCAGCGTAAGGCTATCCAGCAGATGATGGCTAATCATTTTGCGTTCATCGCGCAAGGCGGTTAGGTTGTAGGTGCTGTTCCATTTTTTCAGCAGCGACACATATTCCAGCAACAACAACTGCTTGGTGGTGTCCAATTCCAAATTCATGGCTTGCAAGCCCGATTTGAGTTGTTCTTTAAAATCAGTCATGTTTTTTCCTAAAATGGGTTTGTGGGCTTTCAGGCTGCCTGAAAACCCCAAAAATTGCTTAAATTTTAACATAAATTCACGTCAATAGATTTTCACGGTATCATCACACTTTGGATTTTTTTCAGGCAGCCTGAACATGACTTTGTGCATCATTCCCGCGCGCGGTGGCAGCAAACGCATTCCACGCAAAAACATCAAATCATTCAATGGCAAACCCATGATTGCCCACAGCATTTTGGCAGCACAACAATCGGGCTGTTTTGAACGGATTATCGTTTCCACCGATGACGATGAAATCGCCCAAATCGCGCAACAATATGGCGCAGAAATCCCATTTATCCGCCCAGCCGAATTGTCGGACGATTTTGCCACCACAGGCGAAGTGATTGCTCATGCCATTGAGTTGATGATAAAAAATGAAAATTGGCAAGGCGAAATGGCGTGTTGTTTGTATGCCACCGCGCCTTTTGTTCAGGCAGCCGATTTGCAAAATGGCGCAATAAAATTGCGTGAAACGAACGCGGATTTTGCCTTTTCCATAACCGATTACACTTTTCCCATTCAACGCGCTTTGCGGCTGGCTGAAAATGGCGAAGTGGCGATGTTTCAGCCCGAAATGTTTGCCATGCGTTCGCAAGATTTGACAAGGGCTTGGCATGACGCAGGGCAATTTTATTGGGGAACGACCGCCGCATGGCTCGCCCAAAAACCGATTTTCAACAGCAAAAGCGTGGGTGTGAAATTGCCGCGTTATCGCGTACAAGATATTGATACGCCTGATGATTGGGAACGCGCAGCATTATTGGCGAAAATTTTTCAGGCTGCCTGAAAAGGAAAACAAAATGAGTGAAACCATTTACATTTATCCTTCAAAAACCAAATTGGCTTTCTCGATATTAGGGGCGATGGCTTTTGTGCTTATTGGCGTTGTCATTATCACAGACAGTTTAAATAAAAACGATATGGAAAAGGTCATGATTGGGGTGGGAGGTAGCGCATTTTTTGCTTTGTGCAGCATAATGGGGTTCATCAAACTGTTACAGCGCAATCGCCCCATATTGGAAATCAATGCACAGGGCATCATTGACCACAGTAATACATGGGGGCTAATTCAATGGCAAGACATCGCCTTTATCAGCACCATCGCGATACAAAGGCAAAAATTCATTTGTATTGATGTGTATGATGAAAGCATTTTTTTGGCACGCACATCGGGTATCAAAAGAAAATTGATACTTTTAAATAAAAAATGGGGATTTCCACTCATTACATTCAATGTAGCAGCGGGGAATCATTCAACAGAACAAATCATGACTGAAATGAAAACGCGCTTAAATCATTTTAGAGAAACGCGATTAAATAAAGCACAAAAGCAATTAAGTTATTTTAAGAAAAAGAAAAAATGAAATTCCTTTTCCGAGCAGACGCTTCCCTAGAAATCGGGAGCGGACACATTATGCGTTGCCTGACTTTGGCAAATGCCTTGCACGAACAAGGGCATACGGCAAAATTCATCACTCGCGCCCATGTGGGGCATTTGGCAGATTTGATTGAAAAACAAGAATTTGAATGTATTTTGTTGCCTTGCCCCCAACCTAATCCTCCCTCGCAAGCAGGGGAAGGAAAACATGGGTTTTCAGGCAGCCTGAAACACGCCGCGTGGCTGGGTACAACACAAGCGCAAGATTTTGCCGATTGCCAATCCCATCTGATTGATTTTCAACCCGATTGGATTATTTGCGACCACTACGCGCTGGACGCGACATGGCAAAATCTCGCGCAAAAAATTTGCCCAGCCAAAATCGCCGTGATAGACGATTTGCACGACCGTTCACACCAAGCCGATGTTTTAATTGACCAAAATTGGGGACACCGCGCCCAAGATTATGCCGATTTGTTGCCGCCCGATTGTCGCATTTTGGCGGGTACGCGCTATGCTTTGTTGCGCCCAGAATTTGCATTTTGGCGCAACAAAATGCCTGAAATATCAGCAAAAAAAGCATTTTCAGGCAGCCTGCAAAAGGTTTTGCTGAATTTGGGCGGTGTGGACAAAGACAACATCACACCCAAAATCTTGCAAAATTTGGCAGAAAATGGCAAAAATACACTTGATTTAACCGTGGTCATGGGCGCGAGCGCACCGCATATTGCCAGCATTCATCATTTTGCCCAAAATGCGCCTTTCCCCTGCCAAGTGATTGTTAGTGCAAACAATATGGCTGAATTGATGGCGCAGTCGGATTGGGCGATTGGCGCGGCAGGCAGCACATCTTGGGAACGTTGTTGTTTGGGTTTGCCCACCATTTTACTGGTTTTGGCTGATAATCAACGCCCTATTGCCCAACAATTACAATCAGTTGGCGCAGCATTGGCATTTGATGTGGCAGAAATCGGTTCAGCAAAATGGCAAAAGGCTTTGGCGACTTTCAGCCAGCCTGAAAACCTGTCGCAAATGGCAGAAAATGCCAAAAAGCTGTGCGATGGCAAAGGCGTGGCGCGTGTCATCAATCAAATCATGAACATCACTCATCAAACCGACCACACACAAATCCGCCCCGCACAACATGATGATATGAAAATGATTTTTGACTGGCGCAACCACATCAGCATACGCCAATTCATGTTGCAACAAGATGAATTGATTTGGGAAAATCATCAAAATTGGTTTACAAAACAATTAAGCAAGCCCAATTTCAAAATGTTGATTTACACGGTCAATCAAATGCCACAAGGCTACATCAGTTTTACCCAAATTCCTGAAAAAACAGATTGTTGGGAATGGGGATTTTACACTGCGCCCGATTGTCCGCGTGGGCATGGCACACAAATGGGGCATTTGGCATTGGCATGGGCGTTTGGCGAACTGGGGGCGAGTGAAATTCTTGGGCGCGTGTTGCCGCACAATGGCGCGAGTTTGCGTTTGCATAAAAAATTGGGCTTTTTCAGGCAGCCTGAATCAAAGGGGTTCATCTCATTTGCTTTATCATCAAATGATTATTTATTTTAAAAAAAGAAAAGGCAGCCTGAAAAGCATTTTCAGGACTGCCTGTCATGTTATTTATTCAACGCTTTTTTCTGTTCATAAACGGTTTTGAACATATCCAAGAAACCCGTCATATGTGGTGGAATATCCACCTTGCCAGTTTCCATATTGTAATATGATTTCAAAACTTGAATGTAGGCTTCGCCAATGGATTTGGTAATGCCTGCCGCGACCGTACCTGAAATGGCTGCACCAGCTACAGAGCCTGCACCTGGAATAAATTTCAATAAAGAGCCAACCACAGTTCTACCAACTTGCGCCAAACCTGTTGTTCCCAAAATACCCATTAAAGTTGATGTAATTGAATTTAATTCTTTATCTACCTCAAATTCAGCATTGATTTGATAAATCATGGTGGTTTGAACGGCAGTAATCGCAAACATATCTGAAAATGGAATGGGAATTGCGCCTGCCGCACCTGCTGCTGCCGTTGCATAATTGACTTTTTGGGTTGCGCCATCAATCATGGCGCATAACTTTTTTTCATAGTCAATCATTTGTGCTTTCAATAATGCCTCGCGGTAATTATTGACATGATGTTGTGAATTGCTTTTAACTTCTGGTAAACATTGAAAAGTTTTATCCAATAAATCTTTCAAGCCCGAAGTTGGCACAGATATACCCATAACCGAATAAACACACGAATTCACACGAACATAACGGTTCTGTACAAATGCCCCCATTTTTTCGTCAATCACGTTTGTGGCTGCCTGAAAAAATGCTTCCGTATTTTCATGTTGCGTATTGGTAAACACCACAACTGTTGGAATGCGGTTATCGCGCATCAATTCCAATAATTCAATATCGCGCTCTTCCACACGCGAACTGGTTTCTTTAATGCACAACCACGCAACATGGGGCAAATTAAGTTCAGGATTGTCGGAATTTAAGGCTTCATCAATGGCAGCCTGAATGTCGGTTTTCAGTTGCCCCAAAGTGCCTTGATAATCTTTTGCTTCAATGCCTTTGGTGTCCCACAATGTTAAGCCTTTGCTGGGAATGTGGTATTTTTTCAATTCTTGCGTCATGGGTTCGCCTACGCCTGCTTTGGCAACATCATCGCCAAAAACCGCATTCAGCAAAGTGCTTTTACCCACACCAGTTGCGCCAATCAACAAAATATTCAATTTGTCTTTTTCATTCAAAGCCTTTTGTTTGGCTTTATTCGTGTCAAATTCTTGCGTTTCATAATTGACGGTGTCGCCCAAATATTTTTCATATGCTTTGCGTGGGTCATGATTGCTCATATTCATTGCTCCAATGGTTAAAATTAAACTGAAAAGGCATTTTTGAGTTAAAATAAATTCCCAAGCTGACTCTTGGATAAATAAATTATATTTATCTATTTAATTTACTGGAACAAACCAGATGTTTAATCTTATCCACTGAAAGTTTAATATGCTGAAATCACATGAAATTATCAAAAATTTGCGTTTGGAAAAAAACTGGTCGCAAAAAGATGTGGCTGAAAAACTGAATATTTCTGTGAATGGTTATTCCAAAATGGAACGCGGTAAAAGCAGCATTAACACGGAACGTTTAAATGAATTGGCTGCGATTTTTGATGTTAGTCCACATGATTTATTACCAAATGACCAAAATGGAAATTGCTTGATTATTAAAGGAAATAATAACAATAACCAACACAGCAATTTTTATCACGCCCCACAAGATATCGTTAATGAAATAGAAAAATTGCAATTAAAAATACAATACCAAGAACAACTGCTGCAACAACAAGCACGCGAATTGCAAAATATGCAAAATCTCATTGATTTATTGAAACAAAAATGATTTCAGGCAGCCTGAAACTGCTAAAATCCGCTTTTTAATTGAAAAACAGAAATATGCAAACCATACACATCAACCACCGCGCCATTGGCAACGACCATGCGCCTTACATCATCGCAGAAATGTCTGCCAACCACAACGGCAGCTTGGATAATGCCTTTAAAATCATCGCACAAGCCAAACAATGCGGTGCAGACGCGGTCAAAATCCAAACCTACACCGCCGACACCATTACGCTCAACAGCCGCGCCCCCGATTTCATGATTCAGGGTGGATTGTGGCATGGGCAATCTTTGCACGATTTGTACCAAAAAGCGCATATGCCTTGGGATTGGCATAAGCCATTGTTTGAATTTGCAAAAGAACAAGACATCACGATTTTCAGCTCGCCTTTTGATTTTTCGGCGGTGGATTTGCTGGAAAGTTTGAATGCGCCTGCTTACAAAATTGCCTCGTTTGAAGTGATTGATTTGCCATTGATTCAATATGTGGCGCAAACGGGCAAGCCGATGATTATTTCCACAGGCATGGCAGACGCAGACGAAATTGCCGAAGCGATTGACACAGCAAAATCAAATGGTTGCAAAGAATTGGTGGTTTTGCATTGCGTGAGTGGCTACCCTGCCCCTGCCCAAGATTACAACTTGCGCACCTTGCCCGATATGGCGCAACGTTTTGGCACCTTGGTGGGTTTGTCCGACCACACTTTGGACAACACCACCGCCATCGTCAGCGTGGCATTGGGCGCGTGTGTGATTGAAAAACATTTTACGCTAGACAGAAATGGCGGTGGCGCGGACGACAGTTTTTCGCTGGAACCCATTGATTTGCAAAATCTTTGTCGTGATACCAAAACGGCTTGGCAGGCTTTGGGGCAAGTGAATTACGCGCTCAAATCCAGCGAACAAGGCAATGCGCAATTTCGCCGTTCGCTGTATTTTGTTAAAGACCTGAAAGCGGGCGATGTGATTGATGAAACGTGCATTCGCAGCGTTCGCCCTGGATTTGGTTTGCCGCCCAAGTATTTTGATGATTTGATTGGCAAAACTTTAACGCGCGATGTGGCGGCAAACACGGCAACTTCGTGGGATTGTGTGCAATAATCTTTCAGGCTGTCTCACTGTACACGACAGAAATCGTTGGATTGCCTGAAACCTGTTCCCTCCCCTGCTGGCGGGGGAGGGTTAGGGTGGGGGTAGCTCATTGGGTTTCTAACCCCCACCCCAGCCCTCCCCCTTCATAGGGGGAGGGGATAGATTCGGGGCAAATCAAAAATGTGAGACAGCCTGAAAACCGCGAATTTGGCGCATAAATTGCGCCATTTTTTCATGCGATTTGATGCCAGCCGCGCTTTCCACACCGCTTGACACATCAACGGTGGTTGCGCCTGTGATTTGCAAGGCTTGGGCGACATTATCGGGGTTGAGTCCGCCCGATAAAATCCAATGCCCTTGTGGATTTTCAGGCAGCATTGTCCAATCAAAACAATGCCCTGTACCGCCATACACGCCTTCCACAAAGGCGTCAAACAGCACCGCTTTTGCCGCAGCATAATCGCGCCACGCTGCCTGAATGTCGTCCACGCTTTTCACGCGCACGGCTTTCAAATAAGGGCGTTGAAATTGTTGGCAAAATTCGGGCGTTTCATCGCCATGAAATTGCAGCACATCAATCGGCACTTGCGCCAAAATTTCGCGTATTTTTGCCGCGCTTTCGTTCACAAACAATGCCACCACACTCACAAATGGTGGTAAATGTTTTACAATTTCAATGGCTTGTTCAATATTCACGCAGCGTTTGCTGCCTGAAAAAAACACCAAACCGATTGCGTCCACACCCAACTGTGCGGCACACACGGCATCTTCCGCACGGGTAATGCCACACATTTTCACACGAATTTGATTCATCTTTCTTTACTCCAAAACCGTATTCAGACAGCCTGAAAAGCCCTAAAATGCGTATTTTGACGCATTTCAGGCAGCCTGAACATGAAAATTTTGAAAGACAGCATGATTTATTTATGTGGCGAATTGTTTGCCAAAATCATGCCATTTTTGCTCATGCCCTATCTCACGCGCAAATTGGGCGCGGCGGGTTTTGGCGAATTGTCCTACTACCAAACCCTGTTTGCGCTGGCAGCCATTGTGCTGGGTTTCAGCCAAGATGGGGCTTTAACGCGCTATTATCATTTTTACGGCAAACGCAATTTGGGCAATTTGCTGATGGCAGGCTATGCCCACACCGCATTTTTCACATTGATTTTATTGATTTTTTCTTGGATTATGCAATCATGGCTGCTGGCGATTGTGTTGCTCGCCACCGCCAGCCAAAGCATTTTGGCAAGCCAACTGGCGTGGCGACAATGCCAACAACGCGCGTGGCACTACGCCATCATTCAAATCGCAAGCGGCATATTCAGCAGCTTATTGACCGTGATTTTGCTGGAAATAAGCGACCATACACCGATTTTATGGCGATTTTTGGCGATTTTAGCCGCCAATTTAACCATTGCCCTCATCGCCTTTTATTTCACGCGCCACGACAGCCCCATTCGCTTGACGCGCCAACGTTTTCGCTTGTCGCAAGCCTATGTTTACGCCTTTGGTTTGCCGCTCATTTTGCACCACACAAGCGGTTTTGCCAAAGGGCAACTTGACCGCATCATCATTTATCAAAATTTTTCTACTTATGAATTAGGCATTTATGCAGCCGCCCTGCAATTAGCAAGCACATTGAGCATCATCTTGATGGCATTGAACAAAGCCACCGTGCCGCATTTTTACGCTGCACTCAAATCAGGCAGCCTGAATGCCGCCAAAACGCGCAAATTGGCGTGTTTCAGCCTGATTTTCGTGCCGATTCCCGCATTTTTGGCGAAAATGCTGCCTGAAACGTGGTTTTTGTGGTTTTTGGGGCAAGAATATGTGGGCGTGCAACCTTATTTGAGCTTATTTTTATTGGGATTTGCTTGCGTGCTGCCGTATTACATTTTGGTTAATTACCTGTTTTATCATGGAAAAAATAAAATCATCGCGCCCATTTCCGTGTTTTCTGCCCTTGTTTATGTGCTGGCATTGTGGGCATTGGCGCGGGGCGGTTTGACACACATTCCCTACGCCACGATAATCGGCAATTTGGCGATTTTGCCGATTTTGTACCACTTCGTTCGCGACCCCAAACCGATTCAGGCAGCCTGAAAACCTTAAAGGAAAATCATTTATGTTAGTGGAATTGAGTTTATTGCCACCCCATATCGTCCAACAAATTTTGCAAATTCAACAGGGCAGAACCGTGCAATTTACCCACAAAGGGCAAATTGTGGCAAACATCGTGCCAGCACAATCCAGCTATGAAATGCTGATGGCAATGGATTATCCTGATGAAGTGGCTGATATTGAAGAAGAAAATTTCATACGCCAAAGCAGCTTACGCATGAACGAGGGCATGGATTGATGTATTTATTGGATACCAATGTGATTTCTGAATTTCGCAAAATCAAAAAGCAAATCATGGTGTTGTGGAATGGTTGAAAAGCACACAGCCCCACCAACTTCATACCAGCATTATTGTGATGATTGAGTTGGAACGTTGGGGGCGACTCAAAACCCTACGCGACCCCGTGCAAGGTCAGCATTTGACAAAATGGTTTGAAAATGTGGTCAAGCCGAGTTTTTCGGGGCGCGTTTTGATGATTGATTGGCAGATTGCCAGCATTTGCGCGGATTTACACGTTCCCAATCCCAAACCTGAACACGATGCCTTGATTGCCGCAACCGCAATGGCACATCAGCTTATTTTGGTTACAAGAAATACGCAAGATTTTCAAAATATCCATGATTTAAACTTGCTCAATCCATTTTCTTCTTAACTTTTCAGGCAGCCTGAAAAATGAAAAACCTGTTTATTTGCCTCACCCCCCTACAAGCCCTGATTGCCCAAGCACTCATTCGGCAAAATTCACACTATCCTGCTGATTTATTGATGATTTGCTATGCCGAATCCGACAATGCCAAATTCCGCCACTATTACCACCAAACCGCCAAATTGTGCGATTTTGCCCAATTTGTGCGCGTGCCACGCAATGCTTGGGCGCGTGAAATCTCCTTATTTTCATTAAGCAAAAATTTGCAAAAACAATACCATACCATTTTTGCCGCCAGCATAGACAACCCCAATGTCCAATTTCCATTAAGCCACCTGAATTTTGTCCAATTGGAAACCTTTGACGATGGCACCGCCAATTTATACCCCAATAGCATTTTGTATCGCAATCAAAATTACGGCAAAAAAGCCAAAATAATCCGACAATTACAAGGCATACGCTACCAAACCGAAGATTTGCGCCAACTGTCGGCACAACACCACACGCTTTATCCCAATCAAAACAACATCAGCCCAAAAACCAAAACATTGAATTTATGGGACAATGTTGCCGAAAAACCCGTTTCAGGCAGCCAAAATGGACAAAATGTCCAAAAAATCGTGCTGGGGCAACCTTTGTTTGACAATCCACAGCAAAATATTGATGTATTTAAGCAAATACTGAAAATCAGCCAAGCAGCACATTATTTTCCCCACCCACGCGAAGATTATCCAATCCCCGCCCAATATATTGATACACCTTTGATTTTTGAAGATTATTTGCTGCAACAAATCCAAAATCACCCACAAACCCAATACCAAATCCACCACATTGCCAGCACCGCCGCGCTGAATGTGGTCAATTTTCCGCGCGTTCAAATTGTGGCACATCGCCCCAAGTTACCGCTTTTTCACAATCCCAATTTCCAATATCTTTATGATTTAATGGAAAAAATGAACATCACCACCCAAACGATTGAATGCCCATGAAACCCACAATCAGCCTTATCGTCCCCTGCTATAACGTGCAAGACCATGTTCAGCCAGCCCTGCAATCCATCTTGGACAACATTTCAGCCACCGACCACGCGCGTTTGCAAGTGCTGATTGTCAATGATGGTTCAACCGACCAAACACTTGAAAAAATTGAACAATTCATCGCAGAAAAATGGTACAGCACCATTCGCCACCACATCATCACACA
Source organism: Alysiella filiformis (assembly GCF_014054525.1). Classification (NCBI taxonomy): domain Bacteria; kingdom Pseudomonadati; phylum Pseudomonadota; class Betaproteobacteria; order Neisseriales; family Neisseriaceae; genus Alysiella; species Alysiella filiformis. Next base: position 2,026,551 of record NZ_CP059564.1, read on the forward strand.
AGAAAACGCAGGCTTATCCGCCGCCCGCAACGCTGGCATGGCACAAGCCACAGGCGATTATTGGCTGTTTTTGGACAGCGATGACATTTTCATCAATCAGGCATTGGACAAAATCATCGCCGCCATAGGCCAACACGCGCCCGACATCATTGAATTTGACGCGGTCAAATTCCGCAATCATCATTGGGAAAACAAGGGCTTGTATGCCGATTATTTTCCACAAACCGAAAATTTGCCCCTCGCAGCCCACCGTTTACGCGCGTTTGAAGAAAATCGCTGGTATGTTTGGTCGCGTTGTTATCACAAAAAGTTATTTGAAAATCAAATATTTGAATACAGTAAATTGTTTGAAGACATGATGACCGTCCCTTATTTGTATTTGGCGGCACAGCATATTTTCAGGCTGCCTGAAAACCTGATTGGCTACCGCCAGCGCGACAACAGCATTGTGGCGAGCCTGTCGCACCGTCATTTGCGCGACATTTTTTATGGCGTGGAAAAGGCGATGGCTGCCGAAACACGCTACCCCGAATTTAAAACGGAACTAACTGTTTTACAATACAAAAATTGGCGTTTAATTGTTGCCGAAAGCATCAAACGCTTTTTGAAAACGCGCGATTGGGCTTATTTGCAAGACGTACAAACTTATCGCGCCCAAATGCGACACAATTTTGGGCGCGATTATGGCTGGCAATTTGGCTATTTTGGCGGGGTATTGATGAAAAAATTGCTTAAAAAAGTTTAAAATCATGAGTCATGCTTATCTTATTTTGTGCCACGATGCGCCGCGCCATGTCATCACTTTGGCAATGCGCCACCCAAAAAATCATTATTACATTCATTTAGATGGCAAATCGCCCAGTAAACCTTTGGACATTTTGCGCGGCTACAAAAATATCCACATATTGAACAATCGGATAGCGGTAAATTGGGGTGGATTCAGCATGATTTTGGCAACGCTGAATTTGTTTCAGGCAGCCTTGTCGCAGCCTGAAAACCGTTATTTTCATTTGATGAGCGGTCATTGTGTGCCTTTGGTATCGCCCGATTTTTTAACTGAACAATTCCAAAAATGGGGCGACAACACTTTGTTTTTACAATGCAAAAATACGCCCAATTTGCGTTATCGCACGCGCTTTAATGCGCCCCATGCCGATACGCTTTGGCAACGCCATTTAATCGGTAAAGCATTGACAAAATTGATGAAATGGGCAGACAAACTGTTGCCCAGTTCGCAAAATTGTTTTTCGGGTAGCCAATGGTTTTCTGCCGACCGCATGGCTTTGCAAACTTTGTTTGGCGAAAGTTTGGGCGATGTGGCGGCATATTTTGAAAAAAAATTGGTGCCAGATGAGCATTTTTTTCAATACATCGTGCAAAATTTGCCTGAAAAATTCAATCTCATCAATGACAATCACCGTTTTGTGCGTTTTCAAAACCACGCCAATCACCCTGATTTTTTGTCGCTGGACGAATTGTGGGCGGCACAACGTGAAGGGGCGTGGTTTGCGCGAAAAGTGTCGCCTGAAAACATGGCGCGTTTTTTGGAATATGAGCCTGATTTATGAAATTTTCTGTATTGATGTCGCTTTATCATGCTGAAAAGCCTGAATTTTTGCGTGAATGTTTGAACAGCCTGCAAGCGCAAACGCGGCTTGCCGATGAAATGGTGGTGGTGTTTGATGGCGAAATTCCGCCTGAATTGGTGGCGGTGGTCAGCGATTTTCAGGCTGCCTTAAACATCAAAATCGTGCGGCTGCCCGAAAATGTGGGTTTGGGTAAGGCTTTGAATTTTGGCATAAATCATTGTTCTCACGAACACATTTTCCGCATGGACAGCGATGACATCGCCCTGCCCCAACGTTTTGAACAACAATGCGCTTTTTGGCAACAGCACCCCAAAGTGGCTTTTTTTGGTACGCAAATCGCGGAATTTGATGTGCTGCCTGAACAGCCGCACGCCACGCGCATGGTGCCGCAAAATCACGCGCAAATTGTTGAATTTGCGAAAAAACGCAATCCGTTTAACCACATGAGCATGGCTTATCGCAAATCGGCGGTGTTGGCGGTGGGTGCTTATCAACATCATGTTTTTATGGAAGATTACAATTTGTGGTTGCGTATGTTGGCGCACGGTTTTCAGGCAGCCAATTTGCCCGAAACGCTGATTTTGGCACGAACGGGCAATGCCATGTTGCAAAGGCGGCGCGGCTGGCAATATGTGTGCAGCGAATGGCAGTTGTGCTGCCTGAAACGGCATTTGCGTATTCAAAATGGTTTATCTGCGCTATACTGTTTCGTTTTGCGAAGTGTGCCGCGCCTGCTGCCACACGCTTGGCTCAAATGGCTTTATTCATTGATTAGAAAATAAGAACCTGTATTCACAATCTTAATCGCTTGCTTTTACCGTTTTTCAGGCTGCCTGAAACATGAAACCGACCCCTTCCCTGCTTTTTCGTTTATTAAATGGCATTTTGCTCACGCTCATCATCGTTTTTTTGTATTTGTGCGTGAAAGACATACACCCCTTCAATCCCAAAGTGATTAACAGCGCGTTAATCAGCCTAACCGCCTACGCGCTCACCGCTGTGTCCATCAATAAATTGCTCTATTTCCCTGGTAAACAAAGCTGGCTGCACATTTTGCCTGCGGTGGGCATTGGATACAGCAGCGTATTTGCCGTTAATGCACTGGTTTTTATCACTTTTTCCAACAGCTTTGTGCTGGCGCATGGTTTGTTGGCAACGGTATTTTTTGTGGGCGATTTTGTCCGCCGCAACCGCCACACACCGCGCATGGCATACATTCCGCTCGGTCGCGCCAGCCAAGCCGACCAACTGCCCCACGCCGAATGGGTGCGTCTGCCCACCGCCATGTTGCCCCACCAAAACATTCAAGCGGTGGTTGCCGATTTGCACAGCAGCGATTTAACCCCCACTTGGCAAAAATTTTTGGCAGATTGCACCTTGCGCGGCATACCCGTTTACAACATTCGCCAAATAGAAGAATCACTTACAGGGCGCGTCAAAATCCGCCACATGTATGAAAACGATTTGGGTTCGTTGTTGCCGCCTGCCGCCTACATGATAATCAAGCGTTTTTTGGACATTGTGGTCGTGTTGTTGATGTTGCCCTTTGCTCTGCCCATCATGTTTTTAACCGCCATCGTGGTGTTTGCCGACAGTCGCGGCAAAGTGCTGTTCACACAAAATCGCGTGGGGCAAGGCGGACGCGAATTTCGCATTTACAAATTTCGCAGCATGTATGCCAATTCCGAAGCAAACGGAGCGCAATTGGCGCAAATTGGCGACCAACGCATCACGCGCGTGGGACAATTTATCCGCAAAACGCGATTGGACGAATTACCCCAATTTTTCAATATCTTAAAAGGCGACATGAGCTTAATTGGTCCACGCCCCGAACAAAAAGTGTTTGTGGAAAAATTTGAACAAAGCATACCGTTTTACAATTACCGCCACATCGTCAAGCCAGGGCTTTCAGGCTGGGCGCAAGTTACCCACGGCTATGCCAGCAACACCGATGAAACCCAAATCAAAATTGAACACGATTTTTACTACATCAAACATTTTTCGTTTTCGCTGGATTTGCTCATCGCATTCAAAACCATTCGGATTATTTTAACGGGATTTGGGGCGCGATAAATGGCGATTTCAGGCTGCCTGAAACACAAAAAAGCTGCCTGCCCCCCCAATTTTGGTTAAAATAACGCCTGTTTTTTTCATTTGAACAAGGAAAATTTATGAAACGCCTGACCGCCCTACTCATCAGCCTGTGGCTGGGTATGCAAATTGGCTTTGGCTATGTGGTTGCCCCCATTTTATTTAATGTTTTGGAAAATCAATCGGCTGGCAAAATTGCGGGAATGCTGTTTCACGTTTCCAATGGTTTGGGTTTGCTGGCATGGGCATTGGCGTTTTTGGTGTGCCGCAGCACAGGCGGCTACCACAGTTGGGACAACCACTCATCGGGTGGACACACCCGCAAATGGATAGCCCTGCTGATTGCATTATTGGCAATCAATGAATTTGTGTTCGCGCCCATTATTGCCGCATTAAAAGCAGGCGACACCCACATTTTGGTAACATGGCTGGGCGGCAGCTTTGGCAAATGGCACGGCATATCCAGCGTGTTGCATTTGGTGGAAGGCTTGATTGGTTTTGGCTTGTGCATCAAATTGTTGCGTTTGGAAACACGATAACGTGGCACACAAAAAAGGCTGCCTGAAAACCATTTCAGGCAGCCTTTTTGGTATTTTTTATTGAATTTTGCGATAATTTTCCACCATTTTGCCCAAAGCAGAAGTCAGTTGCTCATCGGTAAATGGCTTACAAATAAAACCACGCGCCCCATATTGTAAAGCGCGTAAACCCGTTTTGCGGTCAGACAATGCCGACACCACCAAAATATTCACATTAGAATCCAAGGTTTTCAACTTTTGAATACACTCCAAGCCGTCCATATAAGGCATGGTCAAATCCATGGTAATAAACTGGGGGCGATGCTGCTGAAACTGAACGATGGCTTCTTCACCATTTGCCGCGCTTGCCACAACTTCCATTTGTAACTGTCTCATACCGCGTTCAATGCGATTTCTGATGACGTTTGAATCATCAACAATCATTAACTTATACATTTTGCTTTCTTTCCTCTGGTATTTTAATCGGTGCAGCACACACAATCTGCGACCGCACCGATTATTTTAACTTATTTCTTGGGGAAAGAGAATGTAAACCGCGTGTATTGCTCAAACGCGCTTGCCACATTCATTTTTCCACCCATTTGTTTGACCGACTCTTTGATGATGCCCATGCCCACGCCCTTGCCAGCGTCTTCCGAAGCGTGGTCAAGCGTGGAAAAACCATCGCTCATCATCAAAGCCAATAATTGATTGCGGCTCAACTGGGCAACTTGTGCTGGGCTGTATTGTCCCTGCTCCACAGCCTTGGCGCGAATTGCGTCAAAATTGATGCCATTGCCATCGTCTTCGGCAGTCAAATGATAGAAGTTTTTGTCTTCGCTAAACGACAATTTCAATTCACCAATGGCAGATTTTTGTCGCGCTTGACGCACATTTTGTGGCTCAATACCATGCACCACCGAATTGCGTAAAATTTGCACCAAAATGTCTTGAATCGGCTGCCATTTGGCGTTGTCAAACTGGGCTTTTTCAAAACCTTGCACGGTTAAATTGGCTTGTTTGTGTTCGCGCTTGGCAATGTCTTGCACAAATTTTTGCAAATGCGCCAAACGCGCTTGCATCGGATTTTGGCTGCCTGAACTGCCTTTTTCAGGCTGCTGCACGGCATTTTTCACGCTTTCGCCCGAGCCACCATTCATGCGTTGGCTATAATTGTCCAAAATATCGGTTAGGCGATACAAATCTTCCAGCAACACCACCAAACCCAAAAAGTCCTGACCATTCAGGCTGGATTGATTGCGTAAAACGCCCAAATTGTCTTCCACATTTTCGCAAATGTCCACCATACGGCGCAAACGCAAAGAAGACGATTCGCCCTTGATACCGTGAATCGCACGACCGATGAAATTCACTTTTGCGCGCAATTCCATTTGCCCCGTTTCTTCCGATTTCAGGCTTTCGTTGATTTCGGTTAAACGCTGTTTGGTAACTTGAATAAAGCCCGCCAAAATGCCCGCATCGGTATTCAAAATGGTATTGAGCATTTCCATTTCGCGTTTTTCTTGCTCTTGTTGCGCTTCCAAGCTCGCTTGCAGCAACACCGCTTGCGTGCTGTCCACCACGTTCACCAAGACGCGTTCAATTTTTTCATTTTGGGTTACGCGGAAAAAGCGGAAATCCAAATAACGCGGCTGACCGTTGCTTTGCGTAACCACAATACGGTGCAATGGATTCAAGTCTTCAATCAAATCTTCCATTACCCATTCGCTGTAAAGCTGTTCCACAAACACTTGCAGCGTTTCAATTTCGCTTTCAGGCAGCAGGCTTTCGGCTACGTCCAAAAAGCTCTTGCCACCCAAATTTTTGCTGCCAATCAACTCTTCCAAGTTGGCGGAATATTCGTTACCGATGACAAATTCTTTGTCAATCAAGAACAAACCTTCGCGCACCGACGACATGATTTCGCCCATCTCTTGGTTGGCGCGTTCCAGCAAGGCATCGCCTTTAAGTAATTGACCAAACGAACCAAACACAATCAAACCAAACAGCAAAAACGCGCCAATCAATGCCGCCAACGTAATCATTTGCACAATATCCGAACGGTACACAACGTGTGCGTTCAAAATATTGGTCATGGCTTGGCTTTCATTCAGCAGCGTTTGGTTGTACAAACGGGTATAATCCACTAAATAAGTACTGGTTTTTGCTGAAATTTTATTGCTTTGCGTGTCTTCAATAAAATTGTCAATCAAACCCAAGTAAGGATTCCAAATTTCGCGAATGCGCTCGGCGTGTTGTTTGGCTTTGCCCGATAAGGCAGGCACTTGCACACCTTGAAATTCACCACCTTTTTCAAAGGCTTGCAACGACTGCTCAAAATTGTCTTTCAAGGTTTTGATTTCGCTGATGCGGTTTAAACCATCTTGGGGTAACTCACTCAATTCAATCACGCCTGCTTCATGCTGTTGTGCAGCCGATTGGTTGGCGTGTTCATGCTCTTCTTCGTGAATTTGTTGTTGGATATACAAATCCACGTCCATCAAGTTTTTGGACATTTGTTGAATGAATACGCCCTGTTGGGTTGCCAAGCTGGTTACTTGCGATTGTTGCGTGAAATAGCGTGTTGAAATAAAGTTGGCAATCAACATGCCCACCGTTAAAAGCAAAAACAGACCAATCAATATCAGCAAACCGCGATATTTTTTTAAGCCCGTAGCAGAATTTTTTGTCTTCATTTACTTTAACCTTAATCAAATCAAAAATTTGCTGATTATTGAATTGCCATAAAATCTTTGATGTTGTCGCTGTGAATGTCTTGATAGGGCACTTTCACAACTTTGTATTCCATTTCATAGGGTACACCTTCTAAAACGGGTTTACCTGCCGCCAAATTGGCTGCCATGCGTACTGCGGTGCGCGATTGTGCATCAAAATCGTTGAACACCGTGCCTGCCATGCTGCCTGAATTGAATGCCTCCAAAGCCGCTTTTGAACCATCAATGCCAAACACGGGGATTTTTTGATTGTTTTGTTGCAAAATCTCCACCGCGCCCAAAGCCATGGTATCGTTGTTTGCCAAAATCACTTCCACATTGGCAAATTCAGGCTGCGCCACCCATTTGGTCATCAATTCTTTGGTGGCTTGCGCTTGGAACATACCGTAATCTTGCAAAACTTTTTGCACAGGCACACCCAAGCTGGGGTAATTTTCCATGGTGCCGACCGACCATTTGGTACGCGCCATGGCACCTGCGTGATTGGGAATGCCTTCAATCATGGCATATTGGATTTTGCCGTCTTTGTTTTTGTCCCACTGTGGGTTGGCTTGCCATGCTTTTAATACTTGCAAGCCTTGCAACACGCCAGCTTGGGCGGCATCACCGTCCACAAAATAAGCCGTGTCGCAAGCTGCCAAACTTTTTTCATTTGGGCTGCGGTTGATGTAAACCACAGGGATTTTCTTGTCGCAATATTTTTTGACCATTTCTGCGCCAAAGCCCACGTCTGCCAAATTCACAACCAAGGCTTTTGCACCGCGTTCAATCATGCCGTCTAATTGGGTGTTTTGTTTGTCTTGTTGGTTGGCGGCACTGTCCAGCAGCAGCGTGAGGTTGCTTTGCTCTTTGCCCACGTTTTCCATGGATTTGTACATGCCTTGGAAAAAGGGGTTGGTTTCAATACTGCTTACCGATGCGCCAATGGTGGATTGCGGGAATGGCACATTGCTGGAATCGTTTTTTTCGGGATTGGGCGTACACGCACCAATAAAAAATGTCCCTATAAAAACAGGCAGATAAATCCATTGATTTTTCATTATCATGTATCCCTAATCTTTGTAAAAATCTGATGGTTTGCCATTCTAGCTGATTTTGCCAACAAATTCAAAAAAACAAACATTTCTTAACAATCAGAAAAAAACCATGTAATAGAGTTACATATCCTTGATTTCTGCTATAATTCATGCGCCATGTTTAAGGCTTTGTATTATTTTGTCAATTTTTGCATTTCTTGCGTCAAAATGGGTTTTCAGGCTGCCTGAAAAGCCGTTTTAAAGGAAAACCATCATGTCCGATTCACAACAATATATTGAAAATAAAGCACAATGTGCGCGTGTTGCATTTTACCAACTGGCACAAGCCAGCAGCCACGATAAAAATGCGGCATTACAGCGTTTGGCGGATTTGATTCTGGCAAACCAAAATGCCATTTTACAAGCCAATCAACAAGATATGCAAAATGCCCAAGCCAAAGGTTTGGACAATGCCATGCTTGACCGTTTGCAGCTCAACGAAAAAAGCCTTGCCGCGATGTGCGAGGGCTTGCACCAAATCATCGCGCTGCCCGACCCGATTGGGGAAATGGACGAATTTCGTTTGCGCCCCAATGGTTTACGCATTGGCAAAATGCGCGTACCGCTTGGCGTGATTGGCATGATTTACGAATCGCGCCCCAATGTTACGGTGGACGCGGCGGCTTTGTGCCTGAAATCGGGCAATGCTTGCATTTTGCGCGGCGGCAGCGAGGCGTTTCACAGCAATATGGCTTTGGCAAAATTGATTCAACAGGCTTTGCACGAAACTGGGCTGCCTGAAAACGCGGTGTGTTTTGTGGCAAGCACCGACCGCCAGCACGTTGGCGATATGCTACAAGCCGTTGATTTGATTGATGTGATTATTCCGCGCGGTGGCAAAAGTTTGGTGTCGCGCATCAGCCAAGAATCGCGTGTGCCTGTGATTAAGCATTTGGACGGCATCTGCCACGTTTATATTGATGAATTTGCTGATAAAACAAAGGCTTTAAACATTGCTTTCAATGCCAAAACTTCGCGCTACGGCACTTGCAACACAATGGAAACGTTGTTGATTCACACCAGCCGTGCGGCGGAAATTTTGCCACAACTGGCTGATTTGTATGCCACAAAATCGGTTGAATTGCGTGGCTGCCTGAAAACACGCGCAATCCTGCCCCACATTCAGGCTGCCAGCGATGAAGATTGGGCAACCGAATACCTTGCACCCATTTTGTCCATCAAAATGGTGGACAATGAGGACGAGGCAATTTCCCATATCAATCAATACGGTAGCCACCACACCGACAGCATTGTTACCGAAAACTACACGCTGGCAAACCGCTTTTTGCGCCAAGTGGACAGCGCAAGTGTAATGGTCAATGTCTCCACGCGCTTTGCCGATGGTTTTGAATATGGCTTGGGTGCGGAAATCGGCATTTCCACCGACAAAATTCATGTGCGTGGCCCTGTGGGTTTGCACGGTTTGACTTCGCAAAAATGGATTGTGTTGGGCGATGGGCAAATTCGCGTTTAAACCTTGAAAAAGCCAAAAGCTGCCTGAAAACTTTTCAGGCAGCTTGTTTTTGTTTTTTGGGATTTTATTTATTGCACGGTGCGCGGTGTAATTGACCATAACGCCCCACCACAGCTTGAATCGCCCCAGCCTCTTGGTCGCTCACCGACATGAACAACACATTCATGCGCGATGTGCTTTGTCCACCTTCATCTCCTGTGTTTTCAACCACTTGACGGCTTGCTGCATGGGGATATTTGCCCAGCAAACCTTTAATGCGATGGTAATCGTCTTCGGGCAAACTCACACGCGCGGAGCAATTTTTGTAGCTGGCTTGTGGTTTTTCCAATGCTTCCAATTTGTGCGTGTTGCCATTGCCACCCTTATCTTTAACAAGTGGTGGCTGTGGCTTGGGTGGTTCGGGTTTCACAACTGGGGGCTGTTTGATGACATTGGGGCTTGTATTGCCACCTGCGCCTTTGCCCAATACCACGCCACTTGCGGCAAGGGCTGCTGCACCGTTGCCACTTAAATCATTGGCGTGAATGATGATTTGTGTGGGTTGCTGCGCTGTGGCAACGGCAGGTGCGGGTTTGTATTCTTTCCACATTTTGCCTGCAATCATGCCTGCAAACACAATTAAATTCAAACCAATCAAGGTAATAAAAAGCCATTTCATGTTGTCATTGTCTTTCTGTATTCAAAATACTTGATGGTGCTTGCTCTATGTAGGCGAGCAAGCCGTAAATAACCAAATTATCTACAATTTTGACGGTATTGTCTAAAAGAAAAGTTTCGGGCAGCGCATTGGCAACTTTTGCTGCGCCGCCACCTGTGATGATGACATCGGTTGGGCTGCCTGAACATCGCGCTTGCAAACGGCTGTGCATCAACATCACAGAGCCACACACCGCGTCCATCATGCCGCCTGCTATGGCATTGGCGGTGGTGGTGGGAAAGGGGAACAATTTGCCAAGTGGTTGATTTAAATTGGCGGTTTTGATGGCAAGCGACTCTTTCATCAAGTGAAACCCTGGCATGATTGTCCCACCCAAATAATGCCCATCGGCTGTCATCGCATCAACCGTAACCGCCGTACCGCAACTGACCACCACACACGCATTTTGGCTAAACAAGCGGCTGCCCAAGGCATTGAACCAACGGTCGGCACCGTGTTGAGCTGGATTTTGGTAGTGATTGTACACCCCCAAAGCGCGTTTCATTGATGACAACCATTCTATGCGCTTTTCAGGCAGCCTGTTTGCCACCAAAGCCTGTTTCGCCAAACCGCACACCGCCGACCCCACAATGCGCGACACGTTTTGTCCGTATTTTGCCCACTCATCTGCCAAAATGCCCAAATCACGATAGGGCGCGTGGTTGGTATGCACAATTTTGCCATTTTGCACCCACGCCCATTTTAGGCGACTGTTGCCACCGTCCAACAGCAAATAGGCTTTTTGCGCCATTTGGGCTGCCTGAATGTGCTGGGCATTTTGTTGTGCGATTTGTTCGGGGCGGCGCAAACTGACTTCGCCACTGAAAACCGTTACCCTATTGCCCGATTCATTTTGTAATTGCAATGCACCGTTTGGCGCAATGCCCACCACTTTGCCTTCGTGCAACACCGCGCCATTTTGCAACAACACCACTTCCTGATTGTGGTCGCGGTGGACGGCTTCGTATTCAGCGCGAAACGGGGCAAAACCTGCCGTTTCAAATTCAGGCAGCATGAGATTCAATTCGTGCAAAATGTCGTCCAAAATTTGCGCGGCGGTGCTTTTGCATTGGGCGGTGTGCAGCGAGGCGGCATTTTCCACATTTTTGGGCAAAACAAAATTGATGCCTATGCCCATAATCACATGGGTTTGACCGTTTAAGCGCACCGATTCCACCAAAATGCCGCCCAATTTATCCAAACCCAACATCAAATCGTTAGACCATTTGATTTTCACAGGGCAATGATGGCGCACCAACACACGCTGACACGCCAAAGCCACCAGCAAAGACAAAGCCCCAAGTTCCTGTTGTGATTGAGCAAAAGTCCAACCCACGCTGAACATCAGGCACTCGCCCAAGCGGTGTTCCCACACCCTGCCTTGTCTGCCGCGCCCTTTGCTTTGCTGATACGCCAAGGCAACGCGCTTGTGTATGCTGCGCCCTTGTTTTGCCATATTCATCAATTCATCGTTGCTGGACGTGGTTTCAGGGTAAATCCGCAAATGAAAATCGGCACAACGATGCGATTCGGGAACCAACGCCAAAGGACGCACCAATCGCCACAAACCATCTTGCTGGCGGAGCAAACCGCGAATGTGGTCGGGTTGCTGTTGCCACAAGGCATTGAGCTGCTGCGGCAAACGCTGGCTGACACGCGCCAATTCGGTAATGTGATGAGGTTGCGCGTCTGCCAATAAAGTGAGTAACTGTGTGTGTGGCATAAATGTGCAATAAAGCTGCCTGAAAAAGCATTATTTTAACCGATTTTAACAAAAAAAGCTGCCTGAAAACGATTCAGGCAGCCCATTTTCCATTTAAGGGGTAAAATTTTAATGGCGATTGGCTTTTTCCTTGTGTTGCAAAATGGCGCGGTCAAGTTTGTCCATCAACACATCAATGGCGGCATACATTTCACTTTCAATGGCTTCAACGTGCAAATCTTTGCCCGCCAAATGTGCTTGTGCGGCGGCTTTGTGCTGCGTTTTTTCGGCAGAAAGCGTGATATTGACACTAATCAAGCCATCGCTGTGGCGATTGATGCGCGACATTTTCTTTTCAACGTATTCACGCATGGCATTCGTTACTTCAATGTGCAAACCCGTAATGTGCAGATTCATGATACCAACTCCTAAAAATGAGCGACACAGAAAAACCGTTTAAAATCAACATTTAAACAGCAGAAAGTAGCATGAATTTCAGTCTATACCAAAAAAACAGCAATCGCAAGCGTTCAGGCTGCCTGAAAACCTGAAACCCTTGTTTTAAAAAAGAATAAACTCAACATTCTTGTCGTCCGCTCGCAGCCGCAATGCCGAGCAAATCGCGGTATTTTGCCACCGTGCGGCGCGAAATGCTGATGCCTTGTTGTTTGAGCAAATTCATTAACTCATTGTCGCTATACGGTTTTTGCTTGTTTTCAGCATTGATGATTTGCACCAGCAAAGCCTTAATCACATTTTGGCTGATGCCCTCATCGTCTTCGCCCGTAACCGCCGTTTGGCTGAAAAAGTAGCGCAAGGGAAAAATGCCACGCGGACACGCCAAATATTTCTGATTGACCGCGCGAGAAATCGTGCTTTCTGCCAAATCCAAATATTGGGCGCATTCTTTGAGCAACATTGGCACCAAGCCCATTTCGCCAAATTCAAAAAAATCCTGTTGTCTTTCAACAATGTATTCGGCTATGCGAATCACGGTGGATTTGCGTTGATTGAGCATATCCACTTTTTGTTTGGCTTCGGCGTTTTTTTCTTTCCAAATGGGGTCAATTTCTTCGGCTTCGTTGAGCGCGTCTGCCAATTCAGTGTTGATTTGCACGCGCGGAAAAACGTGGTCGTTGCTTTGCACCACCCAGCCTTGTGCGGTTTCCTTTACGCTCACTTCGGGCTGAATGTAGGACGTTGGCTCATCGCTGGCAAAACCATAAGCAGGATAAGGGTTTAAATCGGCAATCATTTCCAAGGCTGCCTGAATGGTTTCGGCTGGGTATTCAGGCAGCTTTTTGCTTAAAAAATTGATGTTTTGTTTTTGACTGGGGCGCAATTCGTCCAAATGGTCTTTCACAATCATGGCGGCACAACGGCGCACATGGCTTGCTGGCAAACGCGATAATTGGTGCAACAGCGATTGATTCAAATTGGCGGTGGCGATGCCTGCTGGTTCAAAATTTTGCAAATTTTCTATTGCAATTTCAATGTCTTCTTCACAAAGCTGCCATTCCAAAGGGGTGTGGTCTATGATGTCTTCCACGCTTTCGGTTAAATAGCCATGCTCGTCCAAAAAATCAATCAAAACATGAACATGAGCCGCTTCCAATTCGGTAAGTGGGTGTTCGCAAACTTGGGCGTGCAAATAGTGATACAAATTTTCTTCTGCTGCCAAATTTTCCCACGCATTTTCGGCATCATCGCCGCCCAAATGACGGTGGGTTTGCGAAATGGCTGCCGATAAACGATTGGGTTCAAGCGGACTTTCAGGCAGGGGCGCGCGTTCCAGCAGAGGGTTGTCGGCAAGCCAATCTTCCACCTCTCGCTCAATTTCCTGACCTGACATTTGCAGCACGCGCAGGGAATATTGCAAGTTTTGGCTTAATTGCTGGGTTTGTCGCAGTTTGAGTTGAAGATGATTGGAAGTCATAACTTTAACCTGTTTTCAGGCTGCCTTTCAATGGACAACAAAATGAAATACGGGCTGAAAAATGAAATACGGGCTGAAATCTGCCCCCTCCCCCTTTGAAGGGGGGAGGGCTGGGGTGGGGGTTAGAACATTGGCGAGCCCCCCCACCCTAACCCTCCCCCGTCAAACGGGGGAGGGAATGTGTTTCAGGCAGCCCAAATGTGTTTGCCCTTTTCAAAAGCTGCCTGAAAAACATTTTTCTTTATCAATCAATAAGTAAAATTATCGCCCAAATACACTTTACGCACTTGTTCGTCATTGACCAACTCATCGGGTTTGCCCGATGCCAACACCGTGCCATCGCTGATGATGTAGGCGCGGTCGCAAATACGCAGGGTTTCGCGCACATTGTGGTCGGTAATCAACACGCCTATGCCGCGTTGTTTCAAAAATTCAATGATTTTTTGAATGTCAATCACGGCAATCGGGTCCACGCCTGCAAATGGTTCGTCCAGCAAAATAAAGCGCGGCTGCATCGCCAACACACGCGCAATTTCCACGCGGCGGCGTTCGCCCCCCGACAGGGCAGGCGCAGGACTGTGGCGCAATCGCCCAATGTTCAAATCGTCCAACAATTTGTTCAGTTGTTGTTCAATTTCATTTTTGTCGCGCAAACGGATTTCCAAAATGGCGCGAATGTTGTCTTCCACCGTCATTTTGCGAAAAATGGACGCTTCTTGTGGCAAATAACCTATGCCTGCTTGGGCGCGTTCGTGTATGGGGCTGTGGCGCAATTCTTTGCCGTCCAGCGTAATCGTGCCATTATCGGCGGCGATTAAGCCGACTATCATGTAAAAACTGGTGGTTTTGCCCGCACCGTTGGGCCCGAGCAAACCAATGACTTCGCCACTCAAAATATCCAAAGAAAAATTTTTGACAACTTGGCGTTTTTTAAAGGTTTTTTGTAAACCTTTAACGTGTAAATGTGATGATTTCATTTTCAGGCTGCCTGAAATTATTTTTTGTTTTTATTGACGGTGGTGGGCTGAATGATGACGCTCACACGACCGCCTTTTTTCGCACCCGTAACATTGCCCCCCAACACGGTGTACACTTCGGTACGCATATTGTAGGTAATCACATCGCCCACCGCCACATCGCCACCGCGTTGCACTTTGGCGTTGCCCGACAGTTTGACCAAACCTGTGGCAGACGCATATTCCACCCTTGTGCCTTGACCTTCTACATAGCCTTTGTTTTCAAGCTGTTGCCCGAATTTAACGGGGTTGCCTTCGGCATTCATGGTTTGGTTGCCGCTTTTGTCTTGGCTCACGCGCACATTGGCGGCACGAATGTTCAGGCTGCCTTGTTTGATAATCACATTGCCTGAAAAGGTGGTAACTTGGTTTTTTTGGTCAAGCGAGCCTTGGTCGGCTTCAATGGCAATGGGTTGATTGCGGTCGCTTTCCAAAGCGTGGGCGTTCAGGCTGCCTGCAAGCAAAATAATCCCCAAAATGGGTTTAATTTTTGTGTTTAAAATCATAAATGATGGCTTTCACGTTGCTGGGCAAATCCAGTTTGCCGCTTTTGTGGTCGTAAAACAAGCCGTTTGCGCTGCCGTGCGATTTGCCGTAGGTAAATTCAACAGGCGCATCGGTTTGTGCGGTTTGGGCTTGGGTGTGAACAAGCAAATGGTCGGTTTTCACTTGTGCGGCAGGACGGCTGGCGGATTCGGGCGCGGTCAGCACCACTTCGTTTTGCAAAATGGCGGTTTTGTTGTCCAAATGATAACGCGCTTGGTGGCTTGCCACGGTGTATTGTTCTGTGCCTTTTTCGTGGATTTTGAGTTGGGCATTGTCCAAAAAAACCTCTTTTTGGTCGGGCAACTGCCATGCTGAATCGGCGGTGATTTGCTCTTTCAGCCAGCCTTGTTCATCAAAGCGTTTGCCGTGCAAGGTTTGTAAACTGTATTGCGGTTTGGTGGGGTCGAGTTTCACTTCTTCCACCGACACTTCGCTCACACGTTCCAGCCACGCCGACAATCCGCCCAAAATCAATGCCAAAGCCAAAGGAAACAACAAATTGCGAAAACGATTCATGACACATATCCGTTTAAGGCTGCCTGAAACGTGTTTTGCGCCATCATAATCAAATCGGTTACTTCGCGCACCGCGCCCATGCCGCCCGATTTTTGCGTGATGTAGGCGGCGCGTTGCTGCACGGTAAAATGCGCGTTTTGCACCGCAATGGGCAAGCCGCAACGCACCATCACGGGCAAATCAATCACATCATCGCCCACAAAAGCGCATTCATTTTCAGCAACTTGGGCGATTTCGCACAACTGTTCGTAAGCCAATTTTTTGTCGTGTACGCCCTTAAAATAATGCGTGATGCCCAGTTGTTCCGCGCGAGTGGCGACTGCGGGGTCGTTTCGCGCGGTGATGATGGCGGTTTGCACGCCTGTTTGTTGCAACATTTTGATGCCGTGTCCGTCCAAAGTGTGAAACGGTTTGATGATTTCGCCCGTGCTGGCAATAAACAACTGCCCTGTGGTTAAAACGCCGTCCACGTCCATAATCAGCAATTTGGTGTGTTGAGCGCGTTGCAACACGCTTTCAGGATAATGGGGAAACATGATTCAGGCTGCCTGAAAAGTAAATATTGTCATTGTAGCAGAATTTGGCACAGAAATTGCGTTATTTTCATTTATTGCAAAAACAATATCTTAATCATCAGAAAATTTTTTTTCATTGGCAAAACAAGGCAAATGGCACACATTTTAATTTGCGTAAAATTGGGTTAGCTTTTTTCAGGCAGCCTGAATGCGTTTTACACAATCCGCGCTTGCAATAAATCGTTCATGTTCAATGCGCCAATCAGTTGATTTTTTTCGCAAACCAGCAATCCGCTAATGCGTTTTTGTTGCATCAATTTCAAGGCTTCGCTGGCAAGTTTGTTGGCGGTAATGGTGGTGGGCTGGGTTTTCATCACATCGTTTACGGTTAAATCGGCAAAATGGTCGCGCGTTTCAAACAGGCGGCGCAAATCGCCATCGGTCAAAATCCCTTTCAGGCAGCCTGCAACATCGCACACCGCAATCATGCCCAAACCTTTTTCGCTCATCGCAACCACCGCGTTTTTGAGTGGCGTGTGTTCAGGCACAGCAGGCAATTTATCGCCCGTGTGCATGATGTCGCCCACCGTGAGCAGCAATTTGCGCCCCAAGCTGCCTGCTGGGTGGCTGAACGCAAAATCTTCGCGGGTAAACTGACGCGCTTTAAGCAGCGCAATCGCCAACGCATCGCCCAAAGCCAACACCGCCGTGGTGCTGGACGTGGGCGCAAGCCCCAAAGGACACGCCTCTTGCGACACCGCAGCCTGAATGTGAATATCGGCAAACCGCGCCATATTGGATTGCGCCTTGGCAGTAATGCAAATCAACGTGATGTTTTTGCGTTTGAGCGCAGGAATAATCGCCAAAATTTCATCGCTTTCGCCCGAATTGGACAAAGCCAGCACCACATCGCCATCAACAATCATGCCCAAATCGCCATGCGCCGCCTCCGCAGGGTGGACAAAAAACGCTGCCGTGCCTGTGGAAGCCAGCGTTGCCGCAATTTTATGCCCAATATGCCCCGATTTGCCCATGCCCATCACAATCACGCGCCCCGCACAACGCAAAATGCTGTCGGCAGCCTGAATAAAACTGTCGCCCAAAGATTGTGCCACTTCATCAATGGCCTGCATTTCGGTGTGCATGGCATTTCTTGCCCAAATCAAAAAATCGTGTTTTTGCATGATTTTGCGTCCGTTTGTGGATAAAATAAGCGCATTTTAACGCAAAACACCAGCCCAAAAATAAATTTGCCCCAGCAGCTTAAACTGGGGGCAATTTTCCGCTAAAATACCCCCTTTTGCGCCAATTTGGCTGCCCGAATTTCACAATCCCAACAAAATGAATTTACTTAAAAAAATCAATCAATCCAAACTACTAGACCGCGATTTAAGCACACAAGGCAACCACGACAAAACCCTGTTGTGGGTGTTGTTGTGTTTATTGGCATTTGGTTTAATCATGGTGTATTCCGCATCGGTGGCACAGGCAGGCTTGTCCAATTTTGACAATCGCAACGTTTTTTTCATCAAACAGGTGCAATTTGCGGGATTTGGTTTGTTTTTAGCGGCGATTTTGATGCGTGTTCCCATGTGGCGTTGGCAACGCTGGACGTTTTTCCTGTTGCCACTGACGCTGGTGGTGCTGTTGATTGTGGGCATTGCAGGCGAAGAAGTGAACGGCGCACGGCGGTGGCTGCCCCTACCAGGGGGGATAAAATTCCAGCCCAGTGAAGCGTTTAAGCTGGTTACGATTATGTATATGGCAAGCTTTTTCAAACGCCGACTGGACGTGTTGCGCGATTTCAAGCGCGTGAAATGGATTGCCCTGCCTTTGGGCTTGGGCGTGGGTTTCATTTTGATGACGCGCGATTTGGGTTCGGCAGCCGTGGTGTTTGCCATTGCTTTGGCTTTGCTGTTTTTGGCAAACCTACCTGGAAAATGGTTTGTGTTTGTGGTGGGCGTGGCGGCAGCGATTGTGTCTATGGTGGTGGTAACGTCCGAATTTCGCATGCGCCGCATTGCCGTGATGTGGCAACCTTGGAAAGACCCCACAGGCACAGGTTATCAAAGCATGGGTTCGCTCATGTCCATTGAACGCGGTGGTTGGTTTGGCGAAGGCTTGGGCAATGGTTTGTTTAAACGCGGCTTTTTGCCCGAAGCGCACACCGACTTCATCGCCGCCGTGATTACCGAAGAATTGGGTTTGATTACCCTAACCGCATTGATTTTGTGTTATTGCTGGATTGTGTTTCGCGCCTTTTCCATTGGCAAACAAGCCCGCGATTTGGAATTGCATTACAGCTCATTCATCGCCATTGGCATAGGTGTGTGGATAGGCGTACAAAGTTTCATCAATATCGGTGTAAACATCAGCCTGTTGCCCAACAAAGGTTTGACTTTACCCTTGATTTCATATGGTGGCTCATCGCTCATCATCATGATAATCGCCCTAACCATGCTGCTGCGCGTGGATTATGAAAACCGCCGCAAAATTCGTGGCTTTGACGTTGCCGACCCACGCGACCCCAAAGAACCCGACCCAGACGCTGCCGACAACGAAACGCAGCCTGAAAACCCTACTGAACCCAAATCGGCTCAACCTAAACCCATTACACGAACGCGAAAATCATGAATCAAAAAACCTTTTTACTGATGGCTGGTGGCACTGGCGGACACATTTTCCCTGCATTGGCGGTGGCGCAATCTTTGAAAGAACAGGGACACCAAGTGGTGTGGCTGGGCAGCCAAAACAGCATGGAAGAACGCCTTGTTCCCCAACATGGCATTACGCTGGAAACAATCGCCATGAAAGGCGTGCGTGGCAATGGTTTGGCACGCAAATTGGCTTTGCCTTTTATGCTGATTAAGGCGATTCAGGCTGCCAAAAACATCATCATCAAACATCGGGTTGATGCCGTGATTGGCTTTGGTGGATTTGTTACCTTTCCAGGGGGCATTGCTGCCAAAATGTTGGATAAACCGATTGTGATTCACGAACAAAATGCGGTGGCGGGTTTGTCCAATAAAGTGCTGGCAAAATGGGCGGCGCGTGTGTTGTATGCGTTTCCCAATGCGTTTGCCGATTACCCCAATGGTTTGGTGGGCAATCCTGTTCGTGCCGATATTGCGCGTTTGCCTGCGCCAGAGCAACGTTTTGCCAACCGTTCAGGCAGCCTGAATATTTTGGTGGTGGGCGGCAGCTTGGGCGCACAAATTTTGAACGATTTGGTGCCACAAGCCCTTGCCAAATTGCCCGAACACGCACGTCCCAACATCACACACCAATCGGGCAAAGGCAAATTGCCTGCTTTGCAACGCGCTTATGAAGCGGCTGGTGTGTCTGCCAAGTGCATGGAATTTGTGGACGACATGAAATCGGCATACGAACACGCCGATTTGGTGATTTGCCGCGCTGGCGCATTGACGATTGCTGAACTCACGGCGGCTGGCGTGGGCGCATTGCTTGTTCCCTACCCCCACGCGGTGGACGACCACCAAACCGCCAATGCGCGATTTATGGTTTCTGCCGAAGCGGGTTTGCTCTTGCCGCAATCGCAATTAACTGCCGATAAATTGGCTGAAATTTTGGCGGGACTCACACGTCCAAGCTGCCTGAAATGGGCGAAAAACGCGCGTACTTTGGCATTGCCCAATAGCGCAAACGATGTGGCACAAATTGCCATTCACATTGCCGCATAATTCATCATCAATCAGGCAGCCTGAAACCTTGGCAAACTCATTTTCAAACTGATGTAGGGGCAGATTTCACATCTGCCCTTTTTGTATTCAAACGACTGATAAAATTAAAAATACCTGCCACATCAAACTCGGCTTTTTTGTTGTGGTGGTATTTTTATGCAACATGGCATACAATCTCTGTGTTAATTTTTTGTTAAAAATGGTTAAACGGAGTATCGCCATGCAATTCAATTTACTGACCGAAAAAGACGTGGATTTGGCTGCCGATGTGCAATTCATGACCCAATCACTTTATGCCGTGTTGGAAAATCATGCCGATGAAATTGTGGTTAATGCCGTCAAAATTTTGGCAAAAGCCCAAGATGCCAGCCAAGTGGTTACCACATTGTTGCCCACGCTCAGCCTTGAACAAACCGAAAACCTGATTACCGCCGTGGGCATGTTTGCACAAATGCTCAATATCGCCGAAGACGTGCATCACGAACGCCGCCGCTTGGCACACGAATGGGCTGGCGATGCCCCACACAATGGCGATGTGGCTGAAACCGTCAAAAAATTCAAACGCAATGACATCAACAGCGACCGCATTCAGGCAGCCTTAAACGCCACGCAAGTCAATGCCGTATTAACCGCCCACCCCACCGAAGTGCAACGTCAAGCCACGCTCATTTCACATCGCAAAATCCGCGCCCTGTTGCCGCGCCGCGCCCAATGCCACAGCGCAGAAGAATTGGCAGAATTGCAACGCGAAATGGACATTGTTTTGCTCACACTTTGGCAAACCAGCGAAACGCGCCATTTCAAAATCAGCGTCAAAAGCGAAATCAACAATGGCGTCAACATTTTCCCCATGAGTTTTTTTCAAGCCATTCCCAAATTGTATCGCCGCTTGGAAAAGCAGTTTCAGGCAGCCTTCCCCGAAATCCACATTCCCGACATTTTGAAAATTGGTGGCTGGATTGGTGGCGACCGCGATGGCAACCCCTTTGTTTCGGCTGAAACTTTGCGCGAAGCCTTTACACGCCACGCCGATGCCGCATTCCACCACTACCGCAAAGAATTGGAAGCCTTGTACCAAGAATTGCCCCTGTCGGTGCGCCGCGTGAATGTGAGCGATGGGGTGTTGGTGCTTTCAGCCAAATCGCCCGATACCGATGTGGCGCGTCAAGAAGAACCCTATCGCCGCGCCATTGCCTACATTTTGTCGCGCATGGTGGGCAAGGCGCATGAATTGGGCGTGCCTTTGGGATGCAAATTTGGCGTGGGCAAGCCCTACACCAGCGTGGCGGAATTTTTGCACGATTTGCGTTTGTTGCAACATTCCTTGCGCGACAATGGCAGCGCGGTGTTGGCAAATGGGCGCATTGCCGATTTTATTCGCATTGTGTCGGTGTGTGGCTTTCATTTGATGCCGCTTGATTTGCGCCAACACGCCGACAAACACAGCGATGTGGTTGCCGAATTGTTTGCCAAAGCAGGCTTGGAAGATTATTTCAGGCTGCCTGAAAACGAAAAACAAACCGTTTTATTGCGCGAATTGAACAACCCACGCCCACTATTCAGCCCCTTTGCCCAATACAGCGAGGCGACTTGTTACGAATTGGCGATTTTCCGCGAGGCAAATTTGATTAAACAACAATTTGGCGAAGATGCCATTTCACAAAGCATCATCTCCAACTGCGAAAAGCCCAGCGATTTGCTCGCTTTGGCATTGATTTTAAAAGAAACGGGTTTGCTGACCAGTCAAAACGGTGCGGTTCAATCGCGCATCAACATCGTACCATTGTTTGAAACGATTGAGGCTTTGGCAAACGCTTGCCCGATTATGGAAACCATGTTTGGCTTGGATTGGTATCGCGCCCTGATTGCCAGCCGCGACAACATTCAAGAAATCATGCTCGGCTATTCCGACAGCAACAAAGATGGCGGCTACATCAGCAGCACTTGGGGCTTGTATCAAGCCGAAATTGGTTTGGTGGAAGTGTTCAAAAAACACAATGTCCGCATTCGCCTGTTTCACGGACGCGGTGGCAGCGTGGGTCGCGGCGGGGGGCCTTCTTATCAAGCGATTTTGGCGCAACCCGCAGGCAGCGTGGCAGGACAAATCCGCATTACCGAACAAGGCGAAGTCATCAATTCCAAATATGCCGACCCCAGCAATGCCGCGCGTAATTTGGAAACATTGGTTGCCGCCACTTTGGAAGCCACGCTGTTGCCCGACACGCAAGACCCCGATGTGGATTTGATGAACGCGCTGTCTGAAAGCTCATTCCAGCACTATCGCGCCCTGATTACGCGACAAGGTTTCATTGACTATTTCCTGCAAACCAGCCCCATTGAACAAATCGCCAGCCTGAACTTGGGCAGCCGCCCCGCCAGTCGCAAAACGTTGGCGCGGATTCAAGATTTACGCGCCATTCCATGGGTGTTTTCGTGGATGCAAAACCGCTTGATGTTGCCCGCTTGGTATGGCTTTGGCAGCGCGGTGGAAGAATTGTGCCAACGCGATTCAGGCAGCCTGAAAAAGCTGCAAGAACACGCCCAACACAATCATTTTTTCCGCACCATTTTGTCCAATATGGAGCAAGTGATGGCAAAAACCGATTTGACCTTGGCAGAACACTACGCCGCATTGAGCCAAGACCCCGAACACGGCGCAGCCATTTTCGCCACCATCAAAGCCGAATACCAACGCAGCCGCCAAGCCCTGCTTACCCTGCTGCAAGCCGAAGAATTGCTGATGGACAATCGCCCCTTGGCACGCAGCTTGGCATTGCGGATTCCCTATTTAAACGCGCTGGGTGGTTTGCAAGTGGCATTGTTGCAAAAATTGCGCCAAGAGCCTGATAATCAACACACTTTACGCATGGTACACCAAACCATCAACGGTGTGGCGCAAGGTTTACGCAACACGGGTTAAAATCCAAGTCAAAACAGGCAGCCTGAAATTAGTTTCAAGGCTGCCTTTTCATTGACCGACTACAATGTAATTAAAATACAAAAATACATTCATTTTCTGCTTTAAATCAAAAAAATGCAAAAATACCCAAACAAAAACACCATTTCCACCCCATTATCACGCCATAAAAATGCAAATTTTACTTATTTTAATGATTTTTCATGCTCAAAATTTTTTTCAATTTTCAAAATATATCATTTTTGTAATGATACTACGCAATAATCATTATTTATTTTCACAACACCCCAACAACTACTACACAAATTACAAAAACATTGTTAAACTACGCAAACATTGAAGTTGAGCAGATTTTTCTGTAATAAAACTACAAATTCCTTTTCACACTTCACTTTAATTTTAGGAGCAAAACCATGAGCGATTTGAACGCTTTATTCCAACAAATGAAACAACGCGACCCCAACCAGCCTGAATTTTTGCAAGCGGTGGAAGAAGTATTTGGCAGCCTGCAACCTTTCTTGGCAAAAAACCCCAAATACACCCAAATGGGCTTGTTGGAGCGCATTGTTGAACCCGAGCGCGTGATTATGTTCCGCGTGTCTTGGGTGGACGACAAAGGTCAAGTGCAAGTAAACCGTGGCTACCGCGTGCAAATGAACAGCGCGATTGGTCCTTATAAAGGCGGTTTGCGTTTCCACCCCACTGTAAACTTGGGCGTGTTGAAATTTTTGGCGTTTGAACAAGTGTTTAAAAATGCTTTGACCACCCTGCCCATGGGCGGCGGCAAAGGCGGTTCAGACTTTGACCCCAAAGGCAAATCCGATGGCGAAGTGATGCGTTTCTGCCAAGCGTTTATGAGCGAACTGTATCGCCACATCGGTGCCGACACAGACGTTCCTGCTGGCGACATTGGTGTGGGCGGTCGTGAAATCGGTTTCTTGTATGGTCAATACAAAAAATTGAGCAATGAAGTTACTTCCGTTTTGACAGGCAAAGGCTTGGTGTATGGTGGCAGCCTGATTCGCCCCGAAGCCACGGGTTATGGCGCGGTTTATTTTGCCGACAATATGCTGAAAACACGCGGCGACAGCATGGCTGGCAAACGTGTGGTGATTTCAGGCAGCGGCAACGTGGCACAATACACCGCCGAAAAAGCCATTCAACTGGGCGCGAAAGTGCTGACCGTTTCCGACTCCAACGGCTTTGTGTTGTTCCCCGATAGCGGCATGACCGAAGCGCAACTGGCGGCATTGATTGAATTGAAAGAAGTGCGCCGCGAGCGCGTGTCGGTGTACGCCAAAGAGCAAGGTTTGCAATACTTTGAAGGCAAAAAACCTTGGGGCGTGGCGTGCGATGTGGCATTCCCCAGCGCAACGCAAAACGAGTTGGACGAAAATGACGCGAAAGAATTGTTGAAAAACGGCTGTTTCTGTGTATCAGAAGGCGCGAACATGCCTTCCACTTTGGGCGCGGTAGATGAATTTGTGAAAGCGAAAATCTTGTACGCCCCAGGTAAAGCGGCAAATGCAGGTGGCGTGGCAACTTCTGGCTTGGAAATGAGCCAAAACGCGATTCGTTTGTCTTGGACACGCGAAGAAGTGGATGCGCGTTTGTTTGGCATCATGCAAAACATTCACGAAAACTGCGTTGCCAATGGCAAAGAAGGCGATTTTGTGAACTATGTGAATGGCGCAAACATCGCTGGTTTCAAAAAAGTGGCAGACGCGATGTTGGCACAAGGCGTGGTGTAATCGCTTAAATTGAAAAAAGCTGCCTGAAACGTTTTGCGAATGCGTTTCAGGCAGCTTTTCCTGTTGGGATTTGCACTCCTAATCTCTGCGCGGGCGACTTACTTTTTAAAAAAGTAAGCCAAACAAACCAAAAAACAATGACTAATTTTATTTTATTCAATGGGTTAGTATTTTCAGGCTGAAACTTTTGCCAAACTCGGTTTGTAGGGACAGATTTCATATCTGCCCTGTTTAGAATTGCAGAAATTTTTATTTTTGGGACACCATGTAGGGTGCAACTTGTTGCACCAAGTCCATATTTTATCAGGAAAATAGTGCAACAAGTTGCACCCTACATTCGTCCTATTTTTACATAAATTGAAAAGAGGCGGATATGAAATCCGCCTCTACATCAGTTTAAAAGTAGGTTTTGCAAAAGTTTCAGGCTGCCTGAAACGTTTTTTAAAGCGAAACCGTTGAACATTTGTTTATTTGGCTTACTTTTTTAAAAAGTAAGTCGCCGAAGGCAAAACCCATTTTTCTGGAACAGTAAAAAGCTGCCTGAAAACCTTTGCGAATGGGTTTTCAGGCAGCTTTTTCGCGTCAATTCATTTTCACATCAAAAACCAATAAGCCCACGCGCTCACGGCAATAATGCACAAAATGTTCAACACAAAGCCCACATACATCATGTCTTTTTGCTTGACCAAACCCGTGCCAAACACAATGGCGTTGGGTGGTGTTGCCACAGGCAGCATAAAAGCACACGATGCACCAATACCAATGACCATCACCAAAACCTCTTGGGGCATATTCAGTTGTGCCGCAATGGTGGCAAACACAGGCACAAGCAAAGCCGCCGATGCGGTGTTGCTGGTGAATTCGGTCAAGAAAATGATGAACGTTGCCACCACCACAATCACCAACAAGGGGTGTGCCGAACCAAATGTGGCAGCCACTTCATTGCCCAAAGCGGCAGACGCGCCCGATTTTTGCATTAAATTGCTCAACGCAATGCCGCCACCAAACAACATCAATACACCCCAATCGGTGCTTTCTGCCACATCTTTCCAACGCACGGTGCCAAACACCACCACGGCTACGGCTGCCGCAATCGCAATAAAGCTGTCAATGGAAGTGATGCCTGTGGCTTTTTGGATTTTGTCGCCCATTATCCACGCAATCGCGGTGGTAACGAAAATCACCACGGTAATCACGCGGTGCAAATTCCAAGGAATGTTTTCTTCTTGGGTGCGATTAACGCGTTCTTTGAAATTGGGTTTGAGCACCACAAACAAAGAAATCAACATCAAAGGCAACAACACCAACATCATGGGCAAACCGTATTTCATCCAGCCTGAAAAGTCCAAATTCAAGGCTTTTGCCGCAATGCCATTGGGGGGCGAACCCACAATCGTACCCAAACCACCAATGCTGGCACAATAAGCAATCCCCAATAAAACAAACACATAAGTTTTGCGGTCTTTTTCTTTATCCAAGTGCGACATCAAGCCCATTGCCAAAGGCAACATCATGGCGGTGGTGGCGGTGTTGCTTATCCACATGGATAAGGCGGTGGTTACGCCAAACAGCAACATAACCGCCACAAACATATTGCCCCCCGAAAGCGAGATGACCCACATGGCGATTTTTCTGTCCAATTTTTGAATGTTCAATGCGGCTGCCAAGGCAAAACCGCCAAAAAACACATAAATAATGGGGTCGGCAAAGCTGGATAATGCTGCTTTGGTTCCCATGTCGGGAATTTTGAACATCACCGCCAACAATGGCACCATCAGGGCGGTAACGGTAATGTGTACGGCTTCGGTAAACCACAAAATTGCCACAAACAGCAAAATCGCCAAACCGCGATTTGCCATGTCTTCATAAGGCAAAATGCTGTACACGCCATAGCTGACCAATGCGGAAATGAGCGTTAAAATCAAACCGCGAAAATCGGTAATCGGCTTTTGCGTGTTTGCCAGTACGTCATGCGTATCTGGCTCATGCTGATGATTCATGCTTGTTACTCCGTAAAGAATTTCATGTTGGTAAAGTTGTGTTAATGGTTTGTGAACGAAGTATAAGGATACATGAAAAAAATCGCAATTGATTTTCGCAAACGCAAAAACAGGCAGCCTGAAAACGTGTGTGTTTTTCAGGCTGCCTGAATCCCATTAAGCAATAAAAATTAAGCGGCTTTTGGATTGATTAAAATTTCCACGCGGCGGTTTTGAGCGCGACCTTCTGGCGTGTTGTTGGTGGCGATTGGCTGTGTTGAACCACGACCCACAACCGACATGCGGTTCATTGCCACGCCTTTGCCATTCAAATAGTTGGCAACGGAATTGGCACGATTTTGCGACAATGGGTTGTTAATCGCGTCAGAGCCTGTGTTGTCGGTGTGTCCCACGATGGTTAAGGTGGTGTCGTTGTACATTGCCAATGTTTGCGCTGCGCCATTCAAGGCATTTTGCGCTTGGGCAGACAAATCGTAACGACCTGTGGCAAAGGTTACATTTTCGGGCATGGTCAATTTGATTTGGTCGCCTTCACGTTTCACTTCCACACCTGTGTTTGCCAACTGTTCGCGCAATTTGGCTTCTTGCACGTCCATGTATGCGCCCACGCCTGCTGCCACTACGCCACACGCGGCGGCAGAATTACGCGCACCTTGTTTGCCATGGCTGATGGCACCAATGATGCCACACGTTACCGCACCCAAAGTGCCGTAAGTGGCGGTTTTGCTCAACTGGCGTTCGCCTTGCGCATTGGTAACACAACCGCTCAAACCCAAAGCCGCTGCGGTTGCCAAAATGGTGGCTGATTTCAATAATTTCATGGGAACATTCCTTATTTGATAAACAAAATGTGAGAAAAATGTTTTCAGGCTGCCTGAAAACGGAAAACGCAACTATATCTTAAACCGATTTGTTTGCGCTGCACCCATAACGCTAAATTACTTTTATTAACAAATTTAACGCGATTTCTGCCACGCTTGACGCGAAAAATACCACAATAAAATCGCGCCACACACCGTACAAGCCACCATCACACTGCCCATCACTTTCACGCTGCCGTTGTGCAAGTAAGTGACCAAAAAGCCCACCGTTGCGCCAATCAGCGATTGTGCTGCCGATAAAATGGCGTTTGCGCTGCCGCCTTCGGCTTTAAAATGCTGCATAAACAATGCCTGCGTGTTTGCCGCCACCAAACCTTGCGTGCCAACCGACAACATCAACAACACCATCAACCACGCAAAGGGGGGCAAATCGCTCGCCCACACGCTGCACAACAACGCAAAATTGGCAACAAATTGAATGGCAATGCCCCACAATAAAATGTCTTGTGAATTGCTGTCGCGTTTCAAATGCCATGCGGTAATGCGGTTAAATATTGCCATGGTTACAATATTGCACGCAAACGCCCACGCATATTGATGGTGATTCAAACCATATAAATCCATGTAAACAAAAGACGATTCAGTCAAAAAAGTGAGCATGGACGAAAAGGACGCTGCCTGAAAAAACAAAAAACCCAAAGCGGGTTTGGTGGACAAAATGTGTTTGTATCGCCCAAAAATCACGCGCAACACATCGCGGCGAATCGGCTCGGCGGTTTTGTGTTTGGGCAAAAATCGGTGCAACAACACCAGCACCAACACCGCATAAGCACACAAAAACACAAATACGGCACGCCAACCGCCCACCGTTTGCAACACCGAACCCACCATGGGCGCAAGCAAAGGGGCTGCCATCATAATCACGCCAATGAGCGCAAACATTTGTGCGGCTTGTTTGCCTTCGTAATTGTCGCGGATAATCGCGCCCACGGTTACGCCTGCCATGCCGCAACCCACCGCTTGCACCAAACGTAAGGCAAGCAACTGTTCGCCCGTTTGCACCCAAATCAGCGCAAACGATGCGATGATGTACACCGCCAAACCTGTTAGGGCAATGTTTTTTCTGCCTTTAATATCGGAAAGTGAGCCACCCAAAAGCTGCCCCACCGCCATGCCCAAAATAAAGCTGCTCAAACTGCGTTCAATGTAATGAATGTCGCTGTGCAAATCGCGGGCAATGTGTGGCAAGGAGGGCAAATAAGCGTCCATGGAAAACGGCATAATCGCCACCAAAATGGCAAGCAACATGGCCATTTGTTTATCGGATAATTTTTTCATTGTATTCATCGTTAAGGGTATTCCAAAATTTTTTCAGGCAGGCAAAACAAGGGGCTGTTTCAGCATAGAAAATGGCGGATTATGAAAAATCCGCCTTGTTTAAAATACCGTTTGTGCTGCCTGAAACGCATTTAAAACAAAATTATACTGCTAAACAAACAATTAGAAAACCGTTTAGGCGGCTTTTGCGGTAAAATGCGCGTTTTAATCCCACAAATGTCTCATCATGACTTGCCCACTTTGCCAAAGCCACAACGAAACGATTTTATGGCAAAACCACCATCTGCGCGTGATTGCCGTGCACGATGAACCCAAAGCCCCTGCCTTTTGCCGCGTGATTTGGCGCGAACACATCGCCGAAATGACCGATTTGCCCCCACAACAGCGCGATGAACTGATGAATATGGTTTACCGTGTGGAACAAGCCATGCGCCAAGTGTTTCAGCCAGCCAAAATCAATTTGGCAAGTTTGGGCAATGTGGTGCCGCATTTGCATTGGCACATTATTGCGCGATTTGACAACGATGCCTGTTTCCCTGCCCCCATTTGGGCAAACGCGGTGCGCGAAAACGCGTTCAGGCTGCCTGAAAACTGGCAAGCGCAAATTGCCACATTGTTGCATCAAACAGAATAAGGATTTGAAAACATGAATCATTTACTCACACGCCGCCGCGTGTTACAAAGCACACTCATTGCAGCAGGCAGCAGCATTTTGGCAGCCTGTGGCGGTGGCAATGCCCCCAGCAAAACTTCCCCCAACAAACCGCAAATGCAAACCATGCCCACCCCAGTTCCCACACCCCAAACCGCCCCCACTCGCGCAAGCCACGGCGCACAAAACACCATGCGCCTGTTTGCCTCATCGGGATTTGCCGAAGACCCCAGCCGCATTGAAACGGGTTTGAGCCGACTGTTTCAGGCAGGCTTTGTGATTAACAACCACACGGCAGCCTATCGCCGTTTTCAACGCTTTGCAGGCAGCGATGCCGAACGCATTGCCGATTTGCAAGATGTGGCAACAGGTCGCGTTGCCACCCCCAAAGTGTTGATGGGCGTACGCGGTGGTTATGGTGCAGCACGCTTGTTGCCACACATTGATTGGATAAACTTGGGCGCAAGAATGCGCGAACAGCAAACTTTATTGTTTGGATTCAGCGATGTAACCGCCATACAACTGGCATTGTTGGCACAAGGCAATATGCCCAGCTTTGCAGGCCCCATGTTGTACAGCGAATTTGCCAAACCCGTACCCGACACTTATACAATGGACAGTTTTATCCAAACCACCACACAAAAACAAAGCACCGTGTTTGTGGGTGGCTACCAAATGAACCGCGTTCGCAATGCAGATGGCATTTTGTGGGGCGGCAATTTGAGCGTCATCGCATCGCTGGTTGGCACGCCCTATATGCCCAAAATCAACGGTGGCATTTTGTTTTTGGAAGATGTGTCCGAACAACCCTATCGCATAGAAAGAATGTTGCAAACCTTGCATTTGGCAGGCATTTTAAAACAGCAGCAAGCGATTATTTTGGGCGATTTCCGCATGGGCAACATACGCGACACCTACGACAGCAGCTACGATTTAAACAGCGTGGCAATGACGATTTCGCGCACCGCCAATGTGCCCGTGTACACCAGCTTTCCGTTTGGGCATATCGCGCAAAAAACCACGTTCCCCTTGGGCGCACAAGCGCAACTTCGCGCCAGCAACAATGGCGGCTATGCGGTAACATTCAGTGGCTACCCCACGCTCAATCCTGCCGCGCTGAATTTGGCGGCATTGAAACCCGCCCCAGCCTTTGATTTTACCAACCCCAACGGCAGCATTTCCGATAGCGAATTTTGATTTTCAGGCAGCCTTTTATTGTCCTACAAGAAATGGGTTTTGCCTTCGGCGACTTACTTTTTAAAAAAGTAAGCCAAATAAACCAATGTTCAAGGGTTTCGCTTTAAAAAACATTTCAGGCTGCCTGAAAAATCGCCATAATTGAAAAACATGAATAATTTTGTGATAAACGTCCCCACCGCCACCATGCGGCAAGCGCACATACACCAACAATTTCAATCACAAAAAATTGATTTTGCCTTTTTTGACGCGGTGCAAGTGGCGGATTTGGCAGAATGCATGGCGCAACACCTGCCCCAGCTAGCCCAAGTGCCACATTTACGCGATGTGGAAAAAGCCTGTTTCATGAGCCACTTTTTGCTGTGGAAATATTGCGTGAAACACAATTTGCCCCACATCACGATTTTTGAAGACGACATTGTGTTGGGCGAAAATGCCCACAAATGGCTGATGAACCAAGATTATTTGGCAAACTTGGGCAACAATAAAGCATGGCTGTTGCGTTTGGAAACCTTTCTCATGCCCACCCACACCGAGCGCACCGATTTTGCCGATTACGACCATCGCGCGTTTTTGCGTTTAAAAAGCACACACCACGGTACGGCAGCATATGTGGTGTCGCACCAAGCTGCTGTGGATTTGGTGGATTGGGTGTCCAAGCTGCCTGAAAAAGCGTTTGACGCGCTGGACGAATTGATTTTCAGCCAGCATTTGCACCGTGCCAATTTGCCCGTTTACCAAATTTCGCCCGCTTTGTGCATACAAGAATTTCAGCTCAACCAAGCAAACAGCACCTTGCGTACCACATTGGGCAACGAGCGTTTTGGCAATGCGCCAGCCAATGAAATCAAACGCCAACGCAGCTTGGGCGAAAAAATCCAACGCGAATGGTTGCGCCTGAAAAAGAAAATGTGGGGCAAACCCAGTATCATTCCATTTAAATGAATTTTCAGGCAGCCTGAAAAATCAATTATTGATAAAAGAAAGTTTTAAAACATGAAATTCATAGACGAAGCCAAAATTGAAGTCATTGGCGGCAAAGGCGGCAACGGTGCAGCCAGTTTCCGCCGCGAAAAATTCGTACCGCGCGGCGGGCCCGATGGTGGCGATGGCGGACGCGGTGGCAGCGTGTTTGCCGTTGCCGATGAAAACATCAACACGCTGGTGGAATACCGCTTTGTGAAACGCTATCAAGCCAAAAATGGCGAAAAAGGACACGGCTCCGACCGCTACGGCGCAGGCGCAGACGACATCGAATTGCGTATGCCCGTTGGCACTTTAATCCGCGATGTGGACACCGATGAAATCTTGGCAGACTTAACCCACCATGGGCAGCGTGTGTGCGTGGCGCGTGGTGGCAAAGGCGGTTTGGGCAACATACATTTCAAATCATCGGTCAATCGCGCCCCCAAACAATACACCAATGGCGAAGATGGCGAAGCGCGTACCTTGCAGCTTGAACTGAAAGTGTTGGCAGACGTGGGTTTGCTGGGTATGCCCAATGCGGGTAAATCCACGCTGATTCGTGCTGTTTCAGCCGCGCGCCCCAAAGTGGCGGATTATCCATTTACCACTTTGCACCCCAATTTGGGCGTGGTGCGCATGGACGAAAACAACAGTTTCGTTATGGCAGACATTCCTGGTTTGATTGAAGGCGCGGCAGAAGGCGCAGGTTTGGGACATCGCTTTTTGAAACATTTGTCGCGCACGGGTTTATTGTTGCACGTTGTGGATTTGGCACCGTTTGATGAAACGGTGGACACGGCTGGCGAAGCGTTGGCGATTATCCACGAATTGCGTAAATACGATGAAGATTTGTACGACAAACCACGCTGGCTGGTGTTGAACAAATTGGATATGTTGAACGATGAAACCGCCGCCGAGCGTGAACGCGCCTTTTTGGAGGCAATCGGTTGGGATTACCCTGCCCCTGATGACCGTTTCCAATTTGATATGGAAACGCCACGCCTGTTCAAAATCAGCGCATTGACCCACGCTGGCACGCAAGATTTGGTGCAGCAAATCAATCAATATTTGAATGAGAAAAAACGCTTGCAAGCGGAAATTCAGGCAGCCGAAAAAGCGGAAACGCTGCCTGAAAATCCCCAAACCAACACGGCGGTTTTTCAAGCGGAATAAGGTTTTGCTTTAAAAAATATTTCAGGCAGCCTGAAAAGCCAATGGGGTGGGTATTTATCCACCCCATTGGCTTTTCAGGCTGCCTGAGCTGCACTTCAAATATCATTTGATAATCATTATTGTTATTGGTAAAATGCCGTTTATCATTTTTTAACACATCATAACGGAGTTTATCTTATGAACAATCGCACTTTATTCAACACCACTTTAACCCTCATTTGCAGCGTGGTGCTGGTGGCGTGTGGCAGCAGCTCATCAGGTATGCCCACCATTGAAAATACCGCGTCAAAAAACAAAAGCGAGCTGGAAATCGCCCAACAACTGGCAAATCAAGCCAAAGACAAACAAACCCAAGCCGAAAATCGCTTGAAAGAAGCCGAACAAAAATTGCAAACCGCCCAAAATGATTTGCAAAAAGCACGACAATCGCAAACCGCCACCGCCGATGAATTGAAACAGGCACAAAATGACTTGGACAAAGCACGAAAAGATTTATTGACAGCCCAAAACGATTTAAAAAATGCCCAAAGCAATGCCCAAAAAGAATTACAGGCAGCCCAAGACAAACTGAATGCCGCTCAAAAAGCGCAAGATGATGCCGTAGCCCAAGCCAAATTGGCAAAAGACCAAGAAATCCAACAAAAACAATCCGAATTGGAAAAAGCACAACAAGCCTTGCAAAATGCAAAAGATGAGTTGGATAAAATCCAGAAAAATCAAAGTGCCAATACCGATGCACAAGATTTACAAAAAGCCAAAAATGACTTGAAAGCGGCACAAACCAAACTGGACGAAGCCCAAAATCAATTAAATGAGGCAAAAAACAAGCAAACTGAAACGTCCACCGAATTAGCCCAAACCAAACAGGCTTTGGACAAAGCCAAGCAGGAATTGGAAGCAGCCAAAACCAAACATCAGCAAGAATTGGCAAACGCCAAACAACAAGCTGTGGACGAATACAAAAAGGAATTGGATAAAGAAGCCACCCGACAAAAAGACATCAAAACCGAGTTGGACAAACTTTTTGTTATCGATAACAGTAATGAATTGCCCACTAAACAAGATGATGATGATTATCGGAACCCCATCAATACCAATATTTTAAGCATTGACCATGCAAAAGGAAAAGTAACATCAACCATTAACCCAAGTGCTGTGCCTGAATTGTATGCCATCAAAATCAATGATACTTCTATCCCTTTGTTGAAAAAGGAATTTGAAGAAGATGAACGCCAAAATTTGGCTTTCAAAAAATTTGATGAGCAAGACATTCCCAAAAATGCCAAAGGTTGGGTAGGCAGCATGGGTGTGGCAGATGCCGACAAAGGCACCCCTGTATTCAATAAAATGCGTTTCGGTGTTTACGTTGATGAAAACAATGTCAGCCACCTATTTGTGCATGGCAGAACCCCTTTCGCATACAGCATTTCCAGAAAAGACGAAACTTATGCTTATCAGGGTCATGCCATTATCGGCAAAAATGGTGAATACACACCTTTGGAAAATGCCATTTCGGGTGAGGTTGATTTTAAAAACAAACAGGTTAATCTGAATTTACAAGCAGATAAAGAAACCAGCTACAAATTAAATGGCAAAATCAATGGCAACGCTTTTGCCAGCGAAGAAGGGGCTGATGTTTATACCAAAGGTGGTTTTTATGGCTCGATTAACAATATCGGCGGTATGTTGCAAATCAATAAAGGCAAATACGCTGGCTACGATGGCGTTTATGGCGCAGGTCAAGTCAAAGAAATAACCAAATAAAAGCGAAAACCGCACCTGAATTTCTTTCAAATCATTTGTTTTTCAGGCAGCCTGAACCCCATTTCAGGCTGCCTTTTTGCTATAATCGCCACTTTATTTTTGGGAATTTTCGTGTTATGCAAGCCAAACCAGCCAACCCCATTGCGGCTTATTCCGACCGCCGTGCCATTACCTTACTGTTTTTGGGATTTGCCGCAGGTTTGCCCTATTTGCTGATTTTTTCCACGCTCTCGTTGTGGCTCAACGAAGCGGGCATTGCCCGAAAAACCGTTACCCTATTCAGTTGGGCGGCTTTGGGTTATTCGTTCAAATTCGTGTGGTCGCCTTTGATTGACAGCTTGGCTTTGCCACATTTAACGCGCATTTTGGGTAAACGCCGCGCGTGGCTGATTTTGGCACAGGGTTTGATTGTGTTTGCGATATTTTTAATGGGCAGCGTCAATCCCCAAATTTCAGGCAGCCTGAACACCATGGCGGCAGCGGCGGTGTTATTGGGTTTTGCCTCTGCCACGCAAGATGTGGTCATAGACGCATACCGCATTGAAATCGCCCCCAACGATTCCGCCATGCAAACCATCATGTCATCCACCTACACCGTGGGCTACCGTTTGGGCTTGATTTTGGCAGGAGGCGGCAGCTTGTGGCTGGCAGCACAACTTGGCTCAACACAAAGCCACTATCTTTACGAAGCATGGCGCAACACCTATTGGATAATGAGCGCATTCATGCTCATTGGCGTGGCAACCACCCTGATGATGCGCGAACCCAACGCTTACCAAGAAAAAAATCCCCAAAATCAATCCCCCAAAAACCAACTGATTTTATTGATGATGTTTGTGATTTTGGTGGCAACATTCATCGCAGGCTACCGCGTGAGCGCAACATGGCTGCCTGAAAACGCATGGGGCGAAACAGGCAAATTGCTCATCGGATTGGGTGGCGCAATCGCCTTGGCATGGCTGCTCATCAACAGCAAAATCGTGCCACACCATTTGGTTTACCACACATGGGTTGAGCCGATTGCCGATTTTTTCAAACGTTACGGCAAACAAGCGATTTTGTTGTTGGCACTCATCGGCTTGTATCGCATTTCAGACATTGTGGCAGGCGTGATTGCCAATGTGTTTTACGCCGATTTGGGTTACAGCAAAGAGCAAATCGCCTTGGCAGTGAAAACCTTTGGCATTGTGATGGGCATTTTGGGCGGATTGATAGGCGGCATTTTGGCGCAAAAATTCCCCGTGATGAAAATGATGATGTTGGGCGCGATTGCCGCATCAGCCACCAACTTGCTGTTTATGTTTATGGCGATGGGCAACAACAGCGTGGCATTTTTGTATTTTGCCGTGGGCTTGGACAACATCGCAAGTGGCTTGGCAACGGCGGTGTTTATTGTGTTTTTGTCTAGCCTAACCAATATTCAATTTACGGCGGTGCAATACGCCCTGCTCTCTTCGTTGATGACCCTGTCGCCTAAAATTTTGGGTGGCTATTCGGGCGCAATGGTGGACAAAATGGGCTACCCCAACTTTTTCACGTTTACCGCCTTAATGGGCGTGCCGATTTTGGTGTTGATTTATTGGGTGGATAAGCGGATTTTTCGCAAATGAGGTTTCAGGCAGCCTGAAAAATTTTTAACGCAAATATTGTTCCACCAAAATTTGGGCTTTTTCATGGCGCAAATGCTGTGCCACATCGCTTGATGTACCGTTCAACACCGACCATTTTTGACGCACACGCGCTTTTTGCAAAGGTTCAGGCAGCTTATCGCTTTGCCACGGCGCACGGCTGCCTGAAAGCCGCATTTCATCTTGCGCCGCATGCCCACGCGATTGCAACACCGCCAGCAAATCCAAAGCCCGAGCCGCCAGCACCGTAATGGTTGCCGCGTCAATGAACACCGTTTTCACACCAGACATTTTGTCGCTCAACGTCCGCCAGTTGGACACCGTGCCACCAATCACGCCCCCCAACAGCATCCCCATGCCCAAAGACAAACCTGCCGTGAGCGCGTCCAAACCCAAACCAATCAGCGCACCTGTTGCCGCACCGCGCGTGGTGCGTATGCCATATTCTTTCAGCAGATTTGCGTCAAAAGGGTCTTGGCGGAAGGCTTGCAACGCCCAATCTTCGCCATGCAGCTCGTTTTGATAAAAGCGATACAAAGCCAAAATTTGCTGCTGCGTGGTGCGTTCTAATTGACGCACGGCAGTTTGCATTTGCGTCTGAATGTTTTCTAATTGATTTTTATCGGCAAATTGCTGCCTGAATGCCGCCACGTCCAACAAAAAATGGGCGATGATTTCGCGTGCTTGTCGGTCTAAATCGCGCCATTCTTGTTGCCGCATTCGCATTAAATCGTCCAAATCGGCACGTTGGGGCAACATGGTTGCCAGATTGTCCCACAAACGCATTTCGCCTTCAAAATCAAAAGCCACCGTATCAAAGCTGCTGCTCACATGCAATAAACGCCGCGCCAACATCGCTTGCCACGCGCTCAAATCGCCATTTTGCGTAAAATTAAACACAGGCATAATCGGCTTGGCACACCATGACAACACGGTCAATTCATCTTTGTATTTGGGCAACACGGGTTCACGCGCGTCTATCACATACAATGCCATGTCGCTGGCAAGCAGTTGGCGCAACACTTTGGCTTCTTGCGAAAATTCGTTTTGCGCGGCAGGGCTATTCAAAAATTGCCCAATGCGTTCAATGCCGTCCAATTTGTTGGCGGTGTGTTCTTCCAGCCAATCCAATACGCCACCTGCGTCTTCCAAACCAGGCGTATCGTACAATTTGAGCCAATCGCCAATTTGCGCCATTTCAACGTGGCGCGTGGTGGCGGCGGCATTTTTCACTTCGCCAAACTGGGTGTCGCGCAATAAAGTACGCATGAGCGAAGTTTTACCCGTGTTGGTGTGTCCGACTACGGCTAAATTGAGCATGATGATTTTTTCCAAAAAATAAGCGTGATTTTAGCATACTGGTATTTTCAGGCTGCCTGAAACATTTTTTTCAAAATGAAAAAAGGGCGGATAGGTCAATCCGCCCCACAACCGCTTGAAAATGGGTTTGATGTTTACAACACGTCAAACCGCATCGGCACGAGAGGTAATCACTTTATCAATCAAACCGTATTCTGCCGCCGCTTGTGCCGACATGAAATTATCACGGTCGGTATCGCGTTCAATTTGTTCAATTTTTTGACCTGTGTGTTCCGCCAATAATTGATTCAATTTTTCTTTCAACTTAATCAACTCACGCGCGTGAATTTCAATGTCCGAAGCCTGACCGCCCAAACCGCCACTAATCAAAGGCTGATGAATCATAATGCGGCTATTGGGCAAGGCAAAACGCTTGCCTTTGGTGCCAGCCGACAACAAAAACGCCCCCATGCTCGCCGCTTGACCCAAACACAAGGTTTGCACATCGGGCTTGATGAATTTCATCGTATCGTAAATGCTCATGCCAGCCGTTACGCTGCCACCTGGGGAATTGATGTAAAAATAAATGTCTTTGTCGGGATTTTCGCTTTCCAAAAACAGCATTTGCGCCACCACCAAATTGGCGGTGTGGTCGTTCACAGGCCCCACCAAGAAAATGATGCGCTCTTTGAGCAGACGTGAGTAAATGTCAAAAGCACGTTCGCCACGACCGCTTTGCTCAATTACGGTGGGGATAAGGGTATTATTTTGAATGTCCAGCATGGTTTAAATCCTGAAATAAAATCATCATTATACGCAAAAAATGCGTTTCAGGCAGCCTGAAAATACAAAACAGCAAACACATTGATTGTGCTTGCTGTTTGCGTTTACAGGGGCAAACGTTACATGCCTGCACCCATTACTTCATCAAAATTCAAGGTTTTTTCGGTTACTTTGGCTTTACCCAACACAAATGCCACCACATTCGCTTCCAAAGC
This sequence comes from Alysiella filiformis, assembly GCF_014054525.1. Lineage (NCBI taxonomy): Bacteria > Pseudomonadati > Pseudomonadota > Betaproteobacteria > Neisseriales > Neisseriaceae > Alysiella > Alysiella filiformis. The sequence goes on from NZ_CP059564.1 coordinate 2,065,167, forward strand.
CAAATTGCTTGGGCCTTGCAAACGTTCGCGGTCGGCATAATACCAAGCCACCACTTCTTGTGGGTCTTCGTAGCTTTCGGCAAATTCGTTCACGATGTTTTTGATTTGCTCTTCGGTGGGTTGCAATTTGTTGGCTTCCACCAAAGCGGGCAAAATCAAGCCCAATTTCACACGCTCTTCCGCGCGGTCAATAAACATTTCAACTGGCAGGTTCAAATCTTTTGCGTCCAAGCCTTGTTGTGCGAAATTTTGTTTCATTTCTTCTGCCAAACGTGCAGCCTCTTCGTTTACCAAAGAACGTGGCAAATCAAAGCTGTGTGCATCGCGCAAAGCTGCCATAACCGCTTCCACATTTTGGGCATCGGTGCGGCGTTTTACTTCGCGGCTCACGTTTTTCTTCACTTCTTCGCGCATTTTGCTCACATCGCCATCGGCAATGCCCAATGCTTTGGCAAAGGCTTCATCAACTTGTGGCAATTCGGCTTCGGCAACATTGTGTACGGTAATGGTGAACACGGCGGTTTTGCCAGCCACTTCTTTGCCGTGGTAATCTTCGGGGAAATTGACGGAAACGTCTTTGCTTTCGCCTTCTTTCATGCCCAAAATGCCCGCTTCAAATTCAGGCAGCATTTGACCTTGACCCAAAACGAAAGGATAGTTTTCAGATGAACCGCCATCAAACAATTCACCGTCAATTTTGCCCACAAAATCAATAATCACGCGGTCATTGTTTTGTGCGCCGCGTTCTACGCGGTTGTAGCGTGTGCGTTGTTTGCGCAAAATTTCAATGGTTTGGTCAATTTCGGCATCATTAACATTGGCAACCGATTTTTCAATGTTCAAGCCGCTCAAATCTGCCAAATTGATTTCAGGCAGCACTTCAAAAATAAAGGCGGCTTGGAACGTTTCGGTGTTGTTTTCTTGACCTTCAACGGCATCAACGCGCAACAAATCGGCAATGCGAACTTGTTGTGCAATCATTTCTTTGTTGAACTCGGCTTGCGCCAAATCGTTCAACACTTCATTTTGAATGCTTGCGCCATACATTTGTGCCACCATTTTGATGGGGGCGTGTCCAGGGCGGAAACCGTCAATTTTGGCTTTTTTGGCGGTTTGTTTCAGGCGTTTGTCAAATTCGGCATTGATGTCGTCCCATTTAACGGTTACGACCAATTTGCGTTCCAAGTTTTCCAATTTTTCAATCGTTGCCATGTGTTTCTTTCTTTCGGATAAAGGGTTAATCGGAATGATGAAATGGGCGATTTTAACACGATTTGGCTTATTTTGGCATGGATTTTTTGGTTTCAGGCTGCCTGAAAATGGGAAAACGCCATTTATTTTGTGGATAAATGGCGTTTAAATTTATTTAAATAGATTATCGTCCTAGCCAGCCCTCTTTTCGTACGTCTGTCGCATCTTGGAACGTATAACGTTTAACTTTATCATTTTCATCAAAAAAAACAATTAAACGGATTTTGCGCAAATCTGCGCCACGTTTTAAAGTTCTCAATAAAGGAATGTAATTCATTGCATGAGGTGTGCGCGAATCATAGCGATATTCCCAATATTCGCGTGAAACATTGTTTTCATTATGAAATTGAATATCATTTGGCGAACCAAACATATCTTGAATATCTTGTTTCGTGGTTACGCCCTGCACAATGCTGGTTTTCAACTGTGAGTGAGACATTTGTTTTAATTCTGGATTGCCAGAACTGGAACAGGCTGCCAAAATCAAACAGCTCAACATAATCATCTCCAACTTCTTCATCAAAATTCCTTTCTGTGGAAGTATATGTTAAAATCAAGAACTTATATATCAATGTAAATGACATGAAATATAAACCCATTTCCCAACCCAAACCAGCAACAAATTGTCCCAGCAACCCACCCAAAAAGTACCCATTATGCAACTGAACGATAAAGTCCGAGCCTTACGCAAATTCCATGATTTTTCACAAGAAGAAATGGCGGCAAAATTGGGCATGTCCACATATGGCTACGCCAAAATTGAGCGTGGCATTCGCCGTTTGGACATTCCCAAATTGAATGAAATTGCCGCCATTTTTGAAATGGATTTGGTGGAATTGTTGAATTTTGATGTGGAAAAAACCATGAATCTCATTCATGAAAATAAACAAAGTATTATTTATCACTACCAAATCAATAAAGACAGTTCACAAAATACTTATATTGGCGCAAGTGAATTGGAACATGAAATAGAAAAACTTCAACTGACCATCGCCCATCTCAACGAAAAATTAACCGAAAAAGAACAACAAATTCAACAAATAACAGCACAAAAAGACCGAGAAATCGCCTTGTTGCAAGATTTGGTTCATACACTCAAACAACGTTAAATACTTGACTTTTCAGGCAGCCTGAAAACAGGAAACCCCATCATGTTAAGCTACCGCCACGCCTTTCACGCAGGCAATCATGCCGATGTTTTAAAACACTTTATTTTGTTTTTAACGCTCCATTATTTCAATCAAAAAGACAAACCCTATTGGTATATAGACACCCATTCGGGCGCAGGCGTGTACGATTTGCGCGGCAGCGAAGCGCAAAAAGTGGGCGAATACCGTGAAGGCATTGCCAAATTGCGCGAAAACCTTTTCAGGCTGCCTGAAAGCGTACAAAATTTTGTGGCGCATTTGGATAATATTTTGGCAGAAAATGACCTGTACGCAGGTTCGCCATTTTGGGCGCAAAGTTTATTGCGCGAAGCCGATAAAATGCGTTTATTTGAATTGCACCCAAGCGATTTTCAGCATTTAATCAACAACATGCGCGAATTGAATTTGGGCAAAAAATGCATTGTAAAACAAGAAGATGGCTTTGCAGGCTTATTGGCATTGTTGCCACCAGCCACACGCCGCGCGGTGGTGTTGATTGACCCACCTTATGAACAAAAACAAGACTATATGCGCGTGGTGGACACGCTCCAAGCCGCGTTGAAAAAATTTGAACAGGGTTGTTATGCCGTGTGGTATCCCTGTTTGAGCCGCGCTGAAAGTCGCACCCTGCCTGAAAAATTGAAAAAAATTTCGCCAAACAATTATTTAGATGTGCAATTACACGTCCATGCGCCACGCGCTGACGGTTTTGGTATGCACGGTAGTGGCATGTTCATCATCAATCCGCCCTATGTTTTGCCTGAAATGCTGAAACAGATTATGCCAAAATTAACTGAAATTTTGGCACAAGATGACAAAGCACGATTTGTGTTGGATTATCAAATTAAATGATTTTTTAGGAGAAAAAAATGTCATTTTTTTGGGAAATCGGTATTTACTTGATTGAAGCCATTTTTCATATTGGTATCGGTTATGCTACGGAAAATCAAGATGATACAGATGTTTCTGAACTCAGTTTATCATTTTGGATTATTCTGGGTGTGGTGTTGCTGGTTTCTTTTGGCATAATGGCATTTTTGGCTTTTGCATAATCACAAAATGCTTTTCAGGCTGCCTGAAAACACAACAATGAAGGATTTTTGATATGGAAACTGTTTTTGAAATTTTGGGGCATTTGGGCAATGCCTTGATTGGATTTGGCAATTTAGATGATGAAGACAGTCCACATCATTGGGTGGCGTGGTTGGCGATGATTTTGATGTTTTTGGCTGCGGTCGGCATGACTGTTCTGATTTTTTTGGAAATTTGATGAATTTAATGGAAAATATGGAGAAAAATATGCAAACTTTTCAACAATATCTGCAATCACAAAACCAAATTGCACCTGAATTGCGCGATACGGTAAACAGCGTGGTTTCTGCCTGCCTGAAAATCAGCGCGAATGTGCGTTTGGGCGCGTTGGCGGGCGTATTGGGCGAGGCTGGCACGGGCAATGTTCAGGGCGAGGCGCAAAAAAAATTGGACGTGATTGCCAACCAAATCTTGATTGATGAATTAAAACAAAACCCCAATGTGGCAGGTTTGGCGAGCGAGGAAGAAGACGATTTTGTCGCTTGCAACGCGCAGGGCGAATATTTGGTGCTGTTTGACCCTTTGGACGGTTCGTCCAATATTGACGTAAACATTTCTATTGGCACGATTTTTTCCATTTTGAAAAAGGATTCAGGCAGCCTGAACACCGAGCATTTCTTGCAAAAAGGTTCGCAACAAGTCGCGGCTGGCTATGTGTTGTATGGCGTGCAAACGGTGCTGGTTTTGACGCTGAAAAATGGCGTGAATGTGTTTACGCTGGACGACAAAGGCGTGTTCATTCAAACGCATACCAATCCCCAAATCCCTGAAAAAACAGCCGAATTTGCCATCAATGCGTCCAATCAACGCCATTGGGAAACGCCTGTTCAGCAATACATTGGCGAGCTGTTGGCTGGCGAAACGGGCGCGCGTGGCAAAAATTACAATATGCGTTGGGTGGCGAGCATGGTGGCGGAAGTGCATCGGATTTTGATGCGCGGTGGGGTGTTTTTGTATCCGAAAGACCAACGCGACCCAAGCAAAGCAGGCAAATTGCGTTTGATGTATGAAGCCAATCCTTTGGGTTTGGTGGTGGAACAAGCAGGTGGCAAAATCACCAATGCGCGTAAAAATATGCTTGAAATTCAACCAACTGGTTTACATCAGCGCGTGGCGGTGGTGCTGGGCAGCGCGGAAGAAGTGGAACGGGTGCGCGAATTGCACGGTTGATGTTTTTTGGTTTCAACACCAAAGGGGCGGACACGAAATCCGCCCTTTTATCCATTTTCAGGCAGCCTGAAACTTTTGCAAAACTCAATTCGTAGGGGCAGATTTCATATCTGCCCTTTTTTCAATTTATTGATAACGCGATTTCGGGATAAAAGTGATTGATAAATTTAAGTCACTTTGCGCCCTCTCCCTATGGGAGAGGGCTGGGGAGAGGGTATGCTGCTCAACAAACCCTCTCTCCAACTCTCTCCCATAGGGAGAGAGGGCAGGTTTGTTGGCAAATTGACAGTGACTTATCCCGAGTTCACGTTATTGATAAAAATAAAAATTTCTGCAAGTCTAAACAGGACAGATGTGCAATTTGCCCCTACGAACCGAGTTTTGCAAAGGTTTCAGCCTGAAATGCCTTATTCGCCTGTTTCTGCTCTGATTTTCTGCAATTCTGCCAATGCCGCTTTGGCTTCGGCATAATCTTGCTCGGCTGCCAACCGCCACCATTTTTCGGCTTCATCGTAATCCACATCCACGCCCACGCCTTCGGCATAATTGATGCCCAAATTGAATTGCGCGGTGGCATCGCCCAACTCGGCGGCTTGACGAAACAGTTCGTTGGCGTGTGGTTCATTTTGTTCTACGCCAAAACCGCCTTGATACAAAAAACCCAAATTGACCATGGCATCGGCATTGCCCATTTCTGCCGCGCGGCGATAATATTTGGCAGCCTGAACGTAATCTGCCGCCACGCCCAAACCGTCATCGTACACCACGCCCAAATTGTAGATGGCTTCATCATCGTCTTGCTCGGCTGCCATTTGCCAATATTTGGCTGCCTGAACGTAATCTTGTTCCACCCCCAAGCCTTCGGCATACAAGCGGGCAAGGTTGTTTTGTGCGTCAATGTCGCCTTGTTCGGCGGCTTTTTCGTACCATTTTTTTGCCAATTCGTATTCTTCATCGTCATCGTGCAAATCGGCAAGCAAAAATTGGCAGGAGCAATCGCCCTGCTCTGCGGCTTTTCCGTACCATTTTTTTGCCAAAGCCGAATCCTGTTTCACGCCAGAACCTGTTTCGTACATGAAACCAAGTTGATATTGGCAATCCACATCGCCCTTTTCGGCAAATTCGCGCAAGGTGGGCAAGGCGGCTTGGTAATTGCCTTTTTCCAAATTGGCAAAGGCGGTGTTGAGTTTTAACTGATTGATGGAATAAGACATAATCAAAATCCAAATGATTGAAAAACACGCTATTTTACGCCAAATGGCTTTTTCAGGCTGCCTGAATTGCCAAATTGCGTTAAAATAAGCGTTTATTTTTGGCACAACAAACACAATGATTTCTGCACAAATCCTTGAATCATTAGGTGAAAAGCGTTTTGAAATTCCCAAATCCAAATGGCGTTTGGCATTTTGGTCGGCTTTGATTGTTTTGGCGGCTTTGGGGCTTTACCTGTTGGCGCAAAAACGCAGCTTAACGGTTAATGAGCTTTTGCTGCTGGCGTGGCTGGCGGTGGCGCAAATTTTGTTTATTGTGGAATATTTTCGCTCGCGCATAGACGTTTACAGCAATGGCATCGTACGCAGACGTTTATTTGGTCAAGCCTATGTTTTTGTTTTTAATCCCTATATGCAAGTGTTTGTGATGAGACGCAGTTTGGGCTTGTGGCATTGGCGCGTGGGCAGGCAAACCAGCGTGCGTTTGCGCGATGAAATGCACGAATATCGCCTGCCATTCAGTTTCAGTCGCAACGAAGAAGTGGTGGCAGAAATTGAAAATTACCTGTTTCGTGAAAGCATGCACATGCTCAATCAGCTTTATGATTCGGGCGAAACCTTGGACTTTGGCGCGGTGCAACTGAACCGCAACCACATTGCCGTGTCGGGTAAATATTTGTTGCGCAATGAGTTTGGCAAAATTGATGTGCGGCGTGGCCATTTGCGCATTTATGGCAAAAATGAAAAAGGCAAAATCAAATTGCTGGCATTTTCCAAAACGCCTTTGCACCAAATTGCGAATTTTCGCTTGTTGTGCCGCTTTGTTGAATTTAACGATGTGGACGTGCAAGCCTATGCTTATCGGGTTTATGGCATGCCGTTTTTGATTAAATGATGTGCGTTTAGGCAGCCAAAACAGCGCGTTTTAGGCTGCCTGAAATGCGTTTTAAACGTGATGAACAATCAATTTTTTGCCTTTGTAATCCAACACATCCACTTCCATATCAAACAAAATCTTGATGTTTTCTACCGTAAACACTTCTTCGGGGCTGCCTTGAAATTTCACTTGCCCCTGCTGCATGGCGACAATGTGGTCGGCATAGGCGGCGGCTTGGTTGATGTCGTGCAACACCACCACCGTTGTGCGATTATGGTCATGAGTGATGTGGCGCAAAAGCTGCATTAAATTTCGCGCATAATACATATCCAAATTATTAAGTGGTTCATCTAAAAGCACATATTCTGTGGATTGGCAAAACACCATCGCAATCAAAGCGCGTTGGCGTTGTCCGCCCGACAGTTCGGTTAAATAACGCTGGGCAATGGGTTCAAGCTGAAATTGCACAATGGCTTTTTCCACCAAATCCTTATCGTGCTGGCTGGGGCGACCTTGATGATGAGGGTAACGCCCAAACATCAGCAAATCGCGCACGGAAATGCGGCTGTGTATGCTGTTTTCTTGCGTGAGTATCGACAGCATTTTGGCGACTTCGGCGGTGGGCGTGCTGGCTAAATCGCGCCCATTGTAGGCAATGCTGCCTGAAACCAAAGGCTGCAATCGCGCCATAAACGACAACAATGTGGATTTGCCCGCCCCGTTCGCGCCAATCAATGCGGTAATGCCCCCTTGCGGAATGTTGAGCGACACATCGTTCAAAATGATTTGTTCGCCAATTTTGTGGGTCAGGTTTTTGATTTCTATCATGATAAAAAACTTTCTGTTTTTTGATTTTTGTTTTCTGGCAAATCAATGGCTTAATGATTTTTGCGCGTTAAAACATTGCACACAATTTAATTTGACGATATTATTTAACCCATCGGTTTTCAGGCTGCCTGAAAAATTGTGTACAATACCATTTTTTACACCAAGGTAAGCCATGTACGAACAATTAAAATTAAACAATCAACTGTGTTTTCCCCTTTACGCGCTTTCCAAAGAAATCACGCGCCAATACACGCCCTTGCTGGACAATTTGGATTTAACCTATCCCCAATATTTGGTGATGTTGGTGTTGTGGGAACACGAAAAACAAAGCGTCAGCGAAATTGGCGATAAGCTGCATTTGGACAGTGGCACACTCACACCTTTGCTTAAACGCTTACAAAGCAAAGGCTTAATTGAACGCACGCGTTGCCCCAACGATGAACGCAGCGTCAAAATCACGCTGACCGAACAGGGTCGCGCCCTGCAAGAACTGGCAAAGCACATTCCCGAACAATTAGGCAGTTGCCTGAATTTAAACGCAGATGAACTGGCGGTTTTAAACAAAATTGTTGGGCAATTAACGCAAAAATCATCATAAAACCCCATTTCAGGCTGCCTGAATATTTTTCTTCTTTTTCAATAGCGCTGTTGTTCAGCAAACCCGCTCTCCAACGCTTTCCCAAAGGGAGAGAGGGCTGGTTTATCGGCACATTGACAGTTGCTTATCCCGAGTTCACGTTATTTGATTTTCAGGCAGCTTGGTTTTTCAGGCTGCCTGAAATCACAATACCTTGCGTTTGCCCAACACCAGCCACAAAAACACCAAACCACCTGCAAATTCCACCACCACGCTCAACACGGCTTTCATGCCCAATGCGTGTTCAAAAATCGCTTGACCGCCCACCAACATCATCGCTGCCACCAAAAACACCATCGGTAAACGCAAACTGTGTTTCAGGCTGCCTGAAAAATGGTTTGCCAAAGCACACACCAATAAGCCAAAAAAACTCACGGGTCCGACTGTGGCGGTTGCCGTTGCCACCAGCACCGAAATCCACAATAAAATCCACAAAGTGTGTTTTTGATAATGTATGCCCAAATTGGTAACTTGGTCGCGCCCAAGCAAATGCACGTCCAAACGATAACGTTCGCGCCACAACACCACCGCGCTCAATGCCGCAATCGCACCGCCTATGGTCAGCATATCCAGATTGACGGTGTTGAAACTGGCAAACGTGTTGGCTTGGGCAACGGCAAATTCTTCGGGGTCAATGATGCGCTCCAACAGGCTAGACAGGCTGCGGAACAGCACGCCAAAAATCACGCCAATCAAAATCATGCGCGCCAAATCGCGTCCGCCCTGCCTCAACAGCATTTGAAACAGCAGCAAAGACGCGCCCATCATCACGCCCAATTCCAAGAAAAACTTGCCCATCAACGGCATTTGCGTGTAGCCAAAACTGCCCAACATCGCCACCAACAAAGTTTGCAAAAACACATACAGCGTGTCAAAGCCCAGCACCGATGGTGTGAGTATGGGATTGTTGGTCAGCGTTTGAAACAACAGCGTGGACACGCCCACCGAATACGCCACCAACAGCAAAGCCGCCAGTTTTTTCGCACGAAGTGGCAAGACAAAATCCCAGTTGCCATTGGCGTGCCACAGCAAAAATGCGGCACAGGCAATCAGCAGCAACAGGGTTAAAATGATGATTTTTTTGATGTCTTTTGTCATGATTTTTCTTTCAGGCTGCCTGAATTTATTTTTTAAAATGATTCATGTTTTTCCAATAACCCAATAATCCGCTAAAAATCATCAACCAAATAAAAGCAGGAATATCAAAACGCAAAGTTTCGCCAATCAAATAGCCCACAATAATCAGGCAACCCTGAAACACCATTGCCACAAATAAAATCCAAAATAAATAAACCCCTGCTTTCAAATATTGTTTGGCAATATTTTGGTATTCTTCATTGGACAATTCGTCTTCGTATTTGCCGAAAGTGCGTTTAAATAATTTTTCGTAAAATGTGCGTTTTTGCATGATTTCATTCCAAAAATAGATTTCAGGCTGCCTGAAACTTACCCACGCGCAGGCTGCCTGAACAGTAAAAACAAAAACAACACCGTCCCCAACACCCCAAACACGGTAGAAACGGGAATTTCAAACGGAAACACAATCACGCGCCCAATCACATCGCACAACAGTACCAAACTCGCGCCCAACAACGCCACCGCAGGCAGGCTCGCGCGCAATCGGTCGCCCAGCAAACGGCTCACAATATTCGGCACCACCAAGCCGATAAACGGAATGTTCCCCACCGTAACCACCACCAAAGACGTAATCAACGCCACAATCATCAAACCTGCCCACAAAATCGTGTTGCGATTCAAACCCAAATTCGCCGCCACCGAATCGCCCAAACCGACTATCGTCAGTTGGTCGGCAATCACATACGCCAAAATAGCCATGATGCCCGTGAGCCACAACAATTCATATCGCCCCAACAACACGCCCGAAAAATCGCCACTCCGCCAAACACTCAATAATTGCAACATATCGTATTCATAAGCAATAAAGGTTGCCACGCTTTCAATCACGCCACCAAAAATGATGCCAATCAGGGGAACAAGTAAAGTGGCAGTTGGCGGCAATCGGCGCGTTATCCGCATAAACAGCAACATGCCCAACACCGCCGCCACCGCCGCCACCGACATTTTCAACATCAAAGTTGCGCTGGGCGCAAGCAATGCCATCAGCAGTAAAGCCAAAGCCGCACTCTGGCTCGCGCCCACCATAGACGGCTCCACAAATCGGTTTTTCAACAAAATTTGCATAATCATGCCCGCCACCGCCATAGACGCACCCGTGAGCACCAAAGCGAAAGTACGCGGCAATCGGCTAATCAGCATGACTTGTGAACTGTCGTTCAGGCTGCCTGAAAACAGTTGCGCCCACGAAAAACTTGCCACACCGATGGACAAACTGGCGATAAACAAAATAGCGGTTAAAGTCAATGCAATGATGTATAAGGATTTTTGCGACATTTTTATTCAATCAAAAAATCAATTTGGGGATTTTTAGGCAGCCTGAATGCGTTTTTGTATGATGTGTACGGTTTCATTTTGTGCTTGTTTGTCCAACAAAAACAGGGCGAGTTTGATTTCAGGCTGCTTGATATTGGGCTTGGGCGCGATGTGCAAATATTTCAAACGAAACAATGGGGTTTTGCGGATTTCTGCGCTGGCGATGTCTTGCCATTTTAAATAAGCATTACCCTGCTTGACGTTTGCATATTCACTGACAACAAGGGCATCGTCATTTTCCGTCCAAGACCATGTTTTTCCTAAAAAAAATAAAAAACTCAAATCAATGGCACGCGCACACACATAACCCATAATACCAAACCAAGTAAATTCAGCCCACATCAGCTTAATCAAACCAAAAAGTACGAGAAGCAGCACAAAAAGATACAGTTCACGCAACAAAATTTGGCTGCGTTGAACAAAGAATTTTCTGCCCGATATTTGCGACAATGTCTCATAATCCAAGGTTTCTGTTTGTGCCACTTTGGGCATAATCCGCCAACTTTCCATTTTTCCGTCAAACCAAAAAATTTCAATTTTATCGCCTACTTGTACAGGGGCATAATCCATTGTTTCAATGGCAATTTCATAAATGCCATCATCTTCGGCTTGGGCTGTACCGATTTTGCCGTCCCAAGTTTGCACTGTGGCGGTTTGGCGTGAATGTGTGGGTTCCAACATGGCAGATGTTCCTATTTTATTTTGCATGAAATTACGCGATTTTACCGAAAAAACACTTTCAGGCAGCCTGAAAAGCATTTTATGATTTTCACATTCTCAAACCAACAGGAGCAACAAAATGAAACAATCCGATTTTTATCAACAAATTCACGAACTCAAACCCACCACCGCATTCACAGTTGCGGCATGGGCGGTTTTGGTTATTGGGGTGGCTGCGTTTTTGGTTGGCATTGTGCGTGTGGACACGCTGGCTTTGAGCGAAAAAGGTTTTTATGTGGCGGTGTTGGCTTTGGGTTTGTATGCCGCCATCAGCTTGCAAAAAACGGTGCGCGACAAGGCAGAAGGTTTGCCCGTATCGCAAATGTATTGGACGATTAGTTGGGCGGCTTTGGCTTTGGCAATCGTGTTGCTCATCATCGGTTTGTACCATTCCGAATTGCAACTCAACGAAAAAGGGTTTTATGGTTTGGCGTTCACGCAGAGTTTGTTTGCGATTATCGTGATTCAGAAAAATGTGCGTGATGTACAAAAAATCAATGAATTACTTGAAAATACGCCCATGCGTTCGTCATCAAATCACGATGAATAATGTCATTTCAGGCAGCCGAAAATGCGTTTTCAGGCTGCCTTTTTTCAGTGTATGACGCAAATCTGGAAACTGCCTGAAATTTCTCCCCTCCCCTGCTGGCGAGGGAGGGTGCAGGTTACAAGTTTTTTGTGATTATTTCGCGTTTTTCATCGCTTCGGTAACTTGGTTAGCAGCCGTTACCAACTGACGCGCACCGCCAGCCGCCACATACACGCCACTGTCCAAATACACCACTTGACCTTTTTTCCAAGCCGTTGTTTCGGCAATCAAAGGGTTGTTCAACACATCTTTGGCGGCTTGACCTTCTTCGCCAATTGCCGCGCCACGGTCCAACACAAACAACCAATCGGGATTTTTCTCTTTCACATATTCAAACGATGCGGGCATGCCGTGTGAGCCTTCTTTCATTGCCGTATCCACAGGCGCAATGCCAATGTCTTGGTGCAGCCAGCCGCCCAAACGCGATTTGGGGCTTTGTGCCGACAATTTGCCACCGTTCACAATCAACACCAAGCCTGTGCCTTTGCCTTGTGCGGCGGCTTTGGCATCGGCAAATGCTTTGTCAATATCGGCTTTCAATTTATCGGCTTCGGCTTGTTTGCCAAAAATTTGGGCGAATGCGTCAATGCGTTCTTTTGCGCTGTTGAGCATGTCTTTGGTGTCTGCCGTCATTTCAATGGTGGGCGCGATTTCGTTTAATTGATGAATGGCTTTGTTGGCGCGGCTGCCTGTAATAATCAACTGGGGTTTGAATGCGTTGAGTTTTTCATAATTCGGTTCAAACAAAGTGCCAACGTGTTCGGCTTTTTCCACCACAGGTTTGATGTATTCAAGGCGCGTGTTGTCCACCGTTGCGCCAATGTTCACACCCAAAGCCGCCAGCGTGTCTATCATGCCAAAATCGTAAACGGCAATGCGTTCAGGATTTTTGGGAACGGGAAATTCGCCACGCGCGGTTTTCACTTTAATCACTTCGCCTTGAATGTTATCGTGGGGTTTCAAGGGTTTGTCATCGGGTTTATCGCCTTGTGGTTTGGCGGCGTGTTCGCCTGAGGCAGCAGGTGGTGGGGGATTGTCGGCAGGTTTTTGTTGATTTTGTTGCTGACCGCAAGCGGCAAGCGCAGCCACCGTAAACAGCGCAATAAGGGATTTTTTCATGGGATTTTTCCTTTGAATTAAATAAAGGGGGAAAATGTTTTCAGGCTGCCTGAACGTGTGTTTCGCATTCAGGCAGCCTGAAAATCACAACGCAGGTGCTAAATCATTCATTTCCTCAATGCGCAACATGCGAATATCGGAGACACTTGGCTTAAACCATGGATAAGTTTGCGATAATTTTTGCGCAGCCAAAACACATTTCACAGCCGTGATTTCTGCCGAACCAAAATACACACTACCCTGTTGGTGGTCAAACCCCAAATTAAGTAATGTGCGTTTGATGTCGCCATAAGCATTCTGCCAGCTTTCCGAACCGTATAAATCTTTCAATACAGCCGTATCCAAATCAAATGCAATCGCGTAAGACATAAACAATCCTTAAATTAACTCAAAATAATGATTGTAGCACCAAAATCAGCAAAATGTTTTTCAGGCTGCCTGAAAGCCGCAAAATCATCAACTTCAATGATATTGGCGATTTTCAGGCTGCCTGAAAAGATAAAGCACAATTAGAATGTGTAGTTCACACCCACACGGAATTGACGACCCTCACCAGGGAATTGACCGCGTTGCGCGTGTGGTGTGTAGTTTTTGTTTGCCACATTGTTCACAGCAAAATTCACATTCATTTTGTCGCTGTTCAAAGGTTTCCAGTTGGCAGAAACATCAACCACGCCATAGCCAGCTTTGGGCGTTGCGCCATCACGACCATATTGGGGGATACCATTGTCATTGCGAACAAAGAAATTGTCTTCCGCCTTAACTTTTTCCAAAGCACGCCATTGTACGCCCAATTCCAAATTCGGATTGGCAAAACGGTATGCCAAAGATGCCGTCCAAGTGCGACCAATGGCAGACGCATATTCAGGATTGCTGCTCATTTTGTCGCCATAAAAACGCGGTTTACTGGCAGCCACACCCAAACGAGCCGTCAAATTATCCCAACGGTAAGAACCTGACAATTCATAACCTTTGTTTTTGATTTTGCCTGCATTGATAATGGCGGCATCTCGTTCACTAAATACACCTTCTAAATTGTGAACTTGGCGTGCATTGGTTGTACCCAAAGCATCTTTAATATTTTGCCAGAAGTAAGCACCTTCCAAACCAAATGTGCCATTGTTGTAGTTAAAGCCGATTTCGGTGTTGCGTGCTTGTTCTGCTTTGGTATTATTTGCAATCGTAATCAAAGGACGACCACCATGCGACAACAAAGCATCGTGCATACGAGGGCTGCGTGTTGCATAATTGTGCAAGGCATTCACGCTCAATTCAGGGGTAATTTGGTAAATTGCGCTGATACTGGGGTTAAATGCACCGTCTTTGCGTTTTCTGCCGTCCATGGCTTTAAAATCAAAGTGGTCGTAGCGCAAACCTGTGGTCAAAGTCAATTTATCGGTAACATCGGTAATGCCTTCCACATACACGCCCACATCGCGTTTTTCCTGATTATTCAAACCCTCTTTGAAAAAGGCATTGGGTTTCACTTCTTGATGGCGGAAATTCACACCGTATTTCAACAAAACTTTATCGTGAATGCGGCTGTCAAAATTCACATTTGCGCCAGTTGTAACGATTTTGTTTTTGGTTTCTTCGCCTTTTGCATAACGTGTACTGCCTGCGTAACCATTGCCACTGTCATCAGCAGACCAGCGACCGTGTGTCATGTGGTAAACATTGGCTTCGGCAGCCTGTGCAAAGCCCAAGTTTTTGCCAGTCCAAGTCAAGTCGGTTTTGTCCACATACATTTTGCGTTCAGCAGGGAATTGTCGGGCGTTGTCAAAGTTGAAAAATTCTTCGCGTACCAAACGTTCGCCTTTCATTTGGTCGTGCATGTGGCTCAACACAAAGCGGTTATCGCCAAAGGTTGCGCCCAATTTTGCTAAATAGCTGATTTTGTCCAATTCGGTATTGGTGGTGCGGCTGGTATTGGTGGCATTTGCGGCAGTATTCACATAGCCTTTACCGCCTTTGTAATTGTTTTCTTCAACGCGGTTGCCCAACAACAGGTAATCAAACATGCCTGCTTTGCCAAACACCGCCGCGCCATAGTTATGACCGTCATTGCTGTTGTAGCCTGCATTTAAGCGCACACCGAAATTGGGGTTGCTGCTGTTTTTCAACAAATCTTGTGCGTCCAAAGTTTTGGCGATAATCGCGCCATTGGTTTGACCAATGCCTGCGCTGGCTGAACCTGCACCTTTTTGTACTGCCACAATTTTCACCAAAGCAGGGTCAAGCATATGGCGACCTTGGTGGTAGTGGATTTGGCTGTCGTTGTAGGCATTGTCCACTTTCACGTCAATGGAGTTGTGTCCCATGCCGCGCAAATAAATGAATTGTGATGTACCTGCACCTGCACCCATGCTGATGGAGGGTTCATTTTTCAGCACTTCTTTTAATTGGGTGTTGGTGGTTTCTTCCATGCGTTTTACGGTAATGCGGCGCGCGGAAGGCACATTGCTGGCGCGAACTTGCACGGTTTCCAAGTTTTGCACTGGGGCGGTGTCGGCGGCTTGGGCAAAGCCACTTGCCAATGCCACTGCCAACAAGCTGGCACGGAAAACGGGTTTTTTGCGATTGTTTTTCAATTTTTTCATTTTGAAATAAACCTTTCAGCAGAAATGAATTCAAGTTGAATAAATGGGAACAATTTACAAATACAATTATCACATATTTTTACAAAATCGGTCTAGTCAAATGCAAATTATTTGCGTTTAATAAATGAACTCAATAGACATAAATATTTGTTTATTAATCATAAATAAAAAAATAAACCCACAATGATTGTGGTTTTTTGTTTAATTTGGTAAACAAAATCGCCACACAACACGGTGGTGCAATGTGGCGATTTGTTGTCATGTGATTTAAGCTGCTCATTTTTTAATCAGCTTGCGCTTATGGCTGGCAGAACAAAATCTTGGCAGACTTATCCACACGATTTTTCCGCAAAAAATGTGCATAAATGTGCTTTTCAGGCTGCCTGAAAACGCCTCTCACAAATCATTCATGGCTTGCACAAACACTTCGGCACGGTGGGCGTAGTTTTTGAACATGTCCATGCTGGCACACGCTGGGCTTAATAAGATGATTTCGCCACTTTGCGCTTTGGCGTAGGCTGCCTGAACCGCCTGTGGCAGGGTTTCGCAAAACACCAATTCCACGCCGCAACCGTCCAAATCGCGGGCGATTTTGGGCGCGTCCACGCCAATCAAAAACACCGCCCCTGCTTTGCCACGCAACACTTCGCGCAAGGGCGTGAAATCTTGCCCTTTGCCCAAACCGCCTGCAATCAACCAGATTTTTTGCGTGAAACCCGCAATGGCGGCTGCGGTTGCGCCCACATTGGTGCCTTTGCTGTCGTCTATGAAAATGATGCCGTTTTTTTCGCCCACTTTTTCCACGCGATGTGGCAAACCTTTGAATGTACGCACATTTTGCAATAGGGTTTCGCGCTGTAAACCCACGCTTTCGCACAAAGCCAAAGCTGCCAACACGTTTGCGGCATTGTGGCTGCCTTGTAGTGGAATGTCATTTTGGGCGATTAAATGGGTGTTTTCGTGTTTCAGGCTGCCTGAAACGGGGTCAAAATGGTAATCTTTGCTTTGATTTAATGAAAAATAGTGAACCGTGCGGTTTTCGCGTTTCATGGCGCGACAAAATACATCGTCTGCGTTCAAAATTTGCACCGTGTTGCCGTTGAAAATGCGGTCTTTGGCGCGAGCATAGTCCAGCAAATCATCGTATCTGTCCAAATGGTCTTCGGAGACGTTCAGGCAGGCGGCGGCGGTGGCGTTCAAATCATCGGTTGTTTCCAACTGAAAACTGGACAATTCCAACACCCACACATCGGCTGGTTTGCCACCGCGTTCCAGCCACGCTTGCAATACGGGCGTGCCGATGTTGCCTGCCACCACCGTATCCCAGCCGCTTTTTTCGCACAAATGCCCCACCAAGCTGGTGGTGGTGGTTTTGCCGTTGCTGCCTGTGATGGCGATGATTTTATCGGATTGATTTTTCAGCAAATCGGCTAAAATCGCCACATCGCCCAACACTTTGCCACCGCGCTGTTCAAAAGCGACAATTTCAGGCTGCCTGCGCGAAATACCAGGGCTTAACACCAGCACATCAAAATCGGGCAAAACATCGTTCAGGCTGCCTGAAAACAGGGGAAAGTTGGGAAATTGCTCTTGCAAATCGGCATATTGTTTTTCGCTGATTTGGGCATCGTAGCCAGCCGCGTTCGCACCAATGTGGGCGCAATATGCCAGCACCGACAAACCCGTGCCACCCAAGCCAGCAACCAAGATTTTTTTATTGAGTAACATCATTCAATTCCTTATTTTTTAAATGTTTTTTCTTGATATGAAATCACGCCTGTGTCGTTTGTTTCAGGCAGCTTTTGTTCGTCCAAAATGCGTTTGACCACGTCCACATCTTCCGAATCGGCGGTGGGTGGAGGGGTGTCGTCATCGTCATTTTGGGGGGATTCGGTTTCAGGCGGCAAGGCTTTTTCGCTCGGCTCATTGATTTGATGACGCGGCATTTTCCAGTCATTAACGGTTTGTTTGAGCAAAACCGCATCGCCAATTTGGGGATAATCCATGCTTTCCTCTTCCTCGCCACCGCTTACCGACACCACCTGCACCAAAACTTGCCGACTTTGCGCTTGCGCCACCGCCTCGCTCACCCAAGCATCGTGGGCAACGGGTACATCAACGCGCACGGTTTCATCGGCATACAAAATTTGTGGCAAAACAATGGGTATGGCAACATCTTGCGCCACATTGTCTGGCTTGCCATTCAAACGCAAAATGGCATTCACATGAATCGCCTTAATCGGAAAATGACCTTGATTTTTCAAAACAATTTGTACATCAGGCGCACCTGTACGATAGGCAAATTCGCCACGCACAATGGCAACATCATTGCCCTCGCTGGCGGCGGCATTGAGGGCGGGATTCACGGCAAAATTCACATTATCAGCCACATTGCCAACCGCGCTGCTGCTGGGCGACAGGCTCAAATCATTCATGGGCAAATGGGGTTTATTGGAAGGCACTTGCGTGTTGATGTCGGACGCGCCGCGTTCCACGTTCATGATGAAATTGATGCCCACCACCGCCGTTGCCGCAAACACCGTCAGCACACACACGACAAGCAGCCATTTGATTTTTGGATTCATGGCAATGCCTTTTGAGTTGAATTGGACGCTATTTTAACAATGCTTGCCCATTTCAGGCAGCCTGAAACGCAAAAAAGTCGGTAAAAAAACCGACTTTTTTTATCTGAAAATGGGGTTTCAGGCTGCCTGAAAAATCACGCTTCCTCGTCCACGCTCAAAGCGTTGATGCTGTAACCACCGTCCACATAAGTGATTTCCCCCGTGATGCCCGATGCCAAATCCGACAGCAAAAATGCAGCCGTATTGCCCACTTCATCAATGGTTACGTTGCGGCGAAGGGGATTTTGCGTTGCCACATGATTGAGCAATTTACCAAAATCGGCAATGCCCGCCGCCGCCAAAGTTTTAATCGGGCCTGCGGAAATGCCGTTGCAGCGAATGCCCTCTTTGCCCAAGCAGGCTGCGGTAAAACGAATGCCTGCTTCCAAACTGGCTTTTGCCATGCCCATCAAATTGTAGTTTGGCACAGCGCGAACCGCACCCAAATAGCTCAACGCCAAAATGGACGCATTGCGACCTTGCATCATGGGGCGCGCGGCTTTTGCCAATGCAGGCAGGCTGTATGCGGAAATTTCATGGGCGGTGCGGAAGGCTTCGCGCGACATGCCATCTAAAAAATCGCCGCTCAACGCCTCTTTGGGCGCAAAGGCGATGGCGTGAACCAAACCGTCCAAGCCGTCCCAATGTTGGCGCAAATCGGTAAACACTTGCTCAATTTCTTCATCGCTTTGCACATCGCAATGAAACACCAATTCCGAACCCAATTCAGCTGCCAATTTGCGTACGCGGTCTTCCAATTTGTCCACCGCAAAGGTAAACGCCAATTCTGCGCCCTGCTCACGACAAGCCTTGGCAATGCCATAGGCAATGGAACGTTCGGAAATCATGCCCGTAATCAGGATTTTTTTGCCTGCTAAAAATGCCATTTTGTCTTCCTTCAAAAATTTGGTTGGCGAAAAATAGGGCGATTATACCACGCCCCCATTCAGGCTGCCTGAACATCAGAACCTGTATTCACAATCTCAATAGCTTGCTTTTATCGCCACTTCATGCGCCTACTGCGTTGGCTTTCCACGCCAATATATTCAATATTGGTGTGAAAAACCGCCTTGTATTCGCAAGAATTGACAATAAAATCAAGCCATCAATTTTATGAATACAAGTTCTCACTTTTGCACAGCCGAAATTTTGATTTCCACTTTCCATTCTGGTTTGGCAAGTTTCGCCTCCACACAAGCGCGGGCTGGGGGATTTTGCGCGTCCACCCAAGCGTCCCAAGCGGCGTTCATGCCATCATAATCTGCCAAATTGGGCAAGAAAATGGTCGCCTCCAAAATATGTGCTTTGTCCGAGCCGCATTGCGCGAGCCAATGGTCAATTTGGCGCAACACATCGGCGGTTTGCGCGGTGATGTCGCCCTCCACTTCGGGCACCATGCCCGCCAAAAAAACAAAGCCATTTGCCACCACCGCCTCCGACAAACGGTGATTGCTGCCAAAACGTTGAATTTGCGCCATGATTTTCATCTCCAAAATCAAAAATAAAAATACAGTCGTTTCAGGCGACTGACTTTTTAAAAAAGTAAGCCAAACACTTCATAAAAAATTCATTTTATTTTTTAAAACAGTATATTATTGCTTTCAGGCTGAAACCTTTGCAAAACCCACTTGCAAGCTGACGTAGGGGCGGATTTCATATCCGCCATTTTTTCAATTTATTGATAAAAATGAAAATTGCCACAAGCTCAAACGGGGCAGATATGAAATCTGCCCCTACGAACCGATTTTTGCAAAAGTTTCAGGCTGCCTGAAATATTTGTTTAAAACGAAACCGTTTAGCATTCATTTATTTGGCTTACTTTTTTAAAAAGTAAGTTGCCAAAGGCAAAATGTTTTTTATCGCGTTAATGAAAGGCTGCCTGAAAGAATCGCCCCTTTCAGGCAGCCTGACAATCATTTTACAACACCATCAAATCAGAATTTGTATTGCAAACCTGCGCCCAAGTAGTGATTGCCTTTCCAAGTGGCATAGTTTTTCTTGGACGATTTGAAGTGGTGGTCATAATCGGCACGCAAAGACACATTGTCGTTGAAGTGGTAGTTCAAGCCCACACCAGCCGTTGGCACAGTGCGTTTGTCTTTGTAGTTTTCCAATTCTTTTTGTTTGTGTTGGGTTTCAGCCGCACCCACTTTGGCAAACAAGCGGAAATTGTCGGTAAAATCTTTACCCAAAGTCAAACGACCGCCATACACTTGATTGGTGATGTCTGCGGCTTGTTTCAGGCTGTCCACATATTTGTGTTTTGCGCCAGTTTGATAGAAGGCTTCTGCGCCCAAGTATTTGTTGAACTGTACGCCCACACCCGCTTGACCAGCAAATTTGGTTTTGCTGCCAGACAATGAAATTTCAGGACGTTCCAATTCCACTTTTTCATTAGCCGCACCCACAGTACCAAACACATAGGGGCGCAAGCCAGCCGCTTTTGCCAACACAGGGGCAATAATGGCAGGTGCTGCGGTTTCTTCAACAACAGGAGCAGCTTCTTCTTTGGCAACAGGAGCAGGAGCCACCACAGCGCGTGGCGCATTACCCGAGAACCAGTTGTCGCATTGACCCATGCTCACGCGCAAAGCTTTGCCTTGTGCATCCAAGTAAACATTGATGGGCATATCTGGGCTAAATGGCACATATTTGCCTTGCAAAGCGGTAGAAACGCCATCGCGACCCAATTTACGCGCTGCGCCCAAATCACACGCACCGTGTTTGTATTCTTCGCCCAAATCGCTGATTTTGGCAGAAGTAACGCTTTTTTCGCCTTTGCGAATCAAGGGCGATTTGTGGGTAAAGGTTTGGTAGAATTTGGCTTCGCCAGCCAAAACAGCCGCATCACACTCGGCGGCGGTGTCGTAACCCACGTTACCGTGTGCGTCTGTTACCACACCAGCTTGTGCGCCAAATGACGCAAATGCTGCGCTCAACACGGCTGCAACAGAAAATACTTTTACAGTTTTCATCAAAAAAACTCCTAAAAAATGGAAAAAACGGTGCCAATGCGACACTGTGGGCAATTCTACTGGTTTTCGCTGCTTATGCCTTTCAGTCAGCCAAAAATTTACAAAAACAAACGCAATGATTCACATTTTTACAACAAAACCGCCTGAAAACGCCAACAAACGCGCTTTCAGGCAGCCATTTTTAATGGGAAATCATTTGCCCATTTTCAATTTTGCCCACAATGAAGTGGTTTGTTTTTTGGTTTCGTCCGACATTTGTGGCATCACAAAACCGTTTGCCATGTCTTCTGCTGTGGGGAAAATGGAGCGGGTTGCCACCAAATCTTTGTCCATTTTTTCACGAGCAGGCAAGCTGGCTGGGGCGAAAGTGACCGCATTGCCATTTTTGGCGGCAATTTCGGGGTCAAGCGTGTAGTTGATGTATTTGTGGGCATTGGCAACGTTTTTCGCGTCATGCGGAATCACCCACGATTCCACCCACACGCCCATGCCTTTGGGGGTTAAAACTTCAATGCCCACATTGTTTTTCACTTCTTCGGAGCGGGCTTTTGCCAAGTTCAAATCGCCACCATTGCCTGCGGTTAAGCAGATGTCGCCACGCGCCAATTCGTCAATGTACGATGCGCTAAAACGTTTCACATCGGGACGAATGGCTTGCAACACGGCTGCGGCGGCTTCCACATCGGCTGGGTTGGTGCCTTTGGGGTCTTTGCCCAAATAATTCAACACAATGGGGAACATTTCGCTGGGCGTATCCCACAGGGCAATGCCGCATTGTTTCAATTTATTGGTGTATTCGGGTTTGAACAGCAAATCCCAACCGTTTTCAGGCAGCGTACCGCCCAAAATTTCTTTGCCTTTGGCGGTGATTGCCAAAGTGTTTACGCCTGAAAAATAAGGCACAGCGTATTCGGTGGCTTTGGGGTCGGCATCGTTGAGCAATTTGAGTAAAGCAGGGTCAATGTTGCCATAATTGGGAATCAAGTCTTTGTTGATTTTCTGATAAGCACCTGCTTGAATTTGGCGTGGCAAAAAGGCAATACCTGGAACAGCCAAGTCGTAGCCCGATTTGCCTGTGAGCATTTTGGATTCCAAACCTTCGTTGCTTTCATACAAATCGTAGGTCAGTTTGCTCAAACCTTGATTTTTTTCAAAGTCTTTTACTGTGCTTTCATCAACATAGTTAGACCAGTTGAAAATGCGCAGTTCT
This sequence comes from Alysiella filiformis, assembly GCF_014054525.1. Lineage (NCBI taxonomy): Bacteria > Pseudomonadati > Pseudomonadota > Betaproteobacteria > Neisseriales > Neisseriaceae > Alysiella > Alysiella filiformis. The sequence continues at coordinate 2,087,669 of NZ_CP059564.1, forward strand.
TTGGTTTCAGGCAGCGCGTTGGCGGCAACGCCCGATGCAGCCGCCGCACCCGATGCGGCTGGTGCTGCGGTTTCAGCAGTTTTATCGGCTTGTTTGCCGCCACCGCAGGCAGCCAAGGCAAACAACACAATCGTGCTTAACAGGGTTTTTTTCATTTATCTTCTCGCTAGTTAGAAAGATTTAAAGCAGAACAATGTTGCCATCAACATCATTCCCAATGCCCCCAAAAATGTTTTGGGGTTCGGCATTGTAGGTTTTTTGTTTGGAAAAATCAAGGAATTGTAAAAATGGATTATGCATATGAAACAAGTCGGTTAAAATGCGACTATTTGACAGGAATAACCGTATGATTAACGCAGTTTTGTTTGATTTGGACGGCACGCTTGCCGATACGGCGTTGGATTTGGGCGGTGCGCTCAATGTGCTGTTGCGCCAGCGCGGGCTGCCTGAACGGGACATTGCCGATTTGCGCGTTCATGCCAGCCACGGTTCGGCGGCGTTGATTGGTTTTGCGCTGAACATTGCGCCCGACCACCCCGATTTTGAGCGTTGGCGACAGGATTATTTGGCGGCATACGAGCAATGTTTCACACAAAATCCTGTTTTATTTGATGGGGTAAATGAATTATTGGGCGAACTGGCGGCGCGTGGCATCAAATGGGGCATCATCACCAACAAACCTGCCACCTTCACCGACCGCCTTGTGCCACACCTGAATTTTGCCACACCGCCCAGCGTGGTGGTCAGTGGCGACACTTGCGATGAAGCCAAACCCAGCGTCAAACCGATGTTGTACGCTTGCGAAAAGCTGGGCGTGCTACCTGAACATTGCCTTTATGTGGGCGACGCGCAACGCGATATGCAGGCTGGCAAAAACGCCCAAATGCACACCGTGTTGGCAGAATGGGGCTACATTGCGCCAAACGATGATGTGGACAGTTGGTTGTGGGATTATTCAGCGCGTTCCGTATGGGAAGTTTTGGATATTGTGGACATCATTTGTTCACAAGATTGATGGCTTACTGAACGCGCACAAATTGCCCCTTTTTGCCCAAAAAACCCTGTGCCGCTTGTTGCAACATGGGCAAATCCACCGCCGAATCGCTGTATGCCACGCTGTTTGCCCAACAGTTTGTGCCAAATTGGGCTTCAATGCGGCGAACTTTACCCCAATCGTGGCAATTTTCGCCGTCCACGCGCCCCGTCAGGCAGCCTGCAACCACCTGCAAGCGTGTGCCCAGCACCGCGTCCAAGCCGTTTATTCTGCCCCATTCGTGCAAATAAATTTCGGGCGATGCGCTGACCAACACACAAAAATCGCCACGCGCCTGATGTTCGCGCAACACCTGCATACCCGCAGGCAAAAGCAATTCAGGCAGCCTGAAACGCGCAAAATCATGCGCCACGTTTTGCACCGCGTCCCATTTTTGCCCCGCCAAAAATTCGGTAAACACCGCCTCCTTGGCGCGAAGATTGCTGGCACACCCCAACAAATACGCCAACAAAACAGGTGATTGACGCAACAATTTCGCATAATAATCAGCGCGATTGGCACAAGCATATTTTAAAAAAGGCAACACCGTATCGGTGCGCGTGAGTGTGCCGTCAAAATCAAAAAAAGCAAATTTTTTCATCAATACAATTTCACAAATGGGTAAAACTCATGGATAGCCTCGCCAAATTGATACACTTTTCCCAAATTTCAGGCAGCATCAATGTGATGTGCCAATTTAAAGGCGATTGGTATGTGCAACACGGTCGCCAATGCGGACAAGGCATGGTGCATTTTGTCAGCAGTGGTTCGGGCTACATTCAAATTGGCGACCAAGCCCCACAACGCCTACAACAAGGCGATTTGATTATGTTGCCACGCTCTACCGAACACATTTTGAGCAGCAATGCCCAATGCGACAACCCCCAATCCACCCCCAGCCAAGTCCAAATGGGCGCATTCACCATCAAATCCACCCAAGGCACAGACGATGCCAAATTGAACCTGTTTTGCGCCAATTTCGCCTATGAGCAACACGCCGACTTGTTCGCCAGCCTGCCCGAAGTGTTGTACATCAACACCCACACGCAGGAATTCAAGCACTTGCTTTCGCTGTTGCAACAAGAATCGCAGCAAAATCAAGCCGCGTCCAGCCTGATGGTTGATGCGCTGATGCAGGTTTTGCTGATTTTGGTGTTGCGCCGCTACATTGACCAACAGCCCAAATTGCCCACAGGCATACTCAACGGCTTGCAAGACAAACGTTTGCGCGTGGTACTCAACGCCATTTTGGCGCAGCCTGAACAAGATTGGTCGGTTGATGAAATTGCACAAATGGCGTGCGTGTCGCGTTCGCAACTGATGCGTTTGTTCAAGCAACACATTGGCATTAGCCCACACGCTTTGGTCAATCATTTGCGTTTACAGGCAGCCGCCGTGCGTTTGCGCCACAGCAGCGACTCGGTGTTGCAAATTGCTTTGGGAACAGGCTTTCAATCCGAAACCCACTTTGGCAAAGCATTTAAAAAACAATACGGTATGCCACCAGGCGTGTATCGCAAAAACACGGAGCAGCCCGAATGAACATCAACATTTGGCTCACCCTATTGGGCATATTGGGTGTGATAATCGGGTTGATTGCGCGAATCAAATCGCGCCACCCCATTGCCCCCGCGCCCACCGAACGCCCCAATCCCTTTGACGGCAACACCCCCCTGCCCTATGCCCACCGCCCCATTATGACGCAAACCGAATTGCAGGTTTACGACAAATTGCTCCAAGCCCTGCCCGATTACATGGTGTTTGCCCAAGTGCAAGTGTCGCGCGTGGTGGAATCGCCGCCCGAAGACAATTTGTATTGGTTCAATTTCATCAACCGATTGAGCTACGATTTTGTGGTTTGCCGCACCGATGGCACACCCATCGCCGCCATTGAAATTGACGATGACACCCACAACATACCAGAACGCCAAGAAACCGATACCCGCAAAGATTTGGCAACCCAAGCCGCAGGCATCAGCATGTTGCGCTGGGAAGTGCGCGACATTCCCACCAAAAACCAAATCCGCCAAAGCATTGAACAAATTGACGCACAATTTGACCACAACGTTGTGTAAAAAATCGGTCGTTTTGTGTTTAATCGTGTTGATGTGGCTTGTTTCAGGCAGGCAAACGCGGTATTTTCCCCTTTTTTCACAACAAGGACAAAATTCATGCAAGCCAAAACCTTATTTCAAGCCAGTTGCCTTGCCATCGCCCTGACATTGAGCGCGTGTGCCAACACCGATGTGTACAAAGGCAGCGTGTACACAGGCGAACAAGCCAAAGAAACACGCAGTATCAGCTATGGCACGATTGTGTCGGTGCGCGAAGTGAAAATTCAAGCCCCATCAAGCGGTATCATTGGCTCAATCGGTGGAGGTGCGATTGGCGGCATTGCGGGTTCGGGCATTGGCGGCGGTCGTGGCAGCGACATCATGGGTGCGGTGGGCGCGGTGGTGGGTTCGCTCATCGGCAACGCCATTGAACAAAAAGCCAGCCAAGCCACTTCGCTGGAAATGGTGATTCGCAAAGACAGTGGCGAAGAAATTGTGGTGGTGCAGAAAAAAGAATTGGGCTTAACCCAAGGCAAGCGCGTTCGCATTGTGGGCAATGCCTCTGATGTGAATGTGTCGCCCTTGTAACCGACACAAAAATAAGCTGCCTGAAAAGTTTTGAATGGCTTTTCAGGCAGCTTTTTCATGCAAATCAAATGTATTGCACATTCAAAATTTCATATTCGCGCAAACCGCTTGGGGCTTGCACTTCGGCAACATCGCCCGCTTCCTTGCCAATCATGGCGCGGGCAATGGGCGAACTCAAAGAAATGCGCAATTTTTTGATGTCGGCTTCTTCATCGCCCACGATTTGGTAGGTGGTTTCTTCGTCTGTGTCCAAATCCAACACCGTTACGGTTGCGCCAAACACCACTTTGCCATCGGCGTTCAATTCGCGTGGGTCAATGATTTGTGCATGTGATAATTTGCTTTCCAATTCGGCAATGCGTCCTTCAATAAAACCTTGACGTTCTTTGGCGGATTCGTATTCGGCATTTTCCGACAAATCGCCATGCGAACGCGCCTCGGCAATGGCGGCAATGATTTCAGGACGCGCCACGCTTTTGAGTTGTTGCAATTCTTTTTTAAGCTGTTCTGCGCCTTGCACCGTTAAAGGGATTTTTTTCATAAAAGCCAATTCTCCAAAAGCAGCCCAAATGCAGGCTGAAAATTGCCCGACCATTGCGTGTGGCAACAATCGGGTCGTAAAAATAAGAAAAAACGCAAGCCACCCCAAAAGGCGGCTTGCAAGTTGAATTTGCCCATTGTATCAAATTCAAGGGCTGATGACAATTCGTTTCACGGTTGTTTTTGCGTCAAAATGACTCGGCTCCGCACGCCAATTATCATCACGCATCATTTATTTCAATGGTTTCATGTTCATGTATTCCAACAGGAAATTGGTAAACGCGGGATTGCTTGGGCGGCTGGACATATTGCCCCAACGCTGTTGCCAGCCACGCAAGGCGTTTTCCACATAGGCTTTGGATTGGGCGGTGTCAATGATACCGCGTTGGCTGTCCACCGCCGCACGCAAATACACTTCATACACGCTGTCGTCAATGCTGTTGCTGCCCACCAAGTTCAGGCGGAATCGGTTTAAATATTGGGCTGCCTGAACTTTGGTGATTTTTTTCTCATGCACTTGTGTGCCTAAACGTTGGGCTTCGGCACGGATTTTTGCCACGTCTGTCCAGTGATTGGCTGCCAATTTGAACTGGGCTGATGGGCTTTCGCTTTGGCGCGATAAGCCCGAATAATCAGGCGTGGGATTGCTGCTTGTGGTTTGCACAACGGGGGCGGGTAATTGCACACACGCACTCAATGCCATTGCCAATGCGCTCATCGTTAAAATCGTTTTTATCTTCATAACACACCCTAAAAATTCATTAGTTTAAAATTAAACGCGAATGTTATCCGATTAGCGCACATTTGAAAATACCTTTTCAGGCTGCCTGAAAATGATTTTTGCCATTTAAATAAAAGCCATTATCATAAAACAATTATTTGATTGATAAATGGAAATTATCGCACTTGCCACAACGCCCATCACGCATTATGATTGGCTTTTTCAACCCCACTTCAACACACAGAAGGAAAACAAATGGCTTACACCTTACCCGAATTGGGCTACGCCTACAACGCGCTTGAACCCCACTTTGACGCGCAAACCATGGAAATCCACCACAGCAAACACCACCAAGCGTATGTGAACAACGCCAATGCCGCTTTGGAAAGCCTGCCCGAATTTCAAAATTTGAGCGCGGAAGAATTGATTGCGCGTTTGGCAGAATTGCCCGCCGACAAACAAACCCCCTTGCGCAACAACGCAGGCGGACACGCCAACCACAGCTTTTTCTGGCAAGGCTTGAAAACAGGCACCACACTTTCAGGCAGCCTGAAAGCCGCCATTGAACGCGATTTTGGCAGCGTAGAAAACTTCCAAGCCGAATTTGAAAAAGCCGCCGCCACACGCTTTGGTTCAGGCTGGGCGTGGTTGGTATTTGAAAATGGCAAATTGAAAGTCGTGTCCACCGCCAACCAAGACAACCCCCTGATGGGCGCAGCCATTGCAGGCTGCTCTGGCACCCCCATCATCGGCTTGGACGTTTGGGAACACGCCTACTACTTGAAATTCCAAAACCGTCGCCCCGATTACGTTAAAGAATTTTGGAACGTGGTAAACTGGGACGAAGCACAACGCCGTTTTGACGCAGTAGCCTAATTCCCCATTTTGCAAAATAAGGCTGCCTGAAACCCCTTTTCAGGCAGCCTGATTTTTTGACTTTTTCCAGTATTTAGATGATAATATTGGCATTTCATTGCAATATTTAACCCATATCATGAGCAACGCCACCATTTTACAAAATCTCCCCACAGGACAAAAAGTCGGCATCGCCTTTTCAGGCGGATTGGACACATCAGCAGCATTATTGTGGATGAAACTCAAAGGCGCCAACCCCTACGCCTACACCGCCAATTTAGGGCAACCTGACGAAGACGACTACAACGCCATTCCCGAAAAAGCCAAACAATATGGCGCAGAAGTCGCACGCCTGATTGATTGCCGCGCCCAGCTTGCCCACGAAGGCATTGCCGCCATTCAAAGCGGCGCGTTTCACGTTTCCACAGGCGGTATGCCCTATTTCAACACCACCCCACTCGGTCGCGCTGTAACAGGCACCATGTTGGTTGCCGCCATGAAACAAGACGATGTACACATTTGGGGCGATGGCTCAACCTACAAAGGCAACGACATTGAACGTTTCTACCGCTACGGCTTGCTCACCAACCCAGCCTTAAAAATCTACAAACCATGGCTCGACCAACAATTCATTGACGAATTGGGCGGTCGCCAAGAAATGTCCGAATTTTTGATTGCCAACGGTTTTGACTACAAAATGTCAGTAGAAAAAGCCTATTCCACCGATTCCAATATGTTGGGCGCAACCCACGAAGCCAAAGATTTGGAATTTTTGAACACAGGCATCAAAATCGTCAAACCCATTATGGGCGTGGCGTTTTGGGACGAAAATGTCGCCATCAAAGCCGAAACCGTAAGCGTGCGTTTTGAAGAAGGCGTGCCCGTGGCATTGAATGGCACAGAATTTGCTAGTCCAGTAGATTTGTTTTTGGAAGCCAACAAAATCGGCGGACGACATGGCTTGGGCATGAGCGACCAAATTGAAAACCGCATCATTGAAGCCAAATCACGCGGCATTTACGAAGCCCCCGCAATGGCATTGTTCCACATCGCCTACGAACGCTTGCTCACAGGCATTCACAACGAAGACACCATTGAACAATACCGCATCAACGGTTTACGCTTGGGCAGATTACTGTATCAAGGACGCTGGTTTGACAGCCAAGCCCTGATGTTGCGCGAAACCGCCCAACGTTGGGTGGCAAAAGCCATTACAGGCGAAGTAACGCTGGAATTGAGACGCGGCAACGACTACTCAATCCTGAACACCGAAAGCCCCAATTTGAGCTACGCCCCCGAAAAATTGAGCATGGAAAAAGTGGAAAATGCCGCATTCACACCGCTTGACCGCATTGGACAACTGACCATGCGCAATTTGGACATTGCCGATACACGTCATAAATTGGGCGTTTATGCACAAACGGGTTTGGTGCAATTGGGCGAAGGCTCGGTGATTCCCAAACTGGAAAATAAATAAATCATCATTATTATCACAACAAGCAGTCTGAAAAACACTTTCAGGCTGCTTAAATTCCAACTTTGGATTGGGTAAAAAAGGAATACCAATGAAAAAAGTCATCACTTATGGCACGTTTGACTTGTTGCATCACGGTCATATCCGCTTACTGCAACGCGCCAAAGAACTGGGCGACCACCTAACTGTGGCGGTATCCAGCGATGAATTCAATTTGGGCAAAGGCAAAGTATGTGCCTATCCCTACGCCGAACGCGCTTATATTGTAGAAGCCATTAAATATGTTGATTGTGTGATTCCCGAAACATCATGGGAACAAAAAATCCGCGATATCCAAGAACACCAAATTGACATCTTTGTGATAGGCGATGATTGGGCAGGTAAATTTGATTTTTTAAAAGAATATTGTGAAGTGATTTACTTACCGCGTACCGATGGCATTTCCACCACCCAAATTAAAGAAGCATTATCCAGCCCCCCAACTGAATACAAATAAGACATTAAAGTGCCTATTTTTCATTTTTTTATCACAAAATTGCAACAATGTGAAATCATCAGGCTGATTGTACAAGTTTACAAACATTTGAATAACATTGATGTGGCATGGAAATGGCGTTTCTATCCAACGCTTTTTCGCATTATTCATGATTTGACCATTCCTTTGCATGAACGTGTATGCAAAAATTGTCAAATCCTGCTGAATCAAGGTGTGCATATTGGCGATTTTTATTTGGCACAAAGCCTATTGCTGCAAAATCAACTGGATAAAGCCGAATACCACATTACCCGTTTTTTACATCATTACCCAACCCACTCAGATGGGGTATATTTACTGGCAGAAATTAAACGCAGAACCCAACAAAAACAAGTCGCATTTGAACTGCTCAAAAACATTTTAACCCACAATAAACGCGGTAAAACTTGGCAACATTTATCCAACTTGGTAGATGATTCATCTGATTTTGAACAATTTTATCATTTATTTACCCAAGCCCATCCCCATCATAACCAGCAGGCACTGGCGTATGATTTAGCATGCCATTTATCCAATGCGGCAGTACGCGCCCAAAATACCCAATTTGCCTTATCATTTTGGCGGACACAATATCGCCTCTCACAAGGCAAACCCAAATTACAGGCAGCCAAACCACCCATCACACGCCAATACAATGATAAAAAAGCCGCCAAAGCATTGGGCGATTTAAAAGATTATTTTGACCAACGCCATATTACTTTTTTTCTGATTAGCGGCACCCTGCTCGGCTGCATTCGCGAAGGCAAACTGCTCAAACACGATAAAGACATTGATATTGGCGTGTGGGATAACCATTCCGTTGAAGATTTGGCGAACATCATTCACAACAGCGGTTGTTTTCATGTTTTGCCCATTTATTCAAATGATATTTTGGTTATTCGCCATGTTAATGGCGTTACCATTGATATTTTTATTCATTATCGCCAAGCCGATGATTATTGGCATGCCAGTGGCAAAAGTCAATGGCACAATTCGCCGTTTGAATTGCATACTTACTCATTTTTAAACCGCGAATACCTGATTCCAGCCAATTACGATTTGTATTTAACCGAAAACTATGGCGACTGGCATACCCCTCAACTGAGTTTTGACAGCACCCTAGATACCCCCAATATGACGATTATCTCAGAACCTGAATTTCTGATTTATCTGTATAAAAAAATGACCTTTGCCGTGCATTCTGGCAAAAAGCCGTCTGAACGCCATTTAAACGTTTTGCGGCAACACGGCGAATTTTTGGATTAACAACAATGATGAAACACTTAAAAAACGCCTACCATCACATTACTGCGCCAGCAGGCTATCATCAAGGCTTGGCGTTGTACAATCAAAAAAAATGGCAAGCGGCTTTGGAAGCGTTTCAAAGTGCCGATGCAATCAACCCCATTCATGCCAAAAATGCCTTTAAACTGGGTTTGTGTCATTTAAAATTGGGCAATTTGCACGAGGCTCAATATTATTTGACCCAAGCTGTTGAGCTGGCACCTTACAATCAACAATGGCAAATTCAACTTGAACAATGCCAACGCCAAATCGAATACAAAACCCAAGGAGCAGCTTCGGCTGCCACCCAACCCGTTGTGGTGCCACGCATTCATCAAAGCGGGGAAACACAATCATTGGGCATTTCACTCAAAAAAAAATTATTGCTTATTCCATCTGACTACAATCATCGCGTGATGGCGGATATTGATTCATTTATTGAATATTATAAAAATGATTTTAATATCTATATTATTTTGCGTCATTTAAATGAAGATATTGTTTATCGCAGCACCCACACTTTGGTTAAAAATGGCTCATCATTTGGCGAATTTTTGAAATTCACTGCCGATTATGTGATTGATGCTGGCACAATGAATTACGGCTACCGCATTACCGATACCAACACTTGGGTTTCGGTGTGGCATGGTATTCCGTATAAAAAAATGTTTGTGGATTTTGATGTCAAACATTTGGCAACCGCCATTCGCTACAATCTTGCCTACGATTGCATGATTTCCATGTCGGATTTTTATACCGATGTGTTTTTGCGTGGCGCAATGCGCTACGATGGCAAAATTTTGCAATTGGGTTGCGCCAAAACCGATAAATTATTTCAAAAAGAAGACAATCAAGGTCGTTTAAAACGCCTGTTTCAGAGTATCAGGCTGCCTGAAAATGCCAAAATCATTCTTTACGCCCCCGACTTTCGTCAATCGGGCGAGATGGTTTTGCCATTTGACGCAACACGCCTGCTGGCAACGTTTGGTCAAGATTACTGCCTGTTGGTTTTATTGTCATCACAAACCAATACCGCACCTGCCAATAGTCCTGAAAATGTGTATTACACCGCCGATTTGAACGACAGCGATGCCTTGCTCATTGCCGATATTCTTATCAGCGATTATCACACACTCATATACACTTTTGACCAATACAATCGCCCTGTGGCATTGTTTCATCATGATTATGAAACATTTGCCCACAGCCACCCCCAACGTCATCAAGAATTGCGTATTTTGTCGCGCCGCCCATTTAGGGCAGAAAATGAAGACGAATTGTGTGGCTTGGATTGGACAAAACTCAAACAATACAGTTTGGATTTTGCCCTGCACGAAAACATTGGCTCGGCATTTTTAAAAACCACTTTGGGCATTCCGCACAATAAAAAAATCATTTTTTATGCACCAACTTTTCGTAAAGCGGGTGCCATGCCTTTGCCGTTTTCGCCCCAAAAATTGTTGAACGCATTGAATCATGAATATGTCATCATCACCAAATTGCATTACCTGAATCATCTTGACCAGCGTTATGACAATGTGATTGATTGCACATCTTATTCCAATATTGCCGATTTGATGAAAATTTCAGATATTCTCATCAGCGATTATTCTTCATTGGTGCTGGATTTTGCTTTATTGAATAAACCCATTGTGTTATTTCAATATGATTACGCAGATTATATGCAACAACGTGGTGTGTATTTTGATTTTGGCGATTATTTGCTGCCTGAACAGATTGTGCAAAATGAAGATGAACTGTATCAACTGAATTGGCACAATTTAAGCAGCAACAACCACAAAATCATCAATACCTTTTATCCATTAGAAGACGGTCAATCCACCCAACGCATTGTGGATGCTTTGGCATTCAATAAAGATATGCGCCATGGCAAAGACATCATTTTTTTGGTCAATGAACTCAACCAAATTGGGGGTGTGCATACATTTTTGAAAAACATGGCAAAACATTATAAGCAAAAATACAATTCGCGTATTTTTGTGATTGCCATTCGTGAATTTGCCGAAACAAACAGTGAATTTCATCAATTACAAAGCCCTTATATTGACTTTAAATTGTCGGCACAATATTTAAATGGTGCATGTGCCAATATTTTGCAAAATACTGATGGCATTGTGATTGCCCTGCAATTTTCGGCACAACTGCATTTTCAAAAATATTTGACCCACGCCAAATCGGTATTGATGTTTCATGGCGATGTGAAAGACATGATTTCGCGTGAATTATATGCCCCACACTTGGGCTGGCTGAATGAGGGCAAATTGTACAATTATCGCCGTTTGTTGCTTTTAACCCAATCGGCGGTGGATTTGTTGCGCCCACATTTGGTGGCAGAAGTGCAAAATAAACTGGGCTACATGCACAATTCCATTGACGCGCAATATTGCCCTCTTGAACCTCGCAACCCCTTGCACACCGCCGTTATCAGTCGCCTAGATGCAGACAAAAATATTTTCAGCATGATTGATTTGGGCAAAGAAATTGCCAAGCAAAATGCCAATATTGTGGTTCACATTTATGGCGATGGCGAATTGAAAGATGAATTTCAGGCAGCCTTAAATCAAAATGGCTTACAAAATATCCTCAAATTGCACGGTTTTGAAAGCGATAAAGAAAAAATCTTTGGCAACAGCGATTCTTTGCTGCTGATGAGCAAATCAGAAGGTTTTCCACTTGTGGTGCTGGAAGCTTATGCACACGCTCGCCCTGTCATTGCCTTTGATTCATTCACATCGGCACAGGAAATCATCAAACACGGCGAAACAGGTTATTTAACGGCATATGGCGATTATGCCGCCATCATTGCAGCCATTCAAAATGCCCATACTTTATCGCCACAAGCCATTCAAGCCACATTTGAGCAATTTTCCAATGCCCAAATTTTTGCCAAATGGGATAAGCTGATTGGCGAATTGGATGCCGAAGCCAACCAAGCATAAGAGCAAACCCCATGAGTTTTTTAAATAAATTATTCCAAAAAATCCCACAAATCGGGCAATCGCCCCTCATTTCCATATTGGTGCCATGCTATAATTCAAGGGCAACCCTGCCTGCAACGCTCAAATCCATTCAAGCCTCACACTACACCAATTTAGATGTGATGATTGTTGATGATGGACACGCCGTAACAGTAGAAGACATTGTGAAAGAATTTAATGACCCACGTTTTCGCTATTTTTACAAAAACAATGAAGGTTTGGGACTGACACGCAATTTTGGGATTCACAATGCCAAAGGCGAATACATTTTCTTTTTGGATTCAGATGACCTGATTTTTCCCGATGCCTTGGGCAAATTGCTGGCTTATGCCGAACGGCATCAATTGGATTGCGTATCAGGCGTAACCGTTCGCCGCGATTTTGAAACAGGCGTGGAAAGCGAATGGTTTCGCAGCCTGTACAAAAGCCCCAAAATCAGCACTTTTGCCAATCGCTTATCACAATTTGACGATACCCTATCCACCAATAAATTGTACAAAGTACAAATGCTTAAAGATTTGGGCATTTATTTTGAAACTGGTTTGTATGAAGACAAATTGTTTACCGCCAAGCTCTATTCCAAATTGGAACGCATTGGTTTAATTGATACACGGGTTTATGTGTGGCTGATTTACGGCAGCCAAACCTCCATTACCACCACCAAATCGGTCAGCAATTTTCAAGGTCGCATGGCTGCCATCAACAATTTATGGCAATACATTCCAGAATTGCGTAAAGCCTATCAAATCGCATTTTATATGAATCATGATTTATTGATTTATTTGCGAGAATTTGTGTTTTACAATGAAGATGAAAAAGAAGAAATTTTTCAGACAGCCTACCATTTTATCCAACAACATAAACGGTACATTTATACACGTTTGGTTACAGCCAGTTACAACAGAGCTTGTTTGGATGCACTGATTGTGGGCGATAAAGCCAAATTCATGTACACCGCACAAATTTTATCGCAAATATTCCAAGATGAATTGAAAATTAAGCAGCAAGTTTAATATATCAATATGGTAATCATGCTAAAAATTTATTACCATCTTAAATAGGTTATTTATGCTTTCAGGCAGCCTGAATATTTGAGTAAAATGCTTGCAAAACAAATTCTAACCATTGAAATGAACAATGCCATACTGGTATCATCTTAAATTCAACCATAAATATAATTGAATTTAGAAAAACTATTGTAGCACTGGATGCGACCATGATTTCAAATGATTGAAAATGCCATGGGTATTTTTAATCAAATTATCCAACAAATTGACATCAACGAGCAGGAGACACAGCCATGAACAACCCAATTACCCCCAACCCCATCAATCAAATTGAAAAAATATGGATGAAAGATGCAACCTTTTTCATTGAAGGATTGGCTTATTTGCAAGGCTACGATGCGCCTGATTACCGTTATTTACATAAACACATTAAATTTATCAATTTGCTTGATGATTCTGTATCAGAGTTTGGATTGGGAACAGTACCTAAACGTGAGCTTTCCAGCCAACCTTTCAATGGTCAAAACTACAATTATACTGCCGCTGGTACAGCTACGGCTGGCTTTAAAGGAATTGATATCGGCTTTTTCAAAAATGGTATTTACGAAATCCAAATCTCTGTTTCTGCTGACAAGAATATGAGGCAGTATGCAAGCTTAGTCATGACCGAACAAAACCTAGACAAACATTCGGCAGATAACTTTTCCGAATACCGTTTATTTTCAGAAGGAGACAAGGTCTATCTCACTAAAAAAGACATTTTAGGTAACGATGTACCTAGTCAAAGTCACATCAGTATTGAAAATGCTTGGGTAAATGGAACCATTTTCCATATTGAGGGCGAATTTGTTGTGGCTGAAGCACCATTGAGTAACTTCAATCAAGGACAATATTACCTAATAGCTCAAAAATCCATTCAACATCAATATGTATTTGGGCTAGGTCAAGTACGTAAAAATGGTCTTGGTTTAAAAATTGGCAATACCACAGCCAACTACAACGCCAGTTATTTCGCCACACCAGGATTAAAAGGCATTGATGTGCAAGATTGTGAACCAGGTTTGTATGAATTATATGTTTCTTTGGCATATGGCAATAAAATCTTTACCGCAAAACTGAATAAGCAATTAAAGCTAGAAAACTCAAATCATTCAAACTTGCCTAATGCCTCTCAATAAATCCAGCGTTGAGTAAAATTGAGCAAATACCATAAACTGCTTCGCTCAATTACAGCAAATTTAGCCCGAACTATGGCAGAAATACTGATTAGCAAGTCAGGCTGATATGGAAATAAGCAATAGTTTTAAATGCTATTTTTTACATAAACAACTCATTTACTTGAAAATTATATAAAGGCTTTGTCATTATGAATTCAAAAATCAACCACATTCCCATTAATCAAATTGAAAAAATCTGGGTAGTAAAAAATACCTTCTTTATTGAAGGTTTGGCTTATCTGCAAGGCTACGATGCCCCTGATTACCGCTATTTACATAAACACATCAAATTTAGAAATTTACTTGATGATTCCGTATCGGAGTTTGGATTGGGAACAGTACCTAAACGTGAGCTTTCCAGCCAAGCTCTCAATGGTCAAAACTACAATTATACTGCTGCAGGTACTGCAACACTTGGCTTTAAAGGAATTGATATCGGCTTTTTAAAAAACGGTATTTACGAAATCCAAATCTCTGTTTCTGCCGATAAGAATATGAGACAGTATGCAAGCTTGGTCATGACCGAACAAAACCTAGACAAACACTCAGCAGATAATTTATCCGAATACCGTTTGTTTTCAGAAGGGAACAAGGTTTATCTGACTAAAAAAGACATTTTAGGCACCGATGTGTCCAGCCAAAGCCACATCAGCACTGAAAATGCTTGGGTAAATGGGACAATTTTCCATATTGAAGGTGAATTTGTCGTTGCTGAAGCACCATTGAGTAACTTCCACCAAGGCAAATATTACCTGATAGCTCAGAAACCCATTACTCAACGCCAATATGTGTTTGAATTGGGGCAAGTACGCAAGAGCAACTTGGGTTTAAAAATTGGTAATGCAACAACCAATTATAATGCCAGCTATTTCGCCACTTTGGGACTGAAAGGAATTGATGTCCAAGATTTTGAACTGGGTTTATATGATTTATATGTTTCTTTGGCATATGGCAATAAAATCTTTACCGCAAAACTGGATAAACAATTAAAGTTGGAAAACCGTCATACCTGTTTATTACTGGATAATGCCAATTTACCTAACGACCCCAAAGAAGTTCAGCGTTTAGCTGAACTTGCCAACACACAACAAAATTGGGCTAAAGCAGCAACCTACTCTGTTCACTTACAGCAAATTAAGCCTGAAATGTGGCAGGGATACTGGTGGGCTGGTCAGGCTTATAGAAATCTAAAACAATTTGATAAAGCCGAAGCACAATTCCAATTGATGACTGAAAAATTACCTCATCTGCACCATGGTTTAGAAGGCATGGTAAATGTTTCCCAATCACAAAACCGTTGGGAAGATGTGGTATCTCGCTCTTATGTATTTCGCAAAAGTTTTCCTGAATTGTGGCACAGTTATTGGTGGGCTGGTGATGCTTATAAAAATCTGTCACTTTATGACGAAGCACGCAATGAATTTGAGCTATTACAAAAATTACAGCCCAACAACCATCGCGGACTGGAAGGTTTAGTTAATGTTTACCAACGTGAACAGGATTGGCAATCGGCAGCGGTATTTGCCCAAAAACTTTTCGACCAATTCCCTGATATTGCCGTTTCTTATTCTTTGATGATTACCAGCTTAAAAGGCGCAAATCAGTTAGATAAGGCAATTGAATACGCTCAAAAATTTGTTGAAAAATTTCCAGAACTGGAATTGGCATACCGCTACTTGGCAGTTACAATGTGCCAAAATTTTAATTTTTATACAGCTTATCCTTATTATGAAACCTACTGCCATAGATATGGTAAGGATAAAAAGAATGAGCATCACGTTATTTATCTCAAACAAAGTTTGGGTTTATATAAAGATGTTTTGGCTCATTACCAACAAAATTTGCCAAACCCAAGTACCAGTTCGTCATATACTGCATTGTCACAATTGGCTAAAATCAACCAATGTCTCAATGATTATGATGAAACAATGAAATATTGGGATTTATACCGTCAAAAATGGATGCAGTCTGAAAATACGGTAACAGCATCATTGAGAAACCAAAAAAGTGAAAATAAACCTTTGGATATTATTATCCATGAAAAACTTTCACAAAATCTGAATGAAGAAGCCAAAGATTTATTTGTGTCTCATCGTTCAAAATTAGCAGACATTGATGTGCTTAGATTTTCTTCATGGTTTGATTATCTGGAGAATAAACAATCTGATAAAATAAATGGCACTCATATCGTTAAAGACACCATTCAATCTTTATGGATTGGCAATGATTTGGGTGTGGTGCAACAATTGTGTTTGGCATCATACCTGTATCATGGGCATGAAGTTCATTTATACACTTATCAAGATTTGAAAAATATTCCTAAAGGGGTAATTGTTAAAGACGGTAACGAAATCCTGCCTGAAAAAGATATTTTCTATTCACATGGTTCACCTGCCCACTTTTCAGATTGGTTCAGATGGAAAATGATTGCCATGAAGAGTGGCTATTGGGTAGATATGGATGAAATCTGTTTAAAACCGTTTGACTTTACCCAAAATGACTATGTCTATGGCTTTGAAGGTCATGCAATTGCAAATGCTGTCTTAAAATTTCCAGCTCATCATCATTTGGTGGAACTGATGGAATTTATGAGTCAAAACCCGAATCAAATCCTACCTTGGGATACGGTACAAGATGTGGAACGTAAATTGAAACGTGTTGAAAAGGGCTTAGGACGCGAGCATACGCTTTGGGGTGAGGCAAGCGGTCCAACAGGTCTTACCAAAGCATTGATGTATTTCAATTTGGATAAATTTGCCAAACCATATTATCACTTCTATGGTTTAAATGCGATCCAAACCAGACGAATGTTACTTGACCAAAACTTTGACCCAAGTATTTTGTCTGACAAAATGTATGCCATGCATATTTGGAATAATACATTTAGAAAGACGGACTTGTATCAACAAGGTAAAAGTGTAAATAATTCCATCTTACAATATTTGATTAATCAATATGAGGATTTTATGTAATCAAAAGAAACAATTATGCCATTTTCAACCACGCATATAAAATATATATTTCACATCATATATATTCTATACATTACAATTTTAATTTTTAAAATTGGGTTGAGAATGGCGTATGGATTCATAACCATGAAAATCTTAATCACAGGCGGCGCAGGCTTTATCGGTTCTGCGCTCATCCGCCACATCATTGACAACACAAACGATACCGTTATCAATGTGGATAAACTGACCTACGCTGGCAATTTGGACAATCTTGCCAGCGTTTCAGGCAGCGCGCGCTATGCTTTTGAACAAGTGGACATTTGCAATCGCGCTGAATTAGACCGCATTTTTCAACAATATCAACCAACTGCCGTCATGCACCTTGCCGCCGAAAGCCATGTGGACAGAAGCATAGACAGCTCAGGCGAATTCATTCAAACCAACATCATCGGCACATTCACATTGCTGGAAGCGGCACGCGCTTATTTTTTCAGGCTGCCTGAAAATGAAAAAGCCACATTCCGTTTCCACCACATTTCCACCGATGAAGTGTTTGGTGATTTGCACGGTACAGACGATTTGTTTACCGAAACAACACCTTATGCACCGTCTAGCCCCTACTCCGCCAGCAAAGCGTCCAGCGACCATTTGGTACGCGCATGGCACCGAACCTACGGTTTGCCGACCATCATCACCAATTGTTCCAACAATTACGGCTATTATCATTTTCCCGAAAAACTGATTCCGCTCATGATTTTAAATGCGCTGAACGGCAAGCCCTTACCCGTTTATGGCGATGGCTTGCAAATCCGTGATTGGCTGTTTGTGGAAGACCACGCTCGCGCCTTGTATCAAGTCATCACGCGCGGCAAAATTGGCGAAACCTACAATATTGGCGGTTTCAACGAACAAACCAATATTTCAGTTGTCAAAAAAATTTGTGAATTATTAGAAGAACTTGCCCCCGAAAAACCGCAAGGCGTGGCGCATTATGCCGACTTGATTACCCACGTTACCGACCGCGCAGGACACGATGTGCGTTACGCGATTGACGCGCGAAAAATCCAACGCGAATTGGGCTGGACACCACAAGAAACCTTTGAAACAGGTTTACGCAAAACCGTGCAATGGTATTTGGACAACCGCGCATGGTGCGAACGTGTATTGAGTGGCAATTATCGTTTGGAACGCTTGGGTTTGGGAAAATAAGATTTCAGGCTGCCTGAAAATGAAATTATTGAAAATCACATTATTATTCATTACTTTATTATTCAATAGTCCTGCTTATGCGGAAAAATTGTGCGCGTATTTGGCAAATGGCAAACGCATTACCAATGACAGCTTGGGTACGCCCATTCAGTATAAAAATCAACAAGGTAAAGTGATTATTCCGCTCTCGGCAGGTTTTAAAACCCATGCGGTCGCGCCATTTTTTTCGCCCAAATGTTTCCACAAACACGCATGGCTTTATAATGGCAAAGACCATGATTTTGTTGATAATCAAGGCAAAGTTTGGTATCAAATTTACTGGTTTGACATGGGTGTGGATTATCCGAAAGAAGGTTTGTTTCGCATTAAACAAAACGGTTTAATCGGCTACGCCAGCGAAAAAACCAAGAAAATTGTGATACCTGCGCGTTTTCAGGCTGCTTTTCCTTTTGAAAATGGTCGTGCCAAAGTCGCCTATCGCGCCAAATCAAAATGCGATGGCGAAGGACATTGTTGGTCGCTACCTGACCCGACTGCCACCGATTTGGAAAATCGGTACTTTTATATCAACAAAAAAGGCAAATTTTTAAGTTGGGTTTATCCAGATAAATGATTTTCAGGCTGCCTGAAAGGAAAAATCATGCCACAAATCAATCATCAACAAACCATACACGCCCCCATTGATTTGGTTTACGAAATTTCGCAAGATTATTCTGTGCGTTACGATTGGGACGCATTTCCTGATTACATTCGCAATTTGGACGGTGCTGACGGTATGCCGTTTGTGGGGCGCGAAGTGGAAATCCGTTCCAAACTGGGCATGACCATGCGTGTGCGTTTTGTACAAGTGAAACCGCCTGAATGCGCTGCGGTCAAAATGTTTCAAGCCCCTTTTTTTATTGAACAATTTGCGGGCAGTTGGGTGTTTCAAAAAGCAAATGAAACAGAAACGGTGGCACGGTTTTGTTATTCGCTTTCTGCACCCAAATGGTGTGCGTTTTGGCTTAATCCATTGATGATAAAATATTTTTCATTTGTGGCGGAACGCCGATTATTGGGCTTGAAAAAATATTGTGAACAACGGTTTCAGGCTGCCTGAAAAGCAAAATTCCCATCAAAACAATTTGATAAAACAAGGAGAAAACCCATGAAAGGCATTGTTTTGGCAGGCGGAAGTGGCACACGCCTTTATCCGATTACACGCGGTGTGTCCAAACAGCTTTTGCCTGTTTACGATAAACCCATGATTTATTACCCACTTTCTGTGTTGATGTTGGCGGGGATACGCGATATTTTGGTCATTACCACGCCCGAAGACCATGCCGCTTTTGTGCGCTTATTGGGCGATGGCGCGGATTTTGGCGTAAACATTCAATACGCCATACAACCCAGTCCTGACGGTTTGGCGCAAGCATTTTTGATTGGCGAAGAGTTTATTGGCAATGACAATGTGTGTTTGGTTTTGGGCGATAATATCTTTTATGGTCAATCATTTACGCAAACTTTACAGGCAGCCGCCAGCCGCAAACATGGCGCAACCGTGTTCGCTTATCAAGTGAAAGACCCTGAACGTTTTGGCGTGGTGGAATTTGACAATGAAAACAAAGTTTTATCCATTGAAGAAAAACCCACGCAACCCAAATCCGATTGGGCGGTAACGGGTTTGTATTTTTACGACAATCGCGTGGTGGAATTTGCCAAGCAAGTTAAGCCGTCTGCGCGTGGCGAATTGGAAATTACCGCGTTAAATCAAATGTATTTGGACGATGGCAGCCTGAACGTGCAATTATTGGGGCGCGGTTTTGCGTGGCTGGATACGGGTACGCACGACAGTTTGCATGAAGCTGCGTCTTTTGTGAAAACCATTGAACACGTTCAGAATTTGCAAGTGGCGTGTTTGGAAGAAATTGCTTGGCGCAAGGGTTGGCTCACATCTGAACAAATCCGCCAAATCGCTGAACCCATGGCGAAAAACGAATATGGGCAATATTTGTTGCGTTTATTGGCAAAAAACGGCATTCAGGCTGCCTGAAAAACCACATCTCAACGAAAATAACTTTACTTTTCTTTAAAAATTGGGCATATTGTTGCTTTTTGTTAATTTATCTTGTCATAAAATTACATCAACGAGGTTCAACATCATGTCCGAACAATCCAACGCGCCCAAACGCGAAAGTTTTTCTGGGCGCAATGCGTTTATTTTTGCCGCCATTGGCTCGGCTGTGGGCTTGGGCAACATTTGGCGTTTCCCCTACATCACCTATGAAAACGGTGGTGGCGCATTCATGATTCCCTATCTCATCGCTTTGCTCACCGCAGGCATTCCCATTGTGTTTTTGGATTATGCGATTGGGCATAAATTTCGCGGTTCAGCGCCTTTGGCGTATCGCCGTTTGAATCGCAGATTTGAAATGTTTGGTTGGTGGCAAGTCATCATCAACACCATTTTGGCAACCTATTATGCCGTGATTATCGGCTGGGCTGCCAGCTACACCTATTTTTCGTTGAGCAGCGCGTGGGGCAAAGACCCAAAAGGCTTTTTGTTTGGCGAATATTTGAAAGTGGCTGCCGACCCTGGTGTGGGCTTGGATTTTGTCGCGGGCATTGTGTTGCCTTTGGTTGGCGTTTGGGTGTTGGTTACGGCTTTATTGGCAACGGGCGTGCAAAAAGGCATTGGTAAAGCCAGCACCATTTTGATGCCTTTATTGACGGTGATGTTTGCCTTGTTGGTGGTGTATTCGCTGTTTTTACCCGGTGCAACCAAAGGTTTGAACGCCTTGTTTACCCCAAATTGGGAAAAGCTGGCTGACCCCACCGTTTGGATTGCGGCTTATGGGCAAATTTTCTTTTCACTCTCGATTTGCATGGGCATTATGGTAACGTATGCCTCGTATTTGAAACCGAAATCCGATTTGAGCGGCACAGGTTTGGTGGTAGGCTTTGCCAACAGCAGTTTTGAGATTTTGGCTGGCGTGGGCGTGTTTGCCGCTTTGGGCTTTATGGCACAAAACATGGGCAAAGAAGTGAGCGATGTTGCCGCCAACGGCTTGGGTTTGGCATTCATTGCTTTCCCCACGATTATTGACCAACTGCCATTTGGCAATGCCTTGATTGGTTTGTTGTTTTTTGGTTCACTGTTTTTTGCAGGCATCACGTCTTTGATTTCCATTTTGGAAACGATTATCGCGGCGGTGCAAGACAAAACCCATTTTCCACGCGCCAAAGCCACTTTGGTGGTGTGTGTGCCTTTGTCGATTGTTTCGGTGCTGATGTTTGGCACCACCACAGGCTTGCCTTTGCTGGACGTGATGGATAAATTCTTGAATAACTTTGGTATTGTGGGCGTGGCGTTTATTTCCATTGCGTGTATTTTGTTTACAGGCAGCCTGAAAACCTTGTCCGACCATGTAAACAGCGTTTCATCGTTGAAATTGGGCAAAGGCTGGCAAATTGTTTTGACGCTGACCACCATCGTGTTGGGCTACATGCTGGTTAGCGAATTGTGGAAAGTGGCAAACGAAGGCTACGAAAACTACCCCACTTGGTTTGTGGCAACATTTGGTTGGGGCATGTTGGCGGTGTACATTGTCTTTTCCATCATTTTGTCATTGGGTAAATGGAAACAGGAGAAATAATCATGACTTCAACCGCAATTTTAATGATGATTATTGCCATGGCAATCATTTGGGGCGGATTGGTTGCCGCGATTGTGCGTTTGCCCAAAGAAGAGCCAGACGATTGATTTAAAATGACATTCAGGCAGCCTGAAACGCCATCAAGTGTGTTTTGGGCTGTTTTTTATGCTTGAAACCAAGTTTTACAAAAAAACCATTTATGTCATTTCAAAACAAAATTGGCATTTTTTGATTATTTTTCCGCTTGATTTTGGTATTTTATTTCCATTAAAACCAATAAAAAATCAAAACATGGCGATAAACGGGCTTTACTTTTTGACAAAAACTCGGCATATTGCGTTTCTTTTATGAATTTTGGTAAATCAAGGCAGAAATTATGTCTCAACAATCCAACGCGCCCCAACGCGAAAGTTTTTCAGGGCGCCGTGCGTTTATTTTTGCCGCCATTGGTTCGGCGGTGGGTTTGGGCAATATTTGGCGTTTCCCCTATGTAACTTATGATAATGGCGGTGGTGCGTTCATCGTGCCTTATTTGATTGCTTTGCTGACCGCAGGCATTCCCATTTTGTTTGTGGATTATGCGATTGGACACAAATATCGCGGCTCGGCACCCTTGGCGTTTCGCCGTTTGAATCGCAAATTTGAAATATTTGGCTGGTGGCAGGTGCTGATTAACGTGATTATCGCCATTTATTACGCGGTGATTATCGGTTGGGCGGCAAGCTACACCTATTTTTCGCTCAACAACGCGTGGGGCAAAGACCCCAAAGCCTTCTTTTTTGGCGAATATTTGAAAATGTCGTCTGATGTGGGTGTGGGCTTGGATTTTGTGGCTGGCGTTTTGTTGCCTTTAATTGGCGTGTGGGTGGTGGTGATTGCGCTGCTGGGCACGGGCGTGCAAAAAGGCATTGGCAAAGTCAGCATGATTTTGATGCCTTTATTGACCGCGATGTTTGCCATTTTGGTGGTGTATTCGCTGTTTTTACCAGGGGCAACAAAGGGTTTGGACGCTTTGTTCACACCCAACTGGTCAAAGCTGGCTGAACCGAGCGTGTGGATTGCGGCTTATGGGCAAATTTTCTTCTCATTGTCCATTTGTTTTGGCATCATGATTACTTACGCTTCGTATTTGAAACCCAAATCCGATTTGAGCGGAACAGGCTTGGTAGTCGGTTTTGCCAACAGCAGTTTTGAGATTTTGGCGGGCGTGGGCGTGTTTGCCGCTTTGGGTTTCATGGCGCAAAGCATGGGCAAAGAAGTGAGCGAAGTGGCGACTTCGGGCATTGGTTTGGCGTTCATCGCGTTTCCGACCATCATTGACCAAATGCCTGTGGGCGGTGCGTTGATTGGTGTGTTGTTTTTTGGTTCATTGTTGTTTGCGGGCATCACGTCTTTGATTTCCATTTTGGAAGTGATTATCGCAGCGGTGCAAGACAAAACTTATTTGCCGCGTGTGCCTGCCACTTTACTGGTGTGTGTGCCTTTGTCCTTGGTTTCCATTGTGTTGTTTGGCACCACCACGGGCTTGGCGATGTTGGACGTTTTGGATAAATTTGTGAACAGCTTTGGCATTGTGGCGGTGGCGTTTGTGTCTTTGGTGTGCATGGTGTTTTCAGGCTGCCTGAAAACCTTGTCTGACCATGTAAACAGCGTTTCATCGTTGAAATTGGGCAAAGGCTGGCAATGCGTGGTGGTGCTGACCACGATTTTATTGGGCTATATGCTGATTAGCGAAATCATCAAAATCGCCCAAAATGGCTACGACAGCTACCCCACTTGGTTTTTGAACACATTTGGTTGGGGCATGGCGATTGCCTTGGTTGTGGTTGCCGCCGCCTTATCGTTGAGCAAATGGAAACAGGAGAAATAACATGACTTCAACCGCAATTTTGATGATGATTATTGCGATGGCAATCATTTGGGGCGGACTGGTCGCTGCGATTGTGCGTTTGCCCAAAGAAGAACCAGACCAATAATGTGAAGTGATTTTCAGGCAGCTTGGCGATTTTCAGGCTGCCTGAAAAGCATTTATGGAGCGAAAAACATGTTTGATAAAACCTTATCTTTGATGATTTTGGTCATTGGCTTGTCAGCCTGTACCAGTACAACATCACCATCTCAACAAAACAATTCAACACACACCGCCAATGATTTTACCCTTGTTCCCCATTTGGAAGAGATGATTCAAAAAGACCAAACTGAACCCAAATTTGATGACAAAGCCCACTTATTACACGGTAAATGGCATTGCGATGTGCCGATTAGGGAAGATTTGCGTTACCATTTTGACGTGAATTATCAAAAAGATGGCACATTAACCCGCAAAGGTGTGATTGTCCGAAATTTAACCCATGACTTGAAATACGAATTTGAACACACACATCAAGCAAAATGGCAAATCCGAAAACGTTTTTATCAAGAAAAAACAATGGGCGAACATCAAGTAACGCTGTTGCCAGAAACCAATCCACACAAACAAATGGCTTTGGCAAAATTGGAAAAACAAGAGCCTGATGCTTTGAGCATTAAAAACGAAATGGCGCAAGATTTAAAGCAATATTGGGGCATTTTTGATGCTGTCCCGTTTACCATCAAAGCCTTAGATGAAAAACAATTCCGTTTGGTAATCGGTGGTATGCACGGTATGGTTTTGCCCATTCCTTGTCAAAAAGTATCCTGATTTTTCAGGCAGCCTGAAAACATAAATAAGGGGTCAAATGATGGTATTTCAAAAAATGATTTTTTGGGGTGTGCTATCAAGCATATTAATTGCTTGTAGTAGCACACAAATTCCCACAAATCATGATGATAAAAAATTATTGGTAGGACAATGACGTTGTGAAGCCCAAGATACATTTTCAGAAAATCGCTATTTTTCTCGTGAAACGATATTGGAAAATGGTGTTTGGCACAGTGATGCGCTGATTTTTGTTATAAAAAATGATGTCAATTTATATCTTTATCAAAGTACGGATAGCATGGGAACATGGCGATTAAAGGATAAGCAAATTATCCTTACTCAAACAAAACCTCCTAAAATCAAAATGTTGGTAACATCACGAGAGAAAAATTTATTAGATAAAGCAGAGCCACAAGAATTGAAAGCGTTTCGTCTTGGTTTAGAACAAGCATGGGCGGAACATACTGCTGATGAATTGGTTTTAAAAATCAATAAGTTAAATCAAAATGAATTGGAAACAAGCCTGAAAGTGGGTAATGAAATCATTCATAACAATGTTTGCCAAAAAATTCAAATTTAAAGGATTGAAAAAAATGAAATACTTAATCACAGGCGCAAACGGACAAGTCGGCAGCCAACTTGTTGCCCAATTACAAGGCAAAGCCGAAATTTTGGCGACCACCAGCCAAACCCTTGATTTTGAGATTTGAATATGAAAAATTATTACCAAGTTTGCTTTGCGTGTAGAGTGGCAATCCGCACCACAATCCACACAGAAAAAAACAAAAAATGCCCCGATTGTGGTCAAATCATGTACGCACTCACGCCCAAATTGGCAATCCCCAAACGCCATAAAGTGCGCGAATGGAAAGCCTTGCACAAATTGGTCAGCGAATTTCCTTTAAAACAAGCCGCAAATTCGGTAGAGCATCAGGGCGAATTTTTATCTTACCGAATCAACATATTAAAGAAGCAACTTGAATTTAACCACCCAGCCAAACGCCAACAAAATTTAATCAATCAATTCAATCAATTGCTTGAAGAACAAAGAGAGTATAGAAAGCGTACTTTGTTGGTTTATCGAGTATTGGGTGCAGAAGCGTTCAAATAATTTTTCAGGCAGCCTGAAATCATTTTAGTTAAAACTTAAAGGATTAAAAAGATGATGAAATATTTAATCACAGGCGCAAACGGACAAGTCGGCAGCCAACTTGTCGCCCAATTACAAGGCAAAGCCGAAATCTTGGCGACCACCAGCCAAACCCTTGACATCACAAATAAACATGCCGTTTGGCAAACCGTGCGCGATTTCCGCCCCAACATCATCATCAACGCAGCAGCCTACACAGCCGTGGACAAAGCCGAAAGCGAAACCGATTTGGCTTTTGCCGTCAATGAGTTGGGCGCGAAACATTTGGCACAAGCCGCCAACGAAATCGGTGCAGCCATTTTGCACATTTCCACCGACTATGTCTTTGATGGAAAAGGCGAAACCCCTTACCGCGAAACCGACCCAGTCGCCCCACAAAATGTTTACGGCAAAAGCAAATTGGCTGGCGAAATCGCGGTTCAGGCAGCCTGCCCACGCCACATCATTTTGCGCACCGCATGGGTGTTCAACGAACACGGCAATAATTTTGTCAAAACCATGTTGCGTTTGGGCGCGAACCGCGACAGCTTGGGCGTGGTTGCCGACCAATTTGGCGCACCCACTTACGCAGGCGATATTGCGGCTGCCTTAATCCACATTGCCGAAAAAATCATTTCAAAACAATCCAATCAATTTGGCGTGTACCATTTTTCAGGCAGCCCTTATGTGTCGTGGCACGATTTTGCCCGCGAGATTTTCGCGCAAGCCCACGCGCAAAATGTGTTGGCGCAAATCCCTGTTTTAAATGCGATTACAACTGCGGATTACCCCACGCCAGCCAGCCGCCCAGCCAATTCGCGTTTGGATTGTGGCAAAATTCAGGCTGCGTTTGGGATTGAGACGAGCGATTGGCGTAAGGCTTTGTTGAGGTTGAAAGATTATGTCTAAATATCCTATTAGCCCATCAGAAAAGCGAATTAAATTGGCTTATGAAACCTATTCATTATTAAACATTATTGTTGGGTTTCCTTTAACCGTGATAATTTTTTGGTTTTTGGCATTTACTCTGGAACAAGAATTTGGGACAAGAGATAACATACCAATCATTGGTTACATTCCATTTGTATTGGTATTGTGCTGGTTTATTTCTGTGCCGATTGGCTTATTTTTAGGCTGGTCTGTTGCTAAATTAGTTAAAAATCAACAACTCACAAGAAATAAAAAGGATATTTTCAAAACAATTTATTGGGGTATGTTGATTTATCCTTCGCCAGCATTTTTATTGGGCATATTGGGTTTGGTTTCATCTAACGATTGGGTTGGGTTACGCATTATTTTTTCTGCTTTGCTCGCTGGTGCGTTGGTGTCATGTTTGTTGGCATTTGCACTTCCTAAAAAGTTGGATTTGGAAAGCTGTAATACCAATGTTTGAATGATTTTTCAGGCAGCCTGAACAACCTTTTTCATGAAAGTGAGAACAATGTCGGCATTACTGGAATTGATTATGGGCTTAATGGAACTGTTACAAGCGATTTTTGATAGCAAAAAACAAATCAAACACGATTTACGCCTCAAAGGTAAGCTTTCCAAAGATTCAAAAATCATCTTATTGATATGGTTGTTTGCCATTTTATTTTTGGGATTTGTTGTTTGGTTTGATATGGTTTTGATGAATTCATAATCGATTTTCAGGCAGCCTGAAACCTTATTTTGCGGATTACAATCATGTATTTAGCAATTATTTTGATGATTTTAGTGGTCTTATTGGGCATTTCTTTGTTAAAAATGGCACAATTTGAGCGCATTATTCTGCAAAAAGCGTTGGCAAATTTGGGCAGTAATCCCGCCACATTCACAAATATCCGATTGGAAATCAAACGGTTGAAACAGTCTGGCGACAAAGATATTCGCGGATTTTACCGCACGATTTGGATTTTGACTGCTTTGATGGTTGCGATGTTGCTTTTGGCATGGATTGCATTATTTCAGGCAGCCTGAAAATGAACGCAGTACATATGGTTATTTGTTAAGAAATTTGTAAAGTTAAATCGGTAAATTCACGGACTTTACTTTAAGATTAGGCATTTTTAGGTAGTCTAAAAATAAGGAAAATCAAAATGAAATTAAAATTGCCTTTTATGGTCGCTTTGTGGGTTTTTTGGGGTTCTTTTTGGGGCATAATCATTCAGGTTCTAGGTGCGACCTTAATTTACAAAATGGACGATTTTGTTATGGGTGTTCTTTTAAATTTGCTATATCCTGTTATTGTTTGCATTTTGGCTTTTATAACAAGCTGTTTTTTTATAAGTAAAAAAGTACCACATAGAACTTTATATAAGAAATTATTTTTATTTGAAATATTAATTGGTATTTTTTGCGCGTTTCCAAATATTTTGATTTTAATAGGTGATACTTTCGCATTAATGGGTGGTATTTTTATTGGTGCAATTTTAGGTGGTATATTGCTTCCATTTTTACTACTCAAAAAATCCTAATTTTTAAATAAAGTTTTAAAAACATGAACATTATTGAAACCCCCATTCCCGATGTGAAATTGCTTGAACCCAAAGTCTTTGGCGATGAACGTGGCTTTTTTATGGAAACCTTCCGCGATAATTGGTTTCGCGAACACATTGCCGACCGCACTTTTGTGCAGGAAAACCATTCCAAATCCAGCAAAAACGTCTTGCAAGGCTTTGTTGAATTTGAAAGATTATGTTTGAATGATTTTTCAGGCAACCTGTAAATGTCATAATGAAGGATATGATAATGTTTTATCTATGGAAGAATAAATTGGGCTTTCATTTACCAGATAGCTACGAAGAATTTTTATCGTGTGTAAAAGAAGAAGATGGGCTTGATTATTATGATGATTTTGGCAATGGTGGTTATTTCTATGGCTATAAAAATCTGTTGGAGCGCAATGCGACTTATGATGTGCAAAAAAATGCCCCTGACTATTTTTTAATTGGTCAAGATGGCGATTTGGGCTTTTTTATTCACAAAAAAGGTTACGATGATGCCATTTACGCTTTGGATTTAGGGGCATTAGGTTCAGCAAAAATGCACCATATAGCTGATAATATGGCAGATTTATTAACAAAAATCCTTTCTAATGAAGATGAAAACTGGGATTTGTTTGATGATGAAGATTGATTTTCAGGCAGTCTGAAAATATTATTTAATTTAAGAGATTGAAAACATGAACATTATTGAAACATCTCTCACCGATGTAAAATTATTAGAACCCACAATCTTTGGCGATGAACGCGGCTTTTTTATGGAAACCTTCCGCGATAATTGGTTTCGTGAACACGTTGCCGACCGCACTTTTGTGCAAGAAAACCATTCCAAATCCAGCAAAAACGTCTTGCGCGGCTTGCATTATCAAATGGAACACACGCAAGGCAAATTGGTGCGCGTGGTTTCAGGCAGCGTATTTGATGTGGCGGTGGATTTGCGCCGCTCATCGCCCACTTTTGGCAAATGGTTTGGCGCGATTTTGTCCGCCGAAAACAAACGCCAATTGTGGGTACCCGAAGGTTTCGCGCACGGCTTCTACACGCTGGAAGACAACACGGAATTTGTGTACAAATGCACCGATTATTACCACCCTCAATCCGAGCATACACTATT
The DNA here is from genome assembly GCF_014054525.1 of Alysiella filiformis. Lineage (NCBI taxonomy): Bacteria > Pseudomonadati > Pseudomonadota > Betaproteobacteria > Neisseriales > Neisseriaceae > Alysiella > Alysiella filiformis. The sequence continues at coordinate 2,117,159 of NZ_CP059564.1, forward strand.
GTGGAACGACCCAACGGTGGGCATAGATTGGGGTTTGATGGGCGAACCGAGTTTGTCCACCAAAGATGTGGCAGGCAAACTTTTTCAACACGCAGCCACCTTTCCCTAAACAGGTTTTCAGGCAGCCAAACGCAACAATTTGGCTGCCTGAAAGCACATTTACGCCTTTTTGATTTTGATGCTCACCGATTTTTTCGCTTTTTTCGGTGCGGCTTTTTTGCGGCTGGATTGATTGGCAGATGCGGCTTTTTTGACGCTTTTGCTGGCAGATTGGCGTTTGGATTTTGCCAATATGTGTTCTGCCTCGTCCACCAATTTTGCCACGTTTTCAGGCAGCTTTTGTTTGGATTTGGCGGATTTTGCCGACTTTTTGCCGCTTTTCACGCCACCCACCAGCACCAAATCAATGCGACTGGTTTCCAAATCCGCGCGCGCCACTTTCACCGTAACCGTGTCGCCCATATTGAAACGCACGCCACTGCGTTCGCCCACCATCGCCAACAAATCGGCACGATAATTGAAATAATCCTCGCCCAAATCGCTCACATGCACCATGCCCTCAATGTGAATCTCGTCCAGCGTTACAAACAAGCCAAAATTCGCCATGCCCGACACTTTGCCCGTGAACACTTCGCCCACCTTATCGCGCATGAAATAGGTTTTCAGCCAGCTTTCCACATCACGGCTCGCTTCATCGGCGCGGCGTTCGCAAAATGAAGTGTGTACGCCCATTTCTTGCCAACTGGGGACTTCGTATTTTTGCCCAGCCAGCACCGCCTTAATCGCCCTATGCACCAACAAATCAGGATAACGGCGAATGGGCGAAGTGAAATGCGCGTAATGTTCATAAGCCAAACCAAAATGTCCCATGTTTTCAGGTTCATACATCGCTTGCTGCATGGAACGCAACAACATGGTTTGCAACAATTCGCGGTCGGGACGGTCAGCAATTTGCGCGGCAAGTTCGCCATAATGTTTGGGCGTGGGATTGTCCTTGCCGCCCAATTTCAAGCCCAGCAAAGCCAACTGTTCACGCAAAGTCGCCAATTTTTCGGGCGTGGGACCCGCATGGTTGCGATACAGCGCAGGCTGCTTGTTTTGCAACAGAAAATCAGCCGCGCAAACATTTGCCGCCAACATACATTCTTCAATCAATTTGTGCGCATCATTGCGTTTGACGGGTTCAATGCGTTCAATTTTGCCTTTATCGTCAAAAATCATTTGCGTTTCAATGGTTTCAAATTCCATTGCACCGCGTTTTTGGCGTTTGGCTTGCAAAATCTGGAACAATTTGTAGAGCGTTTTCAGGCTGCCTGAAAAGGTTTCGGGGATATTTTTTTCATCATTTTCAAGCCATTGCCAAACTTGATTGTAGGTCAAACGCGCCGCCGATTTCATCACCGCAGGATAAAATTCATACGCCTTCACATTGCCCGCGTAAGTAATCGTCATGTCGCAAACCATGCAAAGCCGCTCCACATCAGGGTTGAGCGAGCAAATGCCATTGGACAAATTTTCAGGCAGCATGGGAATCACACGGCGTGGAAAATACACGCTGGTGGCGCGTTCCAAAGCGTCTTTATCAATCAAATCATTGGGTTTCACATAATGGCTCACGTCCGCAATCGCCACAATCAAGCGGTAATTTCTGCCGATTTTTTCCGCATACACCGCATCATCAAAATCGCGCGAGCTTTCGCCATCAATCGTAACCAAGGGCAAATCGCGCAAATCCACGCGGTTTTTCAAATCGGTTTTGCGAACTTTATTGGGGATTTTTTCAGCCGCTTTCAGGCAGCCTTCGCTGAACGTGTGTGGCAAACGGTGCTTGCGAACCGCAATTTCAATTTCCATGCCACTGTCGGCATAATCGCCCAGCACCTCCGTGATTTTCGCAACCGCAGGGCGATGATTTTCAGGATAAGTTTCCAGCGCCGCCACAATCACCTGCCCCGATTTGGGCTGAAATTGCGCCACACTTTCTGGCGATAAAACAATGCTTTGCTGAATACGTTTGTCCTCCGCCTCCAACACCGCCACACCGCGTTCCAAATAAAAACGCCCCACAATATGCGAATGAGCGCGTTCCACAATATCCAAAATCTGCCCTTCACGGCGACCGCGTCTGTCCAAACCCAAAGGGCGCACGGTAACAATATCGCCGTGCATCACACCAGCCAACTGCTTGTTGTACAAAACCAAATCGCCATCATCATGCGGCACAAGCGGCACAGCAAAACCAAAACTGCCATCGCGCGACATTTCCACGCGGCATTTCACAATCGCCAATTTTTCCGCCACGCACACCAAGCCGCGCCGATTGATGAGAATTTGCCCATCACGCGCCATCGCTTTCAGTCGGCGTTCAAAAAATTCGTATTCATCGGGCAAAATGGACAATTTATCCGCCAAAGCAGGGATTTTTTGCGGCACACCCGCTTGTTCCAACAGCTCAATGACCCATTCACGGCTGGGAAGGGGGTGGTCGTATTTGGCACGTTCGCGTTCCAAATAAGGGTCTTTGTTTCGTAAATTCAATGTGTTGAGATTTTTCTGTTTTTTCATTATTGACAATCCTTATGTAGCGTTTATATAATTTGTTTTTTTCGTGAGTGGCGTTACTTTAACGCAATTCACAATAAATTGCAAAGCCCAGATGGCGGAATTGGTAGACGCGCTAGTTTCAGGTACTAGTGTCCGTAAGGACGTGGAAGTTCGAGTCTTCTTCTGGGCACCACATTACAAAAAAGCAGCCTTTTAGGTTGCTTTTTTATTTTATGCAATGATGTGGCACAAACCACACAAATCTTAACAAATTGTTCATCATTCTTTTCAAATATTTGGTGTTTTACGTCATGTCCTGTAAAATTGGGTAGATTTAATTTAACAATCAATCCGATTAGCCTTTGAAAGGGACAAATCATGAATCATGTTTACCGCGTTGTGTACAATGCCGCCACCAACACCTATCAAGCCGTGCCAGAAAACAGCACAGGCAAACACAAAGCCATTTCCCAAAATACCGCAAGCACCCCGTCTGAAAAAGCAGACATGGGTGCTTATTTTTCATTAAAACCCAGCGTTTTGTGCGTTTTGTGTGCGGTAGCCATGGGTTTGGGCAGCAGTTTCACGCTGGCAGCCCCCACTGGCGGACAAGTCAGCGCAGGTGAAGCACGCATTCATCAGCATGGCAACATGACCGACATTCATCAGTCCAGCCCCAAAGCGGCAATCAACTGGCAAAGTTTTGGCGTGCAAAAAGGCGAAACCGTTAATTTCAAACAGCCCAATGCCGAATCCATTACACTCAATCGCGTGATTGGCAATGAAAAATCCATTATTGACGGCATCATCAATGCCAATGGTAAAGTGTTTGTTGCCAATCCGAATGGCATTTTAATGGGCAAAAATGCCCAAATCAATGTGGGCGCATTGCTTGCCACCACAGGCAAAATCAGCGACCGCGATTTCATGAACAACATGTTCCAATTTGACAAAGCCACAGGCAAAATCACGCAACTGGGCAACATCAAAGTACCCGAAGGTGGCGTGGTGGCATTGATTGCGCCCATCGTAGAAAACAAAGGCAAAATTACCGCGCCACAAGGCAAAGTGTTATTGGCTTCGGCGGAACAATTTTCCATTACCCTGCCTGACAATGGGCAATTTGCCTACACTTTGGACAGAGGCACTTTGCAAGGTTTGGTGGACAACGGCGGCGCGATTTTAGCGGACGGCGGTCATGTGATTTTGACCGCCAAAGGCACAGACGCAGTGAAAAAATCGCTGATTAAACACACAGGCAAAATTGAAGCCAATACCGTGCAAAATAAAAATGGCGTGATTGAATTATTGGGCGATTTGGACAACTCTCGCCTTGAAGTTTCAGGCAGCCTGAAAGCGGAAGCGAAAGAAAATGGCGATGGTGGTTTTATTGAAACCAGTGCGGCTGATGTCAAAATTCAAGAAACCGCACAAATTTCTACCCAAGCCAAAAATGGTAAAACAGGTATTTGGTTGATTGACCCACAAGATTTTACTGTATCTGATGGAACAGACGAACACACAGAGACTGGTATTGGTGCAGAAACTTTAAGCAATAATTTGCAAAAAACGGATATTAAAATTCAAACTGTTGCTACTGGTTCAGAGCAAGGCAATATTTATATTAATGCGCCTGTTTCATGGGATAAAAATAAATTAACCTTATCTGCACACAACGACATTCACATCAATAAGACTTTGAACGGTACAGGTACGGCGCAATTGGCTTTGGAATATGGTCAAGGCACGGCAGATGGCGGAGAAAGCGATTACCATATTATGATGGGTACAAAAGTTAATTTACCATCAGGCAGGACTTTTACTATTAAAAAAGGTAATTATGGAGAAACACTCAATTTTGTTGTGATTCATCAAATGCCTGAAATTGTAAAAAATAAAGACGGTGATTTTGAAAGTAGATTTCCCACAAATAATATTGCATTTGGTACTGATTTAGATGTTGGGTTTACTAAAAATTATGATGGATTTGCTGGATATACCTTACCTGAAAATAAAGGAACTATACATGGTTTGGGTCATACAATCAATAATCTTTATTTAAGAAATCAAAAAAACAAACGAGATACAGGTTTCATTCAAAAAGTAGTTAGCGTAAATAATGTAAATAATTATGCATATGGCATTAGAGATATTGGACTAAAAAATGTAGATATTCAATCTACTAGTAATTTTTCTGATACAGGTGGATTATCTGGGTGGACACCTTATATTAAAAATAGTTATGTTACTGGTAATATTGCAACTTCTGGTCAAGAATCTCAAGTAGGAGGACTTGCTGGCGAAACTCCATTAATTATTTCTAGTTATTTTAAAGGAAGTGTTTCTTCAACAGGTAGTGGTACACGAACAGGTGGTTTAGCGGGTAACGGTGGAAATATTTACCAATCTTATGTAGATGGAGATGTTAAGAGTAAAGGTCAACATTCATCTACAGGCGGTTTGATAGGTCTGGGACATAACATACAAAATTCTTATGCGATGGGTTCTGTAGTGACATCTGGTGAAAGGGCTGATGCAGGAGGTTTAATTGGTTGGGGAACTGGAATAGATAATAGTTATTCTAATAGTAAAATTGTAGCAATAGGTAAGGACTCCTATACTGGTGGGTTAATTGGCTCCTCTGATCGTACATTTTATGATACTGTTAAAAATAGTTTTTTTAGGAAAAATGAAGATTCAAATTTACAATCTATCGGAAAATTTGAAAGTAATAAAACAAATATTATGAATGTTTTAGGTAAACTAGACAGTGAAATGAAACAAGAATCCACCTTTACCGATTGGGATTTTGACAAAATTTGGTATATGAACCCAGATAGTATGCCAAAATTGCGCGTGTTTGCCACGCCTATTGGTATTACACAAACACAGCCAACACCGCCAGCTCCCCAACAAGCTGACGCAAGTGTTAAAGCACCTGACTTGTCCAAAACCTATGATGGCAAGCCAGTTAATTCTGTTGCCGATTTAACAGTACTACAAGGTTGGAAAGATGGATTTACCGCAACGGGTTTAAAAGATGGCGATACCGTAGATAATATTTTTCAGGTAGGCACACTAACCATTGATGAAAACAAAGGTAATTGGAAAGGTGCTGTTAATGTGAAAAAAGGTGGTTATGACATCTATCCAACAGGTAAGCTCAAAGATGAATTTAACCAAAAATACATCATTAGTGATTGGAAAAAAGGTATTTTAACGATTACTCCAAAGAAAATTGCGATTCACGGTAGTCGTGTGTACGATGGAACAAAAGAAGCACGAGACTCTGAAGTTAAAGAAATCAAAGGATTAATTGGCAATGATATGAAAACAGTCAAAGTAACAGGTTCAGGTACTTTGGCTGGAGCTGATGTTGTGCCAAATGGAACACAAAAACTCACATCATTGAAATATGGTGATAAAAAGCTGGCTTTAACTGGTAAAAATAGCCAAAACTACGAATTAATGCTTGATGGTAGCAAGTGGGAAATTAATAAACGTCCATTAATTATTCAGGCGATGAATAATTTTAAACCTTTGTATGAAACCAATCCAGATAAACAGAATATTGGTATTTTAATAGAAAGTGAAACTAAAAATCGCGGTCTTGTAAAAGGTCAAGAGATTAAAGATATTGGATTGAATTTTTCGTTAACTGATACCCAAGCCAAAAAAGCCAAATTGCATGATATATATGCAGTTACACCAAATAATGCTCATTTTTCTAAAGGTAAGGCTTCAAACTATGATATTCAGTATAAACCTGGCAAGATTTTAGTCATTCCACAAGCTGTTGTACCCGATAATAATTTCCCAATTAATATGGAAGAACACAAAGCAAAAACTGTTGCAGACTATGCAGCTACGCTGAATGATATTTATGATGAAATTTTATTGGCTGACGCGGTATATGGTGCAGGAAGTGTATTTGGAGATAAGGAAAAAGGTATTGCTCCAGTAGAAATAGGTTCAAATTCTCGCTTTTTTGAAGTTTATGAGATTGCTGATAAAAATGCCATAGGTGGAAAACGTTATGAATTAAAGCCTTATGATAAAGATGCCAAAGGAAAATATTTGGAGCTAGTTACAGAAAATTTAACCAATAAAAATCCAAATGTTCAGCATATTAATGTTATTGATATTAGCGCAAAAGATGAAACAGATAAAAAAGGGGCTGGTTTAGCTGCAGCCGTGTACAAGAAATCTGGTACAAATAAGTATTTTATTGTCTTCAGAGGCACTGATGATGGTCATCCTTTATCGCTATTTAATGCAGATGGAAGAAATAATGTACTACCCCATAAACCTCAATATCATGAAGCATATAAATGGGCAAGTAACATGATTAATTTAATAAAAAATGATCAAAATGCAGAAATAAAATTTGTAGGGCATTCTCTTGGTGGTGGCTTAGCATCTTATACGGCTATTTCACTAGATAGGAAGGGGATATTTTTTAATGCTGCTCAATTAACTTCAGATTATAATTTATTCGCAAAAAGCAATTACATGGGACATGCTGCTTTGGCAGACTTATATTATTCTCATTCGAGACCATATAGGAAAGGTTATGCATTTAATAGGGATAAAGTGGCTTCCACAGATTTATCTACGGAAGATTTATATGATACACAAAATATTTACTTTTTATCCGAACAAGATACTTTAGGTGGAAAAATCACGGGAGATTTAGACCATGTAATGCCACATATTCATTTCACTCGTCATGCTGTAAATATTGTGGATGAAAACTACAAACTTCTTGAAAAGAAGCCAATAGTACATCAAAAACATACTTGGTTTTATCGTAGTCATAAAAATTCAGAGGCTAAAAAGAACCAAGCGAATGCTGAAGTTGAAAAATTAAAAGCAACTTTACCTAAAGTTTGTCATGATATTAAATGTCAAAACTATCAGGTGTTATTAAAAGCTCAACAAGATGCAAATGATAAGACTAGGCAATATCATACAGTTATTATCCCATATACTGTATCTTATAGTAAACCACTAGATAATGGTGAAGCAAATGTATCTTTAGATAAATGGTTTACTCCACGACTGCGAGCGGGCATAAATAATTTGGTATTACCTGAAAATTCGCGTATTAAAAATACTAACAATCATCGAATGACGATTACTTTTTCTGATGGTAGTAAATTGGAGTTAGAACCAAATACTGTTATTCAAATGAAGTATGAGTCAGGGAAAGATATTGCAAGTACAGTTCAAATTATTTCTGGTAGTGCAACTGCTATTATTAAGGGTAAAAGGATTGAGAGAAATGTAAATCAATAATTTGCATAAAATAGGTCAATTTATCCTAATAAAAAATTACGATTTAAATTTTTCCCGAAATGAAAAGGTTTAAAAATATGAAAAAAACACTTTATCTAGCAGCCTTGGTATATATGCCCGCATTCGTACTGGCTGAAATCCCCAATGCTGGCTCCATTTCACGCGAAGCTGAAACCCAACTTGCGCCCATTCAAGGGCAAATTGCCACGCCCACAGTTCACGCGCCCATTTCAGCCAGCCAAGACCGCACGCCCATTGCCGTCCAACAAATCATCTTAAATGGACGCACTTTACTGGACGAAAGTCAATTTCAACCCCTGTTAAATCAATATATTGGCAAAGAAACCACCTTTGGCGGATTGCAAATTTTGGCGCAAAATATTGCCGATGTTTACCATAAAGCAGGTTATCCGCTTGCCACAGCCCTTGTGCCACCCCAACGCATTGAAAATGGCGTGATTACGCTGGAAATCGTAGAAGGGCGCACGGCTGGCGTGGAATTGAACAACCAATCTCGCGTAAACAATACGGTGGTGCAAAACCATTTGAATCGTGGCATCAAGCCCAATCAAGCCTTAAAACAGGCTGACAGCGAACGCGCTTTGCTTTTATTGAAAGATTTGGCTGGCACCGAAGAAGTCGGCTACCGTTTGCAACCCATTGAGCAGGGCATGGCGGTTGCGGTGGATTTGGGCAAAGCCCCATTGATTGATGGTTTTGTGCAGGTGGACAATCATGGCTCAAAATCCACAGGCACGGTTCGCACCCGCGCTGGTGTGAATTTCAACAGCCCATTTGGTCATGGCGAACGCCTTTCTGTTCAGGGTATGAGCAGCTTTAAAGGTGTGCATTTTGCGCGTTTGGGCGCGGATGTGCCTTTGGGCAGCGATGGCTTAACCGCCAGCTTGGGCGTGGCGCAAACGCGCTATGATTTGGGCGGTGCATTCAAAGATTTGGACGCAACGGGTCAATCCAATACGCTGGATTTGGCGTTGCGTTATCCGATTGTCCGCAGCAATCAAAACAATGTTTGGTTGAACTTGGGCGCGGAAAACCGCAAATTAAAAGACGAAGTGGGTGCAACCCAAACCCTGACTCGCAAAAGCCTGCGTTCCGCCAATGTGGGGATTAATGCAACTTTGCAAGATGATTCGGGCTACACCCAACTGGGTATGAACCACACTTTGGGGCATTTGGACATCAAAAGTGCTGACGCTTTGGCAATAGACCGTGTTTCGGCAAAAACCGATGGCAATTATTACAAAGGCACGGCTGCGGTGTCGCGCACACAATTCATCACGCCCAAATTCAGCTTAACAGGTAGCCTGAACGGGCAATGGGCAAACAAAAATCTGGATTCGGCAGAACAAATGAGTTTGGGCGGTTCAGACAGCGTGGCGGCATACCACAGCAACAATGTTTCGGCAGATTCGGCATTAGTCGCGCAATTTGAAGGGCGTTATGCGTTTTCCCCTGCTTTTGCTTTGGGCGCGTTTTATGATGTGGGTCGTGGCAAATTGCGCCAAAAACCGTTTACCGATGGCGAAAATTCGGCAAAATTGCACGGTGGCGGTGTGGGCGTATACAGCCAATACAAAGGCTTGTCTTTACAAGGTAAAGTAGCGTGGCAAGGCAGTAAGGCGCGTTTTAGTCAAAACAAAAATCCGCGTGTTTGGGTGAAAGCGGGTTACAACTTCTGAATCATGATTTGGGCAGCTTTTCTTGCATGAATGGCAAACAAGCTGCCTGAACCATTCAATCATCTCTTAACAATTCTTGCCCGATTTCGGATTGCGCCAAAATTTCGCCGTTTTTCACTTCTGCCACTTCCAGCAATTTGCCTTGATGCAACAAGGCGGTGCGATGACACAATTTGCGAATCACGCTCATTTCGTGGGTAACAATCACAATGGTTACTTGAAAACGTTCGTTGATGTCTTTCAGGCAGGCTAACACGCTGCGTGTGGTAATCGGGTCCAGCGCGGAAGTGGGTTCGTCTGCCAAAATCACGCTGGGCTGGGGCGCAAGCGCACGGGCTATGCCGACACGTTGTTTTTGTCCGCCCGACAACTGTGCGGGATAATGCCCTGCTCTTTCGCTCAAATCCACAATTTCCAAGCATTCTGCCACACGCGGTGCGATTTTTTCAGGCTGCCAGCCTGCAATTTCCAATGGAAATGCCACGTTTTCGGCAACGGTTCGGTTGCTCAATAAATTGAATTGTTGAAACACCATGCCGATGTGTTGGCGTGCTTGGCGTAATTGGGCTTCGTTCATGGCGGTCAGGTCTTGATTATTGACCCAAACTTTGCCTGTATCGGGGCGTTCCAACAGATTGATAAGGCGCAATAATGTGGATTTGCCCGCGCCCGAATAGCCCATCAAACCGAAAATTTCGCCTTGTTCTATGGTTAAGCTGGTTGGTTCTACGGCGGTAAAGCGCGTTTTGTCGCGGTTTTGGTATTGTTTGGAAACATTGTCTAAAATAATCATGATTTTGCCATTAAGATGAGAAACACAGGTTTTCAGGCAGCCTGAAAGCCCTAAAACCACTTTTCAGGCTGCCTGAAAAGTGGTTTCTTCCGTCAATTCAAAATATTAACGCGAGTTTAGAATGGAAGTCATTGATTTGTTAAGCAACCCAATCCCCTCTCCTGTGAGAGAGGGTTAGGGAGAGGGTTCTCCGTCAACAAGCCCTCTCTCCAACGCTTTCCCACAGGGAGAGAGAGCCAGTGTGTTGGTGCATTCAAAGGAACTTATCCAAAATTCACGTTATTACAAAGAATAGTACATTTCAAATTCCAAAGGATGCGGTGCCATTTGCATGCGGCGCACGTCTTCTTCTTTGAATGCGATGTAGCTGTCAATCCAATCTTTGCTGAACACGCCACCGCGCGTCAAAAATTCGTGGTCTTCGCGCAAGGCTTGCAAGGCTTCTTCCAAAGACGCGCACACGGTTGGCACTTGGGCATCTTCTTCGGGTGGCAAATCGTACAAATTTTTGGTGGCAGGGTCGCCAGGGTGGATTTTGTTTTGAATGCCGTCCAAGCCAGCCATCAGCAATGCCGCAAAGCACAAATACGGATTGGCGGCTGGGTCGGGGAAACGCGCTTCAATGCGTACCGCCTTGGGGCTGCTTACAGACGGAATGCGAATGGACGCGGAACGGTTTTTTGCCGAATACGCCAATTTCACAGGGGCTTCAAAATGCGGCACAAGGCGTTTGTAGGAATTGGTGGCAGGGTTGGTAATCGCGTTCAAGGCTTTGGCGTGTTTGATGATGCCGCCAATGTAATACAATGCCGTTTCAGACAGCCCCGCATAGCCATCGCCAGCAAACAGGTTTTTGCCGTCTTTCCAAATGGATTGATGAACGTGCATACCACTACCGTTGTCGCCCATAAGCGGTTTGGGCATAAAGGTGGCGGTTTTGCCGAAATTGTGTGCCACATTCCAAATCACATATTTTTGGTCTTGCGTCCAGTCGGCGCGTTTAACCAAAGTGCTGAATTTGGTGCCAATTTCCATTTGGCTGCCTGTACCCACTTCCTGATGATGCACTTCCACAGGCACGCCAATTTCTTCCAAAATGCGAACCATAGCCGAGCGCAAATCCTGCCCTTGGTCAATCGGCGCAACAGGCGCGTAGCCACCTTTGACCACCGAACGATGACCCGTATTTTGCCCATCATAATGTTTGCCGCTAGACCAAGCTGCTGATTCGGAAGTGATTTCAAAACGCGCTTTGTGCATGTGCGTTTCAAATTCAATGCCATCAAACACGAAAAACTCGGGTTCAGGACCAAAAAATGCCGTGTCGCCAATGCCAGACGATTTCAAATACGCTTCGGCACGTTTGGCGATGGAACGTGGGTCGCGGTCGTAGCCTTTGCCTTCGGCAGGGTCAATCACATCGCAGGTCATGACCAAAGTTGCGTCATCGTAAAATGGGTCAATGTAGGCGGTGTCGGGGTCGGGGCGCATTTGCATATCCGATGCTTGAATGCCTTTCCAACCGCCAATAGACGAACCGTCAAAGGCTTGACCGTTTTCAAACCATTCTTCGGGGTCGTCCAGCACAACACGCGCTGGAATGGTAAAGTGATGTTGTTTGCCTTTTGTGTCGGTAAAACGCAAATCCACAAAACGCACATCGTTGTCTTCAATCATTTGAATGACTTTTTTGATGGACATGATTGCTGCTCCGTAAACATAAAGAGATGATAAGAAAAAAATCGGGGCTATTGTGCCACATCGCCCCCCATTTGTTAAATGTATTTTACATTTGTTAAAGCGATTTTCAGGCTGAAACTTTTGCAAAACTCGGTTTGTAGGGGTAGATTTCATATCCACCCTGTTTAGAATTGCAGAAATTTTTATTTTATCAATAACGTGAACTCGGGATAAGTAACTGTCAATTTGCCAACAAACCTGCCCTCTCTCCCTATGGGAGAGAGTTGGAGAGAGGGCTTGTTGAGCAGCATACCCTCTCCCCAGCCCTCTCCCACAGGGAGAGGGAGCCAAGTTACTTAAATTTATCAATCACTTTTATCCCGAACTCGCGTTATCAATAAATTAAAAAAGGGCAGATATCAAATCCGCCCCTACGCCAGCTCAAAAGTGGGTTTTGCAAAGGTTTCAGGCTGCTTTTGCCAAATCATTTAATTAATATGGGAATTTGCTATAATCATGCGTTTCAGGCTGCCTGAAAAGCATTTTGTATCATTTTTTGGAGTTTTTTATGAATCAAGCATTTCAATTATCATTGGCGGGCGTGATTGCCTTGGCATTGTCGGCTTGCGGTGGACAGCAGCAAAATCCAACCCCACCAGCCAATGCCGCATCTGGCGCGGCAGCACCTGTGGTGGCAAAAGCCGAAATCCGTTTTGGCACCACCCCTGGTGATTTTGGCGACATGGTTAAAGAACAAATTCAACCCATGTTGGAGAAAAAAGGCTACAAAGTCACGCTGACCGAATTCCCCGACTACGTTACCCCCAACAAGGCTTTGGCAGAAAACAACATTGACATCAACATCTTCCAACACAAACCTTATTTAGACGGCTTTAAAACCGAACACAAATTGGATTTGGTGGAAGTGTTCCAAGTGCCAACCGCGCCTTTGGGCTTGTACGCTGGCAAATTGGCAAAATTGGAAGACGTGAAAGAAGGCAGCAGCGTATCCATTCCCAACGACCCATCTAATTTGGCGCGCGCCTTGGTGATGTTGGACGAATTGGGCTGGATTAAACTGAAAGACGGCATTGACCCACTCAAAGCCGCCGTGAGCGACATTGGCGACAACATCAAAAAAATCAAATTAGTGGAAATGGAAGCGGCAAACTTGCCCCGTTCACGCCAAGACGTTGATTTTGCGATTGTCAATGGCAACTACGCCATGTCTTCTGGCATGAAATTGACCGAAACCCTGTTTCAAGAACCCAGCTTTGCCTATGTGAACTGGTCTGCCGTGCGCACCGCCGACAAAGACAGCGCGTGGGTCAAAGACATTACCGATGCCTACAATTCCGATGAATTTAAATCGTATGCCAAAGCCAAATTTGCGGGCTACAAATTCCCTGCCGCTTGGGGCGAAAATGCCGCCAGTGGCGCAAAAGCGGAAGCCTCTGCTGTGGCAGCGTCATCGGCATCGGCAGCGCAATAATTGGATTTAAAACAAAATTCAGGCAGCCTGAACGCGCATTTGGGCTGCCTGAAAAACCAAATAAGGCAATCAAATCATGATGAAACCCATTTTATCTGCAATGGCTTTGGCGGCTGTGGCTGCCTGCACCGCCCCCAATCCAGCCGCCACCACAACAAGCCACACCAGCACTCCACCAACCCATTTACAACAACAATGGAAATTGATTCAATTTCAAACCTTTCAACCCAAAGAATTGACACAAAGCATTTTGGATTTGCGCCAATTACCACGCGCTTATGCCACGGTGGGTTGCAATGGCATGAATTTTCAGGCAGCCACCAACGCCCCCAATCTTTGGCAAGTGCAAGGCGTGGCAATGACGCGCATGCACTGCCCCGATGTGGCAAAATTGGAAATGGCGTTTGCCAAGCAGATTCAGGCAGCCACACATTATCGTTTGGAAAACAATCGCTTGATTTTGCAAGATGACAAAGGCAGCACCATGGTTTTTGAAGCCACAAACTGATTTTTCAGGCAGCCTGAAAGAAAGCAAACCCCATGAATTTCATTCCCCAAGATTTGATTTTAAAACACAATCATGTCCGCCTGGAACCACTCACATTGGCACATGAAACGGGTTTGCACCAAGCCGTTTGCGATGGCGAATTGTGGCGTTTGCCCTATACAACCGCCCCTGCACCGCATGAAGTGGCAGACTACATTCAAGAAGCCATCAACACACGCTATCCCTTTGCCGTGATTGACGAAAGCAATGAAAAAGTGGTCGGCACAAGCAGTTTTTACGAAATCAACCCACAAGTGCCGCGCGTGGAAATCGGCTACACTTGGTACGCCCAAAGCGCACAACGCACCCACATCAACACAACGTGCAAATTTTTGTTGATGAATTATGCTTTTGAAACATTGGCTTGCCACGTTATTGGCTGGCGCACCGACATCATCAACACACGCTCGCAAGCCGCGATTGAACGCTTGGGCGCAAAAAAAGACGGCATATTGCGCGGTTTCCAACTTCGCAAAGACGGCACAATCCGCGATACCGTGATGTACAGTCTATTGGCAAGCGAATGGCTGGAAAGTAAATCCCATTTATTGAAAAAATTGCAAAAATAAAGTTTCAGGCAGCCTAAAACGGAGAAAATCATGAAAAAAACCTTATTATTCAGCTTACTGTTTTTAAGTGGCAATGTTTTCGCGCAAACACCCGAACAAATTATCCAAAAAATCTATCCCAAATATTCGCAACAAAATCAATGTCATCAAGTGCAAGATGGCGATGCGGGCGATTATTGCATGCGCCAACACAAGCGCGAAATCCGCGATACCGCACAAGGTAAGCTGATGTATTTATTGTACAAAGGCGACCGCTTTGATTTTACTGAAAATCGCGAAGACAGCGCACACGTGTTTACAGGTTTGGCGGGATTTTTTGTGTTGAAACACCAATCGGGCAATGATTGGGCATTGCTCGCCAGCGCACCGCGTGAAAGCGTGGGTTCATTTGGCGTTGCGCCCGAAAAATGGACGTTCCACGAATTTGGCAAAGACAAATGGGGCTTTTTGACCACGCACGGCGATGTTCATCAAGGCGTTTCAGGCAGCCATTATGTGCTGTTCCACCACAATGGCGGGCGCAAAATCGGCGTAAGCTGGCTGGGCGAAAGCCACAGCAATTACGGCTATTATGGCGACAAATGCGAAATTTACGAAGACGAACCGAAAAACCAAAAAGATTGCGTGAAAAACACCTTGCAAAGTTTGGACAGCAAAATCAAAATCTTGCGCGACCAAACGCCAAGCGGCGGTTTTTACCCCATTCAAATCACGGTAGACGGTCATGTGGGGCAGAAAAAATACCGCCAACAGGTTTACCGCATGAATTTTGACGCCAAATCAGGCAAATACATTGAGCCGAAAAATTATGTTTTGAAAGACATAGAATATTGAGCCAAATATTTTTCAGGCAGCCTGAAAGGTGATTTTGATGAAAAAATCTTTATTTTTAATGATGTTGTGTTTGCCCTTGTTGGCGCAAGCCGTTTGCGAAAAAGGCAATGTTTACGAAGACATAGATTGCCATGAACGTGAAATCGCCAAAATCAAACCGAAAATGAACGCCACTTACCGCGAATTGGTCAAACTGAACACGCATGAACGCGCACAAAAGTTTTGAACAATCACAAAAATTGTGGTTGCAATTCATTGAAAAAGATTGTGAATTTGAAAATACGCCCAGCGCAATGGCACAAGGTGCAGGCTCTGGATTGGGTTTGTTGGCGTGCAAACATGAACGTTACGCGGCACGATTGAAACAAATGCAAAATATTGTGCGTGAATTGCGTGAATTAAAATAAATTTTCAGGCAGCCTGAAAGGGTTTTTGACGATGAAAAAACGGATTTTGATGTGTTTTTTGGTATTGCTAAATGGTTTTGCTTATGCCAAATCGGAAAGGCAGATTTTGTTTGCTTGTAAAACAAAAAACAATAAAATCATTCAATTAAGTAAACAAAATGACCGCATTCATTATCAATTTGGCAAAAATTTCAGGCAGCCTGAATGGCGTTTTTCTGTACCAATTGGCGAAGTTTATGGCACAAGCACACGCGTGATTGCGGACAATGGCGAAAATATTGAAACCATTGATATTTTTCTGACAAACGGTACAGTTTTATTTAGTCCCTATATGATTGGTCAGCAAAAATCTGGCTTATGGCTGCGAAACAGCATGGGCAAAGTCTCGGACGTGGTTTGCAAACCCAAAACTTTGCAATTTAATACAAGCATTTTTAAGCAACTCAATCATGATGTTCCTGCTGAATTTTATGATTGATTTTTCAGGCAGCCTGAACCCCTTTTTTAACCCACTATTTTAAAAATAATCATGAATTTAGAAAACATCATCAAATTACTCCCCGAATTTCAAAAAGCCCTGTTGGAAACCTTGTTAATGGTGGGCGTGTCCGCCAGCGTGAGCGTGGTTTTGGGCGGACTGCTGGGCGTGTGGCTGTTCACGACTGGGCGCGGACAAATCTTTGAAAACACAAAATTAAATGGCGTGTTAAGCTGGCTGGTCAGTTTTATGCGCGCGTTTCCGTTTGTGATTTTGATGATAGTGCTGATGCCGCTCACACGCCTGATAGTCGGCACATCATTTGGTTGGGGCGCGGCTTGCGTGTCGTTGAGCGTGGCGGCAAGTTTTTATTTTGCGCGTTTGGTGGAACAAAATCTCAACGAAGTCCCCAAAGGCGTGATTGAGGCGGCGCAAGCCATGGGTGCATCACGCAAAACCATTATTTTCAAAGTGTTATTGAGCGAGGCACGTTCGGGCTTGGTGTTGAGCGTTACCATTTTGATGATTGCGATTTTGGGCGAAAGCGCGGCGGCTGGCTTGATTGGCGGCGGCGGCATTGGCGATTTGGGGATACGTTACGGACACCAGCGTTATATGCCCGATGTGATGGCGGCGGTGGTGGCGATTTTGACGGTATTGGTGGTTGCCATGCAAACTTTGGGTAATGTGTTGTCCAAAAAATTGAATAAGCGTTGATTTTTCTGTTTCAGGCAGCCTGAAAATCCATAAAATACCCTTTACAATTCAATCAAGACAAAGGAGTCATCAAATGAGTTACAGCCATATTCATTTCCTTGCTGATGAAAACATTAAAAAACAAGCCTTTGACGTCATCAAAAGTCATGGCTTAACGCCTGCCAAAATGTTCAATTTGCTGTTGGCAGAAATTGCGCGAACGCGGGTTTTACCTGTGAATGTGAATCCACACAGTTATGCCACAACACAAAATACTTTGGCGGAAAAATTGGCTTGTGATGATGGTTTGGATATTGAATTTGAACGCATAGATTTGGGTTTGCGTGAAGTAGCAATAAAAACAAGCTATTAAGATGATGAACACAGGTTTTAAGGATAAGCACATGAAAACAATCGGCATTATCGGTGGCATGTCGCCCGAAAGCACCGCGATTTATTACACGCAAATCAACCGTTTGGTCAATGCGCGTTTGGGCGGCAACCACAGCGCGAAAATCATCTTACAAAGCCTTGAATTTGAAGAAATTGTCCAAAAGCAAAAATCGGGCGATTGGCAAGGCGCAGGCGCAATTTTGGCGCAATCGGCAAAAAATCTGCAAAACGCAGGGGCAGACGCGATTGTGTTGGCAACCAATACCATGCACAAAGTGGCTGATTTAATTGAACAAAATATTGATGTACCCTTTTTGCACATTTTGGACGCGGTCGCGGAAAACATTCAACAAAATCAAATGCACACCGTGGGTTTGCTCGGCACGCGCTTTACCATGCAAGATGATTTTTACCGTGGCGGATTGGCAGTGCGTGGCATACAAGCCCTTGTTCCCAATGATGAAACGCAAGCGGAAATCCACCGCATTATTTTTGAAGAATTGTGTGTGGGCAAAATCCACGCATCCAGCAAACAATTTTATCTGAACACGATGGCGGATTTGGCAAAACAAGGCGCACAGGGCGTGATTTTGGGTTGTACCGAAATCGGTTTGCTGGTTAATCAAGAAGATATGGATTTGACCTTGTTTGACACCACCGACATTCACATTCAAAAAGCGGTGGAATTTGCGTTTCAGGCTGCCTGAAAAGCCCAATTATGCTAAAATTTCGCGCTGTTTTTGGCGTTCAGGCTGCCTGAAAACGCTTGGGCAACGCCAAGCCATTTTATGATTCACAATTAGGAACGCAATATGTTGATTTACCTAGCAGAATATTTGCAACAATACGTTACGATATTCAATGTTTTCCAATACACCACTTTTCGTACCGTTATGGCAGCTTTAACGGCGTTGGGGTTCAGCCTGCTTTTTGGTCCTTGGACAATCCGTAAATTGACTTTGCTGAAAGTGGGTCAAGCCGTACGCACCGATGGGCCTCAAACCCATTTGGTTAAAAACGGCACCCCCACCATGGGCGGTTCGCTGATTTTAACCGCCATTACCATTGCCACTTTGCTGTGGGCAAAATGGGACAATCCCTATGTGTGGGTGTTGTTGCTGGTGTTGCTGTTTACAGGCGCATTGGGTTTTTACGATGATTGGCGTAAAGTGGTTTACAAAGACCCCAATGGCGTATCGGCAAAATTCAAAATGGTGTGGCAAAGTGCGGTGGCTTTGGCGGCAGGTTTGGCGTTGTTTTATTTGGCGCAAAACAATGCCAATAATATTTTGATTGTGCCATTTTTCAAGCAAGTGGCATTGCCTTTGGGCGTGGTGGGCTTTATGGTTTTGTCGTATTTAACCATTGTTGGCACGTCCAATGCCGTGAATTTGACCGATGGTTTAGATGGCTTGGCATCGTTTCCTGTGGTGTTGGTGGCAGGCGGTTTGGCGATTTTTGCTTATGCAACGGGACACGCGCAATTTGCCGACTACCTGCAATTACCCTATGTGGCTGGCGCGAATGAAGTTGTGATTTTTTGTGCGGCAATTTGTGGCGCGTGTTTGGGCTTTTTGTGGTTCAATGCTTATCCTGCACAAGTGTTTATGGGCGATGTGGGCGCGTTGGCATTGGGTGCGGCTTTGGGTACGGTTGCCGTGATTATTCGTCAAGAATTTGTGTTGGTGATTATGGGCGGCTTGTTTGTGGTGGAGGCGTTGAGCGTGATGTTGCAAGTGAGCTGGTACAAACGCACCAAAAAACGCATTTTCCTGATGGCACCCATTCATCATCATTATGAACAAAAGGGCTGGAAAGAAACCCAAGTGGTTGTTCGCTTTTGGATTATCACGATTATTTTGGTGTTGATTGGTTTGAGTACGCTGAAAATTCGTTGAAACCATTTTCAGGCAGCCTGAAACTTGTAAAACCCACTTTTTAAACTGACGTAGGGGCGGATTTCATATCTGCCCCTTTTTTTCCATTTATGGTCAATTCATTTATTTGCGCTCTACCACCGTGTGTGCGCATTACTTTTTGAAAAGTAAGCCAAACACCCCAATACACATCTATTTTATTCTTTAAAAAAGTATTTTGGTACTTTCAGGCAGCCTGAAACTTTTGCAAAACTCGGTTTGTAGGGGCTCTGCCCTGTTTAGAATTGCAGAAATTTTTATTTTTATCAAAAACGTGAACTCGGGATAAGTCACTGTCAATTTGCCAACAAACCTGCCCTCTCTCCCTATGGGAGAGAGTTGGAGAGAGGGTTTGTTGAGCAGCATACCCTCTCCCCAGCCCTCTCCCACAGGGAGAGGGAGCAAAGTGACTTAAATTTATCAATCACTTTTATCCCGAAATCGCGTTATCAATAAATTGAAAAAAGGGCAGATATGAAATCTGCCCCTACGAATTGAGTTTTGCAAAAGTTTCAGCCTGAAATGTTTTTTGAAACACAAACTGTTCCACATTAAGGTATTTGGCTTACTTTTTTAAAAAGTAAGTCGCCGAAGGCAAAATCCATTTTTGTAGGATAATGAAAAGGCTGCCTGAAAACGTTTTTTACTGATTTTCGCGTATCCACTTTACCCATTTTTCAAACAAATCGGGCTGAATCGCGGCAATGGCAGAACGCTTGAAAACGTGTTTGCCACTCCAAAAATCATCGCCTTCCAAAGTGGCGAGTTTGCCGCCAGCTTCGGTAAAAATCAACGCGCCTGCGGCATAATCCCACAAATTCTGCCCGCCATGCACATACACATCATAACGCCCTGCCGCCAAATAACACCAATCCAAAGTGCTGCTTCCCAAACTGCGTATGCTGCGTATGGGCGATAGCGTGTGTATGCGCGTGGACAAATTGCCCGAACGCAAACGTTTCACTTCCACCCCCGCCACCGCGTCTTGCAAACGCGGTGATGATTGGCGCAAAGGCAATTTTTGCCCATTCAAAAACGCGCCACCACCTTGACTGGCGTAAAACGTTTCTTGGGAAATGGGATTGTGTATCACACCCAGTTGCGGCACGCCCTGCTGCACAAACGCCACCGACACCGCAAAATGCGGCAAACCATTCAAAAAATTGGTGGTGCCGTCTATGGGGTCAATAATCCACAAGCCGCTTTGATTGTGTTGCCACAAATGCTTTTGCTGTTCGGGCGACATTTCCTCGCCCAAAACGGGGGCATTGATGATTTCAGGCAGCCTGAACGCCAGCTGCGCTTGCATGGCAAGGTCGGCTTCGGAAAGCAAACTGCCGTCTGATTTGATTTGGCTTTTGGCATTCAAAAAGCGTGGTACGATTTCGGCTTGGGCAACTGTTGCAATTATTTCATTTAATTGAAGTATTTTTTCATGATTTATCATAAATTTTCCCAGCCAATGCGTGATAAAATGGGCAATATTAACCCATTTAATTCAACAAAACCATGCCCCGATTTTATGTTTCCCAAGATTTATCGCCCCAACAAACATTCAGGCTGCCTGAAAACGTGGTGCGCCACATACAGGTTTTGCGTTTGCGCGTGGGCGAAAACATCGTTTTGTTCAACGGCAACGGCAACGCCTACATCGCCCATTTACAGGAATTGGGCAAACGCGAAGCCACATGTCAAATCATTGATGTGGCAGAACAATCTGCCGAAAGTCCACTCCATATTCAGTTGGTGCAAGCCATTTCAAGCGGCGAACGCATGGATTTTACCCTACAAAAAAGCGTGGAATTGGGCGTGAGCCGCATTCAGCCCATTGTCAGCGAACGCTGCGTGGTCAAACTATCTGGCGAACGCGCCGACAAGCGTGTGCAACGCTGGCAAGAAATCGTGATTGCCGCTTGTGAACAATGTGGGCGAAATCGCATTCCCGAAGTCTTACCCATTGTTTCTTTAAAAGATTATTTGCAGCAAAAAGAAACGCATTTGCACATTTTGATGAGTTTACGCCACGCCAAAAGTCTGCGCGACATCGACCCTGTGCCACAAAACATCAGCTTACTCATCGGACCCGAAGGCGGCTGGACGGCAACAGAAGAACAATGGGCATTTGATTCAGGCTGCCAAGCCATCACGCTGGGCAAGCGCGTGTTGCGTACCGAAACCGCATCGTTGGCAGCCATTGCCGCCATGCAAACTTTGTGGGGCGATTTTGTGTGAAAAAGGTTTCAGGCAGCCTGAAAACCCAACATTTCACGCTGCCTGAAAGATGTTTACGATTGAAATTCAAAGGGATTGAACAATTTCACGCCCGTCCGCGCAAAATCCGCCACATTGCGCGTAACCAAAATCAAATTGTGCTGAATGGCAGAGCTGGCAATCCACGCATCATTTTCAGGCGCATGGTCGGGAATATGAAGTTTGGCGCAGATTGTCGCCGTATGTTCATCAACTTTCAGAATTTTTCCGCTAAAAGTCGGTTTTACGGTTTCATCTAACCAAATTCGCAAAATTCTGCCTTGTTGCACATCTTTGCGTTCCATTGCCATCACACCACGTTCCAATTCCATCATCACCACGGCATTGGTGTACAAATCACGCTCGTTAATCGTCTTCAACCATTTGAAAACATTTAAATTATGTTGCGTTTGGCGGCGCGTGGCACTAATCACATTGGTATCCAACAAATACATTTAATCTTCTCCAAAATCCACAGGGCGACGTTGCGCGCGGCTGCGTGGCTGCAATTCAAATTCAATTTCTGCCAATGCTGCGGCAATTTCTGGCGGAGGTGTTAAGGCTTCCAACGCGCTGCGAAACGGTTTGCTTTGCTGATAATCATCGTATTTCATCAACACAAACATGGGCTTACCGCGATTGGTAATAATCACAGGTGCGGTTTGTGCGTGTTTTTGGGCGAGACTGGTCTTTTGGTTAAATTCACGGCTGGTCATCACGGTCATGGTGTTCTCCTCAAAAATGTAGTGAAGTATCAATCATTGTGCCATTTTCGCACAAAAAACAGCCGCACTCAACCAAACAAAAACCGCGCCAGCCAACCCAATCCCACAAACAACATCGGCAAACCCCATACAGCACGGAACGGTGCTTTTCAAAAAAATCCATTAATTCTTCTCTATTCATTATTTATCCTTATTTTCAAATGATTGGGTTTTCAGGCAGCCTGAAACAACAAAAAACATGAGGCGCGTATCCAACACCCTATTTGATTTGGCGCATGATACGCACCCCATGTTTTCGTGTGCATTTCACAATTTCATTTTTTTAGGCAAGCAATTCCGCCACCACTTCTTCCATTTTCATAAAACGCGAACCTTTGATCAACACACTCGCATTTTCAGGCAAATCATGAGTAAGCACTTGAATTAACGGGTCTTTATCGGCAAACCACAACCCATTTCCGCCAAACGCTTCTGCCGCATGAGCACAAAAATCGCCCACAAAATACGCCTGTTCAATCCCCAATTCACGCGCATAAGTGCCGATTTCTGCGTGCATTTTGGGGGCTTCGTCTTCGCCCAATTCGCCCATGTCGCCCATCACAAACACGCGCGGCGCGGGCAACTGCGCCAACACGTCCAAAGCGGCTTTCATGCTGTCGGGGTTGGCGTTGTAGGTGTCGTCCAAAATCGTGCTGTTGCGCTTGCCCTGTTTTGCCTGCAAACGTCCTTTAATGTTCGCAAAATGCGCCAAACCTGCGGCAACTTCGCTTAATTTCACGCCAGCCAACACCGCTAAACTCGCTGCCGCGCAAGCATTGCTGATATTGTGTTTGCCCGCCACAGGCAACGCCACGCGAACCGTTTCATTTTGATAAACCAAATCAAATTCGCTGCTTAATGCTTTTAAAACAATATTTTGGGCGTGAACATCGCCTTGCTGCAAACCAAAGGTTTTTTGTGTCAAATTTGTGCAGGCAGCCTGAAAAATCGGCAAATTCACATCATCGGCTGGCAACACAGCCATGCCGTTTTCAGGGCTTAATCCTTGATAAATTTCGCTTTTTGCACGCGCAATGTCGTCCACGCCATCAAATCCGCAACCGATGTGCGCCCGCATCGCATTGTTTACCAAAGCGATATTGGGACGCGCGATTTGGGTCAATTCCGCCAATTCGCCAAAATGGTTCATGCCCATTTCAATCACGGCATAACGATGATTTTCGCGTAAATTCAATAGGGTAAGTGGTAAACCGATGTGGTTGTTGAAATTGCCTGCGGTCGCCAAAACCGCGTTTTCGCCAAAACGGTGGCGCAAAATGGTCGCCAGCATTTCTTTGACGGTGGTTTTGCCGCTTGAACCCGTGATGCCAAACACAAAGGGATTGATTTCATCACGCCATTTTGCGGCAATTTTTTGCAATGCGGTCAAGGTGTTGTCCACTTTCAGGCAGCCTGAAACGCTTGCCAAATCATCACGCGACACCAACGCCCACGCGCCTTTTTCCAAAACTTGGGGGACAAAATCGTGCGCATCGTGGTTCTCGCCAATCAGCGCGACAAACAAATCGCCAGCTTGGGCTTGGCGGCTGTCGGTAATCACGCGCTGAAATTCAAGGTTTTCAGTGGGTTGTGCCAAGTTTAAGGTTTGGCAAATGAAAGAAAGGGTTAGGGTTTTCATAATTTGACTTTAATTAAAAATAGATTGAAATAATGGGAAATGGGTTTCAGGTAGCCTAAAAATCAGATTTTTAATTTGACATACATATGTTCTTGTTCCCCATCCGCTACTTTTCTCATTTCATAATCAAATACTTCAGGATATTTTTTGATTAGTGTTGTGAATTTAGAACAACCATAGGTTCGTGGGTCAATATCTACTTGTAAACGTTTCCATGTTGCACCAAAAGCACTAATTCCTACCCATTCATCATCAAAGTTTTCAAATACTTTTCGTAAAGTATCTAATGGTAATTGGATTACTTCTAATTCAGTATTTTTATTAGTTGCATTATTTTTTAATTTATTCTCATTAGATTGATTAATTTGGGTTTTATCAGTTAATGTATTTTCTTGAATAACACACTCTTCTGTTTCTGTAACCAAATTTTCCACATAAATAAACTGACTACACGCATTTCTAAAAGCTGCTGGTGTTTGTTTTTTACCAAAGCCATAAACAGAAGTTCCGTGTTCTTTTAAACGAATTGCTAATGCCGTAAAATCGCTATCGCTGGATACAATACAAAATCCATCAAAACGGTTTGTATAAAGTAAATCCATTGCATCAATAATCATGAAACCATCAGTCGCATTTTTACCTGTGGTAAAAGCAAATTGTTGCATGGGTTTAATTGCTAATTCATTAATAACTTGTTTCCATTGACCATTAGCAGAAACAAAATTGCCATAAATACGTTTAACAGTCGCTTCGCCAAATTTTGCAACTTCTTCCAAAATGGCTTTGACATCTTTGGCAGAAGCATTATCCGCATCAATCAATACTGCCAAACGTGCGGATTTTTCTTCTACAATATTGAAGCTGGTTTTAATTTTATTAGACATTTTTTAATTCCTTAAAATAAAAAATTGAGATTTCAGGCTGCCTGAAAATATTTACGGACGAATATCCACAATCAAATCAGATGGATATTGTAAAATTGCTGTATCTGCTGTGAGTAAATTCAATTTTTCGCTGTGTGCTTGGGCAATCAGTAAGCGGTCAAACGGGTCTTTGTGGATAAGTGGCACATGATTGAGCATAAGAATATGATTAATATGAATATCCAATAAATGAATGCCCACTTTTTGCATATTTTTCAGCATTTCTTCGGCTTGGTAGGGGAAATCAGGTTTGTTCAAAGCAGCTTTGAGTGTGATTTCCCAAATGCTTACCGCGCTGACAAAAAACTGATTTTGTTGGCGATTTTCCAATACAGCAATGATTTCAGACGAAAATTTTTCCTTGCGATTGTCCGCCAACCACAGCAAAACATGGGTATCCAGCAGATATTTATTCTGTTTCATCGTATTCCCCTGCAAACAGTTGCTCAATCAAATGGGGATTTTTTTCATCAAATTCATCAATGAGTTGTGATAATTTTGCCATCTCGTCCGATTGCATAAAACCAAATAAAGACGGTGTGTCAGGCGCAACTTCAATCGGCACAATCTGCACCTGCGGTTTGCCTGCTTTGGCAATAATCACGGGTTTGCCGTAGGTTTTGACTTCTTCCACAATCCGCGATAAATGGGTTTTGGCTTCGTGAATGTTGATGATTTCGGGCGGGGGGCTGACAAATGGGGTTTGCGACATGATTTTGCTCCACAAGTTTAGATTAGACTAAATGGATTTAGTTTAATGAAAAATCAAGCAAAAAACAAGGGCATTCTTTTTTTCAGGCTGCCTGAAAAACCCATCCCCTTGTTCATGAATAAGCCATTATTGAATTGAATCGCGCGGCATGGCATTAACCTGTTGTAGATTATTGCCTTTTTCTGGCACATCGGCTTGACTGCCCCAAAAATCATAGCCATTTTGTGGCAATTCTTGTGCGTGAATGCCCGTCCATTGTCCAAAACCTTTCAGGAAATTAAAAGCACTGCGTTGGGTTTGAATGATTTTGTGTTCGGTGTCGTCCGATGAAATTTTGACCAATGGCACTTCAAAACTTTGATAAGTGTCGCCACCGTGTATCAGCGTAAGGGCATCGCCCATGCCTGTGTGTTTGAGTCCATGGTCGGAAAAATACACCAGCGAGTAGCTTTGTCCTTGTTTTTTCAAAATTTCCACAATATCGCGCAACAAATCATCGGTTTCTTTAATAGAACTCACATAGCACGACATTTTTTCGCTTTTGTAATCAAATTGCGTTAATTTGACAGGATATATTTTGCCCTGCTCCATCACCGCCAAAACGCGAAACCGCTCATCAAGCACATCGCCACGTTGATAATGAATGGTGGATAAATGCGATTGCCACACAATCAAGCCTTTTAGCAGCAAAAGCCAAAACGCCAATTTCAATACAAATCTCAATAAATCAATTATTAAAGTGGTGAGAAAAATACGCGATTTTTTCATGATTTTGACTTTCAGGCAGCCTGAAAAACTTATTTCGCCATAAATTGATGTAAATAGCGTTGTTTTAAATTGATTTTTTCACGCTGATTTTTGGCGTATTCTGCTGCCAATCGTTCCGCCAAGTGATGTTGCCAATAGAATGCAAAATACTGTTTTCCATCTTTCCCCATCGCCCAAACATCGCTGATTTCACGTTCTAAAATGGGCGAAATCGCTTCCAAATCCAATAAATGCGGCGAGCGCAAAGCCATTTTTTGCTTTGAACGCCAGCATTTGTGCCAAAGTTTTTTGTCTTGTTTTTCGCTGCGGCAGCTTGTGTGTCCCATAATGGGATTTTTTCGTTTGCTTCTGCTCATTTGATTTTCCTTTGTTTTTTATTTTCAGGCTGCCTGAAATTTACATTTCACTGTTATCTATATGATTAATCAACATAGGATTCAATTTTTCTACTGAATGTAAAAACCTATCACTTGCTTGATTTTTCTTACCCCTATTAACACAAGCAGAATGCAAATATTCATATAATTTAGTAATTTCATCTTTTTGTGAAAAATCATAAGGCAATTCAAAAAACTCAAACTTATACATAAATTTTAATAATTTAGTATGATTTTCTTTTATAGTGAATTCAATTTAAACCAGTACAGCGTTGTCAGCTCCCTTATGTACTGGGTGTACACGGCGGTCGCTGTCGCCTTGTCCTGATTTAAATTGAATCCACTATAATTTAGCAAACTTATCTAATAAAATTTCTTCAGGCGGTTGAGAATAATGAGAAATAAAATTCTTATATAATAAAGTATGAAAAACTTTATCCATTTCTTCCCTATGATGAATTATTTGATTATGGAATAAACTTTCCAAATCACATAAAAAATACTCAAACTTTTTATTATCTATTTTAGGAATAAGTGAAATCGGTATCCAATGACCCAAATAAGTTTCAATTCCCTTACTTCGTAATCTATTATATTCATTATTTATTTCATGACTACCTTCATCAAATTTAAAAAATTGTCTACTAATACTAGCAACATCAGTATCAAATCCCAATTCTTTCAATTCATTTGATGAAATTTGTACCCGACCATCTTCTGTTAAATCATATTTAACAGCAAAATATTGATTTATTGTTTGTTGCCATTTATGAACAAATCTACCTTGTTGTAATATTGCATATTGAAATGTCAGGTTATCAGCGCTTTTAAATTCAGAAAAATGTTCCAACGTTCTGAATTTATTTCTTGGCAAAGTTGATAAAAAATCATCAATATCATCATTTTCTGTTGTAAAAATTAAACTTTCATAATTACCCTGTTGAGAAAATAAACCTAAATCAGAGAAATTACTTGAACCAATCAATAAAATACCCTGATGTTCATTTTTTAAAATCAATGCTTTTGTATGAAATAAAACATTATCATCAACAACATTAAATGCCACATCAAGAGATAACTTTTCATTGATTTTTTTAACTAAATATTTATTGATGTTTTCAATACCTGATTTAACCACTTGGCGAGCATCAATATAAAAAATTACTCTATCTAACTTAAAATGCTGATTTAAATTTAAAATAAATTTAAATACTTGTTCCAAATCATTAGATAGGTAACAACTTGCAATATGCAATTCATATTTGTATCTTCTATTTAAATTAGTAATCAAAATATTGATAATATCCTCATTCTTATTTTTCTTACTATTAAAAAATACTTTATGACTCATATTGCAAGTTCCTTATTTATCCCAAAAATTAAACGCGTTTGCTCAACGCCTCTTCCGCCACTTCAAAATCCGAAAAATGCGTTTTCACGCCCTGAATATCCTGATAGGTTTCATGCCCTTTTCCTGCAATCAAAACAATGTCTTGCGGATTTGCTTGCGCGATGGCTTGTTCAATCGCCAATTTTCTGTCCACCTGCACCAACACCGCATTGGGTACGGCTGGCAAAATGTCGTCCAAAATCGCTTGTGGGTCTTCCATGCGCGGATTGTCGCTGGTAACAACAGGGCAATCGCTGAACTGGCTTGCCACCGCCCCCATCAAAGGACGTTTGCCACGGTCTCGGTTGCCGCCACAGCCAAACACGCACCACAAACGGCTTTCAGGCTGCTGAATTTCACGCAAAGTGGTCAAGGCTTTTTCCAGCGCGTCTGGCGTGTGGGCGTAGTCCACGACAATTAAGGGTTTGTTTTCATTGATGATGCAATCCATGCGACCTGTGGCAGGGCGGATTTGGCTCAAAGCGTTTAAGGCAGCCTGCAAATCCCAACCATTCGCGCACAACACGCCCACGCAAGCGGCAAAATTTTGCGCGTTAAAACGCCCCAATAAGCGCGTTTCCACTTCGCCATCGCCCCAAATCGTTTTTAAAGTCAATCGCATACCGCGTGTATCGGCAACAAATCCGCTGATGTGAATGTCCGCGTTTTCATCAAAACCATAAGATATTGTTTTTAAATGGGGATATTTTTCACGCAATTCGGCAATCAGTTTCGCGCCAAATTCATCATCTTGATTAATAATGGCATTTTCCAAACCTTGCCAATGGAACAATCGCGCTTTGGTTGCGCCATAATCGTCCATGTCGCTGTGGTAATCCAAGTGGTCACGCGTTAAATTGGTGAACACGGCTGTGCGGAACGGCACGCCATTCACGCGGAATTGGTGCAAGCCATGACTGGACACTTCCATGGCAATGTGTTTCGCGCCCAAGTGTTTGAATTGACGCAATAAAGTTTGCACGGAAACGGGGTCGGGCGTGGTGTGGCTGGTTTCTTGCAATTCGCCAAAAAAACCGTTGCCCACCGTGCCGATAATCGCGCAGGATTTTTGATTTACCCTCTCCCCTGCCCTCTCCCACTGGGAGAGGGGGTTATTTTGTTCCAAAATATCAATCGCTTGGGCAAGCCATTGCGTGATGGACGTTTTGCCATTTGTCCCTGTTACGCCCACAATATTCAGGCTGCCTGAAAGATTACCGTAAGCCTGTGCCGCCAAAATGCCTGCGCATTGGCGCAAATCGGCAATCGGCTGATTGGGAATAGCCCATTGATTTTGCCAAACAAAATCGCCATCTGCGTCCCAATACACAAATTTCGCTCCATTGTTAATCGCGGCTTGAATGTAATTTCTGCCGTCCGCGTATTCGCCTTGACACGCAACAAACACATCGCCTTGTTGAATTTGACGGCTGTCGGACGTGAGTTTTTCGCTTTGGCTAACGTGATGTTTTAATTCGGGTAATTTTAGGGAATTTGGGGCTGCGATTTGGCTGTACATTTGGGATTTGTCCTTTGTAGCAAATGGTTAAACTCATGTTCAATACACATTATTTTAAACGTAAAAATAGCGAAAAGGTTTACTCATTCAAAAAAATACACTAAACCCCAAATTTTCATCACGAAAATTTGGGGTTTCATTTCAATTCAATATCAAAACGTGGGCAAGGCAATTTTGACTGTACCCCAAAGCATTGGTACAACGGTCAAAGTAGCACATCATCTGAATACGCCATAAATCAGCGTGGAGACCACCGTCATGATTAAGCCAATCGCGCTTTCGTAGGGAATTAACTTCAAACGCGCTTTCATGTCCATGTTCACGCTGCCGCCTGTGGCATGGAAAAACGAACCGTGCGGCATGTGGTCGGCAACCGTTGCGCCTGCGTGTATCATCGCTGCTGCCGCCAAACTGCTTACGCCCAATTCCAGTAATGTACTGCTGAACACGCTGGATGCAACTGCCGTCCCTGCTGTTGTGGAAGCGGTCGCCAAAGACATCAGTATCCCAGACACAGGTGCAAGCAAATACGCTGGTAAACCCGAAGCCGTCAGTGCGTTAATCAGCACGTCTTTCAGTTGCGAATTGGCGATAATGCCTGCCAAAGCCCCCGTTCCCAACAACATAATCGCCACCGAAGCCATTTTGTTTAAACCTGAAACCGCGTATTGATTGATGTGTGCCAATCGCCCCATCAACAATGCGCCCACCAATCCGCCCACAGGTAAGGCGATTAAAGGGTCTATTGTCATGTTTGCCATCGGACGCAATGCCAGTAAAGCGATTGCCGTTAAAGGTGCAGACATCGCCGCCCAAAAAGATGGCAAATTCTGTGTGTCGTGTGCCACCACT
The DNA here is from genome assembly GCF_014054525.1 of Alysiella filiformis. Classification (NCBI taxonomy): domain Bacteria; kingdom Pseudomonadati; phylum Pseudomonadota; class Betaproteobacteria; order Neisseriales; family Neisseriaceae; genus Alysiella; species Alysiella filiformis. The sequence continues at coordinate 2,147,700 of NZ_CP059564.1, forward strand.
TCGCTGTTGTCAATCAAGCCACCCGAACGCAAACGCTTCGCCAAAAAATACGTCAGCGTCAAACCAAACACCGCAGGAATCACACCAGCCAACATCACAGACGTAAGTGGCACTTGAAATGCGTCCGCAGCCGCAATCGCATTGGGGTTGGGCGACATCAAATTGCCTGCTTTGCCACCGCCTATCATCGCCAACAAAATCGCTGCTTTGGATAAATTGGCGCGTTTTGCCAAAGCCAAAGCAATCGGCGAAACGGTAATCACCGCCACATCAATGAACACGCCCACCATGGTCAAAACCATTGTGGCGATTGCCAATGCCAGTAGCGCGCGCGCTTCGCCCAGTTTTTTGACGATGGTTTCGGCAATGGTGTTTGCTGCACCCGACTCAATCAACACACCTGCCAACACACCAGCCGCCAAAATCCGCATGACCGCCGTTGTAATGCCCTGTGCGCCTTTAATCATCAGCGAGACGGTTTGTACCAAATCCGCACCGCCAACCAATCCGCCCAGCAATGCACCCACAATCATGCCGTAAACAGGTGGTGTTTTGCGTAAAATCAAACCGATTGCCACCACCAAAGCGACAATCGCACCCAAAGCCGATACGCTGACCATTTTTTTGCTCCTTCATGTATTGAATCATTGTGTGGGGTATTTTATCCACCATATTAAAATAATTGATGTTTTTTTGGTTAGGGGCTAATGACAATTTGGGCGCGAAGTTGGTTTTTCAGGCAAAATCGTCAAATTCAAGGAAAAAATGCGAGTCAATGCCACCCATTGGCGAGTATTTTTGACGCAGAAGTTGGCGATTTTGATGAAAAAACAATCGCGAAACGAATTGTCATTAGCCCCTAGTACCCGCACCTGCTCTACATCAAAAATTCACGCCAATGTCATCAATTTTGCCACATTTTGCGCGGTAGAAATCAGGTTTTCACGCGCATTGGCGAGCGTTTCAGGCAGCGTGTCCAGTTGGCGGATAATCGGAAACACCGCGTCTATGCCATGTTGATACACAACTTCATAATCGGTGCGCAAACTGCCCACAATCGCAATCACGGGTTTGCCAAATTGTTTGGCGGTACGCGCCACGCCAATCGGGGTTTTGCCTGCGATGGATTGTGCGTCCATGCGTCCTTCGCCTGTTATCACGAAATCGGCATCGGCAATGTGTTCGGCTAAACACACGGTGTCCAGCACGATTTGCACGCCCGATTTCAGTTGCACATGGGGCAAAGTCAGCAAACCGCCCCCCATACCGCCCGCCGCACCTGAACCTGCTGGCGTGGCGATGTCTGTATTTAAATTTTGTTGAATGATGTGGGCATAGTGTTGCAAATTTTTATCCAAAATGGCGACCATGTTGGGCGTTGCGCCTTTTTGTGGTGCGAAAATGGCGGAAGCACCGCGTTCACCACATAAAGGGTTGTTCACATCACAAGCCACTTCTACTGAAATACCTTTAAATTTTTGATGGATAATGGAAAAATCCACACGCGCAATTTGGTCTAAAATGCCACCCGAGATTTTTTCTGTAATTAACTGATTGTGATAATTGAAAAATTGTGCGCCAAGCGCTTGCAACATACCTGCGCCACCATCATTGGTTGCGCTGCCGCCTATGCCCAAGATGATGTGTTTCACACCCAAATTGAGTGCGGCTTGTATCAATTCGCCTGTGCCATAACTGCTGGTTTTCAATGGATTGCGTTTATCTAAATCCACCCAATGCAAACCCGAAGCGGCTGCCATTTCCACAATCGCGGTGTGTTGGTCGCCCGACACGCCAAAAAACGCTGCCACACGCTTGCCCAAAGGGTCGGATACTTCGGTTGTGTGCAATGTGCCTTGCGTTGCGTCAATCAGCGATTGAACCGTGCCTTCGCCCCCGTCTGCCATCGGGATTTTGACAATGTGGGCATCGGGTAACACGCGCCGCAAGCCTGTTTCAATCGCATCGGCAACAGCCAATGCGCTTAAACTTTCTTTGAATGAATCGGGAGCAATGACGATTTTCATATTATTTCAACCTTAAAAATACGCTTTCAGGCTGCCTGAAAGATTGCCGTAAGCCTGTGCCGCCAAAATACCTGCGCCTTAACGCAAAAACGCTTTGTGCTTAAAACACATTTCAGGCTGAAACTTTTGCCAAACTCAATTCGTAGGGGCAGATTTCATATCTGCCCTTTTTTCAATTTATTGATAACGCGATTTCGGGATAAAAGTGATTAATCAATTTAAGTCACTTTGCGCCCTCTCCCTGTGGGAGAGGGCTGGGGAGAGGGTATGCTGCTCAACAAACCCTCTCTCCAACTCTCTCCCATAGGGAGAGAGGGCAGGTTTGTTGGCAAATTGACAGTGACTTATCCCGAGTTCACGTTATTGATAAAAATAAAAATTTCTGCAATTCTAAACAGGGCAGATATGAAATCTGCCCCTACAAACAGAGTTTTGCAAAGGTTTCAGGCTGCCTGAAAAGCGAATTATCCTTGTTCAATGTGGTTTTCTATGCTGAATTTGATACCACTTTGTTGGCATAAATCTTGCGCCCATTTTTTCAATATGGCAATTTCATCATCATTTTTCGTGCGATAACGCAATATCGCAACTTGCTTATCATACTGATAATAAAGTAAAAAATTAACTACTGCGCGGCGATTTAATATGGGGTCTTGGCTAATGTGAACATTCAGGCTGCACGTTTGGTCTAAATCAATGATTTGGCTTTCATTTTTATGAAAAATGGTGCATTGTTTGGTGTCGCTATTCCATACAATTTGACTGTTTTGTTCACGCAATGCCGCATACAGCCACCAACAAAATAATATCAGCGAAAGTATTGGCGACGTGTATAACATCATGATTAATATGATTAAACACAGATAATTTGGTATTTGAAACCATGTAAACACCAGCGTACGATTGCTCAACCAAGCCCATGTGCCAAATGGCGCGTGTTCTTGCAAAATCGCCCATTCATATTGCGACTTGGTCTGTTGAATTTCATCAATCCAATTCATGATATGTCCTTATTTTCACAATCTCAAAAAAATGGGCTTTCAGGCAGCCTGAAAACCCATTTTCCGAAAAAATTACTGTGCTTTTTTCGTGCCACCTGCTGTGTTGGCGGCTTCGCTGGCAACTTGATAAGTGGGTTTCACGCCCAAAATTTTTAAGCCGCCACCCATCACACCACGAAACACAGGTCCTGCCACCACGCCACCATAATAGCCTTTGCCGCGTGGTTCGTCTATCGTTACCGCCACAATCAGGCGTGGGCGGTGTGCGGGCGCGAAACCGATAAAGCTGGCACGATAGCGGTCTTCATAACCACCTGCCACCACTTTTTTTGCCGTACCTGTTTTCGCGGCAACATCGTAGCCTTCAATCGCGCCATCTGTACCCGTACCGCCTTTGCGCGTTACACTAACCATCATGTCGCGCATCAATTTTGCCGTTTCGGGTTTAATCACAGGTGTGCCTTGTGGGGCTTGCTCTTGCTTGAAAATGGTGGCAGGCAGCAAACGACCATTGGTGGTAAAAATGGTGTAACCCTGCGCCATTTGCAATAAATTGGCAGTTAAAGCATAGCCATACGACATCACGGCTTTGTCCAAAGCCCCCCAACGGTTAGCGGGTTTGAGCGGTGTGCTTTGTTCGCCACTCACGCCCGAATTGGTTTTTTTGCCTATGCCAACCGATGAATAAAAATCGTATAAGGCTTGGTTGCTGTACATCGCAGCAATTTTGCTCGTGCCAACGTTGGACGATTTTTGCAAAATGCCTTCGGTGCTTAAACTGGGATACAAATGCGTGTCTTGAATGGTTTTGCGCCCAATGGTAAAGGGGCGCGTGTCAAATGGGGTGTAGCGTCCGATTTTGCCATCGTCAATCGCTTTTGCCACCACAAAAGGTTTCATGCTTGACCCCGGTTCCATGGCAACGGCAACGGCAAAATTGCGAAAACTTTCATCGGGGTATTCGCTGTAAAAATTCGCATCGTAATCAGGCAGGCTGACCATTGCCAAAATCTCGCCCGTTTGCGCGTCCAGCACCACCACACCGCCTGCTTTGGCGTTGAAATGGCGGATTGCCGATTGCAATTCTTGTCGCGCCAAACGCTGAATTTCTTGGTCCACCGAAAGCACCAAGGTTTTGCCCACTTTGGCAGGCGTGTTTTCAGGCGAATCCAACAACTCCACAATATTGCCATAGCGGTCGCGCAAGACGATTTGTTTGCCATCTTCGCCGCTCAAAATGTCGTTTTGGGTGCGTTCTATGCCTTCCAAGCCCACGCCTTTGCTGTTGGAGAAACCAACAATATGCGAAAACAGGCTGCCTGTTGGATAAGCGCGTTCACTTTGCTCTTCAAAACGCAAACTGGGGATTTTCAAGGCTTTAAGCGCATCGGCTTCGCTCAACGACAAAGCGGCTTTGGTGTTCCAATATTTGCTGTTGGTGTCCTGCATTTTGGCGCGGACTTCGCTTTCAGGCAGCTTTAAAATTTCGGCAAGTTTGGCAAATTGTTCATCGGAAATGGTTTGCCAATTCACATTGTCGCCTTTGCGTTTTGGCTCGTAAATCGCTTTGGGATTGAAGGTGGGAATCCGCAAATGGCGGCTGACCGCCAAAACCGTGCCATTGCGGTCGGTAATCATGCCGCGCAAGGCGGGTTCTTTGATGCTGCGAACGGTGCGGTCGCTGCCTGATTTGCTGATTTCTTGTCTGTGATTGATGTGAACAAAAAAACTGTATCCAATCAACACCGCAAAACCTGCGGTCAAAGCCCCCAACACCGTAAACAAGCGACCATTGCTGTTTACGGCTTGGGGTTTGGCGGATTTTTTGCTTGCCATTTCGGGCTTGTGGGTTTCGTGTTCGGTATTGATTAGCATGATGATTTTTATTGTAAACGTAAAATAACCGTTTCTTGCTCACTTGGTTCGCGCATATTCATTTCTTTGGCGGCGGTGCCGACCAATTTGGCATCAACGGCTTGACTGTGCTCATATTGCAATTCGGCAAAGTCTTGATTCAAACGGATTTCTTCTTCTTGTGCTTTGCCATAGGCGTGGGTTTCGCGTTTAATGCTGTTGTTCAAATCCACCACATGATATGCCGACCACAACACCAGCGACAACAAAATCAAATTGAGCTTGGTGGCGTAGGGTTTCACGTTTTCAGGCAGCCTGAATTGTTGCTGCACTTTTTTGGCGGTTTGCATGATTTCAGATGAGTTCATCTGCGTTTTCCTTTTTTTATCTTGAATTGATGATTCAGGCTGCCTGAAAATCGCCACCTGTTCGCTCTGCCACCCGCAACACGGCAGAACGGGCGCGTGGATTGCGTTCAATTTCGGCATGGCTGGGTTTGATGGCTTTGCCGATTGCCAACAAGGGCGGTTGTGGCAAATCGCTGTCGCGCACGGCAGCCCATTTTGGCAAAGGCGCATGGGTGGAATGCGTACGAATAAACTGTTTTACAATGCGGTCTTCCAACGAATGGAATGCGATGACCGCCAACCTGCCCCCCGTTTTGAGCCGCGCGGTAACTTGGGGGAGCGTTTGTTCAATTTCGTCAAGCTCGCGGTTAATGTAGATGCGAATGGCTTGAAACGTGCGCGTGGCTGGGTCTTGCCCGCGCTCGCGAGTACGGACGCATTGCGCCGCAATCTGCGCCAACTGGCGGGTTGTATCAATGGGACTTTCGCCACGTTGCGCCACAATGGCGCGCGCGATTTGGCGACTAAACCGCTCTTCACCATAATTTTTGATTACCTCGTGTATTTCCTGTTCATCGGCTTGGGCAAGCCATTGGGCGGCGGATTGTCCGCGTGTGGTGTCCATGCGCATATCCAGTGGCGCGTCAAAACGGAAACTGAATCCGCGTGAAGCATCGTCAATTTGCGGCGATGAAATGCCCAAATCAAACAATGCGCCGTCAATTTTGCCCACGCCCAAATCGTTTAAGGCTGCCTGAAAAGTGGCAAAACCATTGTGTATCACGCTGATGCGCCTGTCGTTTTTTGCCCAATTTTCAGCAACTTCAATGGCTTGTGGGTCTTTGTCAAACACAATCAGCCTGCCCCGTTCGCCCAAACGCGACAGCAACAAGCGCGAATGCCCACCGCGCCCAAACGTGCCGTCCACATACACGCCATCGGCTTGCACGTTGAGCGCGTCCACCGTTTCGTGCAACAAAACCGTGATGTGTTCAAAAGTTTGCGTTTCGCCCATAGCCCCCTGCCTTCCCCCGCAAGCAGGGGAGCGAATTCAGATTTTACAAAAACGAAAGCCGCACAAGGCAGCTCATCAAAAACCTGAACTATAACCAAAAATCCGCCCTTCGGCAAACCGACCAATCGCTTTAAACCTTTCTGATTTAAACAAAAAAATCGCATTCAGGCTGCCCTGAAAATCGGCAAAACGCATTTCAAGCACCCACATTTTTTATCCCACATCAAAATCCCCAAATAAAACAAGGGCAATCCATTTTTCCCCCAAGTCAAGTAAAGCGTGTTAATATGACAACACTTTTTCATTTTTTACAAAATTTAACCATGCAAGACCCCATCTTTCCCCCATTATCCCACGATGAAATCGCGCAAAATCACGCCATAGTGCAACACATCAAGCGTGAAATCGCTGCCCACAATGGCGAAATCACATTTTCGCATTTTATGCAACTGGCTTTGTACGCACCGCAATGCGGTTACTACTCGGGCGGCGCACACAAAATTGGCACGGCTGGCGATTTCATTACCGCGCCCACGCTCACACCGCTTTTTGCCCAAACTTTGGCGCGGCAAATTGCCCCACTTTTGCCACAAACCGCAGGCAATGTGTACGAATTTGGCGCAGGCACAGGCGCATTGGCGGCGGATTTGCTACACGCCCTTTCAGGCAGCCTGAAAAATTATTACATCATTGAATTATCAGAAAATTTAGCACAACGCCAACGCGAACACATCGCCCAACACGCCCCCCAATTTGCCGAAAAAGTGATTTGGCTCAACACCCTACCCACACATTTTGATGGCGTGATTTTGGGCAACGAAGTGCTGGACGCCATGCCCATAGAAAAAATCCGCCAAAACGAAAAAGGCGAATGGGAACGCGCTTTTGTGGCAATGGAAAATGATGATTTTATTTTAAAATACAAAAAATTAGATGATGAAAACCTGTTTCAGGCAGCCACACAATATTTCCCCCCTACCCTGCCCTACACCAGCGAATTGCACCCCACACAACACGCCTTCATCAAAACGCTGGCTGAAAAATTGCAACGCGGCGCAATGATTTGGCTGGACTATGGCTTTGATTCAGCACAATATTACCACCCACAACGCAACGAAGGCACACTCATCGGACACCACAAACACCGCAGCGTCCACAACCCCTTTTTTCGGCTGGGCTTGACCGATTTGACGGCACACGTCAATTTCAGCGACCTTGCCGAAGCAGGCGTTTCATCGGGTTTGGATTTAATCGGCTACACCACACAGGCGCATTTTTTGTTTAATTTGGGGATTTTGGACAATTTGGCGCAACAATTTCCGCAAACCAATTCAGCAGATTACGTTCAGGCAGCCCACGCGGTACAGCTTTTGACAGCGCAACATGAAATGGGCGAATTGTTTAAAGTCATCGCCTTTGGCAAAGATGTGGACGTGGATTGGCAAGGTTTCGCGCTGGGCGATATGTGCCACAAATTGTGATTTGAGTACGCTTGCTTTTTATTGATAACGCGATTTCGGGATAAAAGTGATTAATCAATTTAAGTCACTTTGCGCCCTCTCCCTGTGGGAGAGGGCTGGGGAGAGGGTATGCTGCTCAACAAGCCCTCTCTCCAACGCTTTCCCATAGGGAGAGAGAGCAGGTTTGTTGGCAAATTGACAGTGATTTATCCCGAGTTCACGTTATTGATAAAAATAAAAATTTCTGCAAGTCTAAACAAGGCAGATGTGAAATTTGCCCCTATAAACTGAGTTTTGCAAAGGTTTCAGCCTGAGAATGAATTTTCATGAAAAACAATGATATAATGAAAAAACAGAACGCGTGAGTGCAAGCCCTCCACCCTACATTTGCTCTTCTTGTTATATTTTATATGGGGTTTTTATAAATCATGCTAAATAAAAAAATTTATGGATTAATCATCACCATTTTGATTTGTTTAATTTATATTTTTATAAACTATAAAGTGGCTTTGTTGTTTTTTGAAATGAAGTATATTTTTTTAGGTAATTTATTTATTGTGCCATTTTTTTCTAGTATAGCTTCTTGTATGTTTAAATTATTAAAATTAGATGAGTTTTATTATGATAAACGCAAGAAAAGATTTGTCTTTGGAAGTTATTTATACGATATTTTAATTGGGATTCAATGGGGTGGCGGTTGGATGCTCATTCAAGGATATTATTTCCTAACTGGAGCAAGCTCAGGGTAAATGCTTACACCCACGCATTTTTTGCCAAATAAGTTAAATTGAAAAAGGGGCGGACATGAAATCCGCCCCTGTGTCAGTTTGCAAGTGGATTTTGCAAAATTTTCAGCCTGTTTTCATTTTACTCAGCCGCTTTTTTCGCTTTTTTGCTGATTTTGTCTTGCACTTTTTCTTTCACATCTTTGGCTGCTTCCAGCAAAGTTTTTTGTGCGGTTTGGATTTGCTCCATGATTTGTGGTTCATCGCTGGTGTGGCGTTTCAAACCGCCGCCCAAGACTTTGTACAAATCTGCCATGTTGTTCAACAAATTTAATTGCGTTGCCAACAGCGCATTTTCGGTTTGATAGCTGCTGCGTTGTGCGTCCAGCAAATCCAATGAGCTGGCAATGCCGTGTTTGTAGCGCAAATTGATTAAACGCAAACGCTCATTCTGCGCGGCACGTTGCGCTTGGTTGGATTGCAACTGGCTGTTGAAAGCGGCACGGCTGACCAATGCGTCCGACACTTCTTGAAAGGCGGTTTCTACGGCACGTTCGTATGCCAAAGCCACTTGTTGTTGTTGCAATTTTTCCACTTCAATATTGGCTTTTTTGTTGCCCCAATCAAAAATGGAGAAATTGTTTACACCTGCGCCCACCGACCAGTTTTTGCTTTCGCTTTTAAACAAATTGGACAACTGCGAATTAACCAAACCCAAGCTGCCTGTTAAGCTGATACTGGGATACAAAGCCGCACGCGCAATGCCAATGTTGGCGTTGGCTTGTTTCAAGTCAAATTCGGCTTTGCGAATGTCGGGGCGATTGAGCATGACTTGTGAACTCAAACCAGCAGGCAAATTGCGGATTTTGTATTGTTTGTCCAAAGCCAAAGGTTTGGGCAGGTTTTTGGGCAAAGGCTGGCTGATTAACACTTCCAATGCGTTACGCGCCATTTCTCGCGCACGGGTTGCGCTGGCGTAGCTGGATTTGGCGTTTTCAATTTGGGCTTGTTGTGCCAGCAAATCCACGTTGGAAATCACGCCTGCTTGGTGGCGCAATTTGCTCAAACGATAAGTTTCTTGGTAGCTTGCCAAGGTGCGCTCTGCCAATTTCATGCTGGCTTCGGCGTAAATTTCTTGAAAATGGGCTTTGGCAATGCTGTCTATCAGGGTCAAATGAACGCTGTCTTTGGCTGCGCCTGTGGCAAAATAGGCTTGCAACAGCGATTCGTTGGTGTTTTTGACTTTGCCCCACAAATCCAATTCGTAGCTGGTGCTTAATCCTGTGCTGAAACGGTTGCCTGCGCCATTTGCTGCACCCGAACGCCCTGCGCTGGCTGATGCGTTTACATTGGGCAGGGTGCTGTTTTCTGTAATGCGGTATTGGGTGCGGACTTCTTCCACTTTTAAGGCGGCGGTTTTTAAGTCGGTGTTGTTTTGCAAAGCCAAATCAATCAGGGCGTGCAAACGGGGGTCGGCAAAATAATCTTTCCAGCCCAATGATGCTGCCTGAATGCCTGCGCCTTCTTCCGCGCTCAAATCGTAGCGGAAGGTTTCGGGAATTTCTACCACGGGTTGTTCGTATTCGGGGGCGTAGTCTTTGAGTGGCTTGATGCCCAAATTGCTGCACGCTGCCAAAGTCATTGCCAATAAACTGGCGGTAAATAGGGGTTTAAATGTGCTGTTCATTTTTTCAATTATCCTCAATAATTGGTGTGGTGGGGTTTCAGGCTGCCTGAAATGGCACAATAAACATGGTTTGTCGGTTGCCAATCGCGTAATCCAACAAACCATGTTTTGACGATTAGTGGGTTAAACCTGCATCGCTGGCGGCTTCTCGTGCGGTGCGCGTTTCGTGTTTGCCCTTAAAAATTTTGCGGATAAACACATAAAACACAGGCACAAAAAACACCGACAACAGCGTACCCAAAGTCATGCCCCAGAATACGGTTGTGCCAATGGCGCGTTGGCTCGCCGCGCTTGCGCCAGACGAGAAATACAATGGCACCACACCCAAAATAAAGGCAAATGAAGTCATCAAAATGGGGCGGAAACGCAAGTGTGCCGCGTCCAAGGCTGCCTGAAAGGCGGTTTTGCCTTGTTCTTGCAAGTCTTTGGCAAACTCAATAATCAAAATGGCGTTTTTCGCGCTCAATCCGACCACGGTAATCATGCCGACCACAAAGTAAATGTCGTTGGCATAGCTAATCGGAATGCCCAAGCGCGTGTTGAAGAAATTACGCGCCCACACACCCAACACCACGCCCAAAAAGCCCAAAGGCGCAACCAACAACACCGACAAAGGAATCGCCCAGCTTTCATACAAAGCTGCCAGCACCAAAAACACCGCCAACAACGCCAAAGCATACACCAAAGTGGTTTCAGATGAACCTTTGGCTTCTTCACGCGCTTGACCTGCCCATTCAATGCTGTAATTGCCTTCGCCAATTTCGCTCATAATCGCTTGCAAACGCGCCATCGCTTCACCCGAAGACACGCCTGTGGGGGTGGTACTCAATTTCATGGCAGGATAGCCGTTGAAACGAATGCTTTGCTGCATGCCCACTTTCCATTCTTTGCTCACAAAAGTGGAAAGCGGAATGGCAACGCCTTTGTTATTGACCACCGACAAATTCAACACGTCTTCGTCTTGCATACGGGCGGTGTTTTCAGCCTGCACCATCACTTTTTGCAAACGACCATTATTGGGGAAGTCATTGACATACGAACCACCCAATGCGGTTGCCAAAGTGCTGCGTATGCTTGCCAAACTCACGCCTTGTGCGGCGGCGGTTTCGCGGTCAATGTTCAACACCAGTTGGGGGGCATCTTCCAAACCATCGGGGCGCGTGCCTGTGAAAATGCCTGCCTGCGCCATCGCGCCCATCAACTGATTGCGTTTTGCCAGCAGCGCGTCATGACCCATATTGTTGCGGTCTTGAACGTAAAATTCCAAACCGCCCGTACCCAATTCCATAATGGCTGGGGGATTGACCGCCACAGTGAAACCATCTTTGATTAAATGGTTTTCAGGCAGCTTTTGACCGTTGGCAAAGCCTGTTAATAATGCGCCTGTCAATTTTTGCACAACAATGTTCGCATCGTGAATGAAATCGCCTGCAATCAAGCGTGGAATCAAATCCATTTCCTTGCTCATGGCAAGGCGTTCGTCCCAATCTTTCAAAATCACAAAGCCCATTGCCATATTTTGCGCGCTACCGCCAAAGCTGAAACCCGATACGGTAATGATGTCTTTCACTTCGGGGAAGGAAAGCGCGGTTTTTTCCAAAGCCTCTACCGTTTCATCGGTACGCGCTTTGGTTGCGCCAGCAGGTAATTGGGCAATCACAAACAAGTTGCCCGAATCTTCGCTGGGCAAAAATGAGGTGGGCAAGGTGGTGTAAACATAGCCTGCGCCTGCGGTTAGGGCAATCCAAGTAATCATCAGGCTGCCTGAACGGCGCAAAATGCTTTCTACCCAACCTTTGTAGCGATGATTGGTTTTGTCAAATTTGCGGTTGAACCAACCGAAAAAGCCTTTTTTCTCATGATGACCCTGTTTAATCGGTTTCAACATGGTGGCACACAAAGCGGGCGTTAAAGTCAAAGCCAAGAAAGCCGAAAAACCAATCGCCAAAGCCATGGTTGCGGCAAATTGGGTGTAAATTTTGCCCTGTGCGCCCGAGAAAAACATCAAAGGAATGAACACCGAAATCAACACCGCCGTAATACCAATTACCGCGCCTGAAATTTGGCTCATGGCTTTTTTGGTGGCAGCCATGGGGGGCAAGCCCTCTTCTGCCATGATGCGTTCCACGTTTTCCACAACCACAATCGCATCGTCCACCACAATACCAATTACCAACACCATGGCAAACATGGTCAGCACGTTGATGGACATGCCCAAATAGTAAATGCCTGCAAAACCACCCAACAATGAAATCGGCACCACAATGGCTGGAATCAACGTGTAGCGGAAATTTTGCAAAAACAAGAACATCACAATAAATACCAACACCATGGCTTCCACCAAAGTGGCAATCACTTTATTGATGGAAATGTCCACAAATTTGGAGGTGTCGTAGGGGGCTGCCCAAGTCATATCGGCAGGGAAATAGCTTTGGAGGCTCTTCATTTTGGCGCGAACCAATTTGGCGGTGGCGGTGGCGTTGCCGCTATTGGACAACATGACTGCCATGCCCACGGCTGGTGTGCCGTTTAATCGGGTGCTGGCGGCATAGCTTTCCGTACCCAATTCAATGCGTGCCACGTCTTTCAAATAAACGTTTGCGCCGCCTGTGGTGGTTTTGAGCATCACTTCGCCAAACTCTTCGGGCGTGGATAATTGCCCTTGTGCGGTAATGGTGGCGGTAATGGTTTGACCTTCGGTGGCGGGCAATGAACCCAAGCTGCCTGCGGAAATTTGCGCGTTTTGCGCTTGAATCGCCGCCGAAACATCGGCAAAAGACAAATCGTAGCTTTTCAGTTTAACGGGGTCCACCCACACGCGCATGGCACGTTGTGCGGCAAACATGCGTACGCCACCCACGCCTTCCAAGCGTTGCAATTCGGGAATCACGTTGCGTTGGGCGTAGTCTGCCATGTCTTCCAAGGTTTTTTGTTCCGATTTCAAAATAATCACCATCAAGAAATTGGAACGCGATTTGGACACGGTTACGCCATATTGTTGCACCGTTGCAGGCAGCGTGGCGGTGATTTCAGACAATTTGTTTTGCACGTTCATTTGTGCCATGTCTTCGTTGGTGCCAGACTTAAACGTTAAAGACACGCTGCCTGCACCGTTGGAGTCGGCATTGGTGGACATGTAATCCAAGCCTTCAATGCCGTTCATGGCGCGTTCTATTACTGCCAACACGCTGTCTTCCATCACTTGTGCCGATGCACCAGGGTAGGTGGCACTTAATGTGATGGTGGGCGCACCCACCGATGGATACTGCGACACGGGCAAATTGCGAATGGCAATCACGCCCGCCAAAATGATGAATATGGAAATCACCCACGCAAACACGGGGCGTTCAATGAAAAATTTTGCCATAACCTATCCTTATTGTGCTTCGGAGGCTGCCTGAACATCTTTTGCGGCAGGCGCGGCGACTTCGGACGCGCGTTCGGCAGCATCATCGTGTGGGACAGAGCCTGTCATGGGGCTGGCTTCTTGCGGATTGGGGTTGGCAGATTGTTCAGGCTGCCATTCTTTGAAATCAAATTTCTTCGCGCCCAACATACCTGCAATGGACATACCATCTACCACCACACGGTCGCCTGCCTGTAAGCCTTCGGTAACAATCCACGCATCGCCTTTTTGACCGCCCACTTTCACGGTACGCGGCTCAACACCACCTTGGGCATTGACCACCATAACCGTATCGGTTTTACCGCGTGTTAAGGCTTTTTGTGGCACCGCAAATGCGTCCAAAATGCCCGCCAAAGGCAAATTCACGCGCACATACATGCCGCTCATCAACACCTGTTGCGGATTGGGAATGGCAGCGCGTAGGGTAACTTGACCTGTGGTTTTGTCCACCGTGGCATCAGAAAACAACAAACGTCCTTTTTCGGGATACACCGAACCATCTTCCAACACAATGCTCACATCAACATGGCTGTTCATCACACGTTCGCCCGTTGCCAACTGCTTACGCAATTTGAGCATATCGGCAGACGATTGGGTGATGTTCACATACATGGGGTCGTTTTGTGTGATGTTTGCCATTTTGGTGCTGTTTGCTGCCACCAATGCACCTTCTGTTACCAGCGATTGCCCAATAAAGCCCGAAATGGGCGCAACAATTTGGGCGCGTTTCACGTTCACATTGGCGGCATGAATGGCGGCTTTGGCAGATTCAATTTGCGCCTCGGCAGAACGCTTGGCGGTAACGGCTGCGTCCCATTCTTGCTTGCTGATTGCATCGGCTTGCACCAAGGAGCGATAACGCGCCAAATCGGCATCGGCTTTGGCAAGCGCGGCTTCTGCGCTCAACAGGCTGGCTTTGGCGGTTGCCAAATTGGCGGTGTAGGTATCATCATCAAGTTGATACAGGGGCTGACCTGCTTTAACATAAGAGCCTTCTTGAAACAAACGGCGTTGCACAATGCCACCCACTTGTGGAATGATGTCTGCGCTGCGCGTGGCTTCCAAGCGTGCAGGCAGGTTGTTTTCCAACAACACGTTTTGTGGATAAACCGTCAAAACGTGAACGGTTGGCGTTAATTCTGCCATTTTGGCTTGTTGGGCTTTTTTCTGTTCTTCAACTTTGTTGCCACACGCCGCCAATGCCAGCGCACTTGCCAAAGCCAAGGCGGCAAAACGCCATGTGGGTTGAACATTTTTGCTGATATTCATATTGCTTCCTGATTAAGCTGATGTATTGATTGAAATAAAATTACAATTATAGGCTGCCTGAATTTTCTTTACATTCATTTTTACACGATTTTCAGGCAGCCAACTGTTTTTTAAGCCATAAAAAACGTGTATTATACATACATCAGCGAATGTTGTAAGCCCAATTTTACGCAAATTCACATCTGCAAATTGCCATTTTCACAAACCATTACACGCCCAATCCACCATGAGAAAAACCAAAATTGAATCACTCAAAACCCGACAACACCTAATGCACGCTGCATTGGAAGTGTTTTACCGTCAAGGTGTTACCCGCGCCACGCTGCAAGAAATTGCCCAAGAAGCAGGCGTAACACGCGGTGCATTGTATTGGCATTTTAAAAACAAAGAAGATTTGTTTGCCGCCATGTTTGAAGATTTTTACAACGATATTTTGTCGCGTTTCAACCCCGAAACGGTGCAACAAGCCCCCAATGCGTGGCAATATTTGCGCGATAATTTGTGCGATACGCTCTTGTTTTTGGCAAACAATCCCACTCATCAAAAATTTTGTAGTGTGATTACCGATAAATGCGAACAAATTCAACACAATGAACAAATCATTGCCATGTCCAAAAAATACCATGAATGTTTATTTCAGCAAATTGCGGTGGCTTTACAAATGTGTGTGGAACAAAAATCGCTGCCTGAAAACGTCAATCTTCATTTGGCACACATCTATTTAAAAAGCACCGTAACGGGCATGATTAAACTGTGGCTTGCCACCCCCGAATCCATTGATTTAACTCAACTTATCGTGCCATTTGTGGATACCAGCTTGGGTGCTTTGATGCACAGTCCGCATTTGCTGCAAAATCCTGTTCAGGCTGCCTGAAACCCCATTTTTATTTGATTTTCAACACCATGATTATGCCCTTTGACACCATTCCCCTACCCAAAGACGTGTTGCACCCACCCGAAACCGTATTGGTGAACATCACACCCCAAGAAACCCGCGTTGCCCTGTTGGAAGAAAACGAAATCTGCGAACTGCACATTGAACGCAATTCGGGACACGGCTTGGTGGGCAACATTTATTTGGGCGTGGTGCGCCGCGTGTTACCAGGTATGCAAAGTGCGTTTGTGGACATAGGCTTGGAACGCGCCGCCTTTTTGCACATCGTGGACATTTTGGAGCAAAAACAAAAACCCGATGAAACCCAACGCATTGAACACATGCTGTTTGAAGGGCAAACCCTGCTGGTGCAAGTGATTAAAGACCCCATCAACAGCAAAGGCGCACGGCTTTCTACGCAAATTTCGCTGGCGGGGCGTTTTTTGGTGCATTTGCCACAAGATGAACACATCGGCATATCACAACGCATTGAAAATGAAGAAGAACGCAACAGCCTACGCGAACGACTCAACGCCCTGCTGCCTGAAAACGCCTGCCACGGCTACATCATACGCACCAGCGCAGAAACCGCCACCGATGCCGAATTGCAAGCCGACATTCATTATTTAACGCGTGTGTGGGACAACATTTGCCAACGCGCCAAAACCTGCCAGCCTGAAACCCTGCTGTATCAAGATTTGCCATTGAGTTTGCGCGTGTTGCGCGATATGTTCAATCACAACACAGTGCAAATTTTGGTGGATTCCAAGCGCAATCACGAAAAAATGAGCGAATTTGCCCAACAATATGTGCAAAATGCCGCCGAAAAAATCCACCTGTTTAAAGGCGAACGCCCCCTATTTGAAACCTACGGCATAGAAGGCGAAATCAACCGCGCCTTACAACCGCGCGTCAATCTCAATTTTGGCAGCTACCTGATTATTGAAGCCACCGAAGCCATGACCACCATAGATGTGAACACAGGTGGCTTTGTCGGTTCACGCAATTTTGACGAGACCATTTTCAAAACCAATTTGGAAGCCTGCCACGCCATCGCGCGTGAACTGCGTTTACGCAATTTGGGCGGCATGATTTTGATTGATTTCATTGACATGACCCTACCCGAACACCGCGAAGCCGTACTCAACGAATTTGCCAAAGCATTGAGCCTAGACCGCACCCGCGTAACGCTCAACGGCTTTACCAGCTTGGGTTTGGTGGAATTGACACGCAAACGCACGCGCGAAAGTTTGAGCCAAGTGCTGTGCGAACCCTGTCCCGTTTGCCAAGGGCGCGGCAGGCTGAAAACCGCCCAAACAGTATGTTATGAAATTCAACGCGAAATTGTGCGCGAAAGTCGGCGTTTTGACGTGAAACAATTTCGGATTATTGCCTCACCACAAGTCATTGATTTATTTTTGGACGAAGAATCACAATCATTGGCATTGCTGATTGATTTTATTGGCAAACCAATTATGCTGGAAACAGATGGGCATTATTCGCCAGAACAATATGATATTGTGATTATTTGAATTTTTTCATCAATTTTGATTTAACATGATTTTTCAGGCAGCCTTTTTAAAGGCTGCCTGAAATACCGTTTTACACCAAGATAAAGTGGTTTTCGTCAATCGTCAGATGGGGTTTATTTTGCAAAGTGGCAAAATGAATGGCATCTTCTTTCCCCTCTCCATCTGGGTCATAGGACAAACTACCTGAAGCCACATCATATTTCACGCGCTCCGCAAGATTATCGGCAGTCAAACCCGAAAACGCCTTCACAGCCAATTCAATTTTGTCTTGTGACAGCGTGAAATCCGTAATTGTGTCTACTGTACCGTCCAGCAAGGAGCTAAATACAAAAGTATCTGCATCATCACCGCCTGTTAAAGTATCACTACCACGCCCACCGTCCAAACGGTCATTACCTGCTGCACCCTTTAATACATTATTCAAATCATTACCTCGAATAATATTATTTAGCGCATTTCCCTCACCTGAAACAGCATTACCAAGCAACGACAGATTCTCTACAAAATCCGACAAACGATAATTTGCATGAGTATAAACACTATCCTGTTGATGCTCATCAGACAATGTTAAACCATAACTACCGTAATCTTTTAAGGTAACGGTTTTATCGCTGAATTGGAAATTTTCAATTTGATAATTTTCACTGTAGAAAAAGTCGCTAATTTTAATGCTGTCTTGTTCATTGTACCCCTCAATAATCAAATGATTACCATCTTTGCGGAATTGCACTTCGGTCGATGCCACATCAACAAAGCGAATGGTATCGTTCTTATCTGAACCATAATCATAGATGACATCTTGCCCATGACCTTTGGCAAACACATAAGTATCGTTGCCATAGCTGCCATTTAAAGTATCATTGCCAATACCACCAATTAAGGTATCGTTGCCATCTCCTGCACTCAAAATATCATTACCAGCACCGCCATCTAACACATCATCTTTGTCATATGTGCTTAATTTATCGTTGCCAGCACCACCAAGCAGAATGGTTTTACCACTCCAACTTTGAACGGTATCATCCTCAGCTGTTTGCGTTAAAGTCAAACCGTTTTCAAAATATTCTTGCAAAGTAACGACTTTATCGCTGAATTGGAATTTCTCAATTTGATAATTTTCACTGTAGAAAAAGTCGCTAATTTTAATGCTGTCTTGTTCATTGTAGCCTTCAATAATCAAATGATTACCATCTTTGCGGAATTGCACTTCGGTCGATGTCACATCAACAAAGCGAATGGTATCGTTCTTATCTGAACCATAATCATAGATGACATCTTGCCCATGACCTTTGGCAAACACATAAGTATCGTTGCCATAGCTGCCATTTAAAGTGTCATTACCAATACCACCGATTAAGGTATCGTTGCCATCTCCTGCACTCAAAATATCATTACCAGCACCACCATCTAACACATCATCTTTGTCATATGTGCTTAATTTATCGTTGCCAGCACCACCAAGCAGAATGGTTTTACCACTCCAACTTTGAACAGTATCATCGCCAGCAGTTTGCGTTAAAGTCAGACCATTTTCAAAATATTCTTTCAAAGTAATGGTTTTATCGCTGAACTGGAAGTTTTCAATTTGATAATTTTCACTGTAGAAAAAGTCGCTAATTTTAATGCTGTCTTGTTCATTGTACCCCTCAATAATCAAATGATTACCATCTTTGCGGAATTGCACTTCGGTCGATGTCACATCAACAAAGCGAATGGTATCGTTCTTATCTGAACCATAATCATAGATGACATCTTGCCCATGACCTTTGGCAAACACATAAGTATCGTTGCCATAGCTGCCATTTAAAGTATCATTACCAATACCACCGATTAAGGTATCGTTGCCATCTCCTGCGCTCAAAATATCATTACCAGCACCGCCATCTAACACATCATCTTTGTCATATGTGCTTAATTTATCGTTGCCAGCACCACCAAGCAGAATGGTTTTACCACTCCAACTTTGAACGGTATCATCCTCAGCTGTTTGCGTTAAAGTCAAACCGTTTTCAAAATATTCTTGCAAAGTAACGACTTTATCGCTGAATTGGAATTTCTCAATTTGATAATTTTCACTGTAGAAAAAGTCGCTAATTTTAATGCTGTCTTGTTCATTATACCCCTCAATAATCAAATGATTACCATCTTTGAGGAATTGCACTTCGGTCGATGTCACATCAACAAAGCGAATGGTATCGTTCTTATCTGAACCATAATCATAGATGACATCTTGCCCATGACCTTTGGCAAACACATAAGTATCGTTGCCATAGCTGCCATTTAAAGTGTCATTACCAATACCGCCGATTAAGGTATCGTTGCCATCTCCTGCACTCAAAATATCATTACCAGCACCGCCATCTAACACATCATCTTTGTCATATGTGCTTAATTTATCGTTGCCAGCACCACCAAGCAGAATGGTTTTACCACTCCAACTTTGAACGGTATCATCCTCAGCTGTTTGCGTTAAAGTCAAACCGTTTTCAAAATATTCTTGCAAAGTAACGACTTTATCGCTGAATTGGAATTTCTCAATTTGATAATTTTCACTGTAGAAAAAGTCGCTAATTTTAATGCTGTCTTGTTCATTGTACCCCTCAATAATCAAATGATGACCATCTTTGCGGAATTGCACTTCGGTCGATGCCACATCAACAAAGCGAATGGTATCGTTCTTATCTGAACCATAATCATAGATGACATCTTGCCCATGACCTTTGGCAAACACATAAGTATCGTTGCCATAGCTGCCATTTAAAGTATCATTGCCAATACCACCAATCAAGACATCATCGCCATCGCCAGCACTCACAGTATTGTTGGCTTTATCGCCAATCAAGAAATCATTTTTGCTGCTGCCTGAAACATTGGCTTGCTCTGCATTGGCAAAATACAAATCCAAAGTTTCCATCACATTTTTATCCAGAATCGATGCAACATCATTCAACACCGTTTCATCTGCAACAGCAACATAATGCGCCAACAACTCGGGCAGCCCTGTTTGTTTCAGCTCAATTTTGGCATAGCCCATCAATTCAGCCAAATCCACAATCGCTTTCTGTGGATTGCTTTCGTGAATTTGATTGAATGTGGCAATTACGCGTGTGAAATCCAAGGCAAATTGCCCATCTTCAATCTTGAATGCAATTTCACTCACATAAGGTTTCAAACGTGTTTGGAACAACAAACCTTTATAAATATTGTTGGTTAAGCTGGCATAAGTTTCATTGGTCAATTTCACAACTCGTTTGGCTTCACTTTCGGAAAACACAAACAAGCGACTGGTGTCTTGTCCTGTGAATGCGTCCAAAATGGCACGCTTATTCACGGACTCCGCAAGTCCAATGCGTGTTTCTTCCGAAAATATCTCGCCACTCATCACACGTTTCAATTCATTTGGTGTTAAAGCATATCCTTGATTTTTTGTTTCTACCAAACCACTGTTAAACGCATATGCGCGTTTACCCCATTGTGGGTCGGTTTCTGCCCATTTTTGTACCAATTTGTCTAACAACGCCATTTGTACTTGTTTGGTATCGGCTTGCGAATAAGATTGCAATGTGGCAGACAAATCGCCAAACAATGCAGCCGCTTCGCGCAAATCGCGCACACGACCAATACCGCTTAAATTAGCGGCACGAGACTGTTCAGCCGTCAATTCAATGCGCTCGGCAAAACGGCTGTATAAATGGTCGTTGTGGAACAGCAAATCTGCCATTTCAGCAGTGCTGCCGTCTGTTTTGGTGTAGCTGCCTAATTGCGCTATGCTGTTGCCATTACCCAAATCTTGGTTTACATCTTCATAAGCGGTATTGAGCGATTGGATGCCCAAATCTGCCAAAGTGTGCAATTCATCGGCTTGGGAAATGCCGTCTTGGTTTTTATCTTGCCACACACGCAAGGTGGCGAAAGCCGCATCATTGGCATCCACCACACCATCGGCATTGCTATCCAATTCTGCCAATGCGGCATAGCCGTGCTGCGCCAATGTGCCATCTGCCAACAGGGTGTTTTCGCCAAACAATTCACCACCATTATCAATGATGCCATTGCCATTTAAATCGCGCACCAGCAAACCATCGCCAGACGCAACCCAGCCTGTGGCAGTGCGAATGCCGTCTTTATTGTGGTCAAACAGGCTGCCTGAAAAGCCTGCGGTGGCGGTGGTTTGAATGCCGTTACCGTCTAAATCCAAAGCTAGGGGGTCTACAATGTGGTATTTTTCACTGCGATTGGGGAATAAATCTTTTGCCCATGGTAAAACAACACACTCGTGTCCATTATCATACCAATTAGAGCTACTTCCAGAGTAATTACGTGGTAGTAAAGAAGGATGCATATTATTGTAATCACCATAAGCGTTACCTGGTACATCTGTTGGGTTTAAATTAGGCTTTACACTTGCATTTGGTAATTCAGGATTCAATAATTTAGTTATAACCCTTTCATTATCATGAGGATATATTTTCCCTTCATATCCTTGTTGAGGATAGTTTCTATCTGCTGGTAATTTAAAACCTGCAACATCTAAAGCCTTATAAGTAAAATCAACACAACTATTTGTAATACCATGATATTCACTATCAAACCCATAGTTTTTTGGATTTTGACCAAAATCATGTAATTTTTCATATTGGGACTTAGTAATCTCAATAGTATATGAACGAGTGGTTTGTTTGTCATAATTTTCATAATCACTTTCGTTCTTTGTATAAACCTTGCCTGGTGCCCCTAATAAATCTCCTACCCCTTTATTGCTTTCAGGAGCAAATCCATAACTAGACAATTTTGAATCACTTCCATCATGAAGTGAATAAAAAATATGTCCAGGACCTGATGGTTGACCATCAAGATAACGCATTGTGTTACGAGGTGAAATATGAATAGTCATTGTATATTTCATAGTAAAACTCCAAAAATCTAAATAGTTTTAGTTCAATTTTTAGTGGAAAAGATTGGTTTTGTAAAAACGACCTAATCCAAAAGCCAATTTAGTATCTATGTAAAATAATTCATACTCATTTAAATTTCCAAATTCAACATCTATAGTATATTCTATATTTCTTGATAATACAACAGGATTATTTATTAAGTAAAAATCAAATTTATCATTATCATAAGCTGATATATCTACATATTTTTTATCCTGTAAGATAATATTATTGCCATTATCGGTAATCTTTACAGAAGCAGATATGCGTGGTGGATTTTTTTTATAGAAACTAAAAATTTTTTTTCTTTCAATATCATTTTTAGGGTAGAGAATCATCATTATCCTATAAGGATTGCTAGAATTAGGTTTTACCAAGAATTTGAAATTGCGATTATCTTTGTTTAATTGAATTGCGTAAAACGTTTCATAATAACTGCCTTTTTTCTTACAAGCTGTAAAACCAAGCAAACAAAAAGCAAATAAAAAAAATACAAATTTTAAATTGAAAGATTTCATTTAGTAAATTCCTAGTTATTACGCCATTCTCAACTCTTTTTCCAGAGTTGATTTAATTAAAAAAATTTTTTTGAATTGAAAGAAACAAAAATTATTTTAAATAAAGCTATTGTCCATTTAGCCTTATTTAAATTAACATTTTTTACCATATTATTGATGAAATTTGTCAAATCTTTTTTCACATTGCATTGTGGTTTGAATTTTAGTTAGCCAACGTAGGGTGGGTGCTTGCACCCACGCGTTCTGTTATTCCTTACATCATTGCTTTTCATCAAAATTCATTTTCAGGCTGCCTGAAAATAAAAATGCACTAAACCGCAAATAACAAATTCATTTCAATCCAATACCGATTGTTCGTTGAATAAAACAATGAACCATTTAGCCTTATTCAAATTAACGATTTTTTACCATTTATTATCCCAACTTGTCAAATCTTTTTTCATATCCGCCCTTTGAGCCAATGCCGCAAAAAAGGGGCAGATATGCAATCTGCCCCTACGCCACGCAGGAAAATCATTCTGGCGTATTTTCAGCCAGCCTTTTCCATTCGTAAACCAAATCCAAAGCCTGCCGCGCTGTCAATTCATCGGGGTTGATTTGGCGCAATTTTTCGGCAATTTGGCTGCCTGCAATGTCTGCCACATCGTCATCGGGCGGCAATTCAGTTGGCTCGGCAAACAAATCCAACTGTGGATGGGACGATTGGTTTTCCAGTAAATGCAGTTGTTTTTGCGCCATTTTTAGGGCACGTGGCGGCAATCCTGCCAATTTCGCCACGGCTATGCCGTAGCTTTTTTCTGCCGCGCCATCTTGCACTTGATGAAGAAAAACAATGTCTTGCCCCTGCTCCAATGCGGATAAATGGCGATTGAAGGCGCGGGGCTGGCTTTCAGGCAGCTTGGTCAATTCAAAATAGTGGGTGGCAAACAATGCCAATGATTGATTTTTTTGCAATAAATGCAAGGCTATGGCGTGCGCCAATGCCAATCCGTCAAAGGTGGACGTGCCGCGCCCTACTTCGTCCATCAACACCAGCGATTGGGGTGTGGCGTGGTGCAAAATGTAGGCGGTTTCCGACATTTCTACCATAAAGGTGGAACGGTTGCTTGCCAAGTCATCGCTTGCGCCTATGCGTGTGAAGATTTGGTCTATGTTGCCGATGATGGCGCGTTCGGCTGGCACAAAGCTGCCTGTGTGCGCCATCAATGCAATCAGGGCAACTTGGCGCATATAAGTGGATTTGCCGCCCATATTGGGTCCTGTGAGCAAACACAAGGATTGTTGCGGTGTGAGTGCCACATCGTTGGCGGTAAAATGTTTGACTTGCTGCTCCACCACGGGGTGTCGCCCTGCCTGAATGTGGATTTGTGGCACATCGGTAAATCGCGGCATGGTGTAATGCTGCTTGTGGGCGGTGCGGGCGAAACTGCACAGCATATCCAGTATTGCCACGGCTTTGGCGGCTTGTTGGATTGGGTTTAAGGCTGCCTGTAATTGCTGCAATAATTGTTCGTACAACACTTTCTCCAAAGCCAAAGCCTTGTCTTGCGCTGCCAAAAATTTGTCTTCAAATGCTTTTAATTCGGGCGTGATGAATCGTTCGGCATTTTTGAGCGTTTGGCGGCGTTGATAATCGCTGGGTGCGTGTTCCGCTTGCCCTTTGGACAATTCAATGTAAAAACCATGCACGCGGTTAAATTCCACTTTGAGCGTGGAAAGTTGGGTGCGTTGTTGTTCGCGCTGCGCCAATTCTTGAAGAAAATCATCGCCATGCGTTTGCAAATGGCGCAATTCGTCAAGTTCTTGATTGTATTGATGATTGATGACATTGCCGTCTTTGAGCCACACGGACGGTTCGGGCATTAAGGCTGCCTGCAAAATCCGCGCCACCGACAAAGTTTGCGGAAAACACGCCGCCAGCGTATCAAGCAAAGCACTTTTCGGCAAAGACAAATCTTGCAAAATCAATAAGCTGTCGCGCAATGCCGACAAATCGCGCGGTCGTGCCGAACCCAAAGCCACACGCGCGGCAATGCGTTCCATGTCGGCGATGTGTTTCAGGCTGCCTGAAATGGCGGCAAAGTCGTTTTCCAGCAACACCTGCACCGCGTCCAAACGTGCCTGTATGTGGGCGCGATGACGCAAAGGGTGGTGCAAACAATGCGCCAAATAACGGCTGCCCATGTGGGTAACACATTCATCTAAAACAGAAAAAAGCGTGGGCGATTTTTTGCCACTCAATGTTGCCGTGATTTCCAAATTGCGGCGTGTGGCGGCATCCATTTCCACGAATTGATTTTCTTTTTCAAAAACAATCGCTTCCATATGAGGTGGCAGTTGATTTTGGGTCAATTTCAAATAATTCAACAATGCGCCTGCTGCCGCGATTGCCGCCGAATGTTCCGCCAAATCCAAGCCAAAACCGCGCAAATCTTGGCTGCCAAAATAATCGGTTAAAAGCGTGAAAGCGGTGTCGGGTGCAAATTGCCACGCATTCAAACGGCTGATTGGGATTTTGGGGCAATTTTCAGGCAGCCTGAAATCGTTGTCTGCCAGCAATTCTGCCACTTGCAAACGCGCCAATTCGTCTGCCAATTTGTTGATGTTGATGATTTTGGTGCGAAATTCGCCGCTTTCCAAAGCCGCCCATGCCAAAGCGGTTTGTTTTTTGCCCACGCACAGGGCGGCAATGCGATTGGTTTGCTTGTCTTCCAACAAAGCCGAATCGGTGAGCGTGCCTGCGGTAACAATGCGTGTTACTTTGCGTTCCACCAATTTGTTTGCGCCCACTTCGCCCACTTGTTCGCAAATGGCGGCACTGCGCCCCAGTTTAACCAATTTAATCAAATGCTGTTCAATCGCGTGGTGTGGCACACCTGCCATTTTGATGGGTTCGCCCAAATGCTGTCCGCGCGTGGTCAGCGTGATGTCCAACAATTTGGCGGCTTCGACTGCGTCATCAAAAAACAGTTCGTAAAAATCGCCCATGCGGTAAAACACCAATTTATCAAGGTGTTGTGATTTAATGGCGAGATATTGTTGCATCATGGGCGATGGGGGTTTGGTGGCGGTCATGGTCGGTCTCAAATTCAAAAATGGGCGTGATTTTAGCATTTTCAGGCAGCCTGAAAAATCAAGTTATGAAAATGTTAAAAATAGTTGGAAAACAGCTTGCAAACAAGAACCGTTTGCATTAGCATACGCGCCCATGAAAAAAGATACCCCACTCAAAACAGCGATTGTGTTTGCGGTTAGCGCGGCGCACATTGTTGGCGGGATATGGCTCTATGTTTTATCACAAAAAAAACCACCCGAGCCACCCATCGCCGACCAATTAACCTTTGTGGATTTGGGTGCGCCAGACGGCAACGGCGAAGCAGGACGCGATGGCGCACCTGCTTTACCACCTGCCCCAGCCGCACCACCTCCACCGCCGCCGCCCAAAAAAATCACACCACCCCCACCACAAAAAAAATCACCACCGCCCCCCAAAGCGGTGGAGAAACCTGTTGAAAAACCACAGGTTAAAGCAGTGGTGAAAGACAATGAGCCTGCCGATTTGGTTCAAGCCAAAAAAATCCTCGAACCCAAACCGAAAAAGCCCAAAAAAACGACAGAAAAAACCGTTGAACCCACCACATCCAAAGCGGCTGAAAAAACCGTTGAAAAAACAGACAAAACGGCTGAAAAGAAAACCGATTTCAGCCATTTCAACAAAAAATCAGCAGCCAATGCGTCAAGCGACACACATGGCGATGGCGACAACAAAAATGCCAACAGCAAAGGTTCAGGCAACAGCCATGCCGCCAACACATCGCCCAACGGCAAAACCAATGGCGGTGGTGGCAGCAACCCCAACAGCAGCAACCCCAGCAATGGCGTGGGCAGCCAAAACGGTAAAGATTCAGGCAAAGGCTTGAAAGGCGATGACAAAAAAGGCGATGACAAACCGCACAATCCCACAGGCATTGCCGATGGCGGTTACATCACCAAACCTGCTCCACCCTACCCTGCTGCCGCGCGTGAGCGCGAAGAAGAAGGCACAGTTAAAGTGGAAGTCATCGTCAGCGCAAGCGGCAATGTGGAAAGTGCCAAAGTGGTCAAATCAAGTGGCTCGCCCCGACTTGACCGTGCCGCCAAAGACGCTGCCGCCAGCGCAAGCTACAAACCCAAATCACAAGGCGGTGTGCCCATGCGAACCCGATTTGTGGCAGGCTACAACTTTAAACTGGACGATTGATGTTTCAGGCAGCCTGAAACCCATTCCAAGCAATTATTTTCATGAAAAGAGAACATTATGGATTTAACCCTTGCATTTAAAAGCGGCGATGTTGTTTTAATTGGCGTATTTTTATCGCTGATTGTGATGAGCATTGCCACATGGTGCATCATGATTTGGCGTTTTATCGCCCTGCAAAAAGCCAAAAGCAGCAGCAACGCCATTGACACCGCATTTTGGCAAGCCGAAAACACAGAAGCCGCCGAAAAGCTGATTCAAAACAACGATTCGCCCATTGCCGAATTGGTGCGCGATGCCTTTTTTGCACGCAAACAATTTGCCGACAGCCAACAAAAAATGCTTTCAGCCAGCCTGCCCAAAAGCGATTTCTTGGAACGCGAAATCCGCCACAGCTACACCAAAATCCTCAATCGCTACGATGGCGGTTTGAGCGTGTTGGCATCGGTGGGTTCAACCGCGCCGTTTATTGGTTTGCTTGGCACAGTTTGGGGCATTTACCACGCGCTCATCAGCATTACCGAAAAAGGGCAAATGAGCATTGCCGCCGTAGCAGGTCCAATTGGCGAGGCTTTGGTGGCAACCACCATTGGTTTATTTGTGGCGATTCCTGCCGTGTTGGGCTACAATTTTTTCACACGCAAAAACAAGATGTTTGCACGGTATTTGCACAACTTTGCCCACGATTTGCACGTTTATTTGATTAACTTAAAGGATTAAAATTATGGCTTTTGGCTCTATGGGCGATGGCGATGAAGACGCGCCAATGTCCGACATCAACGTAACGCCTTTGGTGGACGTGATGTTGGTTTTGTTGATTGTGTTCATGATTACCATGCCTGTTTTAACGCATTCGCTGCCTTTGGAACTGCCCACCACATCCAGCAAAACAGAGCAAGCCAAAGTGGACGTGAAACCGCTTGAAATCGCCATTGACGAAAAAGGACAATACGCAATCGGCTCCGATTCCAATGCCAAAGTGGATTTGGCGGCAATTAAAAGCCAGTTTAGCCAAATCGCGCAAAAAGACCCCAACACCGTGGTGGCAATCGATGCCGACAAAGACGTGGCTTACG
Organism: Alysiella filiformis; assembly: GCF_014054525.1. NCBI lineage: Bacteria > Pseudomonadati > Pseudomonadota > Betaproteobacteria > Neisseriales > Neisseriaceae > Alysiella > Alysiella filiformis. The sequence continues at coordinate 2,175,662 of NZ_CP059564.1, forward strand.
ACCATGTGGTTAAAGTATTGGAAGCCGCGCGTGAAGCAGGTTTGAGCAAAATCGGCTTTCGCATGAAAGTGGAAAACGGCACACCATAACTTCGCCAAAACAAAGCTGCCTGAAAATGATGTTTCGCATTTTCAGGCAGCTTTTTTTATGAAAATTTATTGCGTTACCGTTGCCGCAATCAATTTTTCGGCGTTTGCCAAATTGTTTTCCACATCGCTGTATTCAATTTTTGTGCCAGCAATGATGGCACGGGTGTCGTTGAACACCACTTGCACTTTACCGTCCACTTCCGTTACCAACACGCGCAAGGGCAGTTGCAATGCCAAAGTGGGGTCTTTAATCATCAAAGGCGTGCCTGCTTTGGGTGTGCCAAACACAATCACGGTGGCAGGCTGCATGGTCAAACCCGCTTGTTTTGCTGCTGCTTGGTGGTCAATGGTGGCAAACACGGTCATGCCTTTGCCTTTTACGGCATTGGTTAAACGCGATACGGTTTCAGAAAAATTGTATTTACTTTCAACAGATTGCATGATTTTGGAATGGGTTTGATGATGAGAAGCATGATGATGAACCTGTGCCGCAGATTGCGTTTGAGCGCAAGCAGACAAGGCAAAAGTGGCGGTAATCAACAATAAAATGTGGCGCATAATCAACTTTCTATAAAAATAAAAGGGAAAAGTGGATTGTAAATCATTTCAGGCAGCCTGAAAATGCGTTGCGATATTTAAACCATTTTTTGCGTCAAGGCGACAAAGTGAACGTGGCTTTTGGGCGGCCTGAAACCGTTACGCCCTGCCCCATTGTCCTTTTGAAAAAAATTGACCAGCCCAATGCAAAAAATCCCTTCAAGCCAAAGCCCAAAGGGAAAATTTGGTGGGTGATGACGGAGTCGAACCGCCGACATTCTGCTTGTAAGGCAGACGCTCTACCAACTGAGCTAATCACCCGATTTGAAAGGAAAATTCTCTTTAAGCGAAAACTTAAAGAGAATTGATTTTGGCGCGGTGGACGGGGCTCGAACCCGCGACCACTGGCGTGACAGGCCAGTACTCTAACCAACTGAGCTACCACCGCGTAACCGACTGCCGTTAAAGCAACCGATAAAAGCTGGTGGGTGATGACGGAGTCGAACCGCCGACATTCTGCTTGTAAGGCAGACGCTCTACCAACTGAGCTAATCACCCGATTTGTTTTGTTCGCTGTGTTGCGAAGTCGTTATTAAACCAAATTTTGTTTTGCCGCGCAAGCATTATTTTGCAAAAATTAAATGGATTTAACACAAATCATTATTTTTAATTGAAATTTAAATCGCACAATGCTTGGATAATTTCATAATTGGCTGGCAAAATGGGCAAATCGGCAACCTGATTGGGCTTGCGCCATGTGAAATTTTGCCCTTCTTTGGCTTGAATTTCACCAGCCCATTGCCCTGCCTGCACCAAGTAAAAATGCAAATTCACAATCGCGTGTTCGTATTCATAACAAGGGCTTAACCATGCGCTTGCGTCATGAATCTGCACACCCAATTCTTCAAAAAATTCGCGTTTTAAGGCTGCCAAATGGGTTTCGCCTGCTTCAATTTTGCCACCTGCAAATTCCCAATAACCTGCATAGGCTTTGCCTTCTGGACGTGAACTCAACAAAATTTCGCCATGGGCATTAAACACAATGCCTGCCACCACGTTCAATATGGGTTTCATTGCGCCCCCCCTTACATAATGGCATTGACCAAGGCGCGCGCACCATAGCCCAAACCATACAAAATGGCTGCCACCACAATGGAACTGACCACCGTTGCCGCATGACGCACGGCTGGCATGGCTGCCTGAATTTTGTTCAGTTCTTCATCTTGCCCTTGGGCGGCTTTCAATTCGGCTTGTATGTAAAGATGACGCGCCACCATGTGCAGCACGGCAAACAGGGCAATGATTGCCCAATGAATTTGCAAAATCCCCACCACCACATTGCTGATGAATAAGGCATTGCCCAAAATGTTTAAATATTTCATTGTTTTCCTTAAATTTTCATTTTAAATTAAAATCATACAGCAAAAACTGTATTTTTTCGTGTACCGTCAGGCTGCCTGAAAAACGCCCACCAGCTTATTTTTTGTCGCTTTCTTTGGGAATGAGCAGATTGAAATTCGCCCCCATGGCGGTTTTGTTGTTGCAAAACACCACTTCTTCAAACAAAGGCAACACGTCCAAATGACCGTCTGATGCGTCCATGATTTTCACAATGGCACCAGCGCGTTGTGCCAACTTCTGTTTCCATGCTGCAAGTGGTTTATCCAAACACACCACATGGCTGATATTGGGGTGATTCATGGGGTCTTCGCTCAATTTAACCCAGTTTTTCAGGCTGGCTTGGTGGGCTACCAAAGGGTGCTGGCTGTCAATCACAAGCTGCATACCCGATGCCAGCATGGGAATGAGTGCCGCCAACGATGTTGCCAATGTACCGCCCTGCAACCAAATGTGTTTTGGGGCGCGCCATGTCATCACATCGTGTTCGCCCAGTTGCCCTTTGAGCGTCAGTTGAGCCAAACGCAAGGTGTGGTTGTTGCGTACCTTGCCCAATGCCAAGGCAAATTGCACCTGCTCTTCACGCGAAAAGCTGCCTTCGGCAATGATTTGCTCCACCACCGCCAAGGCATTTGCATCAATTTGCCCCAAACGGCTAAAACGCTTAGGCAACAACCACTTACCCTGCGTGAGTTTTTGCAAATAAAACGATGCGCCTGCTTTGGGACCGGTTCCCGACAAACCGTGTCCACCCAAAGGTTGCACGCCTGCGGTAACGGATTTTAAATCGCGGTTGATGTAAATGCTGCCTGCTTCAATGCGGTTGGCGGCAAAGTTAATCGTGTGGTTAATGCGGCTGTGTACGCCCACCGAAAGTGCGTAACCTTTGCTGTTGATTTGGTCTATCATGCGACCCAAATCTTCGGCACGATAACGCAAAATGTGCAACACGGGCCCAAATACTTCATGTTGAATTTGTTCTAAATTGTGCAATTCAATCGCGGTGGGCGGCACAAATGTGGCATAGCGCGTGTGCGTTTCAGGCAGCACAATTTGATGAAAAAACCGTGCCGATGATTTGATTTTGTCCACATGCGCCAACACCCGTTTTTGCGCTTCTTGGTTGATAATCGGTCCAATATCGGTGGAAATGTCCATGGGATTGCCAATTTGCAATTCGTCCATTGCGCCTTGAATTTTGTCTATCATCGCATCGGCAATGTCTTCTTGCACACACAAAATCCGCAAGGCATTGGCATTTTGCCCTGCACTGCCAAATGCCGACAAAATCACATCTTTACACAACTGCTCCAATGACGCGCTGCTGTCGGCAATCATGGCGTTTTGTCCGCCTGTTTCGGCAATGAACACGGGTAAATCATCGCGTTCAGCCAGCTTTTGGTGGATTTTTTGTGCCACTTCAATGCTGCCTGTAAACAAAATGCCGTTAATGCGCGTATCGGCGATGAGTGCTTCGCCAATTTCTTTGTCGCCCAACACCAATTGCAATGCGGCTTTGGCAAAACCCGCTTCATGCAAAATCTGCACTGCCCGAAACGCGGTTAAGCTGCTAAATGGCGAAGGTTTGGCAATCACGGTGTTGCCCACCGCCAAAGCCGCCGCAATTTGCCCCACAAACACCGACAAAGGCGCATTCCAAGGGCTGATTGCCACCACCGTGCCGATGGGCGCACGTCCTGCACAGGTGCTTTCGGCTTCTTGGGCATAATAGCGGCAAAAATCCACCGCTTGTCGGATTTCACGAATGGCACTTTCTAGCGTTTTGCCCGTTTCGCGTATGACTAACGCCATGAGTTCGGGCATATACGCCTCAATCAAATTGGCGGCTTTGAGCAGCAATTCCACACGCTTATCGGGCGAGGTGTTTGTCCAACGTTTTTCCATGTTTTTGGCGGTGGCAATCACGTTAAACATCGCCGCCATGGGCATAAACGCCACCGAACCCAAAATGTCGTTGTGGTCGGCTGGATTGACCACCGAAATGGTGTTGCCATGCGCCGCTTTCATGGGAATGAGCGATTGGGCATGAATTTTGCCTGCGTCAAAAGTCTCATTCATTAATTCTTGCAAACGAATCAACACCATATCGCTGCTGAAATCCAAACCATTGGGATTGAGACGCTGCCTGCCATACAAAAATCGCGGCAACACAATATGCGAATTGGGTTTGCCTTGTGTTCTCAAAACCAAATCTTGCGGTGGCTGAATCCACGCATTTTTTTCGTGAATCAAATGGCGAGCGGCAGCATCGGCAGCCACGCTTTCAGCCAGCCTGCGCACCAAATAGGGCAACAGCGTTTCCACTTTGCCCACAGGCGCACAAATGCGATAACGCTGCGGTTTGTGTTCGGCTTTGTTGTGTTGTAATTGTTCAAACAGGGTTTCTCCTGCGCCTTGCAAAATTTGAAATTCATAGGCTTGGCTGCCGCCCAATTTTTCAATGGCGGCAATGGTGTAGGGATTGTGGGTGGCAAATTGTGGGTAAATCCAAGCAGGGTTTGCCAACAGCATACGCGCACACACCAAAAACGACAATTCGGTATGCGCCTTTTGCGTGAACACCGAATAGCCATTCAAACCGCGCTGTTGTGCCGATTTGATTTCGCTTTCCCAAAATGCGCCTTTAACCAAGCGTATCATCAATTTTTGTTGATTTTTTTCTGCCAAATCAATCAAATGCCGCACCACCAACATACTGCGTTTTTGATAGGCTTGCACGGTAAAACCCAAACCTTCAAAGCCCAATAAATCGTGTTCAGCCAGCAATTCTTCCATGATGTCCAAAGACATTTCCAAAGTATCGGATTCTTCGGAATCAATCAGCATGGCAACGTGATAGCGTTTTGCCAACACATACAAGGCTTTAATGCGCGGATAAAATTCAATCATCACGCGGTCGCGCTGGGTGTGTTCGTAGCGCGGAAACAGTGCCGACAATTTCAATGCCAAATGGGGATTGTCGTACACCGAGGTTTTGCCTGTTTCATCGCCCAATAAGCGAATGGCGCGTTCGTAATCATCGTAGGCGCGATGGGCTTCGGCTTGGGTTTGCGCGGGCAAATACGACAAATCAAAGGCATAGTGGTAGCCTTGTTTGGCTTTTTTCTTGGCAATTTTGATGGCATCGGCAAAATATTCGCCTGCGGTAAAGTGTTCAGCCAGCATGCGGAAGGTTTGTTCCATGTTTTTTTCTGCCACGCGCACCCAAGTGGCTTGTGGGCTGTTGTCGTCATGGCTTTTTTGGCGCAAACGCAAGCCCAATCCGCCCAAATCCACCAATGCCGATTTGCGGTGTTTGGCGTAGCGTTCCCAATCGTCAATTTCGTTGAGTTTGTCCCACACCAATTTGTAGCGTGTGGTTTCATCGGGAATCCGCAACAGGCTTTCAACCAGCGTTGCCAAGGCAATATGCCCGTCTTCTGACAGGGAAAAATCGCGAATGAATGCCGATGCGCCTGCCAATTTATTTTGTTTGATGTGGATTTTTTCGGCTAAAACATGGGCGCGCGCCATGATTTCGCTTTGTTCTTGATGGGTAAATTGGGCGAGTTGGAACAATTCTGCCACCACCGTGGCTTCATCTTTACGATAAGTGGCAGTGATTTTTTCGCGCAAAGGATTGGCTTGACTATGGGTAAAATGGAACATGGCAAAATCTTTGAAAACAATTTTTGTTGGAAACCGTGTTTCAGGCTGCCTGAAAGCGTTTTAAGCAGCAGTTCAATATTAACGGAATTTGCGTTTTCATGCGATAGCCCAGTGCAAGAAAGTTGTGGCATGGGCTGCTCATTTATCCTATCTTAAAAAATATTTTTATAGATAAAAAAATAGAAAATCAATACAACATCAACCGCATTCAGGCTGCCTGAAAAATTTTATTTCATTTAAAATCAATATATTGAAAACATTTCAGGCAGCCTGAAAAACAGTTGGCACGCACTTTGCGATGACTCCATTAACGCAACACACAAATGCCGAAGGAATTACAGCCTACGAAGCTCGTGGTCGCGGGTTCGAGTCCCGTCTCTGCCGCCAATTTCCATTATGGCAGAGTAGCTCAGAAGGTTAGAGCACGAAACATTTCTTCAATTCTTGTTGTGGGTTGCGCCCCAGTTTTGGGGCAAGGCGAATGCCGCAGAAATTACAGCCACCCCCGAAGATGTGGGTGCAAATCCTGCTTTCGCGCCAAATACTTATCGCGAAGTAGTTTAATTGGCAAAACATCGGGTTGAATTTCTGCAAACTTGGTCGCCACGCCCCACCTTTTTTCAGGCAGCCTGCCGATGATTTTCAGGCAAATCTTGACAGGCTTTTGATTAACAAGGATAATTCAGTTTTTGGCGAATGCGTGTAAGATTACATTTTAATTGGAGAAATCATCTTACACATTTTGGTCGCCACCCCTTTTTGGGCGAATGCCAACAAGATTACATCGGTTATTTTATAGGTTCGAATCCTATCCGTGCATTTCGGTGTGCGGTAAGGTCTTGTTAATTCTAGTCGCCCACCCATTTTTTAAGGCTGCCTGAAAACCCTTGTTTCAGGCAGCCTTTTTATTGCACAAAGGAAAAACATCATGGCAAACAAAAACATATTCAACACCTTGTTTCATAAAAATAAAAACCAAGAAAACGCCACCCACACCCACAACCAAGCAGGCGGCATTGCCTACGCCTTCACGCCCGAACACGCATTGGCACAATTCGCCACAACTGGCTGTTTTAACAACACTTATTATGCCAACGCCGCCGAACAATTAGACCAAGTGCGCCAATTATGCGAACACGTTTCCCCAAAATTCATCGCCCAAACCGCGATTTACGCCCGCGAAAAAGGCGCAATGAAAGACATGCCCGCGTTTTTATTGGCGATTTTGGCGCAAAAAGACGTGGCATTGTGCGCCCAAATTTTTGAGCGCGTGATTGACAACGGCAAAATGTTGCGTAACTTCGTGCAAATGCTGCGAAGTGGCGCGACTGGACGCAAATCGCTGGGAACGCGCCCGAAAAAATTGGTGCAAAATTGGCTGCTCCATGCCGATGAAAAACAATTACTTAACGCGGCAATCGGCAACGCGCCATCGTTGGCGGACCTGGTCAAAATGGTGCACCCCAAACCGCGTGAAACATGGCAAGCGGCTTGGTTTGCGTGGCTGATTGGGCGCGAATACCGTTTTGAAGATTTGCCACCCATTACACAATCTTTTGAATTATATAAACAAAATCGCGCAGGCAAATTGCCCGATGTGCCATTTCAAATGCTCACGTCTTTGGATTTGGACACGGGCGCGTGGACGCAAATCGCGCTGAACGGCTCATGGCAACAAGTTCGCCAAAATCTGAATACATTTCAAAGGCATGGTGTGTTTGACAAAAACAAAAACACCCACGCCATTGCAAAAAAAATTGCGGATAAACAACTGGTTAAAAAATCGCGTGTTTTACCGTATCAGTTGCTGACTGCATTTCAGGCAGCCTGCAATTTGCCCAGAGACATCAGCCATGCCCTGCAAGACGCAATGGAACACGCGGTGGAAAATGTACCTGTTTTTAAAGGAAATATTGTGGTTTGTCCCGATGTATCGGGTTCCATGCAAAGCCCTGCAACGGGCTATCGTGGCAGCGCGACCAGCAAAACGCGCTGCATAGACGTGGCGGCTTTGGTGTCGGCTGCCGTGTTGCGCCAAAATCCGCAAGCGCGCATTTTACCCTTTGAAAACATCGTGGTAGGCGTAAAAATCAATCCACGCGACAGCATCATGACCAACGCAGAAAAATTGGCAAAAATCGGTGGTGGCGGCACGACTTGCAGCGCACCGCTCGCCAAATTGAACGCGGAAAAAGCCGATGTGGATTTGCTGATTATGGTGTCCGACAACGAAAGTTGGGCAGACCGCGAACAGCATTTTGGCAGCCAAACCTCCCTGAAAAAAGAATGGGATAAGTTAAAACAGCGTTGTCCAAACGCCAAATTGGTCTGCTTGGACATTCAGCCCAACGCGACCACGCAAGCGCAAAATCGGAACGATATTTTGAATATTGGCGGGTTTAGCGACCATGTTTTTGGTGTGATTGGAGCGTTTGCAGAGCAAGATTTACATGGCGATATGTGGGTCAAGCAAATTCAAGCGATTGAATTATAAATAAATTTTATGAACAATATTTTTTCAGTCTGCCTGAACTCTATTCCCTCCCCCGTCTGGCGGGGGAGGGTTAGGGTGGGGGTGGTTCGTGGAGTTGCACAAATTATTGTTTATCCAAGATTTTCCCCCACCCTAGCCCTCCCCCGTTTTAGACGGGGGAGGGGACAAATGGGTTGTACATTTTCAGGCAGCCTGAAACCAAAAAGAAAGACAAAATCATGCAAAAATTCATACTTTTACGCGGACATCAAGGTTCAGGCAAATCCACATTTGCCTTAGAAAAAATCGCACAATTTCAACGTGATTATCCGCAAGCGATTATCCATCACATTGAAAACGATAAGGAATTGACCGATGAACAGGGCGTTTATCGTTGGTCGCCCGAAGCCGTTGAAAAAGCGCAGAAAAAAGGCGCGGCAACTTTCAAAAACGCGCTGAAATTCGGACAACAGCACCGCCATGCCGACATTTTAATCATCAATTCCAACACCAATCAAAAAGCCAACGCTTGCCGTGCGCTGCTGGATTTGGCAAAAAAACATCATTTTGAAACAGAAGTTTACCGCTTGCACAATTTTTATCCCAATGCCCACAATGTGCCTGAACACGAAGTTTTGGCGGCATACCAACGTTTGAATGAAAATCGCGTGAAAGGCGAAATTCATGTGCCAGCCGCTCGCCCCATTTCTGCCGCGCAACAGGCGATTTTGGACGAAATGGCGACTTTCCGCAGCCAGCCTTTGGATTTTGATGATGAGCAACAAACCTTTGTTACACAAAGGTATTTGCAAAATGGGCAACGCAATTTCACGGCAAAAACTTCACGCCTTTACCCCGAATTGCGCGTGTTGAAATACCGCCGCCAAGTGTTTTACGAAAACCGTTTTGATGATGCTTTGTTGGAAATGCGTGGTTTAATCATTGATAAATTTGGCAAAATCATTGTTCGCCCATTCAAAAAAGTGTTCAATTATTCGGAACGTGTGGCGCGTAACAGCAAATATCCGATTGAAATTGCGGATAATCATCGCGTGAATGCGGTGGTGAAAGTGAACGGTTTTTTGGGCTGCTGCACCCACGTCAGGCTGCCTGAAAACCACCCCAGTTTGGGTGCGGCATTTGATGGCAAAACGCTGTTTTCCACCACAGGTTCGCTGGACAGCGATTTTGCCAAAATGACGCAAAATCATTGTGCTCAATACGAAAATCTGTTTGTAGCGTACCCCAATCACACGTTTTTGTTTGAAGTTTGCGACCCGAGCGATGTGCATATTATCCGCGAAGATTTTGGCGCAACGCTGATTGGCGCGATTGAAGTGGCAACAGGGCGACAATGGCGTGAGCGCGAACTGGACGATGTGGCGGCACGATTTGATATAAAACGCCCACAAACCATTGAAAATATTGAATTTGGCGAATTAAAATCGCTGCTGAAAACGGTGGAACACGAAGGCTTTATGGTGTTTGACGCGGCAACGGAAACGATGTTGTTTAAGCTGAAATCGCCGTATTATTTGGTGTCCAAATTGTTTGGGCGCAGTTCGGAGACGAGTTTGGGGCGCAAATTGGATAAGCGCAATTTGGACGAGGAATTTTATCCTTTGGCGGATTATATTGCTGAAAATAAAGCGATTTTCAATGAAATGACGGAGCTGGATAAAATCGCGTTTATTCAGGATTTTTTGAAAAATTCGGTTTAAGGCTGCCTGAAAACATTTTGATGTAGGGTGCCAACTTGTTGCACCAAACACCACAAAATTCAAATGGTGCAACAAGTTGCACCCTACAAACTAACTTATTGAAAGATATAGAAATGGCAAAAATTTTCTTTACATCAGATTGGCATTTTTCACATCAAAACATTGTGAAATTCTGCCCGACTTTTCGCCCCAACGCCCACAATGTGGCGGAATTGGACGAATTTTTGATTGCGCGTTGGAACGAAACCGTGTCGCCAGAAGATGTGGTTTACAATTTGGGCGATTTGTCTTTCGCGCACGATTTCAAGCAGATAGAGCGCGTATTATCTCGTTTGAACGGCACGCACCACTTGATTTACGGCAACCATGACGGGCAAATCCGCCAGCACATTGACCGCCTGCTCAATCAAACGAAACATGACGGTTTGCCGATGTTGTCGTCCGCGCAAGATTATTTGCAATTAAGGCTGCCTGAAATCAAAAACACTTTGATTTTATTCCATTATCCGATTTTGGAATGGGACGGTTGCCACAAAGGTTGGTATCATCTGCACGGACACATTCACGACCGCGTGGCGACTTTGCGTGGGCGCGTGTTGAATGTGGGTTGGGATTTGCATGGGCGTTTTCTCACGGCGCAAGATGTGGACGATTTTCTGCGACATTTGCCGACAATCTCGTATTTTGGCGACAAATCGGCGGATTTTCCTGTGGCAGATGTGGCTGAAAATACACGGAAATTGCGTGTGATTTTGAAGCGAAATAACGCATAAAAACCAAAAAGCAGCCTGAAAATGTTTTCAGGCTGCTTTGTTTTAGGCATTCATGTTTTCGCGCATTTGGGCGATGACGCTGGCGGTTTCAGGTACAAAATCGCGCCACAATTCAAAAGCATAGGCAGCTTGACACACCAGCATACCCAAGCCATCAGCCGTTTGCGCCGCACCATTTTGCTGGGCAAATTGCATAAATGGCGTGGGCTGGGCGGCATAAAGCATATCGTAAGCCAACTGGCAGCCTGCAAACACACGCGCTGGCACATCTGGCACATCGCCTTGCAAACCGCTTGATGTGGCATTGATGATGATGTCGTATTGCTGCAAATCGGCAAATTCGGCTGCCTGAATGCCAAATTGTTTTGCCAATTCAATGGCTTTGCTGTGGGTGCGATTGGCAACGGTTATGCTGGCGGGATTTTGCTCGGCAATCGGCAAAATCACTCCGCGCGTTGCGCCACCTGCACCGATAATCAGCACCTTTTTGTTTTGCAAAGAAAATGTCAAATTGTGCTGAATATCATGCACCAAACCCACACCATCGGTGTTGTCGCCACGAATGCGGTTTTCAGGCAGCAAAATCAGGGTGTTTACTGCACCTGCTGCTTGGGCGCGTTGCGATAATTCATCTGCTAAATCAAACGCATATTGTTTAAATGGCACGGTAACATTCGCCCCCAAGCCGCCTTGCGCGAAAAATTGCCGCACGGCTGCCTGAAAATGCTGGGGCGAATTTTCCACCAAAATGCGTTCATACCAAATGGTCGCGCCCTGCTGTGCCGCAAACAGGGTGTGGATTTGCGGCGATTTACTGTGGGCAATGGGGTTGCCAAAAACGGTGTATTGAGCAGCCATCTTGTTTCCCCCTTAACCGCGATATTTCCACGGTGCACGGTTGTTGCGATAGTAAAACGCTTTTTTCCAAAAGGCTTTATCGTAGCTGGTACGGTATTTTTTGGTGCGGAACACAATATCAAACCACGACATTTTTTCTGCCAACACTTCACGATTGGTGTTGCTGCCTGTATCGGAATGGGTTAAATCTGCCAATAATGCAATTTGTTCGCGTGTGGGGTTGCGTACCAATTCGCAAAATGGGTCTGCCCATTTGAGGCTGTCCAAAGCTTCAAGCGGAAAATGTTGGCACAAAAACGCATAATCTTTGGCAAATGCCAACACGCCTTTTTGAACTTCCAAAGCTTTGCGTTCATAATCTTGTTCGTTTTTGTCTTTCTTTTCAAAAATCGGCACAATTTTGCCTGTTTCATCTTTTTCATAAGCAATGGTGGAACCATCTGGCGAAGTCAAAACAAATTCCAATAATTCTGCACCGCCTGTTGAAATCAGTTGATTGTATTCTGGGCGGTCGTTCAAATGATGAAAATAGCCTGCCATGCTGCAATTTTCACGAATGTTTAAACCTGCCTCGGGGAAAAGACCCAAATAAAATCCCGATAATTCAACATCTTGCTTATATGGCATGATGATGCGCGACACGGCTGCCTGAATGTTGCCCGACCAACCAATGTCAATCACCGCAATTTTTTTATGGTTTTGAATCATATTGGTAAAATATGGCGCAAATTCATCACGCAAACGGCAACTTTGTGCATTGATTTCTTGAAAACAAGTGGAAAAAAATTGGAAAAACGCCCCATAATTTTCAGGTGTGATGATGCTATCGGGGTTGAGACCGCATTGGTTCATGGTCAGCGCATGATGATGCACATCAATGTGATAGGCATCGGCAATGTTTTTCAGGCTGCGGCGCGATTTGCCACCAATCAAAAAATGCAAACGCTGCAAAGGAAAATCCACCAAACTCAATGGATACACCGATTTGCGCGATAAATACACATATTCACTGGGATAAGGCGAATTGGGCTGAATGATTTGATGAATTTTTTCAATCAAATACGCATCGCGGGCAAAAAACAGAATTTTATCGGGTTCAAATGCCTGCAATTTTCGGTTGAGCCAAACGTAAAAACCAAACAGCAAAGTACCAAATATTTCATAGCCGATTTTTTGGTAATCATTTTCAGGCTGGTAAATGGCGCGGTGTTGCGGCAATTTGATGCCTGCCACAATGGATTCAGGCAGCACATCGGCAATGCGCGGCAAAGTGCGTGGCACATTGTGTACTTTTGACCAAGTGGCATGTTGCGATGACAAACCCACTTTTTGTGCCGCTTGCACATCGGCATGAAGATTGTCGCCAAAATGCAACCAACTGGACAAACTCAAATTCAATTTCTTTTGCACCAACTGATACAATTTGCCGCCATGCTTATTGCAACGGTAATCGCCCGACACAAAAACCGTATCGGCGTTGGCTGCCTGAAAACCCAGCTTTTGCAAAACATCAATCAAAAAATCCTGCGGCAAATACATATCGGAAATAAACAAAACCTGCTTATTTTGGGCAATGGCTTCGCTGTATTTGGCAAAACCGTCTTGGCTTTGATACAAAAACAGGCGTTCCAAATCCAATTCTTTGTTTTGCAACAGGGTGCGCGTGGCATCATCAATGGGGTGCAACAGCGCCAGTTCATCATAAATTTCATCAAACGTGATTTCGGCATCGCCACCAAAATCTTTAACACGGCGTTCACGCGCTTGTTGTTCGCTCAATCGGCGCAAATGGGGAAAATTGTCAATCAATTCAGGCTGCAACAATGCCAATTCGGTGTGCATCAAAGCACTGCGTACCGCGTCAAACACATCGGTGGGGGCATAAGTTAAGCGGTGTACCAGCGTATCAAAAATATCAAAGCTGATGGTGTTGAAATGATTGATGGTTTTGTTTTGTTGTGTGTTTTCTTTATTCATAACATTCAATCCAAAGGTTATTTATGAGCTAATCCTGTTAATGTTACCATTGCACCAATACCAAATTTTCCTGTTTTTAAATCTTCACGCAACCATTTATTTTCTAAATAAATGCGATACAAATGATGTTTCTTTTCACCTGCAATTACACTATTACCCAAACTGCCTGTAGCATTTAAACGATGATGATAAAATGCCAATGTTTCAGGCAAAACCCAAATATCACGTTCCAATGCAAAACGCAAATGGAAATCCCAATCACCCAATACAGGCAATACTTCATCATACATACCTAATTGTTTACACATAGGTAATTCAAATACAAAACCAATTGGCGGAAATTGATTTTGATGAAGTAAAAATTTTAATGGCATAAATCCTTCATTTGCCCATTGATTAAAATCTTCTGATTTTTCAATACGAACAATGTTATTTTCTACTACTTCCAAAACCCGATTGATATGACAAATAACACCACCAACATTTGGAAACACCTGCTTTTGTTTCACATAAGTTTGGCTCATACGCAACAAAAAGTCGGGCGACCAACTGTCGTCATCATCGTGAATCACCGCCAAATCGGTATCCAGCTTGCCCAAACCCAAATTGCTCGCCGCTTCCATGCCCACCGATTTGGGATTGTGAATCACGGTCAAGCGTCCCTGCCATTTGTTTTGGTGAAGTGCCAGCAATTTATCCACCATTTCAGGTTCGCCGCCATCATTCACCACCACCAATTGCCAATGTGGATAAGTTTGGTTCAACACACTTTCCAAAGCGCGTTTCAACAATACGGCACGGTTTTTGGTGCGCATCACAATACCAACAGATAACATCTTCATTTCCTTAAATAAAAATCATCACATAAAAGAAAAAAGCCACAGCCTGAAATCAAGCATTCACATTCCCCAAACTCCGCAATTTGGCATAATACCCATTTGCCGCCAACAATTCACGGTGTGAGCCCTGCTCCACAATTTTGCCTTCGTCCATCACGATAATGCGGTCGGCTTGCTCAATCGTGCTTAAACGATGGGCAACAATAATGCTGGTGCGCCCACGCATGAGGTTTTCCAAAGCCTGTTGCACCAAGCGTTCTGATTCATTGTCCAATGCGCTGGTGGCTTCGTCCAGCAACAAAATGGGCGCGTCTTTCAAAATGGCGCGGGCAATGGAAACGCGCTGGCGTTGCCCACCCGACAACAAACCGCCATTTAAACCGATTCTTTGCTGCAAACCCTCTGGCGATTTTGCCACCATTTCCAATAAATTGGCGGATTTTAAGGCTGCCAACACTTCTTCTTCGCTGGCATTGGGGCGGCTGTAACGCACGTTTTCCAGTAAAGTGTCGTCAAACAAAAACGTGTCTTGAGAAACCAGCGCAATGTGGCTGCGTAAATTGTGCAATTCCATGTCTTCAATGTTCACGCCGTCCAAACTGATGCTGCCTGAACTGGGTTCCACAAAACGCGGCAGCAAATTGACCAGCGTGGTTTTGCCGCTGCCTGAACGCCCCACCAACGCCACTTTTTCGCCCGAACGAATGTCCAAATTCACATTGTCCAAGGCTTTGCCTTTGTCTTTTTGGTATTCTACGCTCACGTTTGCCAATTTCAGGCTGCCTGAAACCTGTTTTTTGTCCAGCAAAACATGACCCGTGTTTTTTTCCACAGGTTCGTCCAAAAAAGCACACACGCTGTCCGAAGCCAAAAACATGGCTTGCATGGGAATGCTGATGTTTGCCAAGTTTTTGATTGGGCTTAACATTTGCAACATCGCCACGATAAATGCCATAAATTCGCCTATGGTTGTTACCCCATTTTGGCTCTGCCACAGCGCAATAAAAATCACAATCGCCAAAGCCACAGACGCAATCAATTCGCTGAACGGCGAACGCGCTGATGAGGCTTGGGTCAATTTTTTATTCAGGCGAACCAGCGTGCTGTTCACATCGGCAAAACGTTTTTCTGCCAAAGCGTGTCCGCCAAACATTTTGACCACGCGATGACCTTGATGAATTTCATTCACCGTGTTGTTGAGCGAGCCTATGCTCAACTGTGCGCTGGCAATGATTTTTTTCAAACGATTGCGATAATAACGCGACAACATGGACAACACAGGAAACATCAACAAAACCACCAAGCTCAACTGCCAGTTTAAATACAGCAACACGCCCACCAAACCCAACACAATCATCGTATCGCGCGTGAGTGTGATGAACACATTGCTGGCATTGCTGATGGCACTTTCTGCCATTTGCACGATGTTCATCAACACCGTACCAGATGGATTGTCTTGGTGGTATTTTGATGACAATAAAAGCATTTTTTGAAACATATCGCGGCGCAAATGGCTAATCGCCACCACCGACACCCACGACAACAAATAACTGCTGGCAAAACGGCACACGCCACGCAAAATCACCAAACTCATAAAGAAAATGGGAACAACCCACACTTTATCGGGCGTACCCCAAATCAGATACATGAATTGGTCTTTCCAATTCGTCAAAATGGCGACCATGCTTTCGGGGTCTTGCAGAACGGGGGGTTCGCTAGGGGGCGCAAAGCCCTGATTCACAAGCGGCGCGATAAATGCCGCCAAATAACTTTCGGTAAACGCCACGCCCATAATCGCCAACAGCGCAAAACCAATGCGCCATTTGAATGGGCTAACGTATTTCATCAAGCGCATGAAATTTTTGCTGTCTTCTTTGGAAAATAAGCCAAAGGTCAGTTTGCTAATCATTTGTTTTCTTTCAATTTTGTGATTTTCAGGCTGCCTGAAATCAAATCATGCCTTTTCTTAACAGGAGAGCGATGATTCCATAGAAATCATCGCTCATCGTTTTAACAGCCGCGCCTGCTAAAAAACATTTGTATTGCGGGTCTCTAAATCAACAACAACATTTACTAAGGAGACATTTGCTTAGTAATTGAATTTTATAAGTGTATGCCCACATTGTCAATCATCATGCTGGCACTTTGCCAAAAAGGGTTAAAGCCGCAATTTGTTGAACGCAATAAACCTGTTTCAACAAATCGGCAGCCTGTAACAAACTGCTGCCACTGGAACAAATGTCATCAACCAACAAAATGCGTTTTCCTGATAAATCAGGATTTTCCTGCTGATTCAATGCAAACGGCTGCACCCAACGCCGATATGCCACAGGTATGTGTTTCAATGAAAAAATGTCTTGCGCTGCGCCACATTTTTGCGTAATGATTTCATGAATTTTTTGATTTACCTTACCATTTTGATAAAGAAAATTCATTTCTTCTTGAATTTCGCCAACATGCTTTTTTCTAAAAATGTGATTCAAAACAGGTACATCATAATCAAATTGTGCCACCCAATCTTGGCAGATGCGGTGTGATGATGGCAACAAAACCAAATAATCAAATGGCAAATGATTTTGAAAATGCTGCCGAACACTTTGGGTGGCAATTTCGTAAAACATTGCCCGAAATTGCGGTTCAACCGATAAACCGTCCAGTTGTTTTAAACCATATAAAAAGGGGCAATTGTCCCCCAACACAGCAACTTGATTTTTGGAGCGACCACGCTTAAATCTGGGTACAACATAATACAAATCAACATCATGAGACAGTTGGATTTGGTGCAATGTTTGAGGTTTTTCGCTTGGCACGCATTGCACCGTTTGATGAACAATTTTGAATTTCATTCAATCCCATTCCCCATTTTCAGGCTGCCTGAACACCATCGCGCACAATTTCGCGCAAAGACCAACGCGGTTTCACATCAAATTGACCTGATGGTTCAGCCACTTGCACGCCATGCTGCAAACGCATTGCGCCTGCAAACGCCATCATCGCGCCATTGTCGGTACACAAAGGCAGGGGCGGGAAATGCGTTTTCACATTTTCACGCGGCGATTTGGGTGCTGCCTGAACCTGCAAATGCGACAAAATTTCACGCAATTTCCAATTCGCACCCACACCGCCTGCCACCACCAAAGTGCGAAAACCCGTTTGCAACAAAGCACGTTGCGATTTTGCCACCAGCACGTCCACCACCGCGTCTTGAAATGCGCGGCAAATGTCGTTGCGAACCGTTTCAGGCAGCGTATCGTGTGGCGACAAGCCCAATTCTGCGCGTGTTTTTTCCACAGCTGTCAAAACGGCGGTTTTCAATCCCGAAAAACTCATTTGCAAATCAGCGCTGTGCAACATGGGGCGCGGAAAATGGAAGGTTTCAGGCTGCCCCAATTTCGCATATTGCGACAAAATCGCCCCTGCGGGGTAGGGCAAACCCAATAATTTTCCTGTTTTATCAAATGCTTCGCCAGCCGCATCATCAACGGTTTCGCCCAACAATTCATAATCGCCCACGCCACGCACCGCCATAAATTGCGTATGCCCCCCCGACACCAGCAACGCAACAAAGGGAAATTCAGGCGGCTCATCAGCCAAAAGCGGCGAAAGCAAATGCCCTTCCAAATGATGAACAGGCAAAATCGGCTTGTTGAGCGCAAACGCCAAAGCATTGGCATAAGCCGCACCAGCCAACAATGCGCCCCCCAAACCCGGTCCTTGCGTGTAGGCAATCGCGTCAATATCGGCATATTGTACGCCCGCTTCATTGAAGGCTGCCTGCGTGAGCGGCACCAATCTGCGAATGTGGTCGCGGCTCGCCAATTCTGGGACAACGCCACCGTATTCAGCGTGCAAAGCCATTTGCGTGTGTAACTGATTGGCAATTAAGCCTTTTTCCGTATCGTATAATGCGACACCTGTTTCATCGCATGATGTTTCTATTCCCAATACCAACATGATTCATTCATCTCAATAACTAATCAATACCGCATAATTTATGTGTTTGAATACTTAATTGCCAATGTGGTTTTGCCACACGCGCATTCAATTTGCCCAATAAAGCAATGGTTTGCAACACATTCATTTCGCCATGGTGTTCGCATGGCGACAAATAATAACGTGGCGATTGAATTTTTTGCTCAATTTGTTCACAAAAATCAAACACATCATCGCCATCAACCACAATGCGGACTTCATCGGCGCGTTTCAGGCAGCGTTTTTCATAGGCTTGGGCATACAAACGCTTGGGGCTGGTGGCAACATAATCAATTTGCGCTGGCACATCTTTCAAGCCATTGGTTTCTATGGCAATAAAGTAAGACTCTGATTTTAATTGATTTAACAAAATTTCAATTTGGGGCTGTATGGTGGGTTCGCCGCCTGTGATGATGATGTTTCGTGCCGCAAATTGATGAACTTTTTGCATGATTTGCGATAAGCTCATGAAACCAAATTCATTGTAATTGGTGTCGCACCAATGGCAAGCCAAATTGCATTTACCAAAACGAATGAACACGCTGGGCATACCTGTGTTGTAGCCTTCGCCTTGTAATGTTTCAAAAATTTCCACAATGCGGTAAGTTGGTTCGCTCATTCGGCATACTCGCAATACGATGATGGGGTTTCCCACAAACGAATCAGGCTCACGGGCAAATCTGCTTGTGTTTTCAACACGGTAAATATGTGTCGTGCCATTTCTTCGGCGGTGGTACGGCTGGCAATGCCATAGGTTTTGGAATCCAGTTTATTTAATAAATCAGCCACTTGTGTTTCGCGTTCATTGGTGTTGTCGTAAATGAAGGCGTGGTCCATTTTGTCCAAAATATGTGTTTTGACAATGTCTTTCAAATCGGCAAAATCCATGACCATGCCTTTTTTTGCGCCTGTTTCGTGCAGGCTGCCTGAAACTTCCACTTGCAAAACATAGGTATGTCCGTGCAAATTTTGGCATTTGCCGTCATGACCGTCCAGCATGTGTGCCATGTCAAATGTGAATTGTTTGGCGGTTTTAAACATACTTTTCCTTTATGCAAAACGCGATTTTACGTTAAAAAAGGTTTTCAGACAGCCTTTTCATCATCAAAAGCTGCCTGAAAACCCATTTCAACATCAAAAATCATTCGCCCAAAATCATCGTGCCAATGCCGCTATCGGTAAAGATTTCCAGCAACAGCACATTGGGTACGCGACCGTCAATGATGTGAACCGCTTTCACGCCATTTTGTGCCGCTTCCAAAGCCGATGAAATTTTGGGCAACATGCCGCCACTCAAAGTGCCATCTTCCACCAAAGCATTGATTTTACTTGGACTTAAATTGGTCAGCAAATTGCCTTGTTTGTCCATCACGCCTGTGATGTTGGTCATGAGCACCAATTTTTCTGCATTCAATTCTTGCGCCAAACGCCCTGCCACCAAATCGGCATTGAT
The DNA here is from genome assembly GCF_014054525.1 of Alysiella filiformis. Taxonomy (NCBI): domain Bacteria; kingdom Pseudomonadati; phylum Pseudomonadota; class Betaproteobacteria; order Neisseriales; family Neisseriaceae; genus Alysiella; species Alysiella filiformis. The sequence goes on from NZ_CP059564.1 coordinate 2,195,421, forward strand.
GTTGAACGCCTCGCCATTTTCGCCCACGCCAATGGGCGCAATCACGGGAATGTAGCCATTTTGTGTGAGCTGATTGATGAGCGTGCAATCCATGCTGTCAATTTCGCCCACTTGTCCGATGTCCACGCCTTTTTGTTCGGGGGTGTCCACGGTCAATTTTTTGGCGCGGATAAAATGGCTGTCGCGCCCCGTCATGCCAATCGCTTTGCCGCCATGCTGATTCAGCAGCGACACAATTTCCTTGTTCACATGACCGCCCAACACCATTTCCACGATGTTCATGGTTTCGGCGTCGGTAACGCGCATGCCTTGCACAAATTCGCCCACTTTGCCGACTTTTTCCAGCATTTCATTGATTTGGGGTCCACCGCCATGCACAATCACGGGGTTAATCCCCACCAATTTCAGCAAAACAATGTCTTTGGCAAAGCCTTCTTTTAAATGCGGTTCGGTCATCGCGTTGCCGCCATATTTGATGACCAGCGTACAGCCCGCAAAGCGGCGAATATAGGGCAAGGCTTCTGCCAAAATGCTGGCTTTTTCGTGGGGGGGAATGGGGTTAGTCATATTTTATCTCTCTGAATTTGTTGATTTAAAAATCGGGCTTGGCGAAATGAATGTTCAGGCTGCCTGAAATGCCAAAGCAGCCTGAAAGGGGATTTATCAGCTATTATTTTTTTCACCACGCAATTTTGCCAACAATGCTTTGATTTCCTTTTCACGTTTCCCCTCAAACCATTTGGGCTGCTTTGCCTGTAAAACTGATTTGAACGCCAGTTTTTCAGCAATCCACTTTTGCTGTTTCAAATCAAAATCAGCATGGGCTTTTTCCAAAGCAGACTTAAACGCAACATATTTTTTTGAACCTTCTGTATCACTGGCAGTGTATTTTTTGCCGTCTAATGTTTCCAGCCATTCTGCAACCAAACGCTCATGCTCTGGCATGGCTGCCAATGCTGCTGTTTCTTCTTCTGCACGTTTTTTGGCTTGTTCCTCGCGTTGGGCATTGAAACGATTTTGCTCGGATTCATCAAGGGTAAAATACCCATACCCCGAAGCCGTCTTGCTGCCCATGCCTTGATTTTGCAACATTTCAAACAGCAACTGATTGGCAAAATTCGCCCAAGCCGTGTTATCGCATTCTACTACAAAATAGAAACTGCCTTGACACGCAATTTGTTGATTGGGAATGGGGTTTTCCATTTCATCGGCGTGTTCTTGTTTGCCATTGTAGTAATCTTGATGATGGGTGGTGATGATTTCGCCCACAAACGGCTTATTATCATTGGGTATCCACCAAGCATCGTGCCAAACCACAGCACCCGCATTGTCTTCATCGCCAAACAAAATTTGGCGGACATTTTCAGGCAGCCCGACTTTTTCGGCATAACTTGCCACTGCACCTTTCACACTTGAACCTGCCAACATCAGCATGCCGTAAGTGTGATGCGTGGTCAAGCCTGTTTCCAATGCGCCTGCGCTGCTCAAACCCGTGTACAGCCGCCCCACAATTTTGGCGGCAGTAACGGCAAAACGTTGCTCATCAGATGTGATGTTTTGCCAACGTTGATAGGCTTTGTAATACAGATTTTTCTCATCAGTGCTAATCTGAATTGCGCTTATCTTTTTAATTAAATCTGATTTAGTGGGTTTTTCACTGGCTGCATCGTATTTTTTCAAACCACGTTGTAATAATAAACCTGCGTGTGGATTTTTCAGGCTGCCTGAAAAGATTTCCTGCAAACTTGGGCGCATTAAATCAACATCTTTTGCGGTTTCACTCATTGGCTTTTCCTTTGTCTTTTTCGCTTTCCAATAAGGCTTGTGTGTAACGTTTCAAGCATGAACTCGCATCTAACGCCTTGCGCGTCAATAATTGGTATTCAGCTAAATCAGCTTGCAAAATTTTCTCATGCAGACTGTTTTCATCATATTTGTTTTGTTCATCGCTCAATAATTTAGCCAAATGTCGCAACAATAATAAATGCTCATTGACTTTCGTTTTTTTACTTTTATCTTTATCGTGTTTATTTTCGGCTGGTTCATTTTCTTTCAGGCTGCCTTTTGCCAATAAAAAACCAATCGTTTGACTTAAACCCGATTGCAAAATCATGCTTGGAAAATTTAGTGCCAATGTGCGATATTTGGCAGATAAAGATTGCGCCATTTTTAATGCTTTTTCATCGGATTCTTCATTTTTGAAATACTCATCTTTTAAATGAGTTGCCTGCATTTTTTCCACCAAAGGATAGGCAGCCTGCGCCATTTTTTGTGAACGAATATTGTTCATCATCGCCCCCTTATTGACCAATTAACAAACGACACAAACCACGTCCAACCGTGTGTTTGCCACCCAATTGAATGTGCAATTCTTTTTCAGGCAACAATTGGTTCAATTCATCTGCTGTTTTAGGATTTTTTCTGTCGCGTGAAACCGCCACACCAAACACGCCCCACAGCACAGTTTCGCAAGGCAAATTTTCTTCCGTCCACAACATACCTTTATCTACAATGCGTTTTTCGCGGTCAATTTTAATGCGTGTGCGGATTTCGGTTGCCGTATCAGCCAAAAATGAAAACACATCATCGGGCAAAATCACAAAGCGTTGGGTTAATTCTTGTCGCCAATTGTCTTGATTATCGGGATAAACGGCTTCCGCAATCTTTGCAGCCCATTCTTCTGCCAACTTATCCACTTTTGCATTCATGTCCAAATCTTCCAAAGCGATTTTGTTGCCGTCAATTAAAATCTGGCTGTCTGAAACGGTTTGTGCATCTTTGCTTGGTTGTGGCAATTTTGGAATATTGTCATCTCCTGTATTTTGCAAATCACGTTGATAACGCTTCAAAATAAATGGGCAAGTCGCATACGCCACCGTACCTGCAAACGAACGCACAGGCAAAAGCAATAAATGCGCATCGCCAAATGCCACAGCGCCCGCATTTTGATTTTCATCATTTGCAGATGCACCAAATAAGGTTTTAATATCTGATGTTTTTAATTTATTTGGCGATTTTTCATTTTCAAATTCATCGCGCAACACGCCTTTAATCGCCGAGCCTGCCACAATCGGCAAATTGGTCGCACGCGAACGCGCAATCGGTAAATCCACCGCACCCACACCTTGACCTGTACCAACGTGTAAAGCCGATAATGCGTGTAAATGAAATAAACGTGTTTTCATCCTTTCAACTCCTTGATTTTAAAAATTATTTTTCCACTCAGATACGGCAACAATGCCAAAACCATCGCGTTTGTCTTGTTCGTCATCGCAAGCCGACTGATATGCCAATTTTTTCAATTCAGATTCAATGTTAATTGATTGATTTTCTTCAATTTCAAACCAATACACTGCACCAGCCGCCACCGCTTTACGCATGGGTTTGGGGCGATGATTTGCCAAATCCCAACCCGATACAGGCTGCCAACGTTCCACCGCCGCCGCTTTCAGTTTGACTTTCAACGAAGTGTGGGGCAATTCGCCTATTAAATCATTTTCATTCAACCATTTAGGCAACCAACCTTGTGCAAAAATGGCTGGGGTAAGCAAAGTCAATTTGATGTAGCGACTGTTGATTTCAGGTAGCCTGAAAGTGTCTGCTGGCAATGCGACTTTTTGTAAATACGACAAACGACCCTCTCCGCCAAAGCGTACCAAATCATTGTCCTTTTGCAACACGCATTCGCTGGCAATCACAAAGCCCATTTGTGTGTCGTGCCAACCTGTGTGGTGGTCTTTTTTGGGGTTGGCAAAATCGTAGGCGGCAGTTTGGAAAAGCAAACCGTCTTGACTTGTGCCTGTTTCGCCGTCAATCGCCACATGGGTGCGGACTTCAATCGCGGGCAAAGTTGCACCATTTTTATCCACTTGCGCAAACGAAATGTTTTCGCCATTCAACCACGCTAAATAATCATCTAATGCCCAAAATGTTTTGCCGCTTGGCGATTTTTTTTGATTACCGTCCATTTGCACGGGTTGCAAATCGGCATGGGGTAAATCGCAACCGCAATCATCGGTGTGGCTCATGTCTTTTGGCGATAAGCGGATAATTTCTATTTGATTTGTTGCTTTGTTTTTCAAATAGATGGCATCGGCAGGTTTGGGCGCAAACAGTTTCAGGCTGCCTGAACCGTCTTTTTGCGCCAAAAACAAACCATTGCTGCGAATTTGTTTCAAACTTCCGCTGTCAAATTCGCCTGTAAAACCATCTTGCTGCTGTGCCGAAATTGTCCGCATCAAACCAGCCGCCGCCGAAGGCAATGGAAAAACAATGTCTTCCGTGTCCGACTGCGCCCCAAACGGCTTACCACTGCGAAACACCAAAGGCGCAAGCGCGTCTATCCAATAATATTGATTAGCCATTTTCTCTCCCTAAATCGCGTTGTGTTTTGGCGGCGAGCCAACGTGCGATGATGAGTTCAGTTGCTAAAGCATTCAAATCCCCATTCAAAGCATCAAAACGACACATCAAAATCGCTTTGGTTATTTTATCCAAAGGCTTACCCAGTGATGTTTGTGCTTTGTCCAACATTCTTTTCATTTCCGCAAAACGAATTTTCCCTAATAAATCGGCTTGTTCTTTTTCATTCATCTCATTTGGTGGAAAATCGGTACGCATAAAAATATCACGACAATCATATGCAACACGACTGCTTAATTTATGGGATTTATAACATTTAATCCAATACTTAAAATACCGTTGCGCTTTTTTATCGTCCCAACGCCAACGCATATCCGAAATTGAACCAGAACGAACCGCCAGCGTAATCCCCAAAGCATTGCGTGGTTGGGGGGCATTGTCGCCTTTGGCAATTTTCTCGGCACGTTTTGCCAGCGAACGAATATTGCCCAATGGATTTTGAATGTGGCAAATCGCCAAACCCACCGATAAAGTGGGGGTTTCTGCGCCCAATTGAGCAGAAATGGTTTTCAGACTGTCTGAAAATTGGTCTTTCAGCATTTTCGCGCTTTTCACGGCATTGTTTAATGAAGCCAAACCCAACACATCATCGCCCCCTGCGTAAATGTATTGCGCCCGATTTTCACGCATGATTTTGGGAACAAATTGTGCAAATACAGACAAATTTTGGCTAATGTCTTGATGATTTTCTTGGGTTTCGGCTTTATCCAACAATTCGCCCATGCGGTCGCCATCTGCCAAAAGCATGGCAAAATAAGGGCAGGGTTCGCCAAATTCGCGCCAAATTGGTTTTAAAGCAGCCTGCAAATCAATCAACAATCGATATGTTTTTTCATCTGCCTTAACCAATGCGGCATTCAAACGCGATGAATAACAAAATTGCGCGTCATACGGAAAATCATCGTAAATCCCTTTGTTGCCAAGAACACGGGTTGCCAACTCACTCTCAACCAATGATTTATAAGCTTTTTTTACCAAAGCAAAATTTTCATGTACTTTGATTTCATTAAGCCAATCATCTGCCGCCACGCGCGTAATGGGCGTAAATTGTTCAGGCGTGCCACACAAACGCTTAACCACACCAACACAATCCAACTGTTCCGATTGGCTTAAACCCAGTTTGTTACGCAAAGTTTTGCTGATGTTTTTTTCTTCAAGCAATACGGTTTCACGCGCACCGTCCAATGATGATTTGGGCAGAAAATCGCCAGTTTGTTGCGTAAAATCGCGTGTGGCTTTGCGTGCTGCCAATAATTGTGCGGCTTTTTGGCTGGCGTTCAAATACGCCTTGTTATCGCCATTATCATTTGAAATACGCGCCCACGCATATTGCACTTCCACATAATCATTTTTTTGCTTTTCCCAAATTTCTTGGCGTAAATCATTGTGATAATGACTCAAATTGTCCCATACCTTATCGGCAATCTGAATGAAATGAGCATTGGTAGCCGCTTTGGCTTGATTGGCAATTTCAGTTAATTGCGCTGCATTTTCGGCTTGAACCACCACCTGAATTTTGTTGCCAACAGAAAATTCGCTTTCAGGCTGCAAATCATCGGGATTTTCCACATAAGGGAAAATCAATTCTGCACCTTTGTCGTGCAAATTTTTTGCCACCGCTTTTGCCAATTCCGACAACAGCCACGACCCCGCCCACAAATCACGACTGCGTCTGGCAGAGGCAATAAAGCCCTGCACGGGTCCAATGGTAAAGGTTAAAACGTATGAATTCATTGTATTTTCCTTAATCTGACTGTTGTGTGGTGGGATTAGCAAAATAATTCATAAACGCGCTTAAAGGGTCTCCGCCACCATTACCAGCAATGGGTTTAATGTCATTGGCTTTGCCTTTATCCAAAAGAACAACGGGTCTCCTATTATTGTTATCTATTTTCAATTCCACTTGTAAATTAGAAAAATCATGTGGTAGCAATAATGCAGCAGCTTTCCATTGCCCATTTTGCAAAATGGGGCGAATAATTAAGGGGCTTGCCATGCGTTCTTTTCCAACTGGCTGCAGACTGGTATCACTTGGCTCACCACCATCAACAAAGTAAAAAATAATCGGCATACCAAACATCCCACGCGGAAATTGATTATTACCACCTTCATGCTCAGGTTTGTGTTGATTTGGATATTGATTGGTAAGACGGCGAATGGCATCGTGTTCTGTCCAACGGCTGCGACCTGCTGGTTTTCTAGCAGCTTTGGCTTCTGGGCTTGGCTCATTGCGCCCCACATTGACACCTTGACGGAAATCTCTTAAACGTTTTACCGCCAATTTCCATGCATCCATTGCGTCATTTGAATTTGAATTGGCAACCGATAATTTGCAATTTGCACCCTGAATTTCATCTATTGAAATCGCTTTTTGAATTTCAGGCAGCGTGCTTTTTTCCACCATAAATGCACCACAACCGCGTCTCGTTCTTGCCCCCATGCCTCCAAAAGTTGTCCACCAGCGCAAGGTTTCAATGACTTGTGATAAAGTATCTTGATATTTTTCAGTTAAAAATTGGTCACGGATTTCTTGACCGTTTTCTTTCTTTTTAGACCAAAAAATATCAGCATTTCTATCTAAATACCATTCCAGATCCCAAGTTAAATCCTTATCAATTAAATTGGTTTTATTTGGGTCATCTTCACTATCCATTGCAAATAATACATAGCTATTGGGCAATAATTCTTTATTTCTGTTTCTTAAACGCGTTTTTTTATCATTATCCCACTGATTAAAATAAGCAATTTTTTTTGGCGAACTGAATTGTTTAATTCGCAAAAAAACTGCACTGGCTTTACCACTTTCATCGCCATCATTCATACCGCCCCACAAAGCAAACTCTGCTTGGCGAATGTTTAAATTTTCAGGTAGCCTGAAAACTTTTTGCGAAGCCAATAATCGCCACCAAAAACGCAATTGCCCACGAATTGCCGTTACGCGAATGGGTTGCTGAATATCAGGTTCGGCAGATTTTACGCCACCGCCATACATGGGCGTAACCAAGCGGCATTGAATGCTTTCCCATTTCGGTACAGCAGCCTGAAAATCCGCCAAATTAGGTATCGCAATTTTTTCATCAATTTTTCGTAAGCTCATCACTTATTCCCTTTGTTCGTGAACCAATTTGCCAATTCTGTGCTTAAACCGCCCAAATCTTTGGTTTCCAAAATATGAATTTCCGAGCCATCAGCGCGTTTTTTCATGTATTTGGCTTTACCCGTTAAAGCGCGATAAGAAATTAGGGCTTTACGCGTTTTTAATCCACCCAACTTTTTCAAAGTTTCCAATTTATAAATGGGTTCATTTCTTTGGGCATTGCTTAAATGTTCTGATTGAAAATTGATGGTTTTGCATTCCAAAATATGCAAACTGTTGTTGTACATCACCACCACGTCCAATTCATTGCGGTTTTTTTCTTGCAAATCAACCGAATCAATTTGCACGCCCATGGCGCAATCTTGAATATTGGGGATTTTTTTCACGCAATCAAACACATACTCTTCAAACCAAGCCCCTGCAATATAATCTCGCGCGTCAATGCTTTCAAAACGAATCACATTATCTTTAAAGCTGGCTAATTGGTGTTTTTCCAAAATTTGAATCAAATAATCCAAATTTTGATTGTCCAAACGGTCTAATTGAATGGTTGTGGTTTGTGGGTTGTGTTCTTTGGCTTTGCTGATGGCAAAATTCAATGTGCCCAATACGCCACCTAAACTGTTTCGCGCCTGAATCAATTCTTGTGCAACAGGCAACCAGTTGGTATTGATTTGGCGTTTGGCTTTGCCTTCCAATACCGAAAAACCGTGCAAGGCAAGATAATCTTCAATGCGGATTTTGGGATTTTTGACTTCAACCATTTGGTCGGTATCCAAAATTTGGATTTGTCCTTTTTCTGTCCAATAGAAAACAGGATAGCCCAAATCGCTGAATGTTTTATACGCACCAATTGCCATCAATTTTGTGCCACCTGTAACATTGAGCGCGACTTTTTCTTTGTCTTCGTCCGCCAATAAATTCAACAAATGTTCGCCAATTCCTGCCGTATCATATTCATTTTCAATGTAAATTTGCTGCACTTGAATTTGGCAACGCTGTTTGATAACGTGTTCAAGCGCACTGGCATTTTGTCGCATTTTGGGTGTTACCACCAAAATCACTTTTTGCGGACGAAATTCTTCTGCCCAAATAGGCACCAAATTGGGCGTAGGCTGCCCAGAAACCAAACAAACATGAACGTCAAATTTCATTTTTAGAGCCTAAATTCAATAAAACAAATCTTAACATAAATTTAATCAAAATACCATTCATTCAGGCAGCCTGAGACCTTTGCAAAACTCCTAAAATTTGATTTTTCAAAATTTTAATATGTTGAATTTTAATAAATTTATTTTTCAGAAAAGTTCAAAAAAATAGGGTTTTGCAAAGGTTTCAGCCTGTAATCTTCGAGCAAACGGGTAAAATAGCCCTTTTCGCCCAATAATTGTTCCACAATTCTTTTTTTGCCTTCCAAAGTGGTCAGCACAATGATTTTTTCAGGCAGCCAATTGTGATTTTTGTGCAATGCGTAAACCGTTTCGGTAACAATTTGCGGTGTCATGCCTGTTACAGCAACCAAAATTTTCTGTTTCATTCTGCAATCCTTTTCACATCAAAACGCACCAAACTTGCGCCAGCAGCCGTCATTTCTGCTGCGCTGTATTCCGAGCCGCGCGTGGCAAACTGTTGGGGCATTTGCAAAAAGTAAAACTGCGCCCCTTTTTCACACACCGCCGCCGCCAAATGCACAGGCAGCGTACCGACCACCACATCGCCCGCATTCACTTGTGCCAAATCCAAATGTGGCACGATTTCGTCAATGTGCCAATGGGCTTGCTGCGCTATCCATTCAATCGCCCCAGCGTGGCGCGACACAAATAAAGTTGCCATATTTGCCATTCCCTTGTTTGAAATTTGAAAATGAAATCATACGCCAAAACGCGACCATTGCGTGAGCAAAACAAATTTGTGTGCATCAAAATGGGGGCAAAAAATCAGGCAGCCTGAAAACGGTGTTTTGTTTTCAGACTGCCTGACTTGGTTTTTTTATCCCCGATGAATGGGGCAATCATTCTGACGAAGATAATGTCGTAAAAGAGTATAACTCTGAGTCTTAATCCCCGATGAATGGGGCAATCACTCTGACTTTAAATGGTGCATTAAACATCCTCAGAAAAGTAATGTCTTAATCCCCGATGAATGGGGCAATCATTCTGACTGCACTCTCTTATTTTCACCTTGTAAAATCATATACTTATAAGCTGAATTTTTTATGCCAAAAATCTTCACAAACGAATATACTTTTTAACAAAATTGAACAGAGAAAACAACCAGAACGAGACAAATCACATCAGCCTTTGTCAGAATGATTGTGTCGCGCATTTTACGCAAATTTACTCAAATTGACAAGCCCTATTTTTTCAAGCAGCCTGAACGCGGTAGCCACCCAATCCAAACACGGTTTCTTTGCCAATGTGCAGCCATTGCCCTATGTGCAACAATGCCGCCCATTCGCGGGGTACATCGCGCCACACGCTTTCGCCCATAATGCCGCCCAATTTCATCATTTGCTGTTGGCGGTTGGAATAGCGTTGCCAATCGTGCCAATGCCATGTGTGTTCGCCGCGCAGGGTGGCGGCTTGTGCGCTCAATGCGGCATAGTCGGCTTGCAAGGGCGCGTTAAAATAAAGCTGGGCAATGGTGGACACGCGCCGCATGGTTTGTCGCGCAATCAAATCGGGCGACATTTGCGCGGGCTGCACAATTTTGCCGTGTTGCTGAATGCGTAGCGGTGTGTAGAAATACAAGCGTAAATCGGACGAAAATTCTGTTGGCAAAACAAGGTGATTTGTGTGTGGGATTATGTGTTGGGCAGACTGAATTTCGTGCCATTCATCGCCATTTTGTACAGCCAGGTGGCTTAATTCGCCTGTGCCGCGATTGCGTTCGCCCACGCCTTTGGCAAAGGCATGGCGCAATGCCGACACAATCAATGGCAACATCAAACGCACTTGCCCAAATAAAACCAGATTAAAGGTCAAGTCTTCGCCCACCTCATAGTGGGTTTTGCCGTTTAAAGGGGGTTCAAAAACATAGGGTTGAGGTGGGGTGTTTTGTTGGCTGCGGTGCAATTCGTGGTTGTGGGGCGCGGTAAAAATGTGGCTGTATGGGCAGTTGTGGTAGTGGATTTCGGGTTGTCCGCAGGTGCAAACTTGTTCACGCAAAGCATGCCCAAACACACCGCGCAAAGTTGAACCTGCAAAGGGCGGCAAACGCAAATTTTGTGTGATGCGGAATGTGAAACGGTAGCGGGAAATGGGTAAGGTATTGGGCAAAATCAGCATTTTGTGTTTCTGAATGGAGTTTGATGGTTAAGAAATGGCATCTTGCTTTAATTGACAATTAAATCAATCCATTAAGATGATGAACGCAAGTGATTATTCTCGCATACTGATTTTATCCGACAAACCCACTTCATGCGGATTGAGACGCGCCTCATCTTCTGCGCCCAAATTGACCAATTTTCGCAATTTGGTCATGTAGTTGTTCACGTCCAAACCGCGACCGAAACGTTGGGCTTCCCACAATGTTTCAGCCAGCGCGTCCATCATTTCGTGTTCGGCGGCGTGCCAATCATCGTTGTGTTTGGCGCACAGTTGCGCGTGAATGGCGCGTATGCCAAAGGGCTGGTCTATGCCCACCTGCTCTTGAATAGACAGGTGCATGGACATGTGCAAAAAGGGATTGGTTTGCCCTTGTTCGGGTGTCCAGTTGTGGTCAAGATATTGTTCAATGTTTTCCAGAATGGGGCTATATTCGGGGTGGGCTTGGATAATCCGCAAAGCGCGTGTTTGCAGCGCGTCCAGTTGCACGGGGGCAAAGCGCAGTTGCCAAACTTGGGCGAAAAATCGGCGCACATCGTGGGTGTTTACGTCATACATGGTTGTATTTTTGCCAAAAAAAGCCATTTTAACACGACAAAGTCTTTTCAGGCAGCCTGAAAGCAGGTACAATGCCGTTTCTCATTTGGGGGCGACCTTGGTTTCGACGGGGGTTGCAAAGCAAATGTGGGCATACCGCGTTTTCAGTTACGCGTTAAACACTGTACGAAAATAGTCGCAAACGACGAAACTTACGCTTTGGCAGCTTAATGCCAGCCGTTGCAGCAGTTGGTCAATGGGCTGTGTGGGGCAACCCACTGCAACGTCATTTACATTGACTGGTTTTCTGTCGGGTTACTTGGCAGGGAATGAGATTGTAGGTAACTGGTTTCCAAACAGCCTGTCTGTCGGCGGAATGGGAATGAGACAATAAGTAGATAAGACTAAGTATGTAGAACACTTTGTAGAGGACTTTCGGACGCGGGTTCAATTCCCGCCGCCTCCACCAAACACAATTTTCTAGGGTATCCTAGCACACCTAAAAGCCTTGAAATCACTTGATTTTAAGGCTTTTTTGTTATCTACAATATGCTGGGGTGCGCTGGACAGCGCATACAATATTAGGTACATTTCTAGGTACACACCACCAAAACAGCCCAAATCCAGCCCCAAAACAGCCATTTTTGCGCCATTTTTTAAGCAAATGTACCTAATCCACAGCCTAACTATTTGAAATCATGAAACTAACCGACAACGAAGTCAAAAACGCCCTTGTACCTAGCAAAGGCACAAAGCAACTCAATGACGGCGGTGGCTTGTACCTAGAAATCCGTGCAAGCGGTAAAAAGTATTGGAAACGCAAATACACCAGCCCCACCACCAAAAAACAAACCATTTTGCACATTGGCACTTATCCCGATATGGGCTTGAAAGCCGCACGACTTGCCAACCAAAAAGCCCAATTATTGATTTCAGACGGCATAGACCCCAGCGAACAGAAACAAGCTGAAAAGAAAGGCTTTAACGAGAAAATCCAAAATACCTTTGAACACATCGCCCGAACATGGCACAGCGACCGCGCTAAACAAGGCGATAAATGGACACCAGCACACGCCCACCGCGTATTACGCAGCCTTGAAATCCACATATTCCCCGATTTGGGTAAACACCCCATTGCCGACATCATGCCGCTTGACGTGCTAACCCTACTCAAACGCATTGAACACGCTGGCAAACGCGATACCGCCCATAAAGTCTATGATGTGGTTAATCAGGTGTTCTCTTATGCCGTGCGTTTGCGCTTGTGTGTGTTTAATCCAGTAGCGGAATTGCGTACCGAACTGGCACAAGTCAAACAAAAGGCTTTCCCACACATAACCGACCCAAAAGAAATTGGCGAGCTATTGCGCCAAATAGACGGCTACAACGGCATGCCAACCGTGCGTACCGCGCTACAAATTGCGCCTTATGTGTTTGTGCGACCCAATGAATTATGTGGCATGAAATGGGGCGAATTGGATTTTCAGGCAGCCTTGTGGCACAAAGACGAAACAGAAATGAAAAACGGCATTGCCCATGTGATACCGCTTTCACGCCAAGTCATTGCCTTAATTGAAAGTATGCGACCGTTTACAGGGCATTATGAATATGTGTTCCACAACCGCAGCACAGGCAAACCCATAACCACAGAATCATTAAGCAAAGCCATGCAGCGATTGGGTTACAAAGACATTGCTACCCCACACGGTTTTCGCCACACAGCCAGCACACGCTTAAACGAAATGGATTATAGGGGCGATTGGGTAGAGTACCAGCTAGCCCACAAGGAAAAGAACAGCAGCCGCGCCAGTTACAACTATGCCCAATATCTTGAACAACGTGCCACCATGTTGCAAGAATGGGCAGACTACCTAGACCAACTGAAACAGGCAGCCTGAAAAGCCTTTTTGCTAATGCGTAATAAAAAATGGTGTGATGAGTGTGATATAAATAAAAATACAGCTTAATCCATTTATTTTAAATGATTTTTTCATCACACCAAGCACATAAAAATGGTGTTATGAAAGTGTGATGAGTGTGATGAAATTCAGGCTGCCTGAAACCATGAGCCACAAACCACACCTAGCCCCTTGATTAGCTACCAAAGGGCGAAAACAAGGTTTTTAATCCCTGCCTTGCTGGTGTGGTTTTCTTTTATTTAAGGGATTGGATTTTAAAGGGATTGAAATCATGCTGACATTTGAAGAAATTAGAGAAGTACCCCCATTTTGGTACTCACAAGAAATATTTTATGTATTGCATTCTATTGAAGAATTTTTAAAAAATAGAACACATCAAGAAATAGAATATGCCTTAAATTGGTTTTATTTGGCAAAAAATGACTATGAAACCAATTACCATGATTATAAAAATCGCTACATCTTCAAAGAAATACACGACCTACCCCCATTGGATAGATTGCAAGAATATGAACTTTTAAGTATTTTGCTTGATAATCAATGGTGTTCCATCAATAGTGATAAAAATACCAATGAAAAATGGCAAGAACATGAATTATTTGCTGTTTTGGCTTACCAATATTGCAATGATTTTGCACATTATTTCAAAGAAGGACATAGATACTATGATGAATATATGTTTCGTGCATTTGCCACATTGCGCCTTGCCGATAAATCAAAATTCTTAAATATCATTAGAGAACAAGGGTTTGATAGGCTATTGCAAGAAGACATTAGCGAAATCGCCAAAAAAGCCCGTTCAGCATATACGAGAAAAGCAGGGCTGAATAAACGCAGCCCATACGAAAAAATGGGGACAATCCACGCTGTAAATGCCTTGCTTGATGAAAAACAAGATTTATTGCAACAGCGTGGCGGTAAAGCCGCATTATGCCGCATGATTTTGGATTTAATCACTGAAAACCGAATCACAGCCCCCAATATCCCCACAGAGCGAACAGTAGAAATGTGGATTGCCAAATACATTGAAACGAAATCAACGAGCTAATTTCCCGAAATTAACACGCAGCTACCTTAAAACCGCCCCACAAGGGCGGTTATTCTTTTGCCGTTCCGAAACCCCAGCGCAACACAGCGCATTAACGAAACGAAAGGCAAATCATGCAAAACATCATCAATATTGACACCCTGCCCGACCACGCGCAATTAACCCTTGCCGAATTGGAAACCAGCGCAGCGCGTAACCGCAAAGGCATTACACGGCTTTCAGGCAGCCAAATCCGCCGCCTTGAAGCACAGGGATTGTTCCCCAAAAGCCGTGAAATCACAGGCACACGCGCCAAATTCTACCTTGCTGGCGAAGTCAAAGCATGGCTGGCACAACAAGCACAAGGAGTAACACCATGACACCAGCCCCAAAACCCAAACCACCCACCCAAAAACAGCGTGTATTGCAACTGTTACGCAGCCGCGAGCGTGTTACCGTACGCGATATTTTCCAGCTTGGTATCAATAGCCCCACCGCGCGTATCAGCGAGCTACGCAAAGACGGCTACCACATTGCACATCAAGACGTTACCGCCCCAAACCAGTTTGGCGTGAACGTGGAACACCGCGAATATTGGCTTGTGGAAACAAAGTAAAAGGGCATTGCGCCGATTACACAATGCCCTTTCGGTATTCAAGGATACTCTATTTTTTGGTGTTCAAAGACACTCCCACGCGCGTGTGCGTACTGCTCCGAAAATTCAGCCCCATTGATAACGAACTGAATCGCGCAAACGCATGGTAACAAAATTCAGGCAGCCTGAAAAGCCG
The DNA here is from genome assembly GCF_014054525.1 of Alysiella filiformis. Classification (NCBI taxonomy): domain Bacteria; kingdom Pseudomonadati; phylum Pseudomonadota; class Betaproteobacteria; order Neisseriales; family Neisseriaceae; genus Alysiella; species Alysiella filiformis. The sequence continues at coordinate 2,210,540 of NZ_CP059564.1, forward strand.
TTTGAGTGCGTACCAAAGCGCGTACTTTGCCCCAAAATCGCGTTTTTGGCGCATTGGCGGCGTGGGCTGGTGTGTTTCCTATTGCAGCCACCAACGCAATCTACGCGCAAACCACGCCCCCTTTACGCGCGATATTCAGGCAGCCTGAAATGAGCTACTGGAATTTCAGTAGCTTGGCATTGGCTTTCATCACACCAACAACATCATGATTTTAAAAGAAATTACACTCAAAAATGGCTTTCATCACACCGTCATCACACCAATTTATTTTTTAAGTAATTGATTTTAAATAAAATCACACATATCACACATATCACACCACTTTTTTGCATATATGTATTGTGTGCCTGAAAAGCCATTTTTGCTAATGCGTAATAAAAAATGGTGTGATGAGTGTGATATATAGAAAAATATAGGTTAATTCATTTATTTTAAATGATTTTTTCATCACACCAAGCGCATAAAAATGGTGTGATGAAAGTGTGATGAGTGTGATGAAATTCAGGCAGCCCGACCTGAAAAGCCACGCAGGGCAGCCTCTCAAATGCGAGAACCTAGCAAAACCTATCATTTATTTTGCCCACAGGCGCATTTGAATGATTGTGCTGGTGTGTTTACCCATTTCAGCAGCCAGCGCAATCTAGGCGCAAAATAGCCCCCTTTGTGCGCCAAAAAGGAATTTATGCACATCGTAGGAAGTCGCATTTTTCAGCCCAATAGCCTTTTTTATGGACTCCGAAAATTCGCTCACCTACCCTTTACCGACCGTTTTCCTACCACTTTCCGACCTTTTTCTCAAATTTTAGAAAAAGAAATACCTTGATAAAACAATGTTTTTTGGCATAAACCGAAAAACCCCATTGAACCAAACGAGAATTGAAGTTATATTTTGCGTTCTCTCAAAAAAACAACAGTCCCATAACGGCATGGGTTGAAAAGCCGTTTTTTATCGCCTTATCCTTTTTCAGGCAGCCTGAAACACATCTACACGTTTCACACGCCAATCTCAAAAAAGTTTATGGCGGTATCCACCAACCGTAAGGCGTGGGCTTGGAACTGTTGCCAAGAGAGAGTACCGCCCCCAATTTGGGTTTCTCAATTCTCTAAAACACAACAGGAGCATTTCAAATGCAAAATCAATCATCTATCCCCTTATTCATCAATGGCATTCACATCAATGTCCAACTGAACACCAGCGCAGCAACAGGCTTGGCAAGTTTATTGCAAAATGCCCCCTTGCTGGCAATCGCCGACCATTACAGCTACCCCATGCCACGCCAATGCGTTTCGCGCTTGCAATCCGATATTCAACACACAGCCAATGTTTTTGGCGATGTTTTGACCGCCTTATCTTTCGCAGCAAATGATGATTGCGAACACATCACACCCAGCATTGTTGCCGATTTTGCCATGACCGTAGGCGAACTGCTGCCATTCTTGACCCGCTTGTCTGAAAACATCAATCACACCCATTCCTAAACCCCCTTGCACACGCCGCCTTTGCTGGTGTTTTCATCAGCAAGGGGGCTTTTTGCAAACTGCTTAAAAACACAAGAATTTGATTTAAAGGAATAATCATGAAATACCGTTACACTTTTGACGATATTCAGGCAGCCGCGCAACACAACTGGCAGCACATTTTGGGCAGCATTGGCATTGCCCCAGCCAGCCTGAAAAACCAACATCAACCCTGCCCCCTTTGTGGTGGCAAAGACCGTTTCCGCTTTGACAACAAAGGCGGCAATGGCACTTATTTTTGCAATCAATGTGGCGCAGGCAATGGCTTTACCTTTGTGCAAAAACATTTGAATTTAAACAAATTTGGCAATGCGGTGGCGGTGGTGGCACAAATTTTGGGCATGGGCGAAACAGGCAATGCCACACCCCACATCACACCGCCCAAACGCGAAACCCCACCGCCCACACCACCCAAAGACGAATTAGCCAAGCTGTTGAACGTGTGGAACGCTGCCACCCCCATTATTGGCACACCAGCCGAACGCTACCTTGTGGCGCGTGGCATTGGCACAATCCCAAACAGCATGAATTTGCGCTGCCACAGCCATTTAGCCTATTGGCACAACGGCAAATGTTTGGGCGAATACACAGCCTTGCTTGGCTTAATGCACGACACGCAAGGCGAAATCACAGGCATTCAGCGCGTGTACATTCAGCAAGACCCCAACACAGGCAAATGGCGCAAGGCGGTTATCCATGACCCCGAAACAGGCAGCACGCTGGATTGCAAAAAGCAAATGGCGCGGTTTTCAGGCAGCACACGCGGCACGGCTGTTCACATTGACGAATTGGACGACACAGGCTTTTTGCTGGTGGCAGAAGGCATAGAAACCGCCCTTGCCGCGCGTGAACTGTTTCCCCTGCCAACATGGGCAACGGTAAACGCTGGCAATATGGCGCGGCTGGTGTTGCCCAGCAGCCTGAAAAGATTGTTGATTGCCGCCGACAACGACCACAGCGAAACAGGTTTTAGGGCAGCGCGTGATTTGGCGGTACAAGCGAGCAAGCAGGGCATTCATGTGCAAGTGTGGCAGCCTGAACACGCAGGGCAAGACGCGCTGGACGAATTAAACCAGCGTAAATCACGCGCCAAATGCGGTAACGAAACCCTTTTTTCAGGTAACGAGACCCCAAAAGGGCAGTAACGAAACCCCAAAAATGGTAACGAAACCACCCCAAAAGGTAACGAAACCTTGTAACGAAACCCCCAAAAACCGCCCTACCCCATTGGGGCAGTAACGAAACCCCACTTTTACCCAGTTTCGTTACCACACCAGCAGCAGGGTAGGGCAGAAAGGCACACCCCATGACCCTTGAACAAATCATTGGTGTAACGCTGTTTTTTGTTTTGGCAGCCCTATCATTAGCCGCCGCCTTTGCGCTTACAGTCAAACACTATGGCATTGCCAAACAAAATGAAGAATTGCGCGAATATGTGGCATTTTCCGAAACACGGCGACAACGCACCATGCAATACCTATTGGAAACCGTTTGCCGCCACGACCAAGAATTTATTGATTATCAAATCAACAAGCGTTTGGGCTATGTTGCCCCACCGCGTGAAACACCACCGCTACGCATACACAATTACACCACGCCACCACCGCGCCAAATCCCACAACGCGAACCACGCCAAGCATTCAGGCAGCCTGAAACGCACCACGAGCCACCACAACGTGAACGTGTGATTGTCGTAACCGAGCCACGCCGTGAACCGCCACCGCGCCAACGTTTGCCATTTTGGGGGCATGATGACGATGATGTGATTGATGTTAGCCCAGTCGCACCCAATCCACACCGTGCCATGCCGCAAATACCGCTACTTGGCGCACCCAAACGCAAGGGTGGCAGACCACGCAAACACGCAGACGGCGCAGCACGAAAACGCGCCTACGACCAACGCCAACGCGAAAATGGCACATAAACACCGCTTTCAGGCAGCCTGAATTTTTTCAGTCCATAAAAAAGGCTTTTTTTGAATTTTGCAAGTCCAAAAAAAAAGGCAATTCAGGCAGCCTGAAACCACCTGACGGAAATCCGTCAGCTTTTAAAAATCAATTACTTGGATTTTAAAATCCAGCCGCTGAAATTCAAGGCGCTTCTCAAATACGAGAAGTTCCCTTTTCCACCCATTTAAAGGAAAACTTCATCATGCAAACCGACATTCAAAACATCATCAATCAATCGCAAAACATCATGATTGACCCCGACACAATCCCCACATTTGAACTGAAACCACGCACCGAAACCCGACACAATGGCGTGTATTTCATAGACATTCAAACCGACAAACAAACAGGCGAAATCCAAGAAAAAACACCAATTAAAATCAGCGACCATTTGCGCGTGATTGGCATAGGGCAAGACGAAAGCAAAGCCGCCTACATCGTCATTGAATACCGCAACAAATTCACGCACCACATTCAAACCACAGCCATTAAACAAGCCGATATTGGCACAAACAAAGGCTGGTATGATTTGCAAAACATGGGCGTAGGCGTGATGAGCGACCGCAAAAGCCGCGAGCGTGTGGCAAATTATTTGCAATTTTCAGGCAAGCAAACCCAATACCAAATACGCCACACAACAGGCTGGAAAGGCGAAAACTACTTTTTTCCAAGCGGCGAAATCATCACGCCAAACGACCACGAACGCCACAAAATCATTTACATGGGCGACACCAGCAAAGCCAATGAATACCACATTTCAGGCAGCCTGAATGATTGGCAAACCCACATTGCCCACTATGCCATTGGCAACAGCCGCCTGATGTTGGCATTGGGTACGGCATTCGCAGCCCCCTTATTGCGCGGCTTGAACATGGAAAATGGCGGCTTTCATCTGTTTGGCGACAGCAGAGACGGCAAAAGCACAGCCGCCTACGTTGGCGCGAGCGTGTGGGGCAGCCGAGAAAGCAAAGTTTCGTGGAACAGCACCGCGCTGGCAATCATCAATTCCGCGTGTGCCAGAAACGACTGTTTCATGATGTTGGACGAAATTGGGGAACAGCGCGATACGCGCATTGTGGCGCAAGCCGCATACAGTTTGGGCAATGGGCAAAACAAAGGACAAGCCCACAAAGACGGTGGCAATCGCCCCACTATTAACTTCAAAACCCTATTTTTTTCCACAGGCGAAAAGCCGCTTGATACCTACATCAAAAATGGCAATCCCGAATTGTGGAACGCAGGGCAAGCCGTACGCTTGGCAAGCATACCCAGCGACACAGGCAAAGGCTATCAGGCATACGACACAATCCACCACTTTGCCACAGCAGCCGAATTTGGCGACCATTTGAACGACAGCACCGCACAATTTTATGGCACAGCAGGGCAAGCGTGGATAATCGCCTTGCAGTCCGACCCCAAGCACAAGCAGCGCATTCAAGCCCACATGAACGCCTTTTTAGCCAAGCTGCCCCACGATTTAAACGGACAAATTCGCACCGTAGGCAAACGCTTTGCGCTGGTGTATGCCGCTCTGGAATTGGCGAGCGAATACGGCATAACAGGCTTTCAGGCAGGGGCGAGCCTTGCGCCATTGTTGCAATGCTTTCACGCATGGCTAGACCGCAACGGCATGGAAAAAAGCGAAACGCAGCAGATTATTGAAAACGCGCAGGATTTTTTTGATTTACACGCATTCAGCCACCGTTTTGCTGATTTGGATTTATTGGGTGATTTTGAGCGAGCAGGAGAACACCACGCAGGTTTTAAAGAAAGGCATGGCGATGATTGGATTTATTGGGTGGTGTATGCCGCATTCAAGCATGAAATTGCCCAACGCTTTGAGCCAAGAAAAGCCGTTGATGTGTTGGCAGCAGCCAAGTGGCTGATTATGGGCAGCGACAAAAAGCACTATGGCGCACACCAAAAAAACCGCAAACACATGGGCGGTAGGCGATATATGCAATTCAATGGCAGCACACCACCCGACCGCAACGAATGACATTCAGGCAGCCTGAAAACTTAATAAAACTTAATATTACACCAGCAAAAACCGCCTTTTTGCTGGTGTTTTTTGTCATGTTTAAAAATCGCCATTTTTTAAACATATCCGCCTTGATATGTTTACGCGATAAACATATACTGCCCCACATCTTTAAATTTTCGGATTTTTTAAACATGACACAATGGCAAGCCCACATTCCCTACAATGATTTACCCCATTTACCACCACAGCAAGACATTGAAACAAAAAATATTTTAAAACATTGTATCACAGCAAGAGCAGCATTGGCACAACTCAAACAAGCAGCAGAACTTATCCCCAATCAAAGTATGTTGATTAACACGCTGCCCATTATGGAAGCGCGAGCCAGTAGCGAAATTGAAAACATCGTAACCACCACCGACAAACTGTTTCAATCTTTGCAACTGGACAACGACAACATAGACCCAGCCACCAAAGAAGCCTTGCAATACCGAAACGCCCTATTTCAAGGCTTTCAATCGTTGGCACGTTTACCCCTTTGCACACAAACGGCTGTATTGGTGTGCAATGCCATTAAGCAGCCGCATGAAATGACAATCCGCCAAACAACAGGCACAGCACTAAAAAGTGGCACAACAGGCAAAACCATTTATACGCCACCCGAAAGTGAAAGCGTTATCCGCGACAAATTGGCAAATTGGGAAAAATTTATCCATGAAAGCGATGATTTAGACCCTTTAATCATTATGGCAATCGCACATTATCAATTTGAAGCAATCCACCCATTCACAGATGGCAACGGCAGAACAGGGCGAATTTTAAACAGCTTATTGTTGATTGATAAAGGTTTATTGTCTTTACCGATTTTGTATTTAAGCCGATACATCATTGAAAATAAAGCAGATTACTATCATCTTTTGTTGCGCGTAACCAGTGAGCAGGATTGGGAAAGCTGGATTATCTACATACTGAAAGGCGTACAAGAAACCGCCGATTGGACGGTAAACAAAATCAATGCCATACGCCAACTTTTTGAACAAACGCGCCAATATGTGCAGCAACACGCCCCACATATTTACACGCATGAATTATTGAATTTGCTGTTTGAGCAGCCTTACACACGCATTGCTAACTTGGAAAGCGCAGGCATTGCCAAACGACAGACTGCTTCAAAATATCTGAAAGAATTGAACGATTTAGGCGTATTGAATGAAGTGCAAATTGGCAGGGATAAACTGTTTATCAATCCGCGCTTGATGAATTTATTGCGTGGCAATGAAAACGAATTTACCCCATTTTAAACACAACACCAGCAAGCGCGTTTTGCTGGTGTTTTGATTTTCATCACACCAGCAACATTATGATTTTAAAAGAAATCACACTCAAAAATGGCTTTCATCACACCGTCATCACACCAATTTATTTTTTAAGTAATTGATTTTAAATAAAATCACACATATCACACTCATCACACCACTTTTTTGCATATATGTATTATTTGTTTTTGGGCAAACGGGCTACCTGAAAAATGAAAATTGTCACACGATTTTTTATGCGATAATGCCAAAGGGATTTAACAGAAAAACACCCCTAAAAAAGGGGTAGCATAAAGATTTTTAGGTACAAATTTAGGTACATTTAAGCATATACCTGAAATAAAATATCAATATTTCAATACCTTAAATTGCCAGTTCAAAAGACGCCGCCTCCACCAAATTCACACAATCCCTGAAATCAGCTGATTTTCAGGGATTTTGCATTTTCAGGCTGCCTAAAACCCCACCACTCACTCCTTACTTACCAACCACCCCACGCCACGCACGTTTTTGATGTGTTCCTTGCCGATTTTTTTGCGTAGGGCGTGTATCAAATAATCCACCGCATTGCTTTCCACTTCATCGCCCCAACCGTACAATTTGTCTTCCAATTCGGCACGCGAATGAATGATACCTGCACGCAAAATCAGGGCGTTCAAAATCGCAAATTCTTTGTTGCTCAATAATATGCTTTCAGGCTGCCCTGCGATTTGTACTTGGTAAGTGGTGGGGTCAAGCGTCAAAATGCCGTTGCTGGGTTTTGGGGTGGCGTTGCCGCTTTTTCGGCGCAACACGGCACGCATTCGGGCATGAAGTTCTGACAAATCAAAGGGTTTGACCAAATAATCATCTGCACCACCGTCTAGACCTGCCAGTCGGCTGTGTATGTCATCACGCGCGGTTAAGATGATGATGGGCGTGGTATTGTTTTCGCTGCGCCATTGTGCCAAAACGTGTAAACCGTCTTTTTCAGGCAGCCCCAAATCCAATAAAATCAAATCGTAAGCCTGCGCTGCCGTTGCCGACAATGCCAATTTGCCCGTATTGACCCAATCTACGGCATAGCCCACGTCTTTCAGGCTGCCTGAAAGGGTGTGGGCAATCATTTTGTCGTCTTCTACCAATAAAATCCGCATTTTTATCTACCAAAATCACATGAGTGGGTATAATCTCAAATCCGATTTTAATCCAATTTTCAGGCTGCCTGAACCACCCTTTTTGCCATTTTGTTATGTTTTCCCACACCCACTCCATTCAGGGGCGATTGAGCCGTTCGTTGAGTGCATTGGCATTGCTGTTTGCGCTGACCGCCGCCGTGCTGGTTGCGCGAGACAGCTACAATGAAACCCATGAATTTCAAGACGATTTACTCAAACAAGTCGCCCAAAACCTCGCGCCCAACACGCCCATTCATCATGATGATGAAGACGATGATGACGATGCCCCCATTCACACCCAAACGGCAAACACGCCCAGCCAGCAGCGTTTGAACGTGGCAGGATTGGGCGGCGGCTACCACACCATTTTGCACCAACAAACTTGGTATCGCGTTTACATTCACGACACCGAACCGCAACCCACCGTGGTGTGGCAAAGCATGGCAACGCGCAACGAGTTGATTTGGCAATCGGTTTTGTACAGCATTTTGCCCTTGTTGTTGCTCATTCCCCTGTTTTACGCGCTGACTTGGTGGGTGGTGCGCCGCACGCTTGCGCCCATTGCCCAGCTTTCAGGCAGCCTGAAAACGCGCACCTCTGCCGATTTAAGCCCCTTGTCTTTAAACAACATTCCTGTGGAATTGCATGATTTAATCAAATCATTCAACCATTTGCTCCACACCACCGAACACACCCTCAACCAACAGCAACGTTTCATTGCCGATGCCGCCCACGAATTGCGTACCCCCATGACCGCCCTGTCGGTACAAGCCGAACGCCTGCAACACGAAACCCTGCCCGAAAACCTGCGCCAGCCGCTCGCCGACTTGCAACAAGGCATACGCCGCAATCGCCAACTTTTAGAACAATTGCTGCAACACGCCCGCGCCCAATCGCCCGATGGCTCACGCCCCAAAAGCCAAATTGCCATACAAACCCTGTTTCGCCAAGTGATACAAGATTTGCTGCCACTCGCCCAAAGCAAAATGCAAGATTTGGGCGTGAGCAGCGAATGGAACGCACAACTGTTTGCCAACGAAACCGATTTGTATATACTCATCAAAACCTTATGCGACAATGCCATACGCTACACCCCCGAAAATGGGCAAATTGATTTGTCGTTAAGCGAAACCGACACCGAATGGATTATCCACATTGAAGACAACGGCATAGGCATACCCCCACACGAACGATTGCGCGTGTTTGACCCGTTTTACCGCATTTTGGGCAACGAACAAGAAGGTTCAGGTTTGGGTTTGGCAATCGCCCACACCATCGCACAAAACCATGACGGCAAAATTGAATTGCACAACAGCCAAAAATTCACCCACGGCTTGTGGGTACAAGTGCATTTGAGCAAAGCCGCCACCAGCATTCAGGCAGCCTGAACAAACCAACACATTGATTTAAATAAAAATGGATTAAATTGATGAAAACCCTACTGCTCGTCCGCCCCGAAAACCGCCTTGCCCAAGATGTTGCATTGTGCCAACAAAACGGCATTGCCGCCCTGCCCTTTCCGCTATTAAAACTGGCACACCAACACGAAGTTTTACGGCAATTACCCCAATATTTTCAGGCAGCCTGCGCCGCCTTTTGGGTCAGCCCCAGCGCGGTGGAAATTGCCGCACAATATGCCGACTTATCGTCCACCGCCCTGCCACATATTGCCGTGGGCAAAGCCACCGCACACGCCTTGGCACAAGCAGGCGCACAAAACATACACGTCTCATCGCACGGCAACGACAGCACCGCCGCACTCGCCCTACCCATTTGGCAAACGCTGCCTGCCAACCACACCATCATCATCATACGCGGCGACACAGGACGCGAAGAACTCGCCCATCATTTACAACAAATGCACTTTCAAATCCAATACGCCCCCATCTACCGCCGCATTGCCCAAAGCCCCGATTGGCAAGCCTTTCAGGCAGCCCAAATTCACGCCGCGTGGATAACATCAACACAATTAGCAGATTTACTTTTTACACAAGCCAACGTATCACTAACGCAAAACCTGAAATCCTTGATATACTTCACACATCATCGGCGCATTGTAGAGCGATTACGCGAATACCACGCCACCCAAATTTATCAAGTTGAGCATTTGCAAAACGCACTCCATCAACTCAAACACATAAATAAAACATAAGGATAAACCATGTCCGATAATCAAAACAACGACATCACGCCTGCTGCCGTGCCGCCCAACAACCTTGCCCTATCCACCAGCAAGCCCGTTGTTGCCACCCAGCACCCCATTGTGATTGAACAAAAAAGCAGTGGCAAAGGCTTGGCAACAGGTGCCTTGATATTGTCCATCATCGCCTTGGGCGCAAGCGGATTTTTGTTTGTGCAAGGACAAAACGTCTTCAACCAACAAGAATTGCGCCTGAAACAAGAATTGGACAACGCCGCCTTGGGCGAAAGCGAAAACGCACGCAAACTTGCCAATTCATTGGACGAACAAGCCAAATTGAACCAAATGGTCAGCCAACTGGACGCAGGCGCACAGCAAAACCGCAACCACATTGCCGATGTGCAACGCGGCTACCAAGAATTGCTCAAAGGTCGCGTTAATTGGCTGGTTGATGAGGTGGAAGTGACCCTCAATGTTGCCTCACAACAATTGCTGTTGTCGGGCAATGTGCCAGTGGCAATTACCGTGCTGGAAAGCATTGAACAGCGTTTGAGTCGCTTTGAACAATCCGATTTGTTGCCAATCAAAAAAGCCATCAGCGCAGATTTGGCATTGCTCAAACAACGCCCCTATTTGGACGTATCAGGCACCGTGTTGAAACTGGACAGCTTGGAAAAAGGCGTACCTGCCCTGCCCCTGTTGGTGGACAGCACTTTGCAAGCCTCGCCCACACAAGAAGTTGCCACGCCCACTTCTGCCGATTTTTGGACGCGCACTTGGGACAAAACCTTGGGCGTATTAAAAGGCATGGTGGAAATCCGCAAACTTGACAGCAACGATGCCATGTTGCTCGCGCCCGAACAAATCTATTTTGTGCGTTCCAATTTGCGTTTGCGCTTGCTTGATGCGCGTTTGGCACTGTTGCAACACAATGGCGAAGTGTACAAAAACAACTTAACCGCCGTGGAAAGCACCGTCAAACAGTATTTTGACACCCAATCGCCCAGCACCCAAAAATGGTTGGACGATTTGGCTGCCTTAAAAAATTTAGATGTACACATGGTTTCCGATGAAGCCTTGAAACAAAGCCAAGCTGCCGTACGCAATTTCCAAAATAATTCACGCACCGCCAATCCTGTGAATTTAACGCCTGTTGAGCCGCTTGCGTCTGTTACTTTAAACAACCACACGGCGCACATTCCACCCATTCAGGCAGCCAGCGTACCCGCCATCACGCCCAAAGCGGCTTCGCTGCCTGCTGTGGCATTGTCGCCTGTTGCCACGCCCGCATCGGCACCCAAAGCACAAGCAGCAAGTGAAAACACGGACATGGGCATAGCCGCACCTGTGGCAGCCGCAACCACGGCAGCAATGGCAGCCAACGCCAACAGCGCGTCATCACCTGCCAAAGCCACCGAAACCAAAGAACGCGAAACCAAGCCCAAACCCAAACCTGCTGAAAAAAAATCCGATGACAAAAAATCGGATAAAAAATCAGAAGAAAAAAAGGCAAACAACGCGGGAAAGCCTGAAACCAGTAAGCAAGCAGACGTGGCATCGTCTGCTCTTGCAGCCCCAATCCGTGCTGCTGCTGAATCGGCGAAAGCTGAACTGGTGAAACCCGCCCATGCCCTTCATTTGAATCACATTCAGGCTGCGGCAAAAGCTGCGCCCAAAAATGCGCCCAGCAAAAAAGCCGCACCTGAAATCGCAAAACAGGCAAAAACCAACAAAATTGCGCCAAACAAAGCGTTCAGGCAGCCTGAAACGCAGTTGGTTGCCCAAAAAGCGAAAAAATCGCCCCCCGCCCCCAAATCGCCCAAAACCGAATTGAGCCAAAACCTTGAACGCGCATTCAATCCACCCAAAACCCAAACGGTGGTGCGCGAAGGTTTCATCAATCCCAAAGATGCCGTTCGTTTTGCCAATGTGGAAGTGGTGCAACCTCGCCCCATTTTACGCAACAAAATTGACGGCTTGGAAACATTTGGCGGCAAACGCGACCCTGTTTTGCGTGATTTGAATCTCAAAAAATCAAGTTAATGTAAGGAACAGAGATGAAAAGTCTCATTTGGATTATTGTGCTGTTTTTGATTGCTGTTGCTGCGGCAATTGGCGTACACAGCTATTCGGGGAATGTGTATATTGCCATTGAGCAAACACTTATCCGATTGAATTTGCATTTGTTTGTGGTTGGTTTATTGCTTGGCGTGTGTGCCTTGTATTTTTTGGTCAAAATCGTTTTTGGCTTAATCGCCACCCCCAGCAAAATGAGCCGCTTTGGCAGCAGCCGCAAAAGTCGCAAAGCCATGGAAGCCTTGCACGCCGCAGGTGTGGCGTTTTTTGAAGGTCGCTACCAAAAAGCGGAACACGAAGCCGCCAAAGTGTTGGGCAACAAACACGCTGGCGACAACCGCATTTTGGCATTGATGATTGCCGCCCAAGCCGCCGACAAAAATGGCGACCACCATTTACGCAATCAATATTTGGACGACATTGCCACACATTTGCCCGATAAATCGCAATTGCCACGTCATTTGCTGGTGGCTGAAAGTGCTTTGGCAAATCAAGACTATGCCACCGCCAACGAGCATTTACAGGCTGCCGAAAAACTGGACAGCCATTTAACCCAACTGGTGCGCTTGCAATTAAATTATGCTTTGGCGCAAAACGATGCGCTTTCGGTGCTGGACAAAACCGACAAGCTGCAAAAAGCCAACGCCATGACCGAAAGCGAAGCCATGAAACACCGCAATGTGGCGTATGAAACCTTGGTGCGCCAAGCGCAAAATTCAGGCAGCCTGAAAACCGCCATCAAGCGCATTCCCGATGCACAAAGAGCCAACGAATTGTGCGTTGCCATTGCCGAGCAATACGAAAAATTGGGTTTATATGGCGATGCGGTGGCGTGGGTGAGCAGTTATTATCCCCACACGCAAAAATCAGGCTTGCTGCAACCCTTTGTACGCAGCGTGCGCTATTTGAGCGATGCGGAACAACGCCGCGCCATTGACCTTGCCGATGGCTGGCTGAAACACAAACCCAAAGACGCGGCTTTGTTGTTGAATTTGGGCGAAATGGCGTTCAATAAGCAACTTTGGGGCAAAGCGCAAAGCTATTTGGAAGCCAGCATTGCCGTAAAACCGACCGTGCAAGCGCGTTTGGCTTTGGCAAAAGTGTTTGATGAAATGAATGTGGAAACTTTGGCTGCCGAACAACGCCGTTTGGTTTTGAACGAAGTGGCACAATAAAACCACAATCACAAAAAAGGGCAGATTTCACATCTGCCCTTTATGATTGTGGCATTACCACGTTGAATAAGGGTGTTTGCTTAAATAGGCATTGGTGAATTTGCCATGTGATGTAATTTCTTCGCCCAACCAATCGGGGCGTGCAAAGGCGGCATCTTCGCTGGGCAATTCCAATTCGGCAACAATCAAGGGCGCGTTTTCGCCAAAAAATTCATCTATTTCAAACACAAAACCTTCATACGCCACGGTGTAGCGGTGTTTTTCCAATTTAAATGGACACAAAGTCGCCAACATCATTTGGGCATCGTTAAGTGGAATGGGGTATTCAAACTCGCTGCGGCTCACATCGCTCACATAGCCTTTTATGGTCAGCCATGCTTGTTCGCCAACAATGCGGACGCGCATGGTGCATGCTTTTTCCACCGACAAATAGCCTTGTTGCAAAATTTGGGGTGCGCTGGCGTGTTGTCGCCAACTGTCGTTTTTCAACAGAAAACGGCGTTCTATTTCAATATGATTCATGATTCAAAATGGTTTAAAAATAACAAGATACAAGGCAAACAACAGGGCAAACACGGGCAATTCGTTAAACACGCGATACCATTTGTGGCTGCGAATGTTGCGGTTGTGGCGAAAATCGCCCAGCAATTTGCCGCAATAAATGTGGTATGCCAATAAAATCAAGCCAATCAGCAATTTGCCGTGCGCCCAGCCTGCCTGAAAACCAAATTGGGTAATGAGCAAAGCCAAACCGCAAGCCAAACTGCCCACCGCCCACGGTTGCATGAATTTGAACAATTTTTCAGCCATTTGCAACAATCGGGCGTATTCGGCTGGCTGCGCTGCCATCGCCAAATTGACAAACAGGCGCGGCAAATAAAACAATCCCGCAAACCACGCGACAATGAAAAAAATGTGAAACAATTTCAACCACAAATACATTTTTCAGGCTGCCTGAAACGTTAAAACGTGTTATTTTACGCGATATTTTGCTTTGAGACGATTGATATGAAAAACATCATCATTTTGGACGGTGGCATGGGGCGCGAACTCCATCGGCGTGGCGCACCGTTTCGCCAACCCGAATGGTCGGCTTTGGCATTGACCGAGTCGCCCGAAAGCGTACAAGCGGTTCATGCGGATTTTATTCGTGCTGGAGCGCAAGTCATCACAACCAACAGTTATGCGATTGTGCCGTTTCACATTGGCGAAACGCGTTTTGCGAATGAAGCGCGACAACTGGCTGATTTATCTGGAAAATTGGCACAACAGGCGGTGCAAGCATGTGGCGTAAAAGTGCAAATTGCTGCGTCTTTTCCGCCGCTTTTTGGCTCGTACAGACCTGATTTGTTTGATGAAAATCGCGCCGATGAATTGGCTCAACCTTTGTTGGACGGTTTGTTGCCGTATGCGGATATGGCATTGGCGGAAACGGTCAGCAGCCTGCAAGAAGCGGCATTTTGGTATGGCAAATTGAAACATTCAGGCAAACCGATTTGGTTGTCGTTTACCCTAGACGACACGAAACAACATGAACAGGCGGTTTTGCGTTCTGGCGAAACGGTGTTTCAGGCTGCCCAAACAGTCAAAAATTGGGATATTGACGCGATTTTGTTTAATTGCAGCCAGCCTGAAATCATGGCAAACGCGATTGCTGCCGCCAAACAGGTTTTGCACAATCGCATGAAAATTGGGGTGTATGCCAATGCCTTTGAGCCTGTACAGGGCGAAATGAATGACGCAAATGGCGAACTTGACCCCATTCGCACCGATAACTCGCCCGAAAATTATGTGGCGTGGGCGCGGACTTGGGTGGACGCAGGGGCGGATATTGTGGGCGGTTGCTGTGGGATTGCGCCTGAACACATTGAGATGTTGGCGCGGTATTTGAACTGTCGTTGAATCTACGGCTTTCAGGCTGCCTGCAATTTGTCCCCTCCCCCGTCTGGCGGGGGAGGGTTAGGGTGGGGGTGGCACCTTGGGTTTCTAACCCCCACCCCAGACCTGCCAAGTTCTCATCGTGTCGTAGGGGCGGATTTTATATCCGCCCTGTGGGAAGTACCACAATTCAAATATCGTAGAAAGGGCAGATATGAAATCTGCCCCTACGAAGTACAGAACTTGGCAAGTCTGGTTTTTTTTGGGGGGGGACGGTGTCCACCCTACATCATGATTGCCAGAAATTGTTATCGTGCCAGCATTTTGCTCCCTCTCCTTGTGGGAGAGGGCTGGGGAGAGGGCAAAAGTGCCACAAACTCAACGGTTTTACCCTCTCCCTAACCCTCTCCCACAAGGAGAGGGAATGAGATTGCGGTACATCAAAAATCATTTCATCATCAAAATCAAAAAAATGCGGTAAAATCGCGGCTTTTCTTTTCAAAATTTCTTTTAATAATCAGAGTATTTTATGTCTAGCAAAACACAAATTGGTTTGACCGCGCTCACGGCTTTGGTCATCAGTTCCATGGTCGGTTCAGGCGTTTTCAGTCTGCCGCAAAATATGTCGGCGGTGGCGGGTTCGCAGGCTTTGTTAATCGGTTGGTTGATTACGGGCTTTGGGATTATTTTCTTGGGGATTTCATTCGCTTGTCTTGCCAAATTGCGCCCCGATTTGGACGGCGGCATTTACACCTACGCGCGTGCGGGTTTTGGCGATTTGGTGGGCTTTTTGTCGGCGTGGGGTTATTGGTTGTGTACCACGATTGGCATTGTGGGCTATTTGGTGGTGGCGTTTGAAGCGGTCGGCACATTTACCGATACGCCACAATTCACGCTGTTTGGGCAGGGCAACACGTTTTGGGCGTTTGTGGGCGAAAGCGCGGTGGCATGGTTGATTTACGGTTTGGTGGCACGCGGTATTCGTGAAGCGGCTGGCATCAATTTGTTGGCGACTGTGGTTAAAATTTTCCCTTTGATGGTGTTTGTGGGTTTGGCGGTGTATTTTTTCCGCGCAGACATTTTTATGGCAGACTGGACAGGCGCAAGCATCGTCCCCGAAGAAGGCGCAGACAACAGCATCATGAGCCAAGTCAAAAATACCATGTTGATTACATTATGGGTTTTTACGGGTATTGAAGGCGCGTCTGTGTTGTCCAAACACGCCAAAAACCGCAGCGATGTGGGCAAAGCAACCATTTTGGGTGTGGGTTTGGTGCTGGTGTTGTATGTGGCAATCACGCTGTTGGCGCAAGGTGTGTTGCCGCGCAGCGAGATTGCGACAATGTCCAATCCATCTATGGCTGGGGTGTTGGCGCACATGGTGGGCGATTGGGGCAAGATTTTGATTAGCGTGTGTTTGATTGTGTCGGTGTTGTCGTCTTATTTGAGCTGGACTTTGTACGCGACCGAAATTCCGCATTTGGGCGCGAAAAATGGCGCATTCCCCAAATCATTTTTGACTTTAAACGGCAATCTTGTACCGAAAAACGCTTTGTTGTTCACAACTTTGACCGTGCAACTTTGCCTGTTTTTGGTTTGGCAAACGGGCAACAGTTACCAAGCCTTGTTGTTGATTTCCACGTCCATGATTTTGGTGCCGTATTTGTTGGTGGGCTTGTTTTTGTTGCAACAGGCGATGAAGCAGAATTTGGCGTTCAAATACAAGGCGATTGGTGCAATCGCCAGCGTGTATGCTTTGTGGATTGTGTATGCGGCTGGGGTGAAATATTTGCTGTTTTCTGTGTTGTTGTATGCTGTGGGCGTGGCATTGTTTGCCTATTCGCAAAAACAGTTTCACGGCAAATTGCCATTTAAACGCGCGGAATGGGCGATTGTGGCGGTGTTGTTGATTTTGGCAGTGCCTGCTGTGAAGATGTTTTTGGCGCAGTAAAAACACATTTTTTAAGCTGAAACCTTTGCAAAACCCACTTGCAAGCTGACGTAGGGGCGGATTTCATATCCGCCCTTTTTTCAATTTATTGATAAAAATGAAAATTGCCACAAGCTCAAACGGGGCAGATATGAAATCTGCCCCTACGAACCGATTTTTGCAAAAGTTTCAGGCAGCCTGAAAAATACGTTACAATACGCCCCAAAATTTTTCAAGGAATACAGAAACATGGAAACCGAACAAATCAACCAATTAAACAACCAATTAGACGATTTAGCCCAACGCAACCGCGACATTCGCAACTACATGGACTATCAAGGCAAAAAAGACCGCTTGGAAGAAGTGGTCGGCTTGTCGGAAGACCCCGAATTGTGGAACGACCCCAAACGCGCCCAAGAAATCGGCAAAGAACGCAAACTGCTGGAAGGCGTGGTGCTGACTTTGGACAACATTGAAAACGGCATTGCCGACAACCGCGAATTGATTGAAATGGTGGTGGAAGAAAACGACACAGACGGCTTTGCCGCCATTGTTGCCGATGTTGCCGAATTGGAAAAGCAAATGGCGGATTTGGAATTCAAACGCATGTTCAACCAGCCTGCCGACCCAAACAACTGTTTCATTGACATCACGGCTGGCGCAGGCGGCACGGAAGCGGAAGATTGGGCTGGTATGCTGTTTCGCATGTATTCGCGTTATGCCGAGCGCAAAGGTTTCAAAATTGAAATTTTGGAAGAAGACGATGGCGAAATCGCGGGCATCAACCGCGCCACAATCCGCGTGGAAGGCGAATACGCCTACGGTTTATTGCGAACCGAAACGGGCGTACACCGCTTGGTGCGCTACTCGCCATTTGACTCCAACAACAAACGCCATACGTCTTTCGCGTCTGTGTTCATTTATCCCGAAGTTGATGATTCCATTGAAATTGAAATCAACCCTGCCGATGTGCGTACCGACACTTACCGCGCATCGGGTGCGGGCGGTCAGCACATCAACAAAACCGATTCTGCCGTGCGCATGACGCACATTCCAACGGGCATTGTGGTGCAATCGCAAAACAGCCGCTCGCAACACGAAAACCGCCGCGTGTGTGAAGAAATGTTGCGTGCCAAATTGTTTGAATTGGAAATGCGTAAGCGCAATGAAGAAAAACAAGCCCTTGAAGACGGCAAATCGGACGTGGGTTGGGGCAGCCAAATTCGCTCGTATGTGTTGGATTCTTCACGGATTAAGGATTTGCGTACGGGCTATGAAGTGGGCAACACCAAAGCGGTTTTGGACGGCGATTTGGACGGTTTTATTGAAGCCAGCCTGAAACAGGGCGTGTAACAAAAATGGGGGCAGATTTTACATCTGCCCCTTTCTCTTATTGAACCTTTTTTCCATTTTCAGGCTGAAACCTTTGCAAAACTCGGTTCGCAAGGGCAGATTTCATATTTGCCCTGTTTAGACTTGCAGAAATTTTTATTTTTGGGACGCCATGTAGGGTGCAACTTGTTGCACCAAATACATGTTTTATCAGGAAAATGGTGCAACAAGTTGCACCCTACACTCGTCCTATTTTTACATAAATTGAAAAGAGGCGGATATGAAATCCGCCCCTACGTCAGTTTAAAAGTAGGTTTTGCAAAGGTTTCAGGCTGCCTGAAACCCCCAAAATGATGATATTCAATGAAGACGATTTAAGCGATTTTTTGGCATATTGCGTGTCTGTGCCGATTGTGTCGCGCTTACAGCAACGCAGCCAAACGCTCTGTTCGCCACAACATCGTGCGGCGGCGGTGTTAATCGGCATTGCGCCACACGCGAAAACGGGTGCATGGCAAATTCTGCTCACACGCCGCGCTGAAACCTTGCGCCACCACACGGGGCAAATCGCTTTCGCTGGCGGCAAATGCGACCCCAACGACCCCAGCCCCATCGCCACCGCCTTGCGCGAAACGTTTGAAGAAACAGGCATTTCGCCAAATGTTTGGCGCGTTTCAGGCTGCCTGCCTGTGTGTTGTACGCCATCGGGCTATGCCATCACGCCCGTGTTGGCGCATTGCGACAGGCTGCCTGAAACCCAAGCCAATGCACAAGAAGTGGCAGAAATTTTTTGGTTGCCACTTGATGTTGCGGTGGACGCATCGCGCTACACCAGCCGCGCCAATTTGCCCGCCCTGCCCCATTTGCATTACGACATTTGGGGCGCAACCGCTTTGATGTTGCATTATTTGGCGGAATGCTGGTCTGCCAAATCCGACAGCATTTTGGACAAACGCGCAGGCAAAATCGGTTGAGCGTGCAAATCGTGTTGCTTGGCAAATTCGTCCAAATTCACATTGAGCGATTGCACACAAGGCCGCACCAAATCCTGCAAAGCTGCCTGAATGGGCGTGTGGATTTCAGGCAGCTTGTACACAAAAATATTCGCCAAATCCAATAAAATGATGTTTTCAGATGATTTTTTCATTACCCAACGGTTTTTGTCTTGGCTCACATAATCGTGTTGCGCCAAAGTTTCCAGCAAATCGCCCAATTCATCATAGCCCATGTGAACGTGTTGGCGAAAGTCGGGCAACGACAAACTTTTACCTTGCAAATGCGCTTGTTTCAACAACAACAGCAAGGTCAAAACTTCATCAAAACTGTGGTTTTTCATGCGGCTGCGTAAAAAAGCATTGCCGCGCCAATACGAAAAACTGGCGGTCATCACCGCCCCCGTCAGCACCAAAATCCACAACACATTCAACCAAATCAAAAACACAGGCACAGCCGCAAACACGCCATAAATGAGTTCGTAGCTGTTGAAATTGCGAATGTAAATCCCAAAACCCCATTTGGCAATTTCCACCGCCAGCGCGGTCATGAACGCGCCACACAAAGCGTGTTTGCTGGGAACATAGCGATTTGGCACCACGCGATAGGCAAAATACAACACCGCAAGTGTGAACAAAAGTTGTGGCAAATGCCCAATCGCACCGTCCGACAAATGCGGCAGGGCTGCCTGAATTTTGCGCGTGAGCGATGCGCCCAAACCCAATGCCACAGGCGCAAGCGTGAGCAATGCCCAATAAATCGGAATTTGTTGAAACAGGGAGCGTGTGGTTTTGACGCGCCAAATGCGGTTGAAGGTTTGGTCTATGGTTTGAATGAGCAAAATGGACGTGATGCCCATGCCCAGCAAACTGATGGCGGTTAAACCATTGGCTTTGTCTTTGAATTGATTCAGGTATGCCATGATGGTTGATGCGCCACTTGGCACCAGCACATCGTTCACCATTTCCATAAATTGTGCCGACACATCTTCAAACATGGGAAATGCTGCCACCACCACCAACATCACCGTCAGCACAGGCACCAGTGCCAAGAGTGTGGTAAAAGTCAGGCTGCCTGCCACTTGCGCCACGCCAATTTGATTGAATCGGCGCAAAATAAACAGGGCAAATTGAAACCAACGCTGTTGGGGTAAATTCACGATTCTCATGTTTTGATGTGTTTGTTTTAACGTGGACTCGGAATAAGTAACTGTCCATTTGCCAACCAAGCAGCCCTCTCTCCCTATGGGAAAGCGTTGGAGAGAGGGTTGGTTGAGCAGCATACCCTCTCCCCAACCCTCTCCCACTGGGAGAGGGCGTAAAGTTACTTACATTTATCAATGATTTTTATCCCAAACTCACGTTGTGTTAAATGGAAAAATCCTGCACAGCAGGCGCGTAAAGCAGATTTTGGATTGCGCTGCGTTGCCATTCAGGCTGCAACAATTCAATAAAATCGTAGGCAAGTGTACGCAATAAATTGTTTTGTCTCAACAAAATTTGCAAGTGCATGGGTTCAAACAAATGGCTGATGTCGCGCACTGCCAAATCGTGCAAATGTTGGCAAGCGATTTTGTCCACAATGCCCACGCCCAAACCCAAGCGAATGTAATCAAACAGCGTTTCGTGGTCGTTGCTGGCAAAGGCGATGTGGGCATCGTTTTGTCCTGCTTTATTCAGGGCTTTGTGCAAGGCGGATTGGGGCAACAGCGCGTCATCGTAAGTCAAAATGGGCTGGCTGATGATGTGTTCCCATGCGATGTGGTTTTGCTGCGCCAATGGGTTGTCAGGCGGCAACACCAGCGCACACGCCCACGGTTTGCCCAACAAACGCCGCACTTCGTTGGCATTGCCGCCACTTTGGTTGCCAAGGGCAAAATCCACTTCGCCATGCAACACCATTTCATTGAGCTGCTCGGTGTGGGCTTGGCGCAAATTCAATTTGACGCTGGGGTGGCGTTGCATAAATTGGCGCAACACATTGGGCAACACATAACGGGCAATGGTGGGGGTGGTGGCGATGTTCAGGCTGCCTGAATCTTGGTTGGCAAATTCACTGCCCACTGCTTTGATTTTTTGGACATTTTGTAAAATTTGCTCGGCAATTTCCAATACGGCACGTCCTGCTGGGGTAACGGCAACCATGCGTTTGCCACTGCGTATGAAAATTTGCACGCCCAATTCCTCTTCCAGCAAGCGGATTTGTTTGGACACCCCAGGTTGCGATGTAAACAGGGCTTCGGCGGCTTCCGACACATTCAAATTGCGGCGATGGGTTTCTACGGCATAGCGAAGTTGTTGTAATTTCACGTTTATTCTCTATTTCTTGACAAACCAATCTGCCATATTAAAACAAGCCTTGGCGAAAATGAAAGACTTTTTATTTATGTGCGATATGCTTTCAGGCTGCCAAAAAACCTTCGCGGCTGCCCAACCAGCGTTGCAAATGTTGCGCGACCACTTCGGGGTGTTGGGCGATGAGCTTGGGGGCGATTTCGCGTGCTTTTTCCAACAAAATCAAATCATTTTGCAAATCGGCAAAACGCAACATGGGTGCGCCACTTTGTCTTGCGCCCAAAAATTCGCCTGGCCCGCGCAAATTCAAATCGTGGCGGGCAATTTCAAAACCGTCTGTGTTTTCGTAAATGACTTTCAGGCGTTCTCGCGCCATTTGGCTCAATGGCTCGGTAAACATGAGCAGGCAACTGCTGGCTGCCACGCCACGCCCTACCCTGCCACGCAATTGGTGCAGTTGTGATAAACCCATGCGTTCGGCGTGTTCAATCACCATCAGGCTGGCGTTTGGCACGTCCACGCCCACTTCAATCACGGTGGTGGCAACCAACACGTTGATTTTTCCCGCAATAAATTCTGCCATGACGGCTGCTTTTTCGGCAGCTTTCATGCGCCCGTGTACCAAACCGATGTTGAGACTGGGCAAGGCTGCCTGTAAATTTTCCAGCGTTTCGGTGGCGGTTTGCAGTTGTAGGGTTTCGCTTTCTTCAATCAGGGGGCAGACCCAATAGGCTTGTTGCCCTTTTTGGCAGGTGTTCAGCACAAAGCCTTCTACTTGGCTGCGCCTTGCGCTGTGTATCAGCTTGGTTTGAATGGGGGTGCGATTGGGTGGCAATTCGTCTATCACGGAAACGTCCAAATCGGCAAAGAAACTCATCGCCAAAGTGCGCGGTATGGGCGTGGCAGACATCATCAGTTGGTGTACGTCTTGCCCTTTGTTTTTTAAAGCCAAACGCTGTGCCACGCCAAAACGGTGTTGCTCATCAACCATCACCAAACCCAAATTGTGAAACACCACGTCGTCTTGAAACAGCGCGTGTGTGCCAACCGCCAAGCGAATTGTGCCGTTTGCCAGTTGGGTTTTGACTTGGTCTTTTTCCTTTTTTTTCAGGCTGCCTGAAAGCCACGCCACATCTATGCCCAAAGGTTCAAACCATTGTTTGAATTTCACATAATGCTGTTCGGCTAAAATTTCGGTGGGTGCCATGATGGCTGCCTGAAAATCGCCCTCGCTTTCCAAAGCCACCAATGCGCTCAATGCGGCAACAATGGTTTTGCCACTGCCCACATCGCCTTGCAACAAGCGGTGCATGGGCGTGGTTTGCGCCAAATCCGCCGCGATTTCGTCCAGCACCCTTTGCTGCGCTGCCGTGAGCGTAAACGGCAATTTTGCCAACAGTTTTGCCGATAATTCGCCCGTGCCACGCAAAGGTTTCGCGCTGCCTGAAAGCCGCCTTTGTTTCGCCAAACGCATGGAAAGCTGCTGCGCCAGCAATTCATCAAATTTCAAACGCTGCCACGCGGGAAATGCACCATTTGCCAGCGTTTTCATGTCCAAATGCGGCGGCGGATTGTGCAACACGCGCAAACTTTCCGCCAATTCAGGCAGCCTTAAATCGTGCAAAATGTCGCTGGGCAACACCTCTTGCAAATCCACCGTTTCCAAAGCCTGATTGATGGCTTTACGCAAAATGGGCTGATTCAAACCCTGCGTGGTGGGGTAAATGGGGGTAAGGCTTTGCGCCAAATCCGTTTTATCGGGCGATTTGATTTTGGGGTGTATCATCTCATCGCCATGATAACCGTGCTTGATTTCGCCCAAAGCACGAACCATTTGCCCCTCCGCAAGCTGTTTCACATGATTGGGATAAAAATGAATGAAACGCAAATTCAATATCGCACCCGATTCATCTTGAATCCGCGCAATGAGTTGTTTGCGTGGCTGATATTGAACGTGCAAATGCACCACTTCGCCCTCCACTTGGCAAGGTTCGCCCAAAGGCGCGTGGGCAATGGGGACAATTTGCGTTTCATCTTCATAACGAAGTGGCAGGTGCAACACCAAATCCCAAGCGCTGTTTAAGTGGAGTTTGTGCAATTTATCGGCGGTGTGGTCGGTGATTTTGAGCAGTTGGCGGGTTTCAGGCAGCATGATTTTCCACAAACATCATTGTCAATGGGGCGTGTTTTAACACAAATTGCGCCATGGGGGGAAAAAAGCGTTTCAGGCAGCCTGAAAACCCAATCGCACAAATAGAAAAAAATCTGCCATATTTATCCCCAAAATGACGTAAAATACGGAAAAATATGGCTTAAAATAGAACTTTTACGCCAATTTCAACCCCAAATTTGATTATTATTTAAATTGCGAATCCATCATGAAAAAGAAATCCACCCAACGTCATCAAAATCAAACCTTTCGCCGCACCGCGCTTGCCTCGCTGATTTCATTGGCAGCAACATCAGCGCACGCCTCCATTGTTCGCAGCGACATTGATTACCAATATTTCCGCGATTTTGCCGAAAACAAAGGGCAATTTGTCGCAGGCACACAAAACATTGAAGTTTACGATAAAAAAGGCAACAACTTGGGCGTAACCCTAAAAGGCTTGCCCATGCCCGATTTTTCTGGCGTACCGCAAATTGGCACATTTGTGGAAGCAGGTTTGGGCATCATGATGACACCGCAGTATTACGGCACGGTGGCACACAACGTCAATGCAGGTGTGCGCTTTGGGCAAACGGGCAAACTCAATCCCGATTCCAATCGCTACCACTACCAACTTGCCGACCGCAACGATGCCGAAAAAACCGATAAAAATATCCCACATTGGGATTATGGCACACCACGTTTGGAAAAATTGGTCACCGAAGCCATACCCGCCCCCATTGCCAACATCTCATTGAGCAACACAGAACTCATCAACAACCCACGTTTTGCCGCCTTTGCCCGCATTGGCGCAGGACGACAATTTACCATTGACGCAGCAGGTGCAAAACCCAACCAAGTCAGCAATTCTTACAATTACTTGGCTGGTGGTTCATTGCTGCCCTTTATTCCCACCGCGATGAATGAGGCGGTGGAATACAACGCCACCAAAGGCTTGTTTACCGATGGCGTGGACCCCTTGGCAACCCAACCGCGCAAAGGCGACAGTGGCTCTGCCATTTTGGGCTTTGATACCACATTAAATCAATGGGTTACGGTAGCACATCATCAATCGTCCAATGGCAATGAAAGCATTCCATGGGGTCGTGCGATGATTGCGCGTAAAGCATTTTTTGAAGAACGTGTGAAAGAAGACATTGCGGGCAACATCAGCAACCGCGTCAATAATCAACGCTACAACTGGACACCAACGGGCAACACCTCCAACATCACAGGTGGCAGCACCACGTTGAAAGTGGATTTGCGTGATGACGCTTTGCCCAAACCCACCACAGGCTCGCCCCACATTCCCAGCGCCAATCATGGCAAAACCGTCAATATTTCAGGCAGCAACGGCACTTTGCATTTGACACAAGACATCAATCAAGGCGCAGGGGCTTTGTATTTTGACGCGAATTTTACCGTTTCAGGCAGCCAAGCCAACACCACTTGGCTGGGCGCAGGCGTATCTGTTGCCAACGGCAAAACCGTGAATTGGCAAGTGCATAATCCCAAAGACGACCGTTTATCCAAAATTGGTGGCGGTACGCTGAATATCACAGGCGTGGGCATGAACCAAGGCTCAATCAGCGTGGGCGATGGTAAAGTCGTTTTAAATCAACAAGCAGACGCGACAGGACAAAAACAGGCATTCAGCCAAGTGGGTTTAACAAGCGGTCGCGGTACGGTGGTGTTGGGCGACAACAAACAATTACTTGACAATAATAATATTTATTTTGGTTCACGCGGTGGACGCTTGGATTTGAATGGCAACCATTTGACTTTTGAACGCATTCAAAATACCGATGATGGCGCACAAATTGTCAATCACAATACCAATCAGGCAGCCAGCGTTACCCTTGCACGCAGCAAAGAAGTGACGCCACAAAATGTGGTTTTTGAAGAAAATCGCAACAAAAAACACGATTATGCGATTTATCTTGCCAAACGCAGCGATGGTTCCATTGATTACTATGCCGTGAATGAAGGGCGCAATCCTGCCAGCGTGGGCTTTCCTGCTCAAAAAAGCAACGGTGCAACGTGGCGTTATTTGAGCAGCGACCGCGATGAAGCACTCAATATTTTCTTGAAAATGAAAGCCAACGCACCTTTGCTTGCCAAAAAAGACGCATTTTTCGGCAAATTGGGCGAAACCAACGCCACTTTACCCAACGGTCGCTTGGACGTGCATTTCAATCCCAGCTTAAAAGACGACATTTACATTTTAAACGGTGGCAGCAATCTCAATGGCAACATCAGCGTTCAAAACGGCACGCTGGTGTTATCTGGCACACCCACGCCTCATGCCTACGACCACTTAAACGGCACCGAAGTCATGCTTGACCACGATTGGGTAACGCGCGATTTCAACGCCACCCACATCAACGTGGATTCAGGCAGCCTGAAAACCAGCCGCAACGTGGGCAACATCACCGCCAACATCAGCGTATCGGGCAATGCCCGTGCCGAATTGGGCTTTGTCAATGGCGAAGAAATCTACACCCGTTCATTGCACACAGGCATCACCACCGCCGAAAACAAAACCTATGACGCAGACATTTTGGCATACATTCCCGAAACCCGCGTCAATGGCAACATCAATTTGCGCGACAATGCCACCTTGCGCCTAAATGTGGATTACGACCGCAACATCACCGCCAGCAACGCCACCACCATTGAACTTGCCAACAACGGTCATTGGACTTTACCGTCCAGCCAAGCCATTGGCAATTTGGACGGCGTTTCAGGCAGCCAAATCACGCTCAACGCCCAAAATAAAGAAGGCGTAGAAACAGCCACATCATTCAACACTTTAACCGTAAACGGCAATTTAGACGGCAACATTCATTTCAATTATTTGAGCAATGTGGCACAACAACAAGCCGACAAATTGGTGGTCAAAGGCTATGCCGCAGGCGACCACACCCTGTCCGTACGCAACACAGGCGCAGAAGCCAATATTCAAAAACTGACTTTGGTTGAATTGCAAAATGCCGTTCAAAATGGCGATGATGTGTCCTTCCAATTATCGGGTGGCTATGTGGATGCTGGCGCGTATCGCTACACCCTCAAAAATGACGCAGGCAAAGAATACTATTTGAGCAACCCCAAACGCGCAGCAGAACTTGCCAAATTGCGTGAAGAAGAAGCCAAAAAAGCCGCCGCCGAAGCCGAAAAAGCCAAACAAGCCCTTGCAGACGCACAAAAAGCCAAAGCCGATGCCGAAGCCGCCCTTGCTGCCGCCCAAACAGGCAACAACAATGCCCAACTGGACGCATTGCGCCAACAACTTGCCCAAGCCGAAAAACAAGCCGAGCAAGCCAAAACCGAATTGGCAGAAGCCAAGCGTCAAGAAGAGACCGTTCAAAAACTCATGCAAGAAATGTTTGATTCATTAACCGCCGCGCAAAAAGCCAAAGAACAAGCCGAAGCGCAAAAACAAGAAATTGAATCAGAAAAAAATACCCTGCAACAACAACTTAACGAGGCAAACACACAAAAACAACAAGCCCAAGAAGCCGCCGACACCGCACAAACCGCCTTGCAAGAGGCAATCAACGCCAAAAACGAAGCCGAGCAAGCCCAAAATCAAGCCCAAACCGCTTTGCAAAACGCGCAAGCCGCTCAACGACAAGCCGATGCCGATAAAGCCAAAGCCCTGCAAGATTTACAGGCAGCCCAAGCTCAAAAAGCGGAATTGCAACGACAGCTTACCAATGCCCAAAATTCACAAACGGCAAGTGGCGAAGAATTGGCGGCTTTGCGTGAACAACTTGCCCAAGCCAACACACAACTTGATGAGAAAACACAGGCACTCAATCAAGCCAACACTGCCAAAGAACAAGCAGAGACCGCCAAAACCCAAGCTGAAAATGCCCAAAAACAGGCAGAAAGCCAATTTACCCAAGCACAAAATGATTTAGCAACCGCCCGCCGCAAAAAAGATGAAGCGGAAGAGCAAGCCACGGCATTGCAACAGCAAAAAGACCAAATTCAGGCGAAATTAAATCAAACCACCCAACAGCTTGCCGATGCCGAAGCGCAAACCGCCCAAGCCGAGCAACAATTAAGCGTCTTGCAAGAACAAAAATTGGCAGCCGACACCGCCCGTGAGCAAGCCGAAGCCGCCCAAAAAGCCGCAGAAGATGCCCAAACTGCCGCTCAAAACGAAATCGCCAAATTGCAAGATGCCAAAGAAAAAGCCGAAGCCGAAAGTGCGCGTCAGGCGGAATTGGCACGTCAAGCGGAACTTGCCAAACAAGCCTCTGATTTGGCGAAACAAAAAGCCGAAGAAGACAAAGCAAACGCCATTGCAGAAGCCGAACGTCAAGCTGAATTGGCTCGTCAAGCCGAAACCGCAAAAGTTGCCGCGCAAAACGCCCTCAAATTGGCAGAAGACGCGAAAAATCAAGCACAAACCGATTTAGCAAAAGCCCAAACCGATAAAAACACAGCCCAAGCTGAATTGGCACAAGCCTTAAAAGACAAGGAAGACGCTCAAAAAGCCCTGCAAAACGCCCAAGCTACTGGCGGTCAAGCCCTTGCTGACGCACAAAAGGCTTTGGACGCTGCCAATGCCAAAGTTCGTGAACACGAACAGGCTTTACAGGCAGCCCAAACCGCCCAGCAAGCGGCTGAATCCGCTCAAAAATTGGCGGAGAATCAACGCGATACCGCTTTGACTTCTCTGGCACAAGCTGAAAAAGCCAAAACGGACGCAGAGCAGGCTGTAACGCAAATTCAGGCAGCCTTAAATCAAGCACAAGCGGATAAACAAGCGTCTGATTTGGCGAAACAAAAAGCCGAAGAAGACAAAGCCAACGCCATTGCAGAAGCCAAACGTCAAGCTGAACTGGCACGTCAAGCCGAAGCCGCCAAAGTTACCGCGCAAAACGCCCTCAAATTGGCAGAAGACGCGAAAAATCAAGCACAAGCTGATTTGGCAAAAGCCCAAACCGATAAAAACACAGCCCAAGCTGAATTGGCACAAGCCTTAAAAGACAAGGAAGACGCTCAAAAAGCCCTGCAAAATGCCCAAGCGGATGGTGGTCAAGCCCTTGCTGACGCTCAAAAAGCTTTGGACGCTGCCAATGCCAAAGTTCGTGAACACGAACAGGCTGTACAAGCTGCCCAAAACGCACAACAAGCGGCTGAATCTGCTCAAAAATTGGCAGAGAACCAACGCGATACCGCTTTGAGTTCTTTGGCACAAGCGGAGAAAGCCAAAACGGACGCAGAGCAGACTTTGACACAAATTCAGGCAGCCTTAACCCAAGCGCAAGCGGATAAACAAGCGTCTGATTTAGCAAAACAAAAAGCCGAAGAAGATAAAGCGAACGCCATTGCAGAAGCCGAACGTCAAGCTGAATTGGCGCGTCAAGCCGAAACCGCCAAAGTTGCCGCGCAAAATGCCCTTAAATTGGCAGAAGACGCGAAAAATCAAGCACAAACCGACTTGACAAAAGCCGAAGCTGCCAAAACGGCTGCTGAATCTGCCAAAAAATTGGCGGAAACCGCACGACAAAATGCCGAAAACCAATTACAGGTAGCTTTAACCGCCAAAACTGCTGCTGAAACCGCTCAACAACAAGCGGAATCCGAATTGGCAACCGCCCTGCGCGACAAAAAAATCGCCGAAGACGCGCTTAAATTGGCACAAGACAGCGGCAATCAAGACGTGGCGAAATTGCAAAGCGATTTGGCACAGGCAAACCAACTTGTTCAAGACAAAGAACAGGCTTTACAAGCTGCCCAAAACGCCCAGCAAGCGGCTGAATCCGCTCAAAAATTGGCAGAGAACCAACGCGATACCGCTTTGAACTCTTTGGCACAAGCGGAGAAAGCCAAAACGGACGCAGAACAAGCTATAACGCAAATTCAGGCAGCCTTAACCCAAGTACAAGCGGATAAACAAGCGTCTGATTTGGCTAAACAAAAAGCCGAAGAAGACAAAGCGAACGCCATTGCAGAAGCCGAACGTCAAGCTGAACTGGCTCGTCAAGCGGAAACCGCCAAAGTTGCCGCACAAAACGCCCTCAAATTGGCAGAAGACGCGAAAAATCAAGCACAAACCGACTTGGCAACAGCCGAAGCCGCCAAAACGGCTGCTGAATCTGCCAAAGAATTGGCGGAAACCGCACGACAAAATGCCGAAAACCAATTACAGGCAGCCCTGACCGCAAAAGATGTCGCAGAAACCGAGAAAACCAAAGCCCAAACTGAATTGGCACAAGCCTTAAAAGACAAGGAAGACGCTCAAAAAGCCCTGCAAAACGCCCAAGCTACTGGCGGTCAAGTCCTTGCTGACGCACAAAAGGCTTTGGACGCTGCCAATGCCAAAGTTCGTGAACACGAACAGGCTTTACAGACAGCCCAAAACGCCCAGCAAGCGGCTGAATCCGCTCAAAAAATCGCTGAAAACCAACGCGATACCGCTTTGACTTCTTTGGCACAAGCGGAGAAAGCCAAAACGGACGCAGAGCAGGCTTTGACGCAAATTCAGGCAGCCTTAACCCAAGCGCAAGCGGATAAAGCGAAAGCGGAACAAGACAAACAAGCGTCTGATTTGGCTAAACAACAAGCGGAACAAGACAAGCAAGCCTCCGATTTGGCAAAACAAAAAGCTGAAGAAGACAAAGCCAACGCCATTGCAGAAGCCGAACGTCAAGCTGAATTGGCTCGTCAAGCCGAAACCGCCAAAGTTGCCGCACAAAACGCCCTCAAATTGGCAGAAGACGCTAAAAATCAAGCACAAACCGATTTGGCAACAGCCGAAGCTGCCAAAACGGCTGCTGAATCTGCCAAAGAATTGGCGGAAACCGCACGACAAAATGCCGAAAACCAGTTACAGGCAGCTTTAACCGCCAAAACTGCTGCTGAAACCGCTCAACAACAAGCGGAATCCGAATTGGCAACCGCCCTGCGCGACAAAAAAATCGCCGAAGACGCTTTGAAATTGGCGCAAGACAGCGGCAATCAAGACGTGGCGAAATTGCAAAGCGATTTGGCGCAAGCCAACCAACTTGTTCAAGACAAAGAACAGGCTTTACAGGCAGCCCAAAATGCCCAGCAAGCGGCTGAATCCGCTCAAAAATTGGCAGAGAATCAACGTGATACCGCTTTGACTTCTCTGGCACAAGCGGAAAAAGCCAAAACGGACGCAGAGCAGGCTGTAACGCAAATTCAGGCAGCCTTAACGCAAGCACAAGCGGATAAAGCGAAAGCGGAACAAGACAAGCAAGCCTCCGATTTGGAGAAACAAAAAGCCGAAGAAGATAAAGTTAAAGCAGAGCAAGACAAGCAAGCCTCCGATTTGGCAAAACAAAAAGCCGAAGAAGACAAAGCCAACGCCATTGCAGAAGCCGAACGTCAAGCTGAATTGGCACGTCAAGCCGAAACCGCCAAAGTTGCCGCACAAAACGCCCTTAAATTGGCAGAAGACGCGAAAAATCAAGCACAAATTGATTTGGCAACAGCCGAGGCCGCCAAAATGGCTGCTGAATCTGCCAAAGAATTGGCGGAAACCGCACGACAAAATGCCGAAAGCCAGTTACAGGCAGCTTTAACCGCAAAAGATGTCGCAGAAACCGAGAAAACCAAAGCCCAAACTGAATTGGCAACCGCCCTGCGCGACAAAAAAATCGCCGAAGACGCGTTAAAATTGGCACAGGATAGCGGCAATCAAGACGTGGCGAAATTGCAAAGCGATTTGGCACAAGCCAACCAACTTGTTCAAGATAAGGAACAGGCTTTACAGGCAGCCCAAAACGCCCAGCAAGCGGCTGAATCTGCTCAAAAACTGGCAGAAAACCAACGCGATACCGCTTTGACTTCTCTGGCACAAGCGGAAAAAGCCAAAACGGACGCAGAGCAGGCTGTAACGCAAATTCAGGCAGCCTTAAATCAAGCACAAGCGGATAAAGTGAAAGCGGAACAAGATAAACAAGCGTCTGATTTGGCGAAACAAAAAGCCGAAGAAGATAAAGTTAAAGCAGAGCAAGACAAGCAAGCCTCCGATTTGGCAAAACAAAAAGCCGAAGAAGACAAAGCCAACGCCATTGCAGAAGCCGAGCGTCAAGCTGAATTGGCTCGTCAAGCCGAAACCGCTAAAGTTGCCGCACAAAACGCCCTCAAATTGGCAGAAGACGCGAAAAATCAAGCACAAACCGACTTGACAAAAGCCGAAGCTGCCAAAACGGCTGCTGAATCTGCCAAAGAATTGGCTGAAACCGCACGACAAAATGCCGAAAACCAATTACAGGCAGCCTTAACCGCCAAAACTGCGGCTGAAACCGCTCAAAAACAAGCGGAATCCGAATTGGCAACCGCCCTTCACGACAAAAAAATCGCCGAAGACGCTTTGAAATTGGCACAAGACAGTGGCAATCAAGATGTGGCGAAATTGCAAAGCGATTTGGCACAGGCAAACCAACTTGTTCAAGATAAGGAACAGGCTTTACAGGCAGCCCAAAACGCACAGCAAGCGGCTGAATCCGCTCAAAAATTGGCAGAGAATCAACGTGATACCGCTTTGACTTCTCTGGCACAAGCGGAAAAAGCCAAAACGGACGCAGAGCAGACTTTGACGCAAATTCAGGCAGCCTTAACGCAAGCGCAAGCGGATAAAGCGAAAGCGGAACAAGATAAGCAAACCTCTGATTTGGCGAAACAAAAATCGGAACAAGCCAAATTGCAAGCCGATTTAGCCGCCCAGCAAGCCCAAACCGCGCAAAAACGCGCCGAAGTGGAAGCCACGCGTCAAGCCACGGCTGCGGCACAGTCTGAAATCGCCAAACAAGCCGCGCAACTGCAAGCGCAAAATGCCCAAAAAGCCCAAGCCATCGCCGAAGCCGCACAGCAAGTGGCACAGTTGGCACTCAAACAGGCGCAAACGGCACAGGCTGAATTGGAGGCTTGGAATCAGCGTTTGCAGGCAGCCGCCCAAGCGGACGCGCAAACCATCGCACAAATCCGCAATGAATTGGCAAAAGCGCAGGCTTTGGCAAATGAAACCGCCCAAGCGGTTCAGGCTGCCCAGCAAGATTTGACGCAAAAACAGGCGCAATTGACTCAGGTGCAAGCACAAAACACGCAAATTCAGGCGCAACTCAATCAGGAGAAAACTTTGCGCGAGCAAGCGCAAATCGCCCAACAAGCTGCCGAACAAGTACAGCAAGCAGCCGAACAAGCCAAGTTGAACGCGATTGCGGCACAAAGCCAGTCTGAACGCGAAAAACAACAGGCACAGCAAGCACTTGCCCAAGCAGAACAGTTGGCACAAGAGAAAATCGCCCAAGCAGCCCAGTTGGAACACGAACGCGACCAAATCGCCAAACAATTGGCGCAGGCTTTGAACCAAGCCCAAACCCAAGCGGGCGAATTGGCACAAGCGCAGGCTCAAACCAACTTGGCATTGGCGCAAATCCAAGAAAAAGAACAGGAATTGGCTGCCGCCCAAGCGGAAGCGGAACGCCAAAGAGCGGTACTCGCTGCCGAAATTGCCAAGCAGCAAGCCGAAGCCGCCAAGCAGAAAAAGCAGTCTGAAATCATCAGCCAATATGCGAATGCGGCTTTGTCGGAAGTGTCGGCAACGGCACACCAACAGCAACACATCGCCAGCCGAATTGATGAGCGTTTACAACATCTTAATGGCAAAAATTCGGGTGCTTGGGCGCAAACCGATACCAGCAAAACCCAACATCAATCCGACCAATATCGCGGTTATGAGCAAGACAGCAAACTCACGCAAATCGGTTTGGACAAAACGGTGGAAATCGGTACAGGCAGCCTGACGGTGGGTGCCGCACTCAATCATTTGCGTTACGATGCCAGCTATGCCGATGATTTCAAAGGTAAAGGTCAAACCACCACAGGCACGGTTTACGGCAAATGGCATGGCGAAAGCGGCTTTGCTGTGAATGCGGACGTGTCGGCAGGTCAAGCCAAATCGGAATTGACGACACGTCATGCCTCTGCGCCAAAATCCGACATCAAACGCGATGTGGGCAGCGTGGGCGTGGGCATTTCGCAAGATTGGAACGTGGGCGGTGTGGAAATTCAAGCACATACGGGCGTTCGCCATCAGCACTTGGGCAAAGCGGATTACGCGATTGAGGCACAAGACGGTAGCCAAGTTCAAGTCCAACAAGGCAAAATTGGCATCACCAGCTATCAAGCGGGCGTGAATGTGGGCAAAACGGTGGAAACCGCCAATGGCGTGAAAATCCGCCCACACGCAGGGGTGGCGTATCGCCACAACAACAGCAGCGCGAAAGTTGCCATCAACGGTCAAGAGCTGACGCAAAAATTCGCCAACGAAGTCAAAGGACAAGTGGGCGTGAGCGTGGGCAAAGGCAGTTGGGAAGTGCAACTGAAAGCCGATTATGCGAAAAACAATGAGTCGGGCGAGAAAAAGTCGGCATTGTTGGGCGTGAATTGGAAGTTCTGATTGTGATGGATTGAGTGCAATCAGGCTGCCTGAAAACCGAAAATGGGGATTCAGGCAGCCTTTTTTTAATCACATCCATTAAAAATTCATTCATCAGCACAGATGAATCCCAATCAGCCTTGTATTACAATTTCATTCCATTACAAATTACGGATATTGATTATGTCATTTCATTTTAAAAAAACCCTCTTAACCAGCGCAATCAGCCTGATTGCCCTAGATACCTATGCCGCCACCGTAACCGACACCATAGATTACCAATATTTTAGGGATTTTGCCGAAAACAAAGGCAAATTTGCGGTGGGAGCAAGCAATATTGAAGTGATTGATAAAAAAGGCGTTTCTCGTGGCACATTGTTTGCTGATGGCACTCCTATGCCCGATTGGTCAATGACTTCCAGCAACAACGGCGTGGCACATTTGATAGACCCACAATACATTGCCAGCGTCAAACACAATTCAGGTTACACATCGGTACAATTTGGCGAAACCCAGCTCAATCGCCACCCAGAAGCCAATTTCAATTATTTGCTGGTGGACAGAAACAACAAACCCGCCAGTGGCGACAACGGCAAAGAAACCGACCGAGACGATTACCACATTCCCCGTTTGCACAAATTGGTTACCGAAACCGCCACCATTCCCGTGTTGCGTGTTGATGATTGGAAAGTGTTGCAAGACCGCAAACGCTTTCCGCATATTGTTCGCAACGGGGCAGGTGCACATTGGCTTCGCCCCAGCGAAGGCGATGACACGCATTTGGCAGACCCTTACACCTATTTGATTGGCGGCAACATTATGAATGGCATCAATGTGCAAAACAATGGCGTGCTGCACATCGGTTCACCCAATCGCCAAGATGCGGTCAATACCAGCAGTTATGGACCTTTGCCAACCATTACGGTGGGGGGCGATAGCGGTTCGCCAGTTTTGGCTTACGATGCCGAACAACAACAATGGGTTGCCATTGCCGTTCATCGTGCTGGCAACCGTGCCAATGGCAACTGGGTGGTGTTACATCAAAATGATTTTATTGATGAAAAAATCAAAGAAGACCACATCACCATTGACAATAAAGTCAAAGATGCACGCATTAACTGGCTTGCCAATGGCAAAACTTCCACCATTACCAGTCCACACGATAATGCTTTGCGTCAAACGGTCAATTTGCGTGATGAAAGTTTAGCCAATCCCAATGATGTGCGTTCTCACCCTGATTTAAATCACGGACAAAGCATTCATTTTACAGGCGAATCGGCAACTTTGCGTTTGGGTGGCGACATTCATCAAGGGGCTGGGGCGTTGCATTTTCACAATAATATGACGGTCATCGGTTCACGCCACAATGCCACTTGGCTGGGGGCTGGCGTGAATGTTGCCCAAGATAAAACGGTGGATTGGCAAGTGCATAATCCACAAGGCGACCGTTTGTCCAAAATTGGGCAAGGGACGCTTAATGTGTCGGGTTCTGGCGAAAATTTGGGCGACATCAGTGTGGGCGATGGCACGGTGTTGCTCAATCAAAAGGCGGATTCATCGGGCAAAAAACAGGCATTTAATCAAGTGCATATTACCAGTGGTCGTGGTACGGTGGTGCTGGGCGACAGTCAGCAAGTCAATCCCGACAAAATCGTGTTTGGCTACCGTGGTGGGCGATTGGATTTGAATGGCAACGACATTCATTTTAATCAAATCAGAAATGTGGACGCTGGCGGTAAAATCGTCAATCACAATGCCAATCAAAAAGCGACTGTGTTGCTGACCCCTTCGCTGACTTTGCCGATGATTACCGACCCAAGCCAAGTGGTGTTTGAAACCAATCGCAGCCCAACTCATCAGCCGATTGGTTTGTACAAAAACACTTATCCAGATGGGCATATTGATTATTATTTGTTGAAAGAAGGGGCGGTGCCGTCTGCATTTTTGCCCAATAGTAAGGGGGCAAGCACGGGGGCGTGGGAATTTATTGCAGGCAACCGTGATGAGGCGATTAGAATCTATACGGAACGCGAAAACAAACGCCGTGCCAATCTTGCCAATCACATTTATCAGGGGCAGCTTGGCGAAAATACCACACAAAATCCACAGCTTACCAATGGCGAAATGGATTTTGTGTACCGTCCCAACCACGATACGGGCGTGTTTGTGTTGTCGGGCGATGTGCATTTAAATGGCAATGTGAGTGTGGAAAATGGCAAGGTGTTGCTGTCTGGAACGCCTGTGCCACACGCTTATAATCATCAGCAAAAACAAGATGTTGTATTGGACGATGAATGGATAAATCGCCAATTTACCGCCAAAACTTTTGAAATTAAAAACAATGCCACGCTTGCCACCAGTCGCAATGTTGCCCAAATGTCGGGTAATGTGCTGGCTAGCCAAAATGCGGTGATGCAATTGGGAGCGGTGAGTGGCGAAACGGAAAATTGCTATCGTTCTGATTATACTGGAAAAGTGTATTGTGATAAGTCGGCGGTTGCCGAGGTCAATCAGGTGAAATTGAAAGTGGCTGGCGATGTGAAAGTAACCGACAACGCCCACGCCAGTGTGCATAATGCCCAAATTTTGGGGGCGATGAATGCCCATCAACAAGCCAAAATTACCTTAAAAAACAACGCTGACATACCCACAGGCATTGTTTTGCACGACCAAAGCCAATTGCATTTGAATAATACGCAAACGCCTTTGACGGTCAGCGTTTCAGGCAGCCGAAAAAGTCAAATGGTCTTGCACGAAAACAGCCATTGGCAAATGCCAAACAGCACGCAAATTGGGCATTTGGACGGCAAATCAGGCAGCCAAATTACGCTCAATGCCAGCCCAACACCCAGCACGCCAAGTGAATTTAAACAACTGATTTTAAATGGTGATTTATCTGGCAACATCCAATTTAATCATTTGACCGATTTGGCACAAGGCAAAGCCGACACCTTGACGGTACACGGCTATGCCACAGGTTCGCACACCTTGTCGGTGCAAAACACAGGGGCGGAGGCACAGGTTGCCGAGCTGGATTTGGTGGCATTAAAACACGGTGGACAACGCCAAGAAGATGTTGATTTTCAATTAAAAAATGGCTTTGTGGACGCTGGTGCGTGGCGTTATACCTTAAAAAATGACCCCACACATCGCTATTATTTGTTTAATGAAAAAAAATCGGGCGAAATCCAAGCCAAAAAAGAGGCTGATGCCAAAAAAGCCGAAGCCGGTGCCCAAAAAGCCAAACAGGATTTATTGGACGCCATAGAAGCCCGCAAGCAAGCCGAAGAGGCATTAAAACAATTACAAGCCAACATAGGGGCGAATGCCAACGATTTGGCAATCTTGCAACAACAAGCCGATGATGCCAAAAAATTGGCACAGCAAGCCCGTGCCGACAAAGAAAAAGCCGAAAATGAATTGGCAAACATTCGTCAGCAATTAAGCGATGCACAAACGGCGAAAAATCAAGCTGATGGCGAAAAAGCCTTGGCACAGCAAAATTTACAGGCAGCCTTGGACACCAAAAAAGAACTTGAAAATCAATTAACACAGGCAATGCTTGACAAAAATCAAGCCGAACAAGCCAAAAATCAGGCTCAAAGCGATTTGCAAAAAGCCATTGATGATAAAAATCAAGCTGATACGGCTCGCACCCAAGCCCAAACCGCCTTGCAAAATGCCCTAGACGCACAAAAGCAAGCCGAAAGCGAAAAACAACAAGTTCAAACCGAGTTAGCCAACATCAATCGCCAAAAACAAGATTTGGAACAACAACTTGGGCAATTAAACGACACACAAACCGCCCAACAGCAAGATATGACCAAATTGCGTGAGCGTTTGGATTTGCTCAATCAACAGTTAAGCGACAAACAAAAAGCCTTGACTGATGCCCTGATTGCCGAAGATTTGGCAAAACAGGCTCAAAACCACGCTGAAACTTTAAAAATTCAGGCAGAACAACAGCTTAATCAAGCCAATGCGGATTTGCTGCTTGCCAATCGTTTGAAAGACGAAGCCAACGCCAAAGCCACACAAGCCGAGCAGAACACACAATCGCTGACACAACAACTTAACCAAGCACAGGTTCAGTTAAGCCAAGCCCATGCCGATAAAGCCAATGCCGAGCAAAAACAGCAAGAGGCGGAATTGGCACGCCAAAATGCCGAAAAAATTCAACAAGATTTGCAACGCATTCAAGCCAATCAAGCCCAAGCCTTGCAAGATGCCCAAAATGCACAGAAATTGGCAGAAGATGAGGCGAAAAAACAAGCCGAATTGGCAAAACAAGCACAGGCAGATAAATTAAAAGCCGAAGAAGACAAAGCCAACGCCATTGCAGAAGCCGAACGTCAAGCTGAACTGGCTCGTCAAGCCGAAACCGCCAAAGTTGCCGCACAAAACACCCTTAAATTGGCAGAAGACGCGAAAAATCAAGCGCAAGCCGACTTGACAAAAGCCGAAGCTGCCAAATCGGCTGCTGAATCTGCCAAAGAATTGGCGGAAACCGCACGACAAAATGCCGAAAACCAATTACAGGCAGCCTTGACCGCAAAAGATGTCGCAGAAACCGAGAAAACCAAAGCCCAAGCGGAATTGGCAACCGCCCTGCGCGACAAAAAAATCGCCGAAGACGCTTTGAAATTGGTACAAGACAGCGGCAATCAAGATGTGGCGAAATTGCAAAGCGATTTGGCGCAAGCCAACCAACTTGTTCAAGACAAAGAACAGGCTTTACAGGTAGCCCAAAACGCACAGCAAGCGGCTGAATCCGCTCAAAAATTGGCGGAGAACCAACGCGATACCGCTTTGAGTTCTTTGGCACAAGCGGAGAAAGCCAAAACGGACGCAGAGCAAACTTTGACGCAAATTCAGGCAGCCTTAACCCAAGCAAAAGCAGATAAAGCGAAAGCAGAGCAAGACAAGCAAGCCTCCGACTTGGCAAAACAAAAAGCCGAAGAAGACAAAGCCAACGCCATTGCAGAAGCCGAACGTCAAGCTGAATTGGCACGTCAAGCCGAAACCGCAAAAGTTGCCGCACAAAATGCCCTCAAATTGGCAGAAGACGCGAAAAATCAAGCGCAAACCGATTTGGCAACAGCCGAAGCCGCCAAAACGGCTGCTGAATCTGCCAAAGAATTGGCGGAAACCGCACGACAAAATGCTGAAAACCAGTTACAGGCAGCTTTAACCGCAAAAGATGTCGCAGAAACCGAGAAAACCAAAGCCCAAACTGAATTGGCAACC
The DNA here is from genome assembly GCF_014054525.1 of Alysiella filiformis. NCBI lineage: Bacteria > Pseudomonadati > Pseudomonadota > Betaproteobacteria > Neisseriales > Neisseriaceae > Alysiella > Alysiella filiformis. The sequence continues at coordinate 2,250,104 of NZ_CP059564.1, forward strand.
GCTCTGCGCGACAAAAAAATCGCCGAAGACGCTTTGAAATTGGCACAAGACAGTGGCAATCAAGACGTGGCGAAATTGCAAAGCGATTTGGCACAAGCCAATCAACTTGTTCAAGATAAGGAACAGGCTTTACAGGCAGCCCAAAATGCCCAGCAAGCGGCTGAATCCGCTCAAAAATTGGCAGAGAATCAACGTGATACCGCTTTGACTTCTCTGGCACAAGCAGAGAAAGCCAAAACGGACGCAGAACAAGCTGTAACGCAAATTCAGGCAACCTTAACCCAAGCGCAAGCGGATAAAGCGAAAGCGGAACAAGATAAGCAAGCATCTGATTTGGCAAAACAAAAAGCTGAAGAAGACAAAGCGAATGCCATTGCAGAAGCCGAACGTCAAGCTGAACTGGCTCGTCAAGCCGAAACCGCCAAAGTTGCCGCACAAAACGCCCTCAAATTGGCAGAAGACGCGAAAAATCAAGCCCAAACCGATTTGACAAAAGCCCAAACCGATAAAAACACAGCTCAAACTGAATTGGCACAAGCCTTAAAAGACAAGGAAGACGCTCAAAAAGCCCTGCAAAACGCCCAAGCAGACGGTGGTCAAGCCCTTGCTGACGCTCAAAAGGCTTTGGACGCTGCCAATGCCAAAGTTCGTGAACACGAACAGGCTTTACAGGCTGCCCAAAACGCACAGCAAGCGGCTGAATCTGCTCAAAAATTGGCAGAGAACCAACGCGATACCGCTTTGACTTCTCTGGCACAAGCGGAAAAAGCCAAAACGGACGCAGAGCAGACTTTGACGCAAATTCAGGCAGCCTTAACGCAAGCGCAAGCGGATAAACAAGCATCTGATTTGGCAAAACAAAAAGCCGAAGAAGACAAAGCCAACGCCATTGCAGAAGCCGAACGTCAAGCTGAACTGGCTCGTCAAGCGGAAACCGCCAAAGTTGCCGCACAAAACGCCCTCAAATTGGCAGAAGACGCGAAAAATCAAGCACAAACCGACTTGGCAACAGCCGAAGCTGCCAAAACGGCTGCTGAATCTGCCAAAGAATTGGCGGAAACCGCACGACAAAATGCCGAAAACCAGTTACAGGCGGCTTTAACCGCAAAAGATGTCGCTGAAAATGATAAAACCAAGGCCCAAGCGGAATTGGCAACCGCCCTTCGCGACAAAAAAATCGCCGAAGACGCGTTGAAATTGGCACAAGACAGTGGCAATCAAGATGTGGCGAAATTGCAAAGCGATTTGGCACAGGCAAACCAACTTGTTCAAGACAAAGAACAAGCTTTACAAGCTGCCCAAACCGCACAGCAAGCGGCTGAATCTGCTCAAAAAATCGCTGAAAACCAACGTGATACCGCTTTGACTTCTCTGGCACAAGCTGAAAAAGCCAAAACGGACGCAGAGCAGGCTGTAACACAAATTCAGGCAGCCTTAACGCAAGCGCAAGTGGATAAACAAGCATCTGATTTGGCGAAACAAAAAGCCGAAGAAGACAAAGCCAACGCCATTGCAGAAGCCGAACGTCAAGCTGAATTGGCTCGTCAAGCCGAAACCGCAAAAGTTGCCGCACAAAATGCCCTCAAATTGGCAGAAGACGCGAAAAATCAAGCACAAACCGATTTGGCAACAGCCGAAGCCGCCAAATCGGCTGCTGAATCTGCCAAAGAATTGGCTGAAACCGCACGACAAAATGCCGAAAACCAGTTACAGGCAGCCTTGACCGCAAAAGATGTCGCAGAAACCGAGAAAACAAAAGCCCAAACTGAATTGGCACAAGCCTTAAAGGACAAAGAAGACGCCCAAAAAGCCCTGCAAAACGCCCAAGCTACTGGCGGTCAAGCCCTTGCTGACGCGCAAAAAGCTTTGGACGCTGCCAATGCCAAAGTTCGTGAACATGAACAGGCTTTACAGGCTGCCCAAAACGCACAGCAAGCGGCTGAATCTGCTCAAAAATTGGCGGAGAACCAACGCGATACCGCTTTGAGTTCTTTGGCACAAGCGGAGAAAGCCAAAACAGACGCAGAGCAGGCTTTGACGCAAATTCAGGCAGCCTTAAATCAAGCGCAAGCGGATAAACAAGCATCTGATTTGGCGAAACAAAAATCGGAACAAGCCAAATTGCAAGCCGATTTAGCCGCCCAGCAAGCCCAAACCGCGCAAAAACGCGCCGAAGTGGAAGCCGCGCGTCAAGCCACGGCTGCGGCACAGTCTGAAATCGCCAAGCAAGCCGCGCAATTGCAAGCGCAAAATGCCCAAAAAGCCCAAGCCATCGCCGAAGCCGCACAGCAAGTGGCACAGTTGGCACTCAAACAGGCGCAAACGGCACAGGCGGAATTGGACGCTTGGAATCAGCGTTTGCAGGCAGCCGCCCAAGCGGATGCGCAAACCATCGCGCAAATCCGCAATGAGTTGGCAAAAGCGCAGGCTTTGGCAAATGAAACCGCCCAAGCGGTTCAGGCTGCCCAACAAGATTTGACGCAAAAACAGGCGCAATTGACTCAAGTGCAAGCGCAAAACACGCAAATTCAGGCGCAACTCAATCAGGAGAAAACTTTGCGCGAGCAAGCGCAAATCGCCCAACAAGCTGCCGAACAAGCACAGCAAGCAGCCGAACAAGCCAAGTTGAACGCGATTGCGGCACAAAGCCAGTCTGAACGCGAAAAACAACAGGCACAACAAGCACTTGCCCAAGCAGAACAGTTGGTACAAGAGAAAATCGCCCAAGCAGCACAGTTGGAACACGAACGCGACCAAATCGCCAAACAATTGGAACAGGCTTTGAACCAAGCCCAAACCCAAGCGGGCGAATTGGCACAAGCGCAGGCTCAAACCAACTTGGCATTGGCGCAAATCCAAGAAAAAGAACAGGAATTGGCTGCCGCCCAAGCGGAAGCGGAACGCCAAAGAGCGGTACTCGCTGCCGAAATTGCCAAGCAGCAAGCCGAAGCCGCCAAGCAGAAAAAGCAGTCTGAAATCATCAGCCAATATGCGAATGCGGCTTTGTCGGAAGTGTCGGCAACGGCACACCAACAGCAACACATCGCCAGCCGAATTGATGAGCGTTTACAACACCTTAATGGCAAAAATTCGGGTGCTTGGGCGCAAACCGATACCAGCAAAACCCAACATCAATCCGACCAATATCGCGGTTATGAGCAAGACAGCAAACTCACGCAAATCGGTTTAGACAAAACGGTGGAAATCGGTACAGGCAGCCTGACGGTGGGTGCCGCGCTCAATCATTTGCGTTACGATGCCAACTATGCCGATGATTTCAAAGGTAAAGGTCAAAGCACCACAGGCACGGTTTACGGCAAATGGCATGGCGAAAGCGGCTTTGCTGTGAATGCGGATGTATCGGCAGGTCAAGCCAAATCGGAATTGACGACACGTCATGTCTCTGCGCCAAAATCCGACATCAAACGCGATGTGGGCAGCGTGGGCGTGGGCATTTCGCAAGATTGGAATGTGGGCGGTGTGGAAATTCAAGCACATACGGGCGTTCGCCATCAGCACTTGGGCAAAGCGGATTACGCGATTGAGGCACAAGACGGTAGCCAAGTTCAAGTCCAACAAGGCAAAATTGGCATTACCAGCTATCAAGCAGGCGTGAATGTGGGCAAAACGGTGGAAACCGCCAATGGCGTGAAAATCCGCCCACACGCAGGGGTGGCGTATCGCCACAACAACAGCAGCGCGAAAGTTGCCATCAACGGTCAAGAGCTGACGCAAAAATTCGCCAACGAAGTCAAAGGACAAGTGGGCGTGAGCGTGGGCAAAGGCAGTTGGGAAGTGCAACTGAAAGCCGATTATGCGAAAAACAATGAGTCGGGCGAGAAAAAGTCGGCATTGTTGGGCGTGAATTGGAAGTTCTGATTGTGATGGATTGAGTGCAATCAGGCTGCCTGAAAACCGAAAATGGGGATTCAGGCAGCCTGATTTTATTGATGTTTATGATTTCAACCCATACTGATAACCCACGCCCAAATGCTCACGCAAGGTATTGCCTTCATAATCAAGATGATAAATGCCTCGCTCTTGCAAAATCGGCACGACTTTTTCCACAAAATCGCTTACCCCTTTTTGGCTGTCAGGGGCAAGCGAAAAGCCGTCCGTTGCCCCAGCCTTAAACCATTCTTCCATAAAATCCGCCACATCGCTTGCCGTACCTACCACCACAGGGTGATAGTTAATCACGCCGTTTGCCAGCACTTCTTTGGGCGACATTCCACGCTGAATCAGCTCCACCGCTCTTGGCGAACGCGGGTCGTGGGGGTGTGGGCTTGCCTGATTTTGTAGATATTCTGGCAATGGTTCATTCACATCTCGCCCTGTCAAATCCACCCCAATCATTGCTGATAAATAGCGAATTTGCCCATTAAATTCCTCATCACCCATAAAATCAAGGAGCTGCATACGGCGAGCGAGTACTTCTTCATAACTGTCGCCAATGGTAAACATAAATCCGCTAAACATATTGATTTCATCAGGATTTCTGCCGTGGGCAATGGCACTTTGTTTTAACACATTGCGGCAACTTCTTGCCTCATCAATACTAAACGGATTGGCATACACGCCACTGGCAAAGCGTCCTGCCAACGCCACCCCCTCAGGGCTTGGGCCTGCCTAAAAAACGGGCGGTTGCCCTTGTGGTGTGGCAGGAATCGGCAATGCCCCTTTGACTTGATAATGCTTGCCTTGATAATTGGCAGGCTTGATTTGACTCATATCGGCAAATTGTCCTGACACTTTGTCGGTAATGTAGGCATTTTCGCCAAAAGTCCCCCACAGCGTTTGCACCGCTTCCACCATTTCGTGTGCCATCTCATAACGCGTGGTGGTGTCGGGCAAGGGCTTATTGCCAAAATTGTACGCCACTTCTCTTGTGCCTGTGGTTACGGCATTCCAACCGATACGCCCACCACTGATGATGTCCAGCGTTTTGAGTTGGCGTGCCAAATTATAGGGCAGGTTGTAGGTCGTGGAATAAGTCGCCACCAAGCCAATTTTTTGGGTGTGTGTGGCAATGGCGGAAAAAATGGTCATCGGCTCCAACACAAACATCGGCGATTTACGGGCAAAATCGCCACTCACGCCCGCCCCAACCATTGCAGGGGTATCGGCAATAAACAGGGTGTGGATTTTGCCTTGTTCGGCAATTTGAGCCAGTTTGATGTAGTTGTTGATGTCGGTGTAGGCGCGCTCGTTGCTATCGGCAAGTCGCCACGCATAAGATTCGTTGCCATAACCTGTAACAAACATCATCGCCAGTTTCATTTGTTTGAATTGTCAAGATAATCGCTCATTTTGGGTTCTCCAATTCAAATGTATGGGCGTATTATAAGATTTTGAAATTGGGAATTGAATGGCGATTATTGGGAAGATGGGTTTTGGATTTGGAAAGGTGGGTTTTCAGGCTGCCTGAAAATGGGTTTTGTAAATTTTTTAATAAAAGATACTGCTTGTTGGGGTGGGGAGTTTTTTTTGGATAAAAAACAAACTAATACCATTTTTTGCTGTTTTAGTGTAGAATAGTTCATTTTGACCCGTTCACACAATTTTACTCCACAAATCAAGGTGCATTATGCAATTTACTGTTGAAAACTTGGGCAAAGTTAGCAAGGCTGATATTGACTTAAAGCCTTTAACCATTTTTATTGGTAAGAATGGCAGTGGTAAAACCTATGTGGCAAGTGCTTTGTGGGCGTATATTAGTTATATTAAAAGTATCGAAAATGTTACAGATAATATTTCAACTTATATCCCAAAAAACATTTATAATAAATATAAAAATATTTTAAGTAATTTCTTACACGGCTTTGATGGCGTTTTAGATTATAAAAAATATTTTATTATTAAAAAAGAAGATATTGAAATAATTTTTAATAATATAAATAACCATATCAGCAAAAACAAATTACTGAGAGATTGTTTTAAGCATAATGGTTTTGAAGAAGCTAATTTTAATTCAACAAATGATTTAAACAACATTTGTGCAAATATTAAACTAAAGGTTTTTTATAAACCCATGTATTATCAAGATGACTTTGATAATACATTAAAAGAACATATCCATTATCATTACTTTACATTTGATTTATTTTTGGACAATTTAAAATTATATGAAAATAGCATGGTTTTAAATCTGATTAGTGATGGAATTATAGATTTAAATGACATACATTCTGATGAAATTATAAATGCAATATTGAAAAACATTATAAAATATGCTTTTTTTGGACAAAGCTTTGATAATTATAATGAAGTTTTATATATTCCGGCAGCCAGAACTGGTTTAATGTTTGGATTGCACGATTTTGCTAACAGTAGTCTGAAAAGAAATTCTTATTTTGGTATAGAAAATCACGCACCAAAAAGCAATGACTTAACAGCACCGCTTAACAATTTTGTTTCTAATCTATATGGTAAATTAGAGTTTGAACCCATTTACCAAGAGGAGCAAAGATTTAACAGCTTAATTGATGGAGAAATTAAAGTTAATCGCCAAGACAAACGCTTTAAATATATTCCAAAATCTTTAAATCAAGAATTACCCTTATCTGCGTCATCATCATTGGTAACAGAAACAGCAGTCTTATCTATTTTTAATAATAGTATTAAAAAAGGTTCTTTTGTTATTTTTGAAGAGCCAGAAGCTCATTTGCATTTATCTGCACAGCGAGAAATGGCAAAATTGATTGTCAAAATGATAAATCAAGGTTGTCATATGCTGATTACAACACATAGTGATACCTTTTTACAGCAACTGAATAATTTAATTATGCTCAATAAATTATCAGAAAATAATCCTGATATTTTACAAGAGTTTAATATAGGGCAAGATGAAACCATTGCAGGAGAAAAAGTAGCAGTTTATGATTTTCAATATCAAGATGATGATAAAACCGTTGCAAAGCCATTAGAATTGGGGGATTATGGATTTATTGCTCCGTCCGTAAATGATGAAATTAATAATCTTATTCGCCAAACTGACACTATCATTGATATGATTGATAATTTGAAATCAAATGGTGAATAAAATGCACGATTTGTTACAATTATTCAATCAGGATTTTGTCCACATTCATCAAACCAGTAAAGGAAAATTTTCTATTATCGAGAAAAAAGATGGCGGTAAAGGCGTTTGTGATTTTCAATCAGAAAATGATGTTTTAATCATTAAAGCCAAAGACCAAAATACGCCATTATGGTCATTAAAAAGTAAAAAATGTGCAGAAGGTGCTTTTGTTGTCTTAGACAAAAATCATCAATCATTATCACTTCATATTATTGAAATGAAAAGTAAACTGACTTATGATGAATTTGAGAAAGTTATTCAACAATTACAGGGAATGTATTTAATGGCTTTTTGTGTAATATCCATTTTAAAATTAAATATTCCAAAGAATATTATAACTTATGTTACCTACAAAAATGAAACTGTTCAAAATAAAATTAACCAAGACCTAAAAAGAATACCAAAAAAGAGCATTGGTATAAAAGACCCAGTTTTGGAAAGTTGGGAAACAGAAAAAATTAAGCTATCTCATAACAATACCGCCAAATTGATTAAAGGAATAAGAATTGATGATGGTAATGGTAATTTTAATTGCGATTTTGGAATGGTATAAATAAGGAGTTTTTTTATGAAAACCCTAACCCCAGCCTTATATTTGCGGCGTAACTTCAAAAGGTACATTTTTTAATTTGGTACCAATTGACAGTAAAGTGGGAAACTTATGATTTCTAAAAAAAAGCTATGTAAAATAAAAAAAACACCGTTTCCCCAAAAATGGTGTCTCTTCTCCCCTTTTTTACTTAACCCTCTCCCCAATCCACTCTGCCACATCATCATTAATCTTTTGCCCACCGTTTTCCAACATCAACAAATGCCCGAAATTGGGATATAAAATCAAACTTTTATCTAACGAGTTGGTTTCGTTATAAAAATCAATGGCATCTTTGGGTACGACAAACAAATCTTTGTTACCGCTGATAAGTAGCACAGGGGCGGTAAATTTGTCGTCATTGTCTTTTAAATAGGCAATGCCTTCTTTAAAACTGTTGAGGAATGAAACGGAGAATTTGTCTAACATTAACGGGTCGCCACCCAGCGATAACCCCTCGCCATTAAAGGGTAAATTCAGCGTGGTCATCGCCACCATTCCGCTAACAAAGCTGTCTTTGGGTTCTGGTCGTGGCAAATGCCCAAAATTCATTTGGTTATACCGCAACACACCTGCCGCCAAAATAAAACCGTCCGCTCATTGAATGCCCCAGCACAAACACAGGCGTATTTGGGCTTTCCGCTTTGGCTTTTTCCACTACAAGACGTAAATCTTCCACCATTTCAAAATAGCTTTTGATGTGAATTGAGTCTCGTCCGTCTGATTTGCCGTGTCCACGATGGTCAAAGCGATATACGGCAATGTCGTTTTGGTTCATCGTTTTGGCAAACTCGCCAAACACCCCAGAATGGCTTGCCAAGCCGTGTGAAATCACAACAACGGCTTTGGGCTTGGTATTTGGAATGTCTTTTTGCAGGTGCAGAGTTAAGCCATCAAGGGTTTTGATTTGGCTGATGGCGACTTTTGCTGGCTGGCTGATGATGAATTGATTGGGGGTTTTGGCGGCTGCCACATTGCCAAAAGATAAAGTGATTGCCAAGGCAATGGCGGTGGATTTGAATAAGTGTTTCATAAAAATGCGCTCGTTTTGGAATCAGAATGTGCGTATGGTAGATTCTTATTCATCAAAATGGAATGGCAATTTTATGAAATCACATTTCCAAAAATGAAAACAAATAATGGGGAACAATGGCTTGCTCCCCACAATTCAGGCAGCCTGAAAATCACATTTCGCTGCCACCTACTGTTAAACCTGCGTCCACGCGCAAAGTCGGTTGCCCCACGCCCACTGGCACGCTTTGACCTTCTTTGCCACACATGCCAATGCCTGTATCCAAAGCGGTATCGTTGCCTATCATGGAAACGTGTTTCAGCACTTCCGAACCGCTCCCAATGATGGTCGCGCCTTTGACGGGATAAAGCAATTTGCCTTTTTCCACCCACCACGCTTCGCTGGCTGAAAACACAAATTTTCCGCTTGTGATGTCCACTTGCCCACCGCCAAAATTGACGGCATAAATGCCTTTATCAATGGATTCAATGATTTCTTGTGGCTCGTGGCTGCCGTTTTCCATAAATGTGTTGGTCATGCGTGGCATCACCACAGACGAATAACTTTCGCGCCGCCCATTGCCTGTAACCGCCATGCCCATTAAACGTGCGTTCATTTCATCTTGCATATAGCCTGTTAAAATGCCGTCTTCAATCAATACGGTGCGGCTGGTGGGATTGCCTTCATCGTCCAAATTCAGGCTGCCGCGCTGGTTGGGCATGTTGCCTTGGTCTATCACGGTAACGCCTTTTGCCGCCACACGTTCGCCCATTTTGCCTGAAAACACGCTGGTTTGTTTGCGATTGAAATCGCCTTCCAAACCATGCCCCACCGCCTCGTGCAACAACACACCCGGCCAACCGTTGCCCAACACCACCGTCATCGCGCCAGCAGGGGCTGGACGTGCCTCTAAATTGATGAGTGCCTGTTGCACAGCGTGTTGCACATATTCTTTCAATTTTTCATCGCTGAAAAAGCCCAAATCCACACGACCGCCACCGCCTGCGCTGCCTTGTTCGCGGCGGTCGCCTTGTTTGGCAATCACGGTTAAACTCAAACGCACCAAAGGGCGAATGTCGGCAGCGTGTTTGCCATCCAAACGGGCAATGTAAACCAAATCGTGTTCGCAAGTTAATCCTGCCATAACTTGCACAATGCGTGGGTCGGCGGCTTTGGCAAGTTGTTCAATTTTTTGCAATAAAGCCACTTTTTGCGCCGATTCCAACGACTGAATGGGATTGAACGCGCCGTGTACAGGCTGGCTGAAAACGGGTTGCGCCACACGAATGGGCGTGTGATTGCCCGCCGCACCGATGACTTTAACCGTTTCGGCAGCACGTTGAATTGCCTCGGCATTGAGGCTGTCGGCATAGGCAAAGGCGGTTTTGTCGCCCGACACCGCGCGTACGCCTACGCCTTGGTCAATGTGAAAGCTGCCCGATTTGACCATGCCCTCGTCCAAATGCCAGCTTTCAAAGGCGGTGCGTTGGCAATAAATATCGGCATAATCAACGTGATGTGTGCCAATCAATGCCAAATTTTTCGCCAAAATTTCGGCAGAAATGTGGTTGGCGTGGAGCAAATCTTGGGAAACGGTGTGAAATGTGTTTTGCATAAAAATCCATCAATTACAAAGGTTTCAGGCTGCCTGAACCGATTTTTTTCCAAAAGCAAACCAAATGTCTTTTCATTTTCAAAAATCTTTCAGGCTGCCTGAAAAAATTCATTCAATCATGATGTGCATTATACGTTAAGTTCACAACATCATGTTTTTAAGTTTTTTATCAACAAAATCAAAAAAATGATTTATCTTGACTGAATTTGTCAAGTTTAGGTATTGATAGTTATTTTTATTTAGGTATAATGGCGCACATCAGCAAAGCCGTTGTTGATGTCATGAATCCCTCCCCCTTTATTTTTGTTTGATTTGATTTGGAGTTTGCTTATTGGCTTATTGATTCTTATGCAAAACATTACTCAAAACCGAAAAACCAATCCGTTTGCCGCAATCATCAAGTGGCAAACGGATTGGTTTTTTATGGGGCAAAATCACAAAATGGGCAGACGCTTTGCCTGCCCATTTGATTGAAACTATGTGAAATTATTGGTTTTTCCAACGTGCTTGTGATTCACGAATCACTTGTTTGGCTTCTTCAATGTCGCCCCAATGTTCTACTTTGGTGCTGCCTGCTTTTTTCAGGGCTTTGTAGTTGTTGAAATGAAACTCAATTTGTTTGATGAGCTGGGCGGGCAAATCTGCCAAAGTTTTGATTTCATTGCCTGCATCGCGGTCATCGGCGGGTACCACCACGATTTTGTCGTCCACTTCGCCATCATCAACAAATTTCATCACGCCAATCACACGCGCTTGCATATAAATGCCTGTGGGCAAGGGCTGACGTGTGATAATCAGCGCGTCCAATTCATCGCCATCTTCGTCCAAAGTTTGGGGAATGAAACCGTAGTTGGTGGGTTTGGCGAAAATTTGGGGTTCTACGCGGTCAAGTTTCATAACGGCATTTTTTCTGTCCCATTCAATTTTGTGGGTGCTGCCTTCGGGAATTTCAATAACCACGTTGATGATGCCGTTGTCCACATCGCCTGCGTCCAAGATTTGATTGAAATCTGCCATGATTTTATCCTAAATCAAAATGTGAAAAGTGAATTATAGTGGAAAAAGGCTGCCTGAAAACAATTATTTTTCAGGCAGCCTGAAATCAGAAAATCGCTTCCAAACGCAACATGCCACTGGGATAATGTTTGCGCTTTTCATCGCGGTTGTTGGCATACTGCACTTCGGTTTGGGCAAACAGCCAATTTCGCCACACGGGTTGTCGCCAACTGGCAAAAATGCCGTAGCTGTTGAATTGATGTTTGCTGCCGCCGATTGCGCCGCTTGCCTGAATGCCATAATTCAGGCGGCGCGAACCGCTAAAATGATGTTGGCGATAAGTGCTGTTGCCCCACGACCAGCCTTTTTCGCCTTTGTGATGCACATAATCGGCATGGGTGTGATTGGCAATCAACACATTGGGGCTTTGTTGTTTTTGTATTTCAATGCTGCTGCGGGCAAAATGTTTGCTTTTTACGCCATAGCGATAAATTTGCGATACTTGGGTGGTCAAATCTTGGTTTTGATAAACATCTTTTTTGGCTTTCAAGCGCAAATACACATCGCTGCCTGAACGCACCCCCACATCGGCATCGGTTTGTACGCCCCAATGCCGATTCAAATTGCCCCAACGCAAAGCCAACGATGAGTTTTCATCACGGCTTTGTTTTTGATTGAATTTTTTTGCATCACGGTAAACCCAATGGTGTGCATCGCGGCTGCTGTCCAAAATTTCATTGTCCAAAGTTTCATCGCCAAACACCACGCTGACTTTCTCTTTGAGCGTGGGCAAACGCACATTGCCACGCACACGCGGTTTCACTTTCACGCCATCGTGCTGATGCCAATGCGTGTCCACCATCACGCGCAAGGTGGCAGAAGCAGGGTCATCGGGATTGGGTTCGCCAAACCAATTATCCAGTTTGTTTGCCCATTGTGTGATGTTTTGGCTGGCTTTTTCGTGTTGATTGTCCACCCAAATGCCTTGCGACCACGCAGCGTTGCCCACACAGCACACCGATAAAAACATGATTTTTTTCAACATGATTTCACGCCCTTTCCGATTGGCAAAACCTCATCTCATCAATAATTGCATCAACAACTGCGTTTCTGCCGCATTCAGGCTGCCTGAAATGCTTTTTTCTTTCAAAATATTCACTTGTGCCAATTTCAAGTTTTGCACCAATTTCATCATGCCATCGGCAAAGCTGATTTTGGCTTCTTCGCTGTCATCGTCCCAATCGTTGTCGGGTTGCAGCGCGTGGCGGAAAATGTGTTCCAAAATCGGCATAAATGGCGTATCGCGGAAATATTCCAGAGCCTGTGCCGTGCCAATATGTTGATTTTTCTGATACAAATCCGCCAACGCCAACAAACACGCCACATCATCTTGCACCGCCAAATAATCGGGAAACAGCACATCGTTTGCCCATTCGGGGTGAAACAGCAAAGTGCGAATTTGTTTTTGCGCCAAATTCAGCATTTCAGGCTGCCTGAACGTTTCCTGCGGCAACTGATACGATTTGGCGGCAACATGGCGTTTGGGAGCCGCCTGCCCCATCAAATGCGCCAAATTGTTTGGGTCTATGCCCGTGATTTCGCTCAATTTTTGTTTGAGCAAATACAACAAAGTAGGCGCTTGCGTGATTTGACGCAACAAAGGCGCGGCGTGTTTGACCAATTCCGCCTTACCCTCTTGGCTGGTCATGTCGCTGTTTTCGGTTAGCACGTCCCAAAAATAGGCTGAAAACGGCTTGCTTTGGTGCAACAAGGCTTCTTCAAACCGCGCTGCACCGTGTTGGCGCACAAAACTGTCGGGGTCGTGTTCGGCAGGCAAAAACAGAAAATGCAGCGATTTATCGTCTTTTAATTGTGGCAAGGCGTTTTCCAAAGCCCGCCATGCCGCCTTGCGCCCTGCCCCATCGCCATCAAAACAAAAATACACGCTGTCGCTGTGGCGAAACAGCAATTTGATGTGTTCGGCAGTGGTTGCCGTACCCAAAGCGGCAACGGCATAGCCTATGCCAAATTGCGCCAATGCCACCACGTCCATATAGCCTTCCACCACCAAAATCCGCCCCACATCTTTAATTGCCTGTCGCGCTTCATACAAGCCATACAGATTTTTGCCTTTGTCAAACAATGGGGTATCGGGCGAATTGAGGTATTTGGGTTTGCTGTCGTCCAGCACGCGCCCACCAAAGCCGATGACATTGCCGCTCACACCGCGTATGGGAAACATGATGCGGTGGCGAAAACGGTCGTACTGTTTGCCTTCATTGTCCAGCACCATGCCGCTTTCCAGCAAGGCGGTGTTGGGATAAGGTTGCGCGATTTGCGCCAAAGCCCGCCAATCATCAGGCGCATAGCCTATGCCATAATGCGCGATGATTTCGGGCGACAAACCGCGTTGTTGTTGCACATAATTCAAAGCCGCTTGATTATGATTTAATTGTTGTTGATAAAAATCGCAGGCAGCCTGAACGGTGCTTTCCAAAGTTTGCTGTTGCTGTTTTTTGGCGGCGCGTACTTCGGGGCTGGGAGCGGATACGCCACGCACTTGCGGCACGGTCATGCCCACGCGGTCGGCGAGCAGTTGCACCGCCTCCACAAAGCTCATGCCCTGATGTTCCATGATAAAGCCGATAGCCGAGCCGTGTGCGCCACAACCAAAACAATGGTAAAACTGCTTGCTGGGGCTGACTGAAAAACTGGGCGATTTTTCCTTGTGAAACGGGCAACACGCCATGTAATTGGCACCACCTTTTTTGAGCGGAACGTATTGTTCAATCACATCAACAATATCGGTGCGGGCAAGCAGGTCGTCAATAAAATCGTGGGGTATCATAATCTGGCATGGTGGGTAAATGGTATGGACAAAATTATACTGGATAGCCCCAAAATACCAAACCATTGCCCCAAGCATTTTCAGGCAGCCTGAAAATGTTATTGCACTTCAAAATTAGCCAAAATCATGTAAAACACCACCACCAAAATCCCAAATTATCAAAAACTTACCCATCTTCACACCCCATTCAAGACTTGGTTTCAGGCAGCCTTTTCGGTAAAATAGCGGTTTTATCTCAACAAAATCATCAGCATAAATATTTCTCAAATTAAAGGTTTTCCATGAACAAACTCATCAAAGCCCTGATTGCGGCTGCCATTTTGGGCGGCGGTGGCTATTTTGCCTATTCCCAATTCCAACCCAAAAACGAAATTGCCTACATCACCGAACCCGTTAAACGCGGCAAAATCAGCCAAACCGTTTCCGCAACAGGCGAATTGTCGGCTTCGCAACTGGTGGACGTGGGCGCACAGGTATCGGGTCAAATCAAAAAAATGCACGTTAAAATTGGCGATGTGGTGCAACAGGGCGATTTGATTGCGGAAATTGATAACCGCTCTCAAATCAATGATTTAAATACCAATCGCGCCCGTTTGGAAACCTTTCAAGCACAACTGGCTTCGGCTGAAATCGCCTTAAAAACCGCCCTGAAAAAACACAGTCGCTATGCCGAATTGGGCAAAGCAGGCGCGGTTTCCAAAGAAGAAATGGAACAAACCGAAGACGCGCTCGCCAGCGCAAAAGCCCGCATCAAAGAATTGCAATCTTCCATCAAACAAACCCAAATCGCCATCAACACCAGCGAAACGGATTTGGGCTACACGCGCATTACCGCCCCCATCAATGGCACGGTTGTGGCTTTGGTGGTGGAAGAAGGGCAAACCATCAACGCCAATCAAACCACACCCACGGTGGTGCAAATCGCCAATTTGTCCACCATGCTCAATAAAATGCAAATTGCCGAAGGGGACGCCACCAAAGTTCAGGCAGGGCAAAACATCAGTTTCACGATTTTGTCGGAACCCGATGCGCCCATTTCCGCCACTTTGGACAGCATAGACCCTGGTTTAACCACCATGTCGCAAGGCAATTACAGCAAATCCACCGACACCACTTCCAGCGCAGTTTATTATTACGCGCGCGCCACCGTGCCAAACGACAACGGTAAACTCGCCATCGGCATGACCACGCAAAACACGATTGAAATTGCCAGCGCAAGCGATGTGTTGGTTGTACCCAGCATTGCAATTAAAAATCAACAGGGTAAGAAAATCGTCCGCATTTTGGGCGCAGACCAAAAACCGATTGAAAAAGAAATCCAAACGGGTTTGCGCGACAGCATGAACACGGAAATTCAGGCTGGCTTAAACGAGGGCGAACAGTTGATTATGTCGGAAATGGGCGCAGGAGAAAAAGCCAAACAGCAAAATATGCCGCCTATGGGTGGTCGCCCACGTTGATTTTTCAGGCAGCTTTGCGGCACACCACAATTTGTGATGTTGCAACCCTAACCTTCTCTCGCCAACGTGGAAGGGAACAGATTACAGGCAGCCTGAAACCCCATTTTCAAAATTTAAAAAGAAAATCAAAAACATGGCTTTAATTGAATGCAAAAACATCAACCGTTATTTTGGTGAAGGCGACAACCGCGTTCACGTTTTAAAAAACATCAACATCAGCATAGAAAAAGGCGATTTTGTGGCGATTATCGGGCAATCGGGTTCGGGCAAATCCACGCTGATGAACATTTTGGGCTTGCTGGACACGCCCACATCAGGCACTTACGCCATTGCAGGCACAGAAACCTCCCAAATGTCGGCAGATGAACTTGCCGCCATGCGCCGCAAACGTTTTGGCTTTATTTTTCAAAGATACAACTTATTGAGTGCCATTTCCGCGCGAGACAATGTCGCCCTGCCCTCCGTGTATGCAGGCATAGACCACGCCACGCGCAGCCAACGCGCCAATTTATTGTTGGACAAATTGGGCTTAAAAGGCAAAGAAAACAACAAACCCAGCGAATTGTCGGGCGGACAACAACAGCGCGTTTCCATCGCCCGCGCCCTGATGAACGGTGGCGAAATCATTTTCGCAGACGAACCCACAGGCGCATTGGATTCAGGCAGTGGCGAAAACGTGATGCAAATCATTCATCAGCTCTATGCCGATGGACACACCATCATCATGGTAACGCACGACCCGAATATCGCCGCCCAAGCCAATCGCGTCATTGAAATCAAAGATGGCGAAATCATTGCCGACACCAGCAAAACCCAAGAAATTCAATCCAGCAATGTGCAAAGCATTCAAGAAAAACACGGCTTGGGTTTTTACAAAGACCAATTTGCCGAAGCCTGTTCCATGTCCATTCAAGCGATTGTGGCGCACAAAATGCGTTCGCTTTTGACCATGTTGGGGATTATCATCGGCATTGCGGCGGTGGTGTCGGTGGTGGCATTGGGCAAAGGCTCGCAAGAAAAAATCCTTAAAGACATCAACAGCATGGGTACAAACACCATTTCCATCTTCCCTGGTAGTGGCTTTGGCGACCGCAACCGCAGCCGCATCAAAACCCTGACCATTGCCGACAGCCAAGCCCTTGCCAAATTGAGTTATGTGGAAAGCACCACCCCATCTACCAGCACAGGCGGCACGCTCACTTACGAAAATGTCTCATTATCGGCAAACCTTTATGGCGCAGGCGAACAGTATTTTGATGTACGCGGCTTAAAATTGGGTTCAGGCAGGCTGTTTGATGCCAGCGATGTCAAAAACAATGCCCAAGTGGTCGTGATTGACGACAACACCGCCAAGCAGTTGTTTTCCAATGGCGAAAATCCAATCGGACAAACCCTGCTGTTCCACAAACGCCCCCTGATTGTGATTGGCGTATTGGCAAAACAAGAAACCAATATGATGACGGGTTCAGACAATTTGAGTTTGTACACGCCCTACACCACGCTGATGAACCAGATTAGTGGCGAAAAACACATCAGCAGCATAGCCGTGAAAGTGAAAGACCATGTGGATTCGCAAGTGGCAGAAAAAGGCATACAAGAAATGCTGATTTCACGGCACGGCACACAAGATTTTTTCATGCGAAACAGCGACAGCATCAAACAAATGGTGCAAAACACCACAGGCACCATGACGATGTTGATTTCATCTATCGCATTGATTTCATTGGTGGTGGGTGGCATTGGCGTGATGAACATCATGCTGGTTTCCGTAACCGAGCGCACCAAAGAAATTGGCGTACGCATGGCAATCGGTGCACGACAAAGCAATATTTTGCAACAGTTTTTGATTGAAGCGATTTTATTGTGTGTGATTGGTGGCGTGGCTGGTGTGTTGATTTCATTTGGCTTGGCGGCGGTGTTCAATCATTTTGTGAAGGATTTTGCGATGTCGTTTTCCACAGCGTCTATTGTGGGCGCGGTGTTGTGTTCTACGGCGATTGGCGTGGTATTTGGCTACATGCCTGCAAAAAATGCCTCCAAACTCAATCCGATTGATGCGCTGGCGCATGATTGAGTTTTTTTCAGGCTGAAAACCAATAAAAAACGGATTTTGTACCGAAATACAAAATCCGTTGTCATCAAATCACTTTATGGCAAATGATTATTGAACACGCTCACGAACCAATGCGCGAATGCGAACATCTACGCGGCGGTCAGGTTCAATACATGCAATCAATGTGGCGCGTTTCTTCGCAGCAGACACTTTTTTGCCCAATTTAGCCACTTCTGCTTGACATTGTGCGGTCATACGCGCTTGGCTTTCACCAAAGCCCACAGCAGAAATTTTGGCAGCAGGCACACCTTGGCTAACCAAGTAGTTTGCCACCACATTGGCGCGGCGTTCAGACAGGGCTTGGTTGTATTGGTCTTTACCCATAAAGTCGGTATGACCTTCAACACGCGCAGATTGAACATCGGCGTTGTTCAAGCGACCTGCCAATTGGTTCAAGGTTTGCAAGGCTTGTGGGCGCAATACATCTTTATCAAAGCCAAACAAGAAGTTGGAAGACAAAGATTCTACGCGGTCTTCATAAACAGGTGCAGGTGGTGGCACAGGTACAGGAGCTGGTGCGGCTTCTTTATCGCCACACTCTGCCAAGCCGTTTGTGGCTTTATCCAAATGGTTGTTTTCCCAGCACTCGCCATAGTTG
This sequence comes from Alysiella filiformis, assembly GCF_014054525.1. NCBI lineage: Bacteria > Pseudomonadati > Pseudomonadota > Betaproteobacteria > Neisseriales > Neisseriaceae > Alysiella > Alysiella filiformis. The sequence continues at coordinate 2,268,416 of NZ_CP059564.1, forward strand.
TTGCGTACCACTTTGCCAGATTGTTCGCTGATGGTGTAGCCGTGAACATCGTGTGCCATTGCACCCGCAGAAGCCAACAATGCAACCATCATTGCGCTTAATTTCAGCTGTTTAGTCATGTTATTCCCTCAATTGAAAAAAGGACGGCAGAAAATGGTTTTTCTGCCACGTTTACGAGATTCAGCACCGCTTTAAGTTATAAGGCTTGTTGCGGAAAACCAAATTTTCTAAATTGTACTATGTTTCAAAAAACACGACAAGAAATTAAGCTGGACGGTGTGTTCAGGGCAATTTGGCGTTTGGCAGGCTGAATTTTGTGCCAAAAAAATGTGCCAACTTGCATTCGCACATCCACATAAATATTTGAAATATAAAGTATTTTATTGAAAACAAAATGCGTGGACGGTTTGCCGCCTTCTCGTTGCGTAAAAACAACATATCATGCCAAAACAAGCATTTGAGCCAAATGCCCAATCGCCAAAATGAGATTGGTTCGCAATGCTGGTTTTTTTGCTAAAATAAGCCCATTTGAATCAACTTGGCTGCCTGAAACGCTTTTTTCAGGCTGCCTGAAAATGGACACACACATCATGAGCAGCGAACAAAAATTCACCGAAGAAACCGTATTGTGGCTGAAAAAACACAGCCCCAAACATTTGACTTTCGCCATTACGCGCCCCGAGCATTTTCGCTTTTCGGCGGGGCAATTTGCGCGTTTGGGTTTTCGTGTGGGCGAACATGGCTACATTTGGCGGGCTTATTCGGTTACATCGGCTGAATACGATGACACATTGGTATTTTTTGTGATTTTAATTGAAAATGGCGAAATTTCCGCGCATTTTGCTCAACTTCAAGCAGGCGACACGATTTTGTTGGACAAAACGGCACAGGGCTTTTTCTTGCCGCAGCGTTTTCCTGATGGGCGCGATTTAATCATGTTATCAACGGGTTCGGGCATTGCGCCGTTTTTGTCTATGCTGCACCAGCCTGAAATTTGGCAGCGATTTGACACGCTGGCTTTGGCGCATTGTGTTTCTTATCGCAATGATTTGATTTTCAACGATGAAATTGCCCAATTTGCCGAACACCCTTTGGTGGGCGAATACGTTTCGCGTTTGCGTTTTGTGCCGATGACCACGCGCGAAACCGATGCCGACACTTTGCATTTCAGGCTGCCTGAAAGTTTGAAAAATGGCAGTTTATCGCAGGCTTTCGGCTTGAATTTTGACAAGGAACACAGCCGTTTCATGATTTGCGGCAACCCCGAAATGGTGCAAGATACCTTCAAAACTTTGCTGGACATGGGTTTTGCCATGCACCGCAATAAATTGGCGGGACACATCATTTTGGAAAACGGGTTTTGATGGGCGTTCAGGCTGCCTGAAAATTTGCGTTACATCAAAAGCCAATCACTTGCTGATTGACCGTTTTTCAGGCTGCTTGGATAATAAACACACATTCAACATTTTGTTGAATTTTTTCCCTATATCATTTGGTTTTGGCGCGTGCTTGTGATTGAGTACGCGCATTTTTTTATGATGATGGGGCATTTGCAATATAATCGCATTTTCCCATCAAAAATATGCGAAAGGACACACCATGAGCCGCATTCAAACCACTTTTGCCGCCTTGGGCGAGCGCAAAGCCTTGATTCCCTACATCACAGCAGGCGACCCCAATCTTGCTACCACCGTTGAATTGATGCACGCCATGGTTGCCAATGGCGCAGACATTTTGGAATTGGGCATTCCCTTTTCCGACCCCATGGCAGATGGCGCAACCATTCAACGTGCCGTAGAACGCGCCTTGCAAAATGGTGTGGGTTTGAAAGATGTGTTGCAAGCCGTAGCCCAATTTCGCCAACAAAATCAACACACACCCGTGGTGCTGATGGGCTATTTGAACCCCATTCACAAAATGGGTTATGCCCAATTTGCCCAAGCCGCCGCCCAAGCTGGCGTAGATGGCGTTTTGACGGTGGACAATCCCATTGAAACCATCGCCCCCTTGCAAAGCGAATTGCAAAAAAATGGCGTGGATTGCATTTTCTTGGTTGCCCCCACCACCACCGAAACGCGCATTGCCCAAATTGCACAATATGCAAGCGGATTTGTGTATTATGTGTCGCTCAAAGGCGTAACAGGTTCAGCGCAACTGAACACGCAAGCGGTGGCTGAAAAATTGACCGTTTTGCGCCGCCACATTCGCATTCCGATTGGGGTGGGATTTGGCATCAGCGATGCGGCAAGCGCGGCGCAAATTGCCAGCGTTGCCGATGCGGTGATTGTGGGCAGCCGCATTGTGTTGGAAATTGAACAAAATTCAGGCAGCGAAATTCAAGCCGTTGGCAAATTGGTGCGCGAATTGAAAAATGCGATTTAGAACTTTTATTCATAAGATGGATGGCTTAATTTTATGGTTCATTCTTGCGAATACAAGGCGGATTTTCATTGAACATATTGGCGTGAAAAACCAACGCAGTAGGCACATGAAGTGGCGATAAAAGCAAGCTATTGAGATTGTGAATACAGGTTCTTAAATTTCAGGCTGCCTGAAACCGTTTTTCAGGCAGCCTTTTTGCGTTAAAATAATGTGGATTTTTACCCTGAAAATTTAAAGGATTTTCATCATGTTTCAATTTCACATTGCCCAAAAAAACCCATTGCGCCAAGCCATTACCGCCGCTTACCGCCGCGATGAAACCGAAGCCGTAAACGATATGTTACAACGCGCCAAAATGTCCGATGCGGAAAAAACCGCCACCGACAATTTGGCGCGTTCTCTTGTCAAAAAAGTGCGCGCCGACCGCAGCAAAGCCAGTGGCGTGGACGCGCTCATGCAAGAATTTAAATTGTCCACCGATGAAGGCGTGGCGTTGATGTGTTTGGCAGAAGCCCTGTTGCGCATTCCCGATGCCGAAACGCGCAACAAATTGATTCAAGACAAATTATCAGGTGGCGATTGGAAAAAACATTTGGGTCGCAGCCCCAGTTTGTTTGTGAATGCGGCGGCTTGGGGCTTGCTGATTACAGGCAAATTAACCAGCAATAAAATCAGTGAAGACAATCTTTCAGGCAGCCTGAACCGCATTTTGGGCAAAGGCGGTGCGCCCTTAATCCGCGCAGGCGTAGATGCCGCCATGCGTATGCTCGGCAAACAATTCGTAACAGGTCAAACCATAGACGAAGCCCTGCAAAACGGCAAAGAACGCGAAAAACTCGGCTACCGTTTCTCGTTTGACATGCTGGGCGAAGCCGCCATGACCCAAGCCGATGCCGACCGCTATTACCAAGATTATGTGAACGCCATTCACGCCATCGGCAAAGACGCGCAAAACGCAGGCATTTACGAAGGCAACGGCATTTCTGTGAAATTGTCCGCCATACACCCACGCTATTCACGCGCCCAACATCATCGCGTGATGAGCGAATTGTTGCCCAAACTCAAAGACTTATTCTTATTGGCAAAACAATACAACATCGGCTTAAACATTGACGCAGAAGAAGCCAATCGCCTTGAATTGTCATTGGATTTGATGGAAAACTTGGTTTCCGACCCCGATTTGGCAGGCTTTAACGGCATGGGTTTTGTGGTGCAAGCCTACCAAAAACGTTGCCCCTATGTGATTGATTATTTGATTGATTTGGCAAGACGCAATCAGCAAAAATTGATGATACGCTTGGTCAAAGGCGCGTATTGGGACAGCGAAATCAAATGGGCGCAAGTGGACGGCATGGACGGCTATCCCGTTTACACGCGCAAAGTCCACACCGATGTGAGCTATTTGGCGTGCGCACGCAAATTGTTGGACGCGCAAGATGCCATCTTCCCCCAATTTGCCACCCACAATGCCTACACTTTGGCGGCAATTTACGAATTTGGCAAAGACAAAGATTTTGAATTTCAATGCCTGCACGGTATGGGCGAAACGCTTTACGACCAAGTGGTTGGCGCACAAAATTTGGGTCGCCGCGTTCGCATTTACGCGCCCGTTGGCACGCATGAAACGCTGTTGGCGTATTTGGTGCGCCGCTTGTTGGAAAATGGCGCAAATTCTTCATTTGTCAATCAAATTGTGGACGAACACGTCAGCGTGGACAGTCTGCTCAAATGCCCTTTGGACGTGGTGGAACAAAACACTTTGGGCAAACCCAATGCGGTGTTGCCTTTGCCGCGCCATTTATATGGCAAACAACGCCTCAATTCACAAGGATTTGATTTATCAAATGAAAATGTGTTGCACGATTTGCAAAATGCCATGAATTTGGCAAGCAAAAAGGCACACAATGCGGTTTCTTTGGTTTCAGGCAGCCTGAAAAACGTTCATCAAGCCGCACACAATGTGTTGAACCCCGCCAATCACGATGATGTGGTTGGCACGGTGGCGTTTATTGGCGCGGAACACATCGCCCAAGTGATTGAACAAGCCAAACAATCCGAAAAAATCTGGTCGCAAAAACCCGCCAGCGAACGCGCCCAAATTTTGCGTCAAATTGCCGATTTGTATGAGCAAAACGCGCCTGAATTGATGATGTTGGCGATTCGCGAAGCAGGCAAAACGCTGAACAATGCCATCGCAGAAATTCGTGAAGCGGTTGATTTTTGTCGCTATTATGCCGATGAATGCGAAACGACTTGCGCCGAACGCACCGCTTTGGGGACTTTGGTGGCGATTAGCCCATGGAATTTCCCTTTAGCGATTTTCACAGGCGAAGTGGTAGCGGCTTTGGCGGTGGGCAATGCGGTTGTTGCCAAACCTGCCGAGCAAACCAGCCTGATTGCCCATCGCGCGGTGCAGCTCATGCACGAGGCAGGTGTGCCACGCGATGTGTTGCAGTTGGTGTTGGGCACAGGCGATGTGGGGGCGGCTTTGACGCAAAATCCACACATCAATGGCGTGATTTTCACGGGTTCCACCGAAGTGGCGCAGCTCATCAACCAAACTTTGGCAAAACGCGAAGATTTGCCCGTGTTGATTGCGGAAACGGGCGGTCAAAATGCGATGATTGTGGACAGCACGGCTTTGGCAGAACAGGTTTGCGCGGACGTGTTGAATTCGGCATTTGACAGCGCAGGTCAGCGTTGTTCGGCATTGCGGATTTTGTGTGTGCAAGAGGAAGTTGCCGACCACATGATTGCGATGATTAAGGGCGCGATGAATGAGTTGCGCGTGGGCAATCCGATGAATTTGGACACCGACATCGGTGCGGTCATTGACGCGGAGGCGCAAGGCAATTTGCTCAATCACATCAACAAGATGAAAACGGTGGCAAAAGCCTACCACGAAATCAAGCTGCCTGCCCATGCGGACAAAGCCACTTTTGTTGCCCCCATTGCTTTTGAATTGGACAATTTGCATCAATTAGAACGCGAAGTGTTTGGTCCTGTGCTGCACATTGTGCGTTATCGTGCCAATCAGTTGGGCGATTTAATCCAACAAATCAACAGCAAAGGTTACGCGCTCACACACGGCATTCACAGCCGCATTGACCGTACGGTGGCGTTTGTGCAAGAAAACATTGAGGCGGGCAATGTGTATGTGAACCGCAATATTGTGGGCGCAGTGGTGGGTGTTCAGCCTTTTGGTGGACACGGTTTATCTGGCACGGGCCCGAAAGCAGGCGGTGGATTCTATTTGCAAAAATTGAGCCAAGGTGGATTGTGGCGTCTGCCGCAAGGCGTGGTGTATGCCCCCAACGATTCAGGCAGCCTGAACGCTTTGGAAAGCCTGATTCATCAATTACCCATTTCCCACGACATGCAAGTGAAATTGGGTGGCGTATTGGGCGAAACACGCATTCACGCCTTGCACCGCGCCAGCCTGAAATTAACAGGCCCAACAGGCGAACACAACGAATTGACATGGCGCGCCCCCAAACAGGTTTATGTGGAAGGTGGCGATTTGGAAAGCAGTTTGTTGGCATTCATGCGCATTGCCGCGATGGGAACGCAAGTGGTGGTCACACACCAGCACCCTTTGGCAAACATCGCCAACTTGGCAGGCAACAGCCTGAAAGTGAGTGCCTACCCCGAACAAGAACCGCATGTGGCGCATTTGGTGGCATTGGACGCACCCAGCGTGGCATTGAAAAACGACATTGCCGCCCGTTCGGGCGCATTGATTCGCGTGATTGATGCCACACAAGGTTTGGATGTGTTACCCTTGTACGAAGAAATTTCGTGCAGCATCAACACCACCGCCGCAGGGGGTAACGCCAGCTTGATGGCAATGCAAGAAGCCTAATCTTTCCCCACAAAAACAGGCTGCCTGAACACCGTCCATGCGTTTTCAGGCAGCCTGAAACCTTTGCAAAACCTACTTTTAAACTGACGTAGGGGCGGATTTCATATCCGCCCTTTTTTCAATCTATTGATAAGAATGAAAATTTCTGCGACCCTAAACGGGGCAGATATGAAATCTGCCCCTACAAACCGAGTTTTGCAAAAGTTTCAGCCTGAATATTGTTACTGTCCAACCAACAAGAAAATGAAAGACAATCTTATTTGCATTGCCAAAACAAAAATCTTAACTTATGATGACATTCTTTATCACATTCAAAAGGTGTTAGCATGCAACAAGAAAAACAGTTTTTCGGACACCCAAGGGCATTGGGCAATCTGTTCCACGTTGAGCTGTGGGAACGTTTCTCCTATTATGGTATGCAAGCCATTTTGTTGTTTTACATGTATTACGCCATGACCGATGGCGGTTTGGGCATGGACAAAGCCATTGCAGGCGGCATCATGGGCGCATACAGTGGCAGCATTTATGTTGCAACTTTGGGTGCAGGCTGGATTGCCGACCGCGTGTTGGGCGCAGAACGCACCCTTTTTTATTCAGGCATGGTCATCATGGCAGGACACATTGTGTTGGCAATCGTACCAGGGCTAGAAGGCTTGATTTTCGGCTTGATTTTGGTGGCACTGGGTAGCGGCGGCGTGAAAGCCCCAGTCAGTTCCATGGTCGGCTCGTTGTACGACAACGACCAATACCGCCATTTAAGGGATTCGGGTTTTTCACTGTTTTACGTTTCCATCAATATTGGCGCATTTTTGGGACCACTCATCACAGGCTTGTTGCAAAACAAAGTGGGTTTCCACTACGGTTTTGGCGCGGCGGCGGTGGGCATGGGTTTCGGTTTGTTTCAATACAGCTTGGGTCGCAAACTGTTGGTGCAACACCAAAGCGCACCCAACCCATTAAATCCACAAGAAAAAAAACAGGCACTCATCGGTTTGGGTATGGGTGTGCTGGTGTTGGTGGCGGTAATCGCATCGGGATTCATCACACTGACCAATTTCAAAATGGTCTTGTTTTACAGCGTGTTGGCGATTGCCTGCCTGTATTTTGCACGACTTTTAACCGACAAGCGCGTGGACAGCGTCAAAAAAGGACACATCTTGGCATACATTCCCCTGTTTGTGTGCATTTGCATTTTTTGGGCATTGTTTTTCCAAAACTTTACCGCATTGATGATTTATTTTGAATCCACCGTAAACCGCATGTTTGGCTCATTTGAATTTCCCGAAGCGTGGCAGCCTTCCATGCAAAGTTTTTGGGTGATTGCTTTGGCTGGCGCGATGTCGGCATTGTGGCGCAAATTGGGCAAAAATGCGCCGTCCGACCCCGTGAAATTTGCTTTGTCTTTGATTTTTGCGGCTTTAACTTTCGTCTTTTTCATTTACCACATTCAATCAGGCAGCCCCATGCCAATTTGGGTGTACATGATTGCTTTGGGCGTGCTAACGGTTGCCGAATTGATGATTTCGCCCATTTCACTTTCTTTCGCAACCAAAATTGCGCCCGATTTTTTCAAAACACAAATGATTGCCTTGAACTTTTTGGGTTTGTCCATTGGTTTGACTTTGGGCGGCATTTTGTTTGGCAATTTTTATGATGAAGCCAATCCGCTTGGTTTTTACTACATGATTTTGGGATTGGGCTTGGGAGCGGGTGTGATTTTCCTGCTCATTTCGCCCATTTTGAAGAAGATGTTGCGTGATGTTGCATGATGTGATTTGAAACAAGGCTAAAACCTTTGCAAAACTCGGTTCCTAGGGGCAGATTTCATATCTGCCCCTACGTCAGTTTAAAAGTAGGTTTTGCACAGGTTTCAGGCTGCCTGAAATATTTTTTAAAACGAAACTCAACGTAAAAGCATTTGGCTTACTTTCAGTCGCCAAAGGCAAAATCGTTTTTTGCCGTGTACAGAATGTGGCTTTAAAAACCCGATTTGTGCAACCACCAATTCACGCCATACAAGACCTTATCGTGCCACACAAACACAATCCACCCCGCAATTGCCAAACAAGGACCAAATGCCATAGGCTGTTGTTTTGCCACACGTTTGATTAAGCCAGCCACAATGCCCACGCAAGCCGCCATCAGCACAATCACCGCCAAATTCTGCAAGCCCGTCCAAGCCCCCACCGCCGCCAACAATTTGAAATCGCCACCGCCCATGCCGTCCACACCGCGCCACAATTTGTAGGCATTGGACAAAATCCACAAACTCATGTAGCCCACCACCGCACCCAACATCGCTTGTTCCAAACTGATGAAACCCGTGTGCCAGTTAAACAAAAATCCCAACCAAATCAATGGCATAGTCAGTTGGTCGGGCAAATATTGCGTGTCTGCATCAATAAAAGTCAGTGCAATCACAAAGGCGGTAAACAGGCAGCCCCACACGGTAATCGGCGACCAACCATATTGCCAAGCCACCAACGCAAACAGCAAACCTGTAAGCAACTCCACCAAAGGATAGCGTATGCTAATGGGCGTGTGGCAACTGGCACATTTCCCACGCAAAATCAACCAACTGATAATGGGCATATTTTGCCAAGGGCGCACAGGCGAACCGCAATTACCACAACGAGATGGTGGGGTCATCAAATTGAATTTTTCAGGCTGCGGGTCATTTTCCTGAATCAAGCCCAAATGTTCTTTGGAAAATTGCGTCCAATCGTTTTCCATCATCACAGGCAGCCTGTAAATGACCACATTCAAAAAACTGCCCACCAATAAACCCAAAATCAGCGCAAACAGCACTTCAATATTCATGTTTTTTCTTTCTGTATAGTGAAATACTCCCCCTTGCAATCAGGGGGAGTATTTGTTTTGATTGCGATTTTAAGCTTAACCCAAAGCATCGCCCATGCTGAACAATGGCAAGTACATGGCAATCAAAATCACGCCCACAATACTGCCCAATACCACCATGATGATGGGTTCCATCAATGATGACAACATCGCCACCGCATTGTCCACCTCATCTTCGTAAAATTCGGCAACTTTGTTTAACATATCGTCCAAAGAACCTGCTTCTTCACCAATTGATGCCATTTGTACCACCATATTAGGGAAAACATCAGTTGCTTGCATGGCGGAAGTCAGCGAAATACCCTGATTCACCTTGCTGCGGATTTCATGCGTGGCTTCTTCATAAATGATGTTGCCTGCCGCACCTGCCACCGAATCCAAAATTTCCACCAAAGGCACACCTGCTGTAAACAGCGTGGCTGTGGTACGCGCCCAACGCGCAATGGTCGCTTTGCGAATGATTTCACCAAAAATGGGCAATTTCAACAACAGCGCGTCCACACGTTTTTGCACGGCTGGTGAATTTTTGTGGATAAAACTTGCACCCACCACCGCACCAATCATACCCAAAATCACAATCCAACCTTGTGCCACAAAAAAGTCCGATGCGTCCATCATCCATTGGGTTAAGGCTGGCAGTTTCGCGCCCATGCCGTCATACACCTTTTTAAATTCAGGCAGCACGAACATCATCATCACCAACACCAGCACAATCGCCACCACCACCACCGAAATGGGGTAAACCAATGCACTTTTCACTTTCTTTTTAATGGCTTGGGTTTTTTCCATATAAGTGGCGAGCTTATCCAAAAGCGCGTCCAACACACCACCTGCTTCACCTGCTGCCACCAAGTTGCAATAGAATTTGTCAAAATATTTGGGGTGCCGCGCAAAGGCATCGCCCAAAGCCGTACCCTGTTCAATGTCGTTGCGTACATTCATCAGCAATTGGGTCATAGAGGCGTTGGCATGACCTTTTGCAACAATGTCAAAGGCTTGCATAAGTGGCAAACCTGCTTTCATCATGGTGGAAAGCTGACGTGTGAACACGGTAATGTCTTGTGCCGTGATTTTCTTGGCACGGCGTTTTTTCATTTTGGTGATTTGCAACACCTTAATGCTGCGCCGTGCCAGCTTCTGACGGGCTTCTTCTTCGTTTTTGGCAACCACTTCGCCGCGCACCACCGATTCGGTTTGGGTGTTGCGCCCTTCAAATTGATAGCGATTGCCGCGTTCTTTGGGTTCTTGTTTTAAGGCAGCACCTTTGGCTTTGGGTGCGGCTTTTTTAACTGGCTTTTTAGACTTTGTTGCTGCTGCCATAATTTATCCCTTTGATTTTCAAATTATTCGTTGGTGGTGGCGATGACTTCGTCCAGCGTGGTAATGCCTTGCATGACTTTGAGCAAACCCGAACGGCGCAAATCCACCAAACCTTCTTCGTAAGCAATGTTGGCGATGTCCACTTCGGTACCGCCTTTCATAATCACGGCTTTCATTTTTTCGGTCATGGGCATGACTTCGTACAAACCTGCACGACCTTTGTAACCTTTGCCTTTACACGCATCGCAACCCACTGCGCGATACATTGTCCAATCTTTTGCCAAATCTTCTTTGGTAAAACCTGCGTCCAACAGCACTTTTTCTGGCGGACGCTCCATCGGCATTTTACAGGCTGCACACAAACGGCGCGCCAAACGTTGTGCCATAATCAAATTCACTGCTGACGCAATATTAAAGGGCGCAACCCCCATGTTCAACATACGCGACAAGGTAGCAGGGGCGTTATTGGTGTGCAAGGTGGAAAACACCATATGACCTGTTTGTGCTGCCTTAATCGCAATGTCTGCCGTACCCAAGTCGCGAATCTCACCAATCATGATGATGTCAGGGTCTTGACGCAAGAAGGCTTTGAGTGCGGCTTCAAAGGTCAAGCCTTGTTTGTCGTTCACATTGACTTGGTTGATACCGGGTAAGTTAATCTCTGCGGGGTCTTCGGCGGTGGAAATGTTCACATCGTCCGTGTTCAGAATGTTCAGGCAGGTGTAGAGCGATACGGTTTTACCTGAACCCGTAGGCCCTGTTACCAACACCATGCCGTATGGACGGTAAATCGCGTCCATAATCAATTTTTTCTGGAAATCTTCAAAGCCCAGTTGGTCGATGTTCAGGCTGGCTGCGTCTGAGTTCAAAATACGCATTACCACCTTTTCGCCAAACAAGCAGGGCATGGTGTTCACACGAAAGTCAATCGCTTTGGAGCCTTTGGAAAATTGCAACTGAATGCGTCCGTCTTGTGGGACACGTTTTTCGGAAATGTCCAGCTTTGCCATAACTTTAATGCGCGATGCCAACTGGCTGCGTAAGTTTACGGGCGGTTGCACCACTTCACGCAACACACCGTCTTGGCGGCAACGCACACGCGCCATAAATTCGTAAAACTCAAAGTGAATATCGGACGCGCCACCATTGACCGCGTCAAACAAAATCTTTTGAATGAAACGGGCAACAGGACCGTCTTCTTCTTCGCCGTCCACAATCATGGTTTGGGCGGCTTGTTCTTGCAAGCTCGCGTCCATGCCCATTTCTTTAATCAGGCTCACGTTGGCTTGACCGAACCATTCCAATACGGTACTCAACTGGTCATCGCGCACAATCACCAAATCGGGCGACAAGCCACTTGCAAACACGGCTTTTTGCAAATTCTGCAACTGGGTGGGGTCGGAAACCGCCAAAAACACTTTGCGTCCGCGCTTGAAAATGGGGACGCAACGGTTTTCTTGCATGGCACTTTCGTCCATCACATCGGTCAGGATTTTGCTGCGTGGAATGCTGTTTAAATCCAATTGGGGATAGTTAAACAGCTTGGACAGCAATTCCGCCAAGCCATCGGGCGTAATCACTTTGTCGGCAACCAGCATGGGAATGATGTTTTTGTTTTCTTTGATGGCTGTTTGGTATTTTTCTAGGTTGTTTTGTGGCACAATTTTTTGTTGTGCCAAGGTACGCAATAAACCGATGCTCATAATTGCAATTTCCGTTATTTATCAGGACGCTGCCTGAAAAAAATTCACTGTAAAACCCCCAACCGCCCCTGCTCAACACAAGCGCATTTGTGGAAAATTGGGTAAGATTGTGTCAATTATACAAGATTATCATTGGCTTTGGGTTGATTGTGGGGAAAAGGCTGAAAACAGCGTTTCATCTGCACAACAAAAATGCGTTTCAGGCTGCTTTTTGTGGGAAAATGGCTGCCTGAAAATTTTTGCAAAATACTCAAATGATGAAAACGCATTGGATAGCCATTACTGGCGGCATTGGGAGCGGAAAAAGTCTTGTTACGCAAATATTTGGCGAATTGGGTGTGCCGCATTTGGACGCTGATGAGGCAAATCGGCAAATCATCAATTCGCCACAACACGCGGCTTTGCGCGAAATCCGCCACGCTTTGGGCGATAAGGCGATTGATGTTTCAGGCTGCCTGAACCGCGATTTTGTCCGCGAAACGGTGTTTCAGCACCCTGCTCTGAAACGGCAACTGGAACAGATTTTGCACCCCCACATTTTTGCCGCCCTACAAATCCAACAAAATCAAGTTGCACCGCACACTTTATATGGCTTGATTGAGCTGCCGACTTTGCATGAAAATTCGGTGTTCAGGCAGCTTGTTGAGCGTGTTTTGTTGATTGTTGCCGATGAAAATGTGCGCATTGAGCGCGTGAAAGCGCGTAGCCACTTGAATGAAAAACAAATTCGTGCCATTATCGCCAACCAAATCAGCGATGAGCAACGTTTGCGTTTTGCCGATGATGTGTTGCACAATTCAGGCAGCCTGAATGATTTACGCGCCCATGTGTTGCGGCAACATCAATTTTATCAAACCATTTTTAATCAAGAAAATCAACATAATGTTACGTTTTGAATGCCCACTTTCCGACCGAATGCGCAATTTTATTCGCATTGAACAATTGTTTAACCGATTTGACGAAACGCTCGCCTCGGACGAACAATGGCAGCACCATGTTGCCATTTGTACGCTGTTTGAGTTGATTGAATGCTCATCACGCGCCGAATTGAAACGCGATATGCTGCACGAATTGGAACGCCAACGCTTGCACCAATTAAGCCTGCCTGAACCCAATCAAGAACGCTTGGGCAAACTCAATCTTGCCATTCAAGAATTGCAAATTGTGAACATTCAAACCACCCAAGCCTTGCGCGAAAATGAGTGGTTGAGCGCGTTTCAGCAACGCCTGAAAAAAGCAGGCAGCACCACGGCGGTGGAATTGCCCAGCTACTATTTTTGGCAACAACAAACGCCCCAACAACGCCGCGATTATCTGAAAAAATGGAGCAAATCCACCCAACCGTTTTACCATGCCACGCGCTTGTTGGGCGAAATTTTGCGCCTGAATCCGAATGAAAAGGAATGTGAGGCGGTTTCAGGCAGCCATCAGTTTGGCGGTTTGAATTTGAACACCCAATTACTGTGCATTGAAGTGGACGAAAAACACGGTGTGGTTCCCGAAATTTCAGCCAACAAATATGCCACGCAAATCAATTTCTTACAAGCTGACCAAGAAAAAGCACGCAGCACTTTGGTCAGCAAAAACATTCCTTTTAAATTGATTATTTGCACATTTGAAGAACCCATTAAAGGTTAATGCGTTGCCGTTTCAGGCAGCCTGAAAACCTCAACCCACATCATATCAAAAACACCGCTTGCATGATTACAAGCGGTGATTGCTTTGACAAATTAACCCATCAACTCATCAATCAATTCTTTCACGCTTTTGATTTTGTTGATTTGTGAAATGCCATTGCCCACCGACACATAGCCGTTGTCAAAATCACCTTCTAACATACCCAAACGCATTCCTGTGCCAGCGTTCATGACCTTAGCAATCTCACTACGCGTTGCCCCATTTTCACTCATTTCAAAGCATTTTTTCGCCAATTTGGTTGGCAAAGAGCGATAATAATACGGCTCGGTGCGGAACAACAGCAAATCATTAGCCGTTGCATTTACAATCCATTCTTTAACCTTTTGATGGCTGCGGCACTCGGTTGTGGCGATAAATGCTGTACCAATCCACACGCCTTCCGCCCCAAGCGTTAAGGCAGCCTGCACCGCTTTTTTATCAGCAATGCCACCAGCCAGCATCATCGGCAAATCCACCTTACCCACAAATTCTGAAAGCACATTAAAACTGCCCACTTCTTTCATCGGCAAAGTACCGCCCTCATCAAACCCCGTCAGCACCAAAATATCTGCCCCCAATTCTTGGGCTTTTAGTGCGTCCGCCAAATTGGGATTAGGCAAACGGCAGATGATTTTAATGCCCGCCTGTTTGAGTTTGGCGTAAATTTCAGGGTCAAGCCAGCCGTTATCCAGCACCACAGGCACACGCTCTTCAATGAATAAATCCACCATTAACGGAATCAGCGAAAAATCATAAGACAACATAAACGGCACGCCAAAGGGCTTATCGGTCAGTGCCTTCACCTTACGAATTTCGTTACGCATACGGTCAAGCACTTCTTGATTGGAAGTTGGATTGGTGGTTTGCCCTGCGTGTGGGGCTAAAAAACCAAGCCCGCCAGCTTCGGCAACGCTTGCCACCAGATGTGCATCGGTTAGCCAACTCATTGGCGCTTGAACGATGGGGTGTTTGATGTTTAGGATTTGGGTAATGCGGTTCATTGGATTTTCCTGTTTGAATGAAAAGAATTAGGCGTATTTTAATGGTTTTGGATTTGGGAGGGAATGAGTAAAAATGGGAAGATATATTTCATATTTGGAAATGAAATGCTAGAATATCTAATATGTTTTGATGGAATTCTGAATTATGAATACTAAAAACCCTCTGTATTTTGAACAAAGAGAAAAATCAGGCAGTAGTACTTTCACAAAATTTTACTATCAATATAATTGGGCATTAAACCAAGCATTAGACAACCTCTCTAACAATAAAGAGTATATTGTATTTTTAGAAACACACGAAGATGTCGTATTCGCTGACTCTTATAAAAATGAGAGTAATTTTGATTTCTTTCAAGTAAAAGAAACCAAGACTTTTTCTCTTAAACAATTATGTACAAGAGATAAAAATACCAAAAATTCAATTTTAGGAAAACTGATTTTATCCATTCATAACAAACCTTACAAAAATCAGGTTCGCTCTCTTTGTATTGTAGCTTCCAATGGCTTTGATTTTAAAAGAATATTAAAAAATAATACAATTTTAAGTATATACTCTATATACGATTTAAATGACAGATCAGTTGATGAAGTAACCAAATGCCTAAAAGAAGAAATTGGAAATGATATTGATATATCAAAAATAAATTTTCATCACTCAAAATTATCTGTTGAGTTTGATGGATTGCAACATCAAATGATTGGAAAGATTGCCACTTTAATGAAAAAGTTATTTCCAAAATCTTATTATGATGCAGAAGATGCTTACAGAGCCATTATAGATGAAATGTGTAGAAAAGGAACCAATACACAAGATTATAAGATATGGGAAGATTTTGTTGCCAATAAAGGCTTAAAATCTTCTGAAATAGAAAATATTATAAAAACAAAAACTACAAATGATTTTGAAAATATCAGAGATTGTTTTAATGATATCTCTAATGACTTAAATATAAACGCTTTTAAAAAAGCACATATTAAAAAGTCTATACAAAATATTCACGCAGAAATCTGTTCTTTAAATCTTTACTACATAAAGATATATGAAATTATCAATAAATATATAAAAGAGAACCAAATAAATATTTATGAGACCAATGCCAACATGGTTATAAATACAATACTCAAAGATCTTGGTGAAAAAATTGATGATATAAATTCCTACGAAATGATTGTCTATTGTCTTATTAGGAGAATTCTTGATGAGAGTGTATAACGATGGTAACTTAAACTACAAAATTTTAGTCAGACATTTAAGAGAGCAAAATAATGGCAAAATTAAAATTTACCCAAATAATTATCATATCAAAAGAAAACAAATCATCAAATCTATTTCAATTCAGTCCAACAAAGAATCTGATAACAGCTGATGATAATGGTTGCGGAAAAAGTACGCTCATAAAAAGTATACTTTGGACTTTTGGCTGTGAGCCAATTTTTGACGATAATTGGAAATCCCAAAATGTATCCTGTTTATTAAATTTTGAGATTGATGGAAAATCCCATCAGATTTATAGAGAAAATAACTTTATTTATTATACCAATGGCAATGAGAAACACAAATTTTCTCGCATCACAGGAGAATATGCAAAGTTTTTTGGGGAACTGGTTAGATTTACTCCATTGTTTATCAATAGGCAAGAAGATGTAGAAGCACCACCCCCTGTTTTTTACTTTCTACCTTTTTACATTAATCAAGATATTGGCTGGACAGATACTTGGAATGGGTTTGCTAAACAGAGCCTTACCCAATTCCATAGTTCTTGGAAAAATATCCTTGTTAAGTTTTTTTCTGGTTATACAACACCAGAATACTTTCAACTAGAAGAAAAAATTATTCAACTAAAAAAAGAAGAAAAGAAGTCAAAAGAAAAAATTGAACAATTGAATGATGTTGAAATTATTATTCGGGAAAATTTACCCTCTCACAATTTTTCATTTGATGAAAGTGAATTTAATGATATTGAAAATGAGTTACAACAATTAGATGAGTTATTGAGACAAGAGTCAGATTGGGCAAAACAATTAAGCCAATATAAATCAAATAAGTATTTCTTAAAGAGCCAGAGTGAATATATTGAACAAGCTATTTTATCCTTGGAAGAAGATTATTTATTTGCCACCGAATATCTTGAAAATGAAGTAAAATGCCCAACCTGTGGTGTTTTTCATAAAAATTCAGCATTTAATCGAGCTTCTATCTTGGCAGACAAACAAAAAATGATAAAAGAAAAAAAATATTTAGACAGCCTAATTTCCCAACAACAAATAGAAATCCAAGAAATAAACAATAAATTAAATGAAATCAAAGACAAAATCAAATATCTTAATATCAAATACCAATTACAAGGTGAAATTTTCAATAATTATCTTATTGGAATTACGCCACGCTTGGTCAATAAAAGTTTTTTACAGATAAAAATGCAAGAAAATAATCTTATTGTAGAAAACAACCAAAACCAGACCAAATTAAAAAAGGAGAAAGAATCCATAATTAAAAATAGAAGAAAATACTCAGATGAGTATTTTTACAAAATAATGTATCATATTAAAAATGACTTAAACATTCATTCCTTAAATTTAGATAAAGTAAAAACTCCCTTGCACTATAATAAGTTAGGAAAGTCTGGCGGTGGTTCAGCTGACAAAACTAGGGTTATATTAGCTTATAGATTAGCAATTTATAAGCTAATAGCTCATTTGCAATCAACAACAATTTCTCCTTTACTTATAGATACCCCAAATCAACACGAGCAAGATAAAAGAAATTATAACTCAATTATTAAATATTTGAGTGAAAAAATAACTGATGATTTTCAGATTTTTCTTTGTGCAATGCCAAATGAAACTCTAGATAATTACAAGGAAAATGCACATATTATAAATTTAGATAAAAATAAAATTTTATTATCTGATAACTATGATTCCCATAAAAAAATTATTGATGATTTTTTAAACAGTTTTTGAGTATTTAAAACAATGAACCTCAACACCCTCCGCCTTTTCGTTGCCGTTATCCAGCACGGCAGTCTCTCCAAAGCCTCCGAGCGACTCAATGTGCCGATTGCAACCATTAGCCGTCAAATTGCCGACTTGGAAAAAGAGCTGAATATTCAACTCTTTGACCGCCAAAAATCAGGCGTTAAACCCACAATGGCGGGGCAACGCCTGTATGAACAGGTGCATTTGTCCATTGAACAGCTTGCCACTGCCAAAGAGGTGTTGTTTGAAGAGCAAGGCAATTTAAAGGGCAAATTACGCCTGTCGGCAAGCCCTGCCTGCGAGCCAGTTCTTTCGTGGATAGCTGATTTTCAGACTGCCTATCCACAGGTACAGGTGCATTGCACACTGACCGACCGTCTGCTTGATTTGTCGGCAGACGGCATTGATGTGGCGTTTCGGATTGGGCAGTTACACGGCGAACAGTTTATCGCCAAAAAAGTGGGGCAAATCGGCAGTAAATGGGTGGCACACCCTGATTTACTGGCACGATTTGGTACGCCCAGCACCGTCAAAAATTTGAAAAATTTCCCCATTGCCGCTTGGGCAAAAAATGAAGCAAGCGTCATCACGCTAGGCACTGGCAGACAAGCGGTGGAAATTCCCTATCTTTTTGCCAGCAATGACAGTTATGCCATTGAATATATGGCAAAACAGGGCAAAGCAGTGGCGCTGCTTGCCGACAGCACGGTGGATAGACTCGTGGCAGAAAATGGCTTGGTGGAAATCTTGGGCGAAACGGAAAACCCCAAATTTGATTTGACGATGATTTATGCCGCCCATCGTTATCCGTCTAGCATTGTGCGGGCGTTTGTGGAGTTTGTGTTGGAGCAAGTTCAGGCTGCCTGAAACGCTGTACCCCATTTTCACAAACAAAATAATTCAATGGTTTATCGTGCTTTTCAATCGGCAACACGGCACATTGTTGGCACGCAAACCCCACCCCCACCGTCCGTGGCAACCCACTTCGTTGTGCCGCCGCCAAACTCACATCGTAAAAACCACCGCCCTGCCCCAAGCGATAACCGCGTTCATCAATGCCCACAAGCGGCACAATCAGCGTATGTAATTGATGTGCGCGGATTTTTTTGCCTGAAAATTGCGGAATATTCAAGCGACTTTGTGTGCGTGGGCGTTCTGCCACCGCCTTTTCAGGCAGCCGCGTGAACCACAAACGCAAACTTTTCGGCTCAATATACGGCACATAAATTATCGCGCCACGCTGTTTTGCGATGAAAATCAATCGGTTTAAACGCATTTCGCTGCCAATGGGGCAATACAAAGCGATGCGTTTACCGCGCACCACAAAGCGGCTCAAATGGTTTTGCGTTTTGCGTTCTGCAATTTGGCGTTGCGCTGGTGTGATGTTTTGTCGGGCGCGGCGCAGTTGGCGGCGTAAATCGGTTTTATGTTTTGCGGTGTGGTTCATATCCAAAATTGTCCTTATTTCCGTTATAATTGCGTGATTAAATCATAATTAGCCAATTTCAGGCTGCCTGAAAACATTTCAGGCAGCTTTTTTCCCCAAATACAAAGTGATAGAAAAATGTTCCCATTTAAAAACAAAAGCAAAAAAACAGAATCACCCGCCCCAGCGCGTCCCAAAATAGACCGCAATCCCCAGTCTGCCACCAACACCAAGCGCACATCTGAAAAAAAAGCCAAAATCAGCCAGCCACAAACCACGGCAGCGCCTGAAAAAACCTCGCGTTTTGCGTCCATTTCATTTCGCAGCGTGGGGGCGATTGTGCATGATTCATTGTGGGCATTGATGATGATTTTTGCCATTTGGTTTATGGCGATTTTAACCACATTCAGCATGACCGACCCTGCTTGGACACACAGTTCCGCCAAAAAATCGGCAGAAATCCACAATTTAGGCGGACTCATCGGCGCGTATCTGTCCGATTTGAGCTACTATGCGGTGGGTTTGTCGGCGTGGTGGATTGTGGTGGCGGCAATGGTGTGGCTCTACAAAAATTTCCGCCTGTTTTGGCAAAGCGAGCATGAACCCTATTTGCCCATGTTGGCAGGTTTGGGCTTGTCCATGCTGCTGATGTTTACACCGCCTTTGGAACGACTGTATTTTGGCACATCGCTGGACGACATTTTGCCCAAAGGCGCAGGTGGTTATTTGGGTTCGCTGCTTGCCAATGGCTTGGAAGTGATGATGGGCAAATTTGGCGGCATTTTGATTTTGAGCGCATTGATTTTGGTGGGATTGAAATTGTTGGCACAATTTTCTTATGTGGAATTGATGGTCAATTTGCTCAATCAAATCAAAATCATTTGGCGCGATTTGACTTCACGCAAACGCCCCACCGCCAATCCAGCCAATCAGCCAGCCACGCGCCGTTTGTCGCAAGAAGCACGCAACATCGCCGCCGAACCCATTGAAACACCCACATACAGCAACAGCAACAGACGCAACACACTCAACATTACCCCACCCAAAACCGAAGAACCTGCCCCACCCAAAGAAAAAACCCCCATCGCAGAAGGCGAATACGTTTTGCCCGATGTGGATTTGCTCAATGCGCCTTCACAAGAAACGCTGCAAATTGCCCCCGAAAAATTGCAAGACATCGCCAACAGCATTACCGAAAAATTAAAAGAATTCAATATTGAAGTAACCGTGGTGGACGCGATGATAGGCGCAGCCATCACACGCTTTGAAATTGAACCTGCCAAAGGCGTGAAAGGCAGCCAAATCGTCAATTTGAGCAAGGATTTGGCGCGTTCATTGTCCATACAATCGGTGCGCGTGGTGGAAACGATTTCAGGCAGGAACACCATGGGCATTGAAATCCCCAACGAGCAACGCCAAGAAGTTTTGTTACAAGAATTTTTCAATGCCAAAATTTTCCACGAAGCCAAATCCAAGCTGACCATGGCTTTGGGCAAGGGCATCAGCAATGATGTTACCATTGGCGATTTGGCGCGTATGCCGCATTTGCTGGTGGGTGGCATGACGGGTTCGGGCAAATCGGTGGGCGTGAACGCGATGATTTTGTCCATTTTGTTCAAAGCCAAGCCCGATGAAGTGCGTTTCATCATGATAGACCCGAAAATGCTAGAATTGTCGGTGTATGAAGGCATTCCGCATTTGCTCTGCCCTGTTGTTACCGATATGAAAGAGGCGGGCAATGCGCTCAACTGGTGCGTGGCAGAAATGGAACGCCGCTATCGTTTGCTTTCACACGTTGGCGTACGCAATTTGTCAGGCTACAACGAAAAAATTCAGGCAGCCAAAGCCGAAGAAAAACCCATTCCCAATCCATTCAGCTTGAATCCAGACGAACCCGAGCCTTTGGAAACGCTGCCACAAATTGTGTTGGTGATTGATGAATTGGCAGATTTGATGATGACCGAACGCAAAGCCGTGGAAACCCAAATTGCGCGTTTGGCACAAAAAGCGCGCGCGGCTGGCATACACATGATTATCGCCACACAACGCCCCAGCGTGGATGTGATTACAGGCTTGATTAAAGCCAATGTGCCAACACGCATGGCGTTTACCGTACAAAGCCGCGTGGACAGCCGCACCATTTTAGACCAAATGGGCGCGGAATCGCTGCTCAAATATGGCGATTTGCTGTTTTTGCAACCAGGGGAAGCCGAACCTGTTCGCTTGCAAGGCGCGTTTGTCAGCGATGATGAAGTGCATCGCGTGGTGCAATTCATCAAAGCGCAAGCCGAACCGAATTATGTGGACGGCATTTTGACAGGCGAAGCCCTGCTCTCCGACCATGGTGCAAACGACAGCAATGGCAACGCCAATCCATCAGGCAGCAACAATGAATTATTAGACCAAGCCATTGATTTTGTTTTAACTTCGCGCAAAACGTCCATTTCCGCGTTGCAACGTCATTTGAAAATCGGCTACAACCGCGCCGCCAATTTAATGCAAGAATTGGAGGAAAACGGCATTGTCTCCCCCGCCCAAAGCAATGGCGCACGGCAGATTTTGGCAAAACGTTCGCGTGATTTGTTGGACGAGGAATGAGTTTTTCAGGCAGCCTGAAACCTTTGTAAAACTCGATTTCAACTTGCAGAAATTTTTATTTTTATCAATAAATTAAAAAGGGGCGGATATGAAATCCGCCCCTACGTCAGTTTACAAGTAGATTTTGCAAAAGTTTCAGCCTGAAAAATCAGCGCACCGTCATAATCTGCAAGGTATTGGTTGAACCAATTTGGCGCATTTTGGAACCGCTTGTGATGATGTACACATCGCCCGATTTCAACACTTCACGCGACACCAGCAAGGCTTCCACTTCTGCCAAGGCTTCGTCATGGTCTTTGCTGGTTGCCAAATTGAGCGGACGCACACCGCGATACATTGCCATGCGGCGTTGTGCATCAACCGATGGGGTCAGCGCGTAAATCGGCATGAGCAAACCATAGCGGCTCACTTGAAACGCACTTGCGCCACTTTCGGTTAAAGCCACAATCGCTTTGGCTTTTGCCAAACGTGCCAAATGCACCGCACCGCCTGCCACCACCGAACCTTTTTCGCCAGAGGCATTCACATCATCGCTGTCCACCACGCCAACCAGTGAATCTTGTTCTTTTTCGGCTTGGGCGCAAATAATCGCCATTTGACGCACGGTTTCAAAAGGATAGGCACCCACTGCGGTTTCTGCGGAACACATAATCGCGTCTGTGCCGTCCAACACCGCATTGGCGACATCGCTCACTTCGGCACGGGTTGGCACGGGGTTGGTAATCATGCTTTCCATCATTTGGGTGGCGGTAATGCTGAAACGGCGCAATTCTCGCGCACGATGAATCATGCGTTTTTGCCAAGCGGGTACAGCCGCATTGCCCACTTCCACCGCCAAATCGCCACGCGCCACCATAATGCCATCTGACGCCAAAATAATCGCGTCCAAATTTTCCAAGGCTTCCACACGTTCAATTTTTGCCACTAATCCAGGGTAAACGGTTTTGCCCAAAGCCTCGCATTCGGCTTTGACCATTTCGCGTGCTTGTTCCATTTCTGCGGCGGTTTTGACAAAGCTCACGGCAACATAGTCGCAACCGATTTTGACGGCGGTTTTCAAATCGCGGAAATCTTTTTCGGTAAATGCGCCTGCCGACAAGCCTCCGCCTTGTTTGTTGATGCCTTTATTGGATTTCAATTTGTGGCTGTTATTGGCAATGGTGTGGATTTCGCTGCCTGAAACTTTTTCTACGGTAACGGTCAGCAAACCATCGTCCAACAACAAGATGTCGCCAGCGCGCACATCTTGGGGCAATTCGCGGTAGTCCAAGCCAATGCGTTCGCGTGTGCCTTCGCCTTCCAAAGCGGCATCAAATAATACTTTTGAGCCAGCTTCAATGTCCACACCGCCATTTTCCAATTTGGATACGCGGATTTTTGGACCTTGCAAATCTGCCATAATTGCCACTTCGCGCCCTGCCTGACGTGCTGCTTCGCGGACGATTTTGGCGTTTTCTTCGTGAAATTCGGGTGTGCCATGGCTGAAATTAAAGCGCACAACGTGTAAGCCGCCAATCACAATCATGTCGCGCAACAAATCCACATTGTTGCTGCCTGGTCCTAGTGTGGCAACAATTTTGGTATTATGGCGAATGCGGGTTAAATCTCGTTTCATTTTGTTGTTTCCTTTAAAAGTTTTGGAAATGGATTTTGTAAGATTATAACGCTTTTTGCCGCCAAATGGCATTTTCCAACGCAAATTTTTACCCAGTTTTGAAAGATTGTTACAATGACCGCATTAAATGCTTTTCATCGCCGCAAGCTCACATCTGGCGAAATTGCCCTTGCCCAATCGGTGTATCAAGGCAGCCTGAATTATGAGCGCATTCGCATACACAAAGGCAAATTGATTCCTTTTTTGCAATACAATCGGGTGGCGATGTCGCCTTTTGGTACGATGCATTTTCCCAAGTCTTTGTATCAAAATGATTTTAGCCAAGCAAGCATCAGCGCACGGCATTTGTTTATTCATGAAATGGCACACATTTGGCAGCACCAACTGGGTTTGCGTTTGTGGCTGGACGGTGCGATTTTGGGCGCGAAGGGCGGCTACAAAAACAATGAATGCTATGCTTACGCCCACCGCGTCAATCAATGTGAACATTTTAGTCAATTCAATATGGAGCAACAGGCGGATTTGATTGCGGATTGGTTTGTGTTTCAAAATACGCAAAATAATCCGCAAATTCAAAAA
Organism: Alysiella filiformis; assembly: GCF_014054525.1. Classification (NCBI taxonomy): domain Bacteria; kingdom Pseudomonadati; phylum Pseudomonadota; class Betaproteobacteria; order Neisseriales; family Neisseriaceae; genus Alysiella; species Alysiella filiformis. The sequence goes on from NZ_CP059564.1 coordinate 2,292,417, forward strand.
ATCATGCGTGATTTTATTGATAATCCCAACAATGTCGCTTTGTTGCCCACTCATGCGGAATTTCGGTTTCAGGCTGCCTGAATGATGGTTTCACGCAAAAATGCCAGCACCGTTGCCAATTCGGCGGCGGTGTCTTCTTGTGTGCCATTGCCTGTGTGTCCGCCTGTTTCGGGGGCGTAGAGCCACGTTGGGGCGTTGGGATTTTGCTGCAATTTGGCATAAAATTTCAGCGCGTGGGCGGGGTGAACGCGGTCGTCTGCCAAACTGGTTGTCATCAGACTGGGCGGATAATTCAGGCTGCCTGAAAGTTGATGATAAGGCGAAAATTGTGCCAAATAATCTGCCATTTTTGGGTCATTTGGGTCGCCATATTCGTCTATCCAACTTGCGCCTGCATACAATTCGGTGTAGCGCAACATATCGGTAAGCGGCACTTCGCACACCATCGCGCCCATGCTTTCAGGCTGCCTGCAAAACGCGGACGCCACCACCAAACCGCCATTGCTGCCACCTTGAATGGCGATTTTTTGGGGCGATGTGAAACCGCGTTCACACAAATCTTGCAAAATGCCCAATAAATCATCAACGCTTTTGTGTTTGTTTTCGCGGATTGCGGCGGTGTGCCAATGGGCAAATTCGCCCCCACCACGCACATTTGCCAACACAAACGCGCCGCCTTGTTCCAACCAATGCCGCCCCATCGCCCCCAAATAATGCGGCAACTCGGGCACGGCAAAACCGCCATACACATACACCAAAGTGGGCGTGTTGGGCGATTGGCTTTTGCCAACGTGGTAATAGGGGATTTTCGTGCCATCGTGAGAAGTGGCAAAGTATTGATGAAATTGAATATTTGTCGCGTCAAATTGCTTGGGCTGACGGCGCAATACCGTCAATTCCATCACATTCAAATCCAATGAAAACAAGGTCAAAGGCGTAACAAAATCGCTTGCTGCCAAATGCACCGTGTCGCCACCCCAAGGTTGGTCGGTGATTTCAATCGCGCCTTTGGGAAAAGTGGGCAGATTTTGCGCCACCCACGCGCCATTTTCCCATTTCCACGCTTTCAGGCTGCCTGAAACATTGTCCAACAAACTGGCAATGATGAATTTTTTGGTGGTTTCAATGCTTTCCAAAGCCTGCGTTGCATTTGGCACAAACAAACATTGCGCCTCGCCCAATTCGCCCTTGTTCAATTTGAGCGCAATCAGGCTGCCTGAAAGGTATTTTTGCTTGCTGCGTTGCCAATCCGATTTCAATTTAACAATCAATTGCCCAGCCAAATAAGCCAACAACTCACAATCTTTGGGCAAAGCCAATTTGATGGCTTGCAAATCGGCATTCACATAATAATAATCTTTGGTGTAAAACGTGTGTGCCGTTTCAATCAAATCAATGGGCGCACCCTGACCGTCCAAATAACGCCAAGCGTGAATCAGCACACCATTTGCGTCCATTTCCAACACAGGCGTGGCATCTTCAAACGCCTGACCGCGCCGCATCAACCACGCCTGACGCGGATAACCCGAAGTGGTAAGCTGGCGTTCGTCCCAAGCAGGGCAAACCCAAACGCTGTTTTCATCGCGCCACGCAATGTGGTTTTTGCCAAGCGGAAAATGGAAACCATTGGCAACAATTTCCTTGTTTTTCAAATTAAATTCAATGGTGTAAGCCGAATCCGAACCCGCCGCCGAAAGCGTCAGCAAAGCCATTTCAGGCTGCGCCACATAATGCGACACACCGCTCAAATACACATCATCGCCCAAAATCGTGTCAAAATCCGCCACCGAAAACAAAATTTCCCATTCAGGCAGCCCCGCGCGATAGCTCGCCGCACTGCACACACGATACACCCCTTTCGGATTATCGGCAGATTGATGAAAATGGTACATTTTCGCGCGATGTTCTTGGCAAAATGGGATTTGCTTGTCGTCTTGTAATTGCGACACAATTGCTTGTTTTGTTTGATGAAAATAATCAGATTGAGTGAATTTTGCCCGCGTTTTCGCGTGGGCTTGTTGATAAAAAGATTGGGTTTGCGCGGAAGACAAATCTTCCAAATATTGAAATTCATCTGCGGACATGGTTTCAGGCTGCCTGAAAAAATCAAAACGTGATTATAGCGTCAAATTCCGCTAAAATAACGATTTTTCACAGGAATTGCGATGAGTACACCCATTTTGCGCGTGGCAGGCATTTTAGAAGGCATTTCGTGTTTGGCATTGTTTGGTTTTGCCATGCCGATGAAATATGTGTTTGATAACCCTGAGTTTATTCGTCCAACAGGCATGACGCACGGGGTTTTGTTTTTGGCATTTTTAGTCGTGTTGTTGGCAACCTGCCATGTGAAGAAATGGTCATTGGGGATTTTTGGGCTGGGCTTGATTGCCGCGATTATCCCCTTTGGCACATTCGTGTTTGACCACAAAATCAAGAAATTGGATACAGAATAAGATTTCAGGCAGCCTTTCTCTCCCCCACAAAAATGGATTTTGCCTTCAGCAAAAACTTGAATTTGGTAGGGAAATGATAAGGCAGCCTGAACATCATTTTTTGGCTAATTTTCCCTGTTGTACCAATGTGTTGGCAAATGCCAAACGTTCCACCGTTCCCACGTCCAGCCACAAACCCGTGTGCCATTCGCCTTGCACCGTGCCATCATTCATCGCTCGACGCAACAAAGGCGCAAGTTTCGCAGGCACATTTTTAGGCGTATCGGCAAACAATGCAGGCGCATACACGCCAATGCCGCTAAACGTGGCGCGTTTGCCAGCCGCATTTTCCGAATGAATCACACCATTGTCGCCCAAAATAAAATCGCCTTGCGGATGGTGTTCGGGATTTTCAACCAGCCACAAATGCGCCAAAATCGCATTTTGCTGCATATTTTGCGCGATTTGGTGGGCTGCCTGAAAATCAATGTCCGTCAAAACATCACCATTAACCACCAAAAACGGCTCATCGCCCAACAAAGACAAAGCCGTGGCAATGCCACCAGCTGTTTCCAAACCCGTCTCCCCTTCTGGCGAATAAGCAATGTTCACACCATAAGCCGCGCCATGACCCAAAGTTTGCTCAATCTGCCGCCCCAACCACGCATGATTGATGACAATCTCATCAATTCCAGCCGCTTTCAAACGGTGCAAATGCCAACCAATAAGCGGCTCATCGCCCACCATCAACAAAGGTTTGGGCATGGAATCGGTTAAAGGGCGCATGCGCTCGCCGCGTCCAGCCGCCAAAATCATGGCTTTCATGGTATTTTTCCTTCAAAAAACAATATTCAGGCAGCCTGAATATTGAGGGCAATTTGTCCCCATATCCCCTGCTGCCTGAAAAACACTCACAAACGACAACGGTTTGCGTCCGCCAACAATGCCAATAAAGTTTCGGTCGTATCCCAACCAATGCAACCATCAGTAATACTCTTACCATACTCAATCGGCTCGGCTTGTTTGCCCTCTTTCAGATGACTTTCCACCATCACGCCCATGATGTTGTTTTCACCATTGCGAATTTGCGCCGCAATGTCCTCTGCCACAATCATTTGGCGCGTATAATCTTTATTGCTATTGGCATGACTACAATCAATCATCAATTTGGGCGTAACCTTTGCCTGCTCCAACTGCGCCGAAGCCGATTTAACATGTTCACTGCTGTAATTCGGCTCTTTACCGCCACGCAAAATCACATGGCAATCGGGATTACCCGCCGTATGCACAATCGCCGAATGACCCGATTTGGTAACCGACAAAAAATGATGTGGGTGCGATGCCGCCCCAATCGCGTCAATGGCAATTTTCAGATTGCCGTCTGTGCCATTTTTAAAACCCACAGGGCAAGACAAGCCCGAAGCCAACTCACGATGAACCTGACTTTCAGTGGTACGCGCCCCAATCGCGCCCCAAGAAATCAAATCCGCATAATATTGCGGCGTAATCATATCCAAAAATTCAGTAGAAGCAGGCATACCCAAATTATTCAGTTCCAACAATAATTTACGCGCTTGACGCAAACCAAAATTGATGTCAAAGCTGCCATCCAAATGTGGGTCATTGATGAGACCTTTCCAGCCCACCGTGGTACGCGGTTTTTCAAAATAAACGCGCATGACAATCAGCAGTTCTTTTTCATATTTTTTACGCAATGGCAACAAACGTTGAGCATATTCCAAAGCAGCCTGCGTATCGTGAATGGAACATGGACCAATAATCATCAACAAACGATTGTCTTTACCCGATAAAATATCAGCAATTTCAGCGCGCGTTTGCGTTACCAATTCCGTTGCCTGTTCACTAATCGGCAATTCATACAAATGTGCAATCGGTGGCAATAATTCCATAATCCCATTAATGCGTACATCATCAGTTTGCTTTAAGCGTTCCATTTTTATCTTTCTCAATAATTAAAACAACAGCTTAACAGATTTAATTGTGCTTTTCAATGTAAAAAGGCAACATCGTGCAACATAATTGCCAAAATTTCAATCAAAATGGATTTTATTGACATTAAATTTCAATTTAATGAAAAAATTAACATTTTATACTTAAAATAAAAATTTAAATAAAAAACCGAAAACCCCAGCACCTAATAAAATAAAAGGAGCTGGGGTAGAGAATAAGGAGTTTGGCGATGACCTACTTTCGCATACGGAGTATACTATCATCGGCGCAGGGATGTTTCACTGTCCTGTTCGGGAAGGGAAGGAGTGGGTCCAAACCGCTGTGGTCGCCAAACGTAAAGGGGGTAAATTGGGAAGCCAATAAAACAAAGGTTTTGTGTTTGTATTGATTTTGTATTTTTGGTGATGACTGAGTCATCAGTAAGCTTTGTCATTTGTAGTAGAACTGTTTAAAGTTATTCAAATGATAGAGTCAAGCCTTACGGGCAATTAGTATCGGTTAGCTGCAAGTGTTACCACTCTTCCACACCCGACCTATCAACGTTGTGGTCTACAACGACCCTTGAATGTGGTTAAACCACAGGGGAAGTCTCATCTTTGGGCGAGTTTCGCGCTTAGATGCTTTCAGCGCTTATCTCTTCCGAACTTAGCTACCCGGCTATGCTTCTGGCGAAACAACCGGTACACCAGAGGTTCGTCCACTCCGGTCCTCTCGTACTAGGAGCAGCCCCCGTCAAACTTCCAACGCCCACTGCAGATAGGGACCAAACTGTCTCACGACGTTTTAAACCCAGCTCACGTACCACTTTAAATGGCGAACAGCCATACCCTTGGGACCGACTACAGCCCCAGGATGTGATGAGCCGACATCGAGGTGCCAAACTCCGCCGTCGATATGGACTCTTGGGCGGAATCAGCCTGTTATCCCCGGAGTACCTTTTATCCGTTGAGCGATGGCCCTTCCATACAGAACCACCGGATCACTATGTCCTGCTTTCGCACCTGCTCGACTTGTCGGTCTCGCAGTTAAGCTACCTTTTGCCATTGCACTATCAGTCCGATTTCCGACCGGACCTAGGTAACCTTCGAACTCCTCCGTTACGCTTTGGGAGGAGACCGCCCCAGTCAAACTGCCTACCATGCACGGTCCCCGACCCGGATAACGGGTCTGGGTTAGAACCTCAAAGCCACCAGGGTGGTATTTCAAGGACGGCTCCACAGAAACTGGCGTTTCTGCTTCAAAGCCTCCCACCTATCCTACACAAGTGACTTCAAAGTCCAATGCAAAGCTACAGTAAAGGTTCACGGGGTCTTTCCGTCTAGCAGCGGGGAGATTGCATCTTCACAACCATTTCAACTTCGCTGAGTCTCGGGAGGAGACAGTGTGGCCATCGTTACGCCATTCGTGCGGGTCGGAACTTACCCGACAAGGAATTTCGCTACCTTAGGACCGTTATAGTTACGGCCGCCGTTTACTGGGGCTTCGATCCGATGCTTGCACATCTTCAATTAACCTTCCAGCACCGGGCAGGCGTCACACCCTATACGTCCACTTTCGTGTTAGCAGAGTGCTGTGTTTTTAATAAACAGTCGCAGCCACCGATTCTCTGCGACCCTGATAGGCTTACGGAGCAAGTCCTTAACCTTACAGGGCATACCTTCTCCCGAAGTTACGGTATCAATTTGCCGAGTTCCTTCTCCCGAGTTCTCTCAAGCGCCTTAGAATTCTCATCCTGCCCACCTGTGTCGGTTTGCGGTACGGTTTTGATTCAACTGGAGCTTAGTGGCTTTTCCTGGAAGCGTGGTATTTGCTGCTTCGTGTCCGTGGACACTCGTCATCACGTCTCGGTGTTAAGAAGGAGCGGATTTGCCTACTCCTTCCACCTACAGGCTTAAACAATCTATTCCAACAGATTGCCAGCATAACCTTCTCCGTCCCCACATCGCATTGAATCAAAGTACGGGAATATTAACCCGTTTCCCATCGACTACGCATTTCTGCCTCGCCTTAGGGGCCGACTCACCCTACGCCGATGAACGTTGCGTAGGAAACCTTGGGCTTTCGGCGAGCGGGCTTTTCACCCGCTTTATCGCTACTCATGTCAACATTCGCACTTCTGATACCTCCAGCAGCCTTTACAAGCTGCCTTCACAGGCTTACAGAACGCTCCCCTACCATGCTAGTAAACTAGCATCCGCAGCTTCGGTTACAGATTTGAGCCCCGTTACATCTTCCGCGCAGGAAGACTCGACCAGTGAGCTATTACGCTTTCTTTAAATGATGGCTGCTTCTAAGCCAACATCCTGGCTGTCTGTGCCTTCCCACTTCGTTTACCACTTAATCTGTCATTTGGGACCTTAGCTGGCGGTCTGGGTTGTTTCCCTCTTGACACCGGACGTTAGCACCCGATGTCTGTCTCCCATGATTGCACTTTCTGGTATTCTGAGTTTGCAATGGGTTGGTAAGTCGCAATGACCCCCTAGCCATAACAGTGCTTTACCCCCAGAAGTGATACATGAGGCACTACCTAAATAGTTTTCGGGGAGAACCAGCTATCTCCGAGTTTGTTTAGCCTTTCACCCCTATCCACAGTTCATCCCCGCATTTTGCAACATGCGTGGGTTCGGACCTCCAGTACCTGTTACGGCACCTTCATCCTGACCATGGATAGATCACTCGGTTTCGGGTCTACACCCAGCAACTGATCGCCCTATTAAGACTCGGTTTCCCTACGCCTCCCCTACTCGGTTAAGCTCGCTACTGAATGTAAGTCGTTGACCCATTATACAAAAGGTACGCAGTCACACCATTAAAGGTGCTCCCACTGTTTGTATGCATCAGGTTTCAGGTTCTATTTCACTCCCCTCCCGGGGTTCTTTTCGCCTTTCCCTCACGGTACTGGTTCACTATCGGTCGATGATGAGTATTTAGCCTTGGAGGATGGTCCCCCCGTATTCAGACAGGATTTCACGTGTCCCGCCCTACTTGTCGTGCGCTTAGTACCATGATACTGTTTTCGGATACGGGGCTATCACCCACTGTGGCGGACTTTTCCAAGTCCTTCTCCTAACAGTGCCATTATCACGCACAGGCTTTTCCGCGTTCGCTCGCCACTACTTGCGGAATCTCGGTTGATTTCTTTTCCTCGGGGTACTTAGATGGTTCAGTTCTCCCGGTTCGCTTCGCCAGTCCTATGTATTCAGACTGGGATACACATTGCTGTGTGGGTTTCCCCATTCGGACATCGCGGTATCATTGCTTTTTTGCCAGCTTCTCCGCGCTTTTCGCAGGCTTACACGTCCTTCTTCGCCTATCATCGCCAAGGCATCCACCTGATGCACTTATTCACTTGACTCTATCATTTGAAGAACCTTTGACTTTGCAGAATACAGCGTTGACAACCATATTCTACTTAGATTCTCAAACAATAAAGCTTACTGCTTTGTTGTGATACCCATCTTGCCTTTTGTGTTTCAAGACGGGTATTGATACAATCATCACCCAAATACTGTTGTTTAATTCTTTCTAACCTGTAAACTTAATTCAAAAATCAATTAACAATAATTAAATTAATGAACCAGACTTTCAGGCTGCCTGAAATCAGTTTGCAAACTGATTTCAAACCAAATCGAATCAAAATTGTCTTTGTTTGTTGATTTCGGCTTTCCAATTTGTTAAAGAGCGATGCAATCAATTAACTGACTAATCATCAGCAAATTGCAAATTAAAACAAGCAAGCTAGCCATTCTACACAAACTCGCTTTAATTTGCAATTTTAAATTTTTGAATATTTATAAAATAATTATTTTTCTTATTTTATTTTTTATTCCACTTTCAGGCTGCCTGAATCTTGGTGGAGGCAAACGGGATCGAACCGATGACCCCCTGCTTGCAAAGCAGGTGCTCTACCAACTGAGCTATGCCCCCAGTATTTCTTTGCGTTGCAACTGGTGGGTCTGGTAGGACTTGAACCTACGACCCCACGCTTATCAAGCGTGTGCTCTAACCACCTGAGCTACAAACCCATGTCTTTTAAAAAATAAGCTACGCTCTACTTCGTCTCTCAACATCTTATGTACTTGCGTACACGGCGATGTTTCGTTCCTTGTTTAGCTTGCTTCTTTTTTAAAATCCTAAAATTAAATTTAAAATCAAAAATAATTTAAAATCCAATTTCAAGATTTAAAACTTGCATCTTTATCTGTGATTACCGATAAGTGTGAGTGCATTCAACCTCTTCTTTTCTCTAGAAAGGAGGTGATCCAGCCGCAGGTTCCCCTACGGCTACCTTGTTACGACTTCACCCCAGTCATGAAGCATACCGTGGTAAGCGGGCTCCTTGCGGTTACCCTACCTACTTCTGGTATCCCCCACTCCCATGGTGTGACGGGCGGTGTGTACAAGACCCGGGAACGTATTCACCGCAGTATGCTGACCTGCGATTACTAGCGATTCCGACTTCATGCACTCGAGTTGCAGAGTGCAATCCGGACTACGATCGGTTTTCTGGGATTGGCTCCACCTCGCGGTTTGGCTACCCTCTGTACCGACCATTGTATGACGTGTGAAGCCCTGGTCATAAGGGCCATGAGGACTTGACGTCATCCCCACCTTCCTCCGGTTTGTCACCGGCAGTCTCATTAGAGTGCCCAACTTAATGATGGCAACTAATGACAAGGGTTGCGCTCGTTGCGGGACTTAACCCAACATCTCACGACACGAGCTGACGACAGCCATGCAGCACCTGTGTTGCGGTTCCCGAAGGCACAGCTCTATCTCTAAAGCCTTCCGCACATGTCAAGACCAGGTAAGGTTCTTCGCGTTGCATCGAATTAATCCACATCATCCACCGCTTGTGCGGGTCCCCGTCAATTCCTTTGAGTTTTAATCTTGCGACCGTACTCCCCAGGCGGTCAATTTCACGCGTTAGCTACGCTACTAAGGCATCAAGTGCCCCAACAGCTAATTGACATCGTTTAGGGCGTGGACTACCAGGGTATCTAATCCTGTTTGCTACCCACGCTTTCGAGCATGAACGTCAGTATTATCCCAGGGGGCTGCCTTCGCCATCGGTATTCCTCCACATCTCTACGCATTTCACTGCTACACGTGGAATTCTACCCCCCTCTGACATACTCTAGCTTGCCAGTTTCAAACGCCGTTCCCAAGTTGAGCTCGGGGATTTCACATCTGACTTAACAAACCGTCTGCGCTCGCTTTACGCCCAGTAATTCCGATTAACGCTCGCACCCTACGTATTACCGCGGCTGCTGGCACGTAGTTAGCCGGTGCTTATTCTTCGGGTACCGTCATCACGAACTGGTATTATCAATCCGCTTTTCTTCCCCGACAAAAGTCCTTTACAACCCGAAGGCCTTCTTCAGACACGCGGCATGGCTGGATCAGGGTTCCCCCCATTGTCCAAAATTCCCCACTGCTGCCTCCCGTAGGAGTCTGGGCCGTGTCTCAGTCCCAGTGTGGCGGATCATCCTCTCAGACCCGCTACTGATCGTCGGCTTGGTAGGCCTTTACCCCACCAACTACCTAATCAGACATTGGCCGCTCAAATAGCGCGAGGCTCCTAAAAGTCCCCCGCTTTCACCCTCAGGTCGTATGCGGTATTAGCTATCCTTTCGGACAGTTATCCCCCACTACTCGGTACGTTCCAATGCATTACTCACCCGTTCGCCACTTGCCACCAGGTGCAAGCACCCGTGCTGCCGTTCGACTTGCATGTGTAAAGCATGCCGCCAGCGTTCAATCTGAGCCAGGATCAAACTCTTATGTTCAATCTCTAACTTACAACTTCTGGTCTGCTTCAAAGAAATTAACAAGAAATAAATATGAAAAACACATTCAATCTTGTAAACTCTCAAAACAGTGTGAGGCTCAATACACTCACACTTATCAGTAATCATTTATTTAAAGAACTAAAAAATTCAACTAAATATTTCTCTTTGCCGCCGTAGCAGCGAAAAACCGAATTATGCCCACAATCTCACACAACGTCAAGCACTCAATCACAAAAAATTCTCTAAAAAATGACAAATTCATCAAATTTAAGGAAATTTCATTCAAACCCCAATTTAAAATTTAAAAGGCTGCCTGAAAACAAACTGCATTTTCAGGCAGCCACCTTTTCGCAAAAGGTGAGGGAAAATCAGAAATGGTAAGTAACACCAAAATTCACAACGGGAATGACTTTGTATTTTTCTACTTTATCTTTTACTTTTTCGGTTTCTTGGGCAAGACGGCTATCCAATTCTTTGACTGCTGCTTCTGTACCGCCTTGGGAATCAACCAATTTTTGACGCAAATCGCTGTTAATGCTTACTGTGGTTTTGGGCTTGCCTGCGTAAAAACCCAAATCGGCACTGAAACCCCATTCGCCTGCTTTTTTGCGTTTGACATCATGACCCCAACCAATACCAAAATAAGGCGATACGGCTGGGTATTTGACTTCTACGTCCAAGGTATCGTTACCTGTTAAATTGACTTCGTATGTTTTACCACCCAATTTGAAGGTTTGCTTGCTGCTGCTGTCGCTTTTACCTGTGGCTTCAAGCGAAGTTTTCCCAAATCCCAAACCTGTGGTCAAGCGAAAGGCGTTGTCTTCCATTGGGAAATAGTCGGCATGCACATTCAATTTATTGGTTTTCAATTTGGCATCAAAATCAAATGCGCGGTAGTGAAAATCGCGTTTAATGTTGCCCAAAGTGGTTAAATCGCCACGCACGGTAACATTGTCGCTGACACCGTAGCCCACCCCTACTCCCACGCCTGGAATGCCTGCTTTGCCATACACTTCCAAATCTTCGGCTTGCGCTGCCTGAAATACGAATGTGGCTGCCAATGCGGTAAAGACATAAGAAAATTTGCTTTTCATTGCTTGATTCCTTTTTATAGCTTGGTAAAAAATTTTTAAGACACACTCATCATACGCCCTTTTTGAGCAGAAATCCCCAAAATGCTACCCATACTTGCCCATATTTCAATAAAAAAGCAAATTTGTGTAAAAAACACAACATTTTTGCATTCAGGCTGCCTGAATCCCTTTCGCAAAACAACACCCCCAACACCAGCTCAATGGTTGAATCAAGTGCTTAAAAGGGGTACACTTCGCCCCCATTATTGAATAAAACAATCACGACAGACGAATCAACATGAAACCAGCTTTTGGCGTAAAATCGGCACGCATTGATGCGTTGGCGATTCTGCTTCACTCTGACAACGCAGGCAATATTCGCGAAACCCTGCAATTTAATATTGATAAATATTTGAAATTCAAATCATTGCCCTTTATTTTAGATGCTGGTCATTTGGACAATGGCGATAATTTGCCTTTAACCGACATCATGGCTATGTTTGCGGTGCATGGTTTGAGCATTGTGGGTTTGCGCCACCATCTGCCCCATTGGGCAAAATATGCCGAAGCGCATGGTTTGGCATTTATTGCGGGCAACAAGGCAGATTTGCAAGAATTGCCCCAAACCGAAATGCCCAACGACCCCATTCAGGCAGCCGAAAACCCCATCGCCCAGCCTGAAATAGATGATGGCATTTTGATGAACGACAATGCCGCCATCAAAACCGTGGAAATGGCAAAAATGGCAGATTTGGTGGAAATGGTTGCCGAAGAGCATTCAGAAAATGCCTTTGATGCCATTGATGATACAACAGAAGACATCATCAGCGATGAGCGCGTGAGTCTCATGCCCGCCAAGCCAACCATTGTGGTTTCCACACCCGTGCGCACAGGGCAGCAGGTTTATGCGGAACAAGCAGATTTGATTGTATTGGGCATTGTCAGCCCTGGTGCCGAAGTGATTGCCGATGGCAACATTCACATTTACGCGCCCTTGCGCGGACGTGCCATTGCAGGGGCTTCGGGCGACACCAAAGCGCGCATTTTTGTGCAATCCATGCAGGCAGAATTGGTTTCCATAGCAGGCATTTATCGCGTGTTTGACCAAAAATTGCCGCCGCATTTGCACCGCCAAGCCGTACAAATTGAATTGCAAGACGACCGTTTGGCAATTGGCGCAATCAATGCAGAATAAGGTTTTACGATTTTCAGGCTGCCTGAAAACGGCTTTTTCAATTTTATTTTATTTAAAATAAGGAACAAAACAGTGGCAAAAATCATTGTAGTAACATCTGGTAAAGGTGGCGTGGGCAAAACCACCACATCGGCAAGCATTGCATCGGGCTTGGCATTGCGCGGACACAAAACCTGCGTGATTGACTTTGACGTGGGCTTGCGCAATTTGGACTTGATTATGGGTTGCGAACGCCGCGTGGTGTACGACTTAATCAATGTGATTCAAAAAGAAGCCACATTAAATCAAGCCTTAATCAAAGACAAACATTGCGACAATTTGTACATTTTGCCCGCATCGCAAACGCGCGACAAAGAAGCCCTGAACAAACAAGGCGTAGAACGCATTTTGGCAGAATTGATTCAAGGCATGAATTTTGAATATGTGATTTGCGATTCGCCAGCAGGCATTGAAACAGGCGCATTGATGGCATTGTATTTTGCCGATGAAGCCATCATCACCACCAACCCAGAAGTGTCTTCCGTACGCGACTCTGACCGCATTTTGGGCATTTTGCAAAGCAAATCGCGCAAAGCCGAGCGCGGTCAAAGCGTGAAAGAGCATTTGCTGATTACCCGCTATTCGCCCGAGCGCGTTGCCAAAGGCGAAATGCTGTCGGTACAAGACATTCAAGACATTTTGCGCATTCCCTTATTGGGCGTGATTCCCGAATCACAAAGCGTGTTGCAAGCGTCTAACGCAGGCTCGCCCGTGATTCATCAAGAAAACGCCAATGCCGCCGAAGCCTACAAAGACGTGGTGGCACGCTTGTTGGGCGAAAACCGCGAAATCCGTTTCCTTGAACCTGTGAAAAAAGGTTTCTTCCAACGCTTATTTGGGGGTAAATGATGATGTCCATTTTTGAATTTTTGTTTGGCAAACGCGATAAGCAAAGCGCAAACGTGGCACGCGACCGCTTGCAAATCATCATTGCACAACAACGCGATGTGCGCGACACCGAAAACGCCACACCCGATTATTTGCCCATGTTGCAAAAAGAGTTGATGGAAGTTTTGTCCAAATACGTCAAAATTGAACTCAACGACATCAACATTTCCCACGAAAAACGCGATGGCATTGATATGCTGGAATTGAATATTACCCTGCCTGAAGCCAAACGCGTGGAACAAAACACCGAAGAAGCCCCAGCCGAAGATTCCCCTTTTAAATTGGAGTAATTCATGACGCTAACCGAATTGCGCTATATCGTTGCCGTTGCCCAAGAGCGTCATTTTGGACGCGCTGCACAGCGTTGCCATGTCAGCCAACCCACATTGTCCATTGCCATCAAAAAATTGGAAGAGGAATTGGCGGTATCGCTGTTTGACCGCAGCAGCAATGAAGTGATTACCACCGATGCAGGTGCGCGTATCATTGCCCAAGCGCGTAAAGTATTGGACGAGGCGGACGTTATCCGCAATTTGGCAAATGAAGAGCAAAATGAATTGGAGGGGGCATTTAAATTGGGCTTGATTTTTACGGTTGCGCCCTATTTGTTGCCCAAGCTGATTTTGTCTTTGCGCAACATTGCCCCCAAAATGCCTTTGATGTTGGAAGAAAATTACACCACGCCTTTAACCGATTTGCTCAAACACGGCGATTTGGACGCGATTGTGATTGCCGAACCGTATCACGAAACGGGTGTGGAAACGATTCCTTTGTATGATGAGCCGTTTTTTGCGATTGTGCCAAAAGGGCATCGTTTTGAGGAATTGGATTCGGTGTCGCCACAGGCTTTGAGCGATGAACGTGTGCTGCTTTTAACCGAGGGAAATTGTATGCGCGACCATGTGCTGGGCAGTTGCACCGACTTGGCTGCGCGACAAAAAATCACGGGCTTAACCAGCACTTTGCAAGGCAGCTCCATCAACACGATTCGGCATATGGTGGCAAGTGGTTTGGGCATTAGTGTGCTGCCTGCCACGGCTTTAACGGAAAATGACCACATGCTGTTTTCCATTATTCCTTTTGAAAGCCATGTGCCAACGCGCCGCATTTTGTTGGCTTATCGGCGCAATTTTGTGCGCCCCAAGGCATTGAGTGCCATTCGCAAGGCGATTTTTTCGGCTCAATTATCGGGTGTGTCTTTTATTCAGCCCAATCAGGATTAAGAAGCGGTGTTCATGCCAAAGGCTGTCTGAAACCTTTTTTTCAGGCAGCTTTTGTTTGCGTGGCAAACGCGCCTGTTTTTTGACAAGATGTGGCTTTATCCCTAAAATTCCCATTCATTTAATTAAATTACATTTTTTGGTAACACCGCCATGCAACAACACGCCAATACTTACGAATCATCAACCCACCCCCTGCATTATGCCGACAACACTTTGGCACAACGTGGCGATGTGGTTTTATATTTGCACGAAGAAGAAGGGCGCATTACCGAAGCCCAAATCATGCGTGTGTGGGATTGCATTTATTATCAAGATGGTTTGCCCATTGGCGTGGTGCTGGTTGATGCGGAAAGCCGCCGCGATGCGCTGCCTGAATTTGAAACCTTTACGGTTAAAAACCATTTTGGCGAAGAAACCAAATATTTTCGCGGTAAACTAACCGTATCCCAAGAAAAAATTGCGGGGCATTTGTCGCCCTTGTTTCGTTTGGGACGCTATGCGCGGTTGTGGAATCCCGAATCCAAGCTGACCAGCATGCAGCCTTTGGACACCACCATTCCCTATCCCGAACCCGAAGATTTGTATGATGAATTTATTCAGCAAACCGTGTATGAACGCGCCGAAGTGGGCAATCCATACTGTTTGTTTGCGGCAGGATTGTGGAAACGCAAGGCGTTTTATCCCCACCAAGCCTTGCAATTTTTTCAGGCAGCCGCGCAACAAAATTTTGCTGCCGCTTGGCTGGAATTGGGCTTGGCATACGAAGGCAGCGATTTGTTGGAACGCAATCCCAGCAAAGCGGTGGCGTGTTTTCGGCACGCCATGGAATTGGGCAGCCCTTTGGCAGCGTATCGTTTGGCACGCGCTTGCATTACGGGCGATGGCATTGTGCAAAGCGATGAAGCCGCGATTGCCTGCCTGAAAACAGCTTTGGACGGCAAAATCATGGCAGCAGCTCTGGATTTAGGCATTTATTTGCGTACTGGCACGTTCAACCATTTACGCTTGAAAAACAGCCCCTATCGCTTGATTCCACACATTTTGCCCAAACACCGCGAAGCCGCCAAGCTGTTTGCCCTTGCCGCGCAAACGCCTTGGAAAAATGCGGCTGTTGCCAAATTTTATTTGGCAGAATGCTATCGCGCTGGCGATGGGGTAAAAGCCCACGCTGAACACGCATTATTGCTTTACAAAGAAGCCATTAGAACAGGCGACATCGCGCAAGAAGAAATTCAAACAGCCTGCTATTACACAGGCAACACCGCCCGTTTACAGGCAGCCGTGGAAAACGATGGCAACCCACATGCCGCCTATTTGCTCGGCAAAATGCTGTGGAACGGCGAACGTGCCGACAAAGACCGCACCGCAGGCAAACGTTATTTGAAACTCGCGTCCGAATCGGGACACGAATGTGCTGCCGCAGCCGTGGAATTGTTGCAACAAAAAGAAGACACCAGTTGGGCATTTTCGCGCAAAAAATAAGATAAAAAAGGTTTGCCTTCGGCGACTTACTTTTTAAAAAAGTAAGCCAAATACTTTAAAGCCGAACGTTTAACTTATCAAAAAACAATTTCAGGCTGCCTGAAAACAGAAGTTATTGAAAATAATCAAAGTTACTATTGTGCGTCAAGTTGTTTGGCTTACTTTTTTAAAAAGTAAGTCGCCGAAGGCAAAAACTTTCATTCTCTCACATACTTTCAGGCTGCCTGAAATCATTTTTGCGCCAACCAATCCGCCAAACGCGATAAGGCATCTTTCTGATTAAAAAGATTTTGCTGCCACGATTGTGCCGATTGCCGCCACTCATTTTCATGCTGACGCAAAGTTTGCCAATGCGCCAGCCGCTCATTTTCAGGCAGCCTGAAATCGCCATTCAATTCGCGCGACAAACTCTGATACGCCTGCTGCCACACCGTGTGATTGTCGCCAAAAACCGTTTGCCAAAATGCGTCCAATTTGTCCAAATGCGCCAGCTCATCTTGCGGATAAATATGCCAAAACAAAGGCTTGCCCGAAAATTGGGCGCGCACAAAACTGTCTTCGCCACGCACAAAAAGCCAATCGTATCGCGCCAACAAATCATCAAAATCCGCTTGTGGCACAAAATCAATTTGGCGGATTTTCAGGCTGCCTGAAACACATTCCGCGCCCTTTTCAGGCAAAAATCCGCTTTCTCGCAAACTTGCCGCAACCTGCCCACCAGCCAAATCCACATTCACACACCAGCCCAAAGTTTGCCACGCGCGCAAAATGTCTGCCCAAATTGCGCTGCGATAGCCAAAAATCAAAACATTCAACGCATTGTTTTCTTTTGGGAATGTTTTTTCAGGCAGCCTGAAATCGCGTTCACGAATCAAACCGCCACTTTCAGGCACAAAGCCCATTTGCCAAAAATATTTCGGATAACCATCGCCCTGCAAAGATGGCATCGCGTGGGTTTTGACTGCCCAATCCTCCGCGCTCAAATATTCCCAATTCAACCAAAGCGATTGATTTTTCTTGATTTTAAGCAACACACTTTCAGGTAGCCCACAAGCAAAGGTTTCAATGGTCAAATCGGGCAAAGGCACATGGTCGCAATCTGCCCACTCGTGTTCACGCCAACGTTTAACGACAACATCGCGTTCATCGGCAAAATTCGGCGCAAGCTGCATGAGCGCGTCCCAATTATCCAAAAATAAAAAAACTTTGACATTCAATCGGCTACGCAATTCACGCGCCAAACGCCATGCCACGCCAATGTCGCCAAAATTGTCAATGACCGTGCAAAACAGCCAAACGGTTTTCATGCAAATTCCCTTTCATTTGAAATATTATTACAAATATCTGCCCAAATGCGCATTTTTGACGCACAAATGCGCGATTTTAACGCAAAATACCCATTAAAAACGCATTGCCATTTCTCCCCAAAATCCGCTATAATCACATCGTCATTTTCATGGCGATTACCTCCTAGGGCGCGGTAGTTTTCTCCTCCTTTTCTAACGCGCCCACTTTGGGGCAACGGCAGTTTTCTCCTCCTTTTCTGGCGTTGCCCCCCTGAATGACCCGAGGGTTATTCAGGCAGCCCAATTATTGATGTGATTCAAATAGTTGTGCTGCCTGAATAACCCTTTTCTTAAATTATTTGGTCTATTTTTTTACAAAACAGGACAAGTGTAGCGTGTAACTTGTTGCACCCTACATGGCGTTCCATTTTGTATTTGATTGACGATACTTGTCTATATTAAAGGATTCAAAAATGAAAAAACTCACAGCAGATGTGGTGGTCATAGGTGTCGGCACCGCAGGCATGGGCGCGTTTCGCAATGCCTTGTTGCACACGCCCAATGCGTATTTGATTGAAAGCCATGTGTTTGGTACAACCTGTGCGCGTGTGGGCTGTATGCCTTCCAAATTGCTGATTGCGGCTGCCGAAGCGCGTCATCACGCCTTGCACACCGACCCATTTGGCGTGCATTTGGACAAACAATCCATTCAAGTAAACGGCGCAGAAGTCATGCAGCGCGTTAAATCCGAACGCGACCGCTTTGTCGGCTTTGTGTTGGAAGACGTAAACGCTTGGGACGAAAGCCGCCGCATCATGGGTGCAGCCAAATTCATTGACGAACACACCATTCAAATTGACGACCACACCCAAATCCACGCCGAACGCATTGTGATTGCCACAGGTTCACGCCCCGTTATCGCCCCCGAATGGCAGGCTTTGGGCGACAAACTGATTATCAACGATGACGTGTTTTCATGGGACACGCTGCCTGAAAGCGTGGCGGTATTTGGACCAGGTGTGATTGGCTTGGAATTGGGTCAGGCTTTGAGCCGCTTGGGTGTGAAAGTTGCCATTTTTGGCAGAGGTGGCGCATTGGGCGGCATTACCGACCCTGTGGTTTTGCAACAAGCCATTGAAATTTTTGATGAAGAATTGGATTTGCATTTGTCATCACAAACCGAAGTGGCATTGAATGCCGATGGCAAAGTGGCGGTAAATTGGTCGCAAAATGGCGAAAACGGCACGTTTGTGGCAGATTATTTGCTGGCAGCCATTGGTCGCCGCCCCAATGTGGACAACATCGGCTTGGAAAACATCAATATTGAACGCGATGCGCGTGGCGTACCCATTGCCAACCCTTTGACCATGCAAACCAGCATTCCACACATTTTCATTGCAGGCGATGCGTCCAACCAACTGCCTTTGCTGCATGAAGCCAGCGACCAAGGCAAAATTGCGGGCGACAACGCGGGCAAATTCCCCCACATTACCGAAGGTTTGCGCCGCAGCCCAATCGGTGTGGTGTTTACCAATCCGCAAATTGCCAGCATTGGCTCGCGCTTTGCCCAACTGCAACAAAAACATGGCGATGATTTTGCCAACAAAGTGGCAGTGGGCGAAGTTTCCTTTAAAAATCAAGGTCGCAGCCGTGTGATGTTGGTCAATAAAGGGCATTTGCGCGTGTATGCCGACAAGCAATCGGGCGCATTATTGGGCGCGGAAATGGTGGGACCTGCCGCCGAACATTTGGCACATCTGCTCTCGTGGGCGCACCAAATGAACATGACCGTGCCGCAAATGTTGGATATGCCTTTCTATCACCCTGTGATTGAAGAAGGCTTGCGTACCGCTTTACGCGATGTGGCAAAAGCCTTGAACAGTTGAGAACCTGCATTCACAATCTTAATGGCTCGCTTTTATCGCTACTTCATGCGCCTACGGCGTTGGCTTTTCACGCCAATCGTTTTGTTATTGGCATAAAAAGCCGCCTTGTATTCGCAAGCATTATCCATAAAATCAGCCATCAATCTTATGAATACAGGTTCTAATTTCAAACCATTTTGGCTGCCTGAAACCCATTTTCAGGCAGCTTTTTTGCTGATTAAACGTAAAAATTGTGTGAAAACTTTATTTTCAGGCTGCCTGAATGCGCAAAAAATGCTATGATTTGCGCTTTTCATTAAATTTTTAAACAAATCAAAGACCCACATGATGACCGTGCCGCGAAATATGACTTATGCCCTTACCACGCTTGCCATTTCATTGGTGGCAGCATGTTCTTCCAAACAAGCCCCCAAAAAGCCTGCGCCCGAAACCGTGATTTTACAGCCATCTGCCACACAAAATGCGTCTGCCGATGTGTTTGCATGGCAGCCACGCGCTGGCGAAAATGTGAACCAAAGCCTAAACAGCTATCGCCAATTAGAAAGCGTGTTGAATGCGGTCAAAATGGACAACGACATGGCTGCCAGTCAATTTTTGGCTCAACAACACAACAGCGCCATGGCTGAAAACGTGCGCAACGAATGGCTCAAAAGTTTGGGCAAACGCCAACAATTTGCCACTTTCAAGCAACAATATCAACAAGTTGAGCCAGAAGGTCGCCATCAAGAAGTGCGCTGCTACGCCCATTTGTTTGGCATGGAAAACGATGCCCAATTTGTGAACAAATTGGTACGCAACACCGCACGCTTGCCTTTGGGTTGCAACACCCTGTTGCAAAATCGCGCAGGCAGCCTGAATCAAAATGATGCTTGGCGACGTGTACGCGGCTTAATCAGCAACAACCAAATCACAGACGCGCGCAATTTGGCAGCCGCATTGGGTGGCAGCATTGATGGCGGCGCAGAAGGCTTGTTGGCAAACGCCATTCGCACAGGCTCAACCGCCAATTTGGGCAGCCTGAACGCGCAGCAAAGCAGCTTTGCATGGGGCGTATTGGGCTTAAAATTGGCAAAAGAGCAAAACTTCGGCAACGCATTCAATTATTACAGCCAAGCCAGCGACCGCAGCCAATTTACCGATGAACAATTTGAATGGTATGCGCGTTCGGCATTGCGATTGCAACGTTGGGCAGATTTGGCAAACATCATTGAAACCATGCCCGCCGATTTACAAAAAGACCCCACTTGGCTGTATTGGCTGGGACGCAGTTACCAACACACAGGCAAAGGCAATCAAGCCAAAAATCTGTATCAACAAGCCGCGCAGACGGGACGCAATTTTTACGCGCTGTTGGCAACCGAAGAATTGGGCGGCAAAGTGAATGCCCAAAACAATGTGTCGCCAGCCAGCCCCAATCAAGTGAACGAAATCAGCCGCGATGGGGCAATTCAACGCGCTTTGAATTTGTTTCACACCAGCCAGCAATCGGGCGATTGGAAAATGCGCCGTCAAGCGCAAACCGAATGGCGTTACGCCACGCGCGGCATGAACGAAACCACGCGCTTGGCAGCCGCACAGTTGGCATTCAATCAACAATTTTATGAAATGGCGATTCATTCTGCCGACAGCACCGACCATTTGCTCAATTTCAATTTGCGCTACATCACGCCTTTCCAAAATTTGGTGCAAGCCTATTCGCAACAAAATGGCGTGGACGCGGCTTGGGTTTATGGCTTAATCCGCCAAGAAAGCCGTTTTGTGTTGGGCGCACAATCCAGCGTGGGCGCACAGGGTTTGATGCAAGTCATGCCCTCTACCGCCAGCATGATTGCGCGTAAATTGGGCATGAGCCAAAGCGAACTTTACACCATGGACGGCAACATTCGCATGGGAACATGGTATATGGCAGACGCGCGTAACAACTTGCAAAACAACGAAGTTTTGGCAACCGCAGGCTACAACGCAGGGCCAGGGCGCGCACGCAAATGGCAAGCCAGCAACAGCTTGGAAGGTGCCATTTACGCCGAAACCATTCCATTTAATGAAACGCGCGATTATGTGAAAAAAGTGATGACGAATGCCACTTACTACTCGGCATTGATGAATTTGCCGCGCACATCGTTGAAACAGCGCATGGGCGTGGTGCCAGCGCGTTATTGATGTGTTTCAGGCAGCCTTTCAGTACACGACAAAAAATGATTTCCGTAGGTCGGGCATTCATGCCCGACATAAGCAATCACAGCACATTGTCGGGCATAAATGCCCGACCTACAAGGCTTTAATTGGTGGAATATAGACATCATGGACGAAATGACTTTTTGGGAATCCATGCAAGAGCGTTGGCAAGCCTACAAAAAGCCGATTTTATGGCTATTTTGGAGCAATGTGTTGTATGCCATTTTCGGTAGCCGTGATTGTGAATATCATGCTTGTCGCGTTTCAAATATGACCACCTTACAACAATGGGTATTTCATATACTCATGTTTTTTAATGTGATTATTTGTCCGATTTGGATTAAACTCATTGCATTAAAAAGGCGAACTGACAGTATGTTTTAAATCAGAATTTGTAGGGTGCGTACCACGCACCATTCTACCGAAATTAAGGCGCAATTTTATGGTATGCCACGCACCCAAAGCGTGGGTGTGGCGGCGCAACGCCACGTCCGCAAACCAAAATGTGCCAAACTTTTGTATTTGACACGTTTTTGATTGGTGGGGAATGTTCAGGCTGCCTGAAAACCCAAAACACAAGGAAAAACATTTGATGAATCAACAAAAATTCACGGCAATCGCATTGTGCTGCCTGTTGCCAATTTGTATGGCGAATGAAACCCACACACCCCAAATCCATTCAGCCAGCCAAGCCGCACAACTGCTGAAACAAGATGCCAACTTGTATCGCGTGGACGACAAACTCTACCGCAGCGAACAGCTCCAAGCCGAAGACAAAGCCGCCATTGCCGAACACAATATCCAAAGCATTGTGAATTTGCGCTTTTTCAAACGCAACACCACAGCGAAAGTGTTTGCCGATAACACGCACATCAAATTGATTAACAAACCCTTGACCACATGGCACATCACGCCCAAAGATTTAGCCGAAGTGTTGTGGGAAATTGAGCAGCAGCAAAAACACGGTGCGGTATTGGTGCATTGTTATCATGGCGCAGACCGTACAGGCATTGTGATTGCAATGTATCGCGTGGTATATCAAAATTGGTCGCTGGTAGACGCGAAAGCGGAAATGCAACAAGGCGGATTTGGCTACCATTCAATTTGGAAAAATTTGGATAAATTGTTTACCGAAAACACGGTCGCAGAAATTCGGGCGCATTTGGCGCAACTTCGTCAAAATTCATAAAAACATTTCAGGCAACCAAAATGCGAATTTGGCTGCCTGAAATGTTTTTTAAATGGAATTATTCCACCGTTTTATTGGCGCGTTTGAGTACGCTTTCAGGCAGCGTCAAACCTTGTTCTGCCGCGTGTTTGGGGCTGATGACCAATTCCAAATCTTGCATTTTTTGCGATGGCATTTCGCCAGCCGCTTTGCCGCGCAACACTTGGGCAACCATTTTGCCTGTTTCTTTGCCCAAATTGTAATCGTTCACGCCCAAAGCCAAAGCCGCGCCTTTGCCCACCGAATTGGAATCGGCTGCCAGCAAGGGGATTTTCATCTCCACCGCCGCTTTGTACATGGAAGGATAGGCGGCAACCACATTGTTGTCGTGCGCGGTAAAGATGATTTGCACCTTACCTTTCAGGCTGCGCGCGGCGGCTAACACGTCAGATGTGGTTTGTGCTGGCACGTCCACAATTTTGATGTTGTGGCTGGCGGCTTTTTCGCGCAACTGATTCAACACCGTTACCGAATTGACTTCCCCTGGGCTGAACACATAGCCAATCGCTTTCAAATCGGGGATGAGCTCGCGCATCAAATCCAATTCAGGCTGCACGTCCATTTGGTTGGACATGCCCGTAACATTGGTGCCAGATGCGTCCCACGATGACACCAATTTCGCGCCAATGGGGTCGGTAATGCCCGCATACACAATGGGAATGTCTTTGCTTGTCGCCACCACCGCTTGTGCGCTGGGCGTGCTGATTGGCACAATCACATCGGGTTTGTCGCCAGCGAATTTTTTGGCAATTTGCGCGGCAGTAGAAGGATTGCCCTGTGCGCTTTGGAAATCGATTTTCAGATTTTTGCCTTCTTCAAAGCCTTCGGTTTTCAGTTGTTCCAACAAGCCATAGCGAATGTCGTCCAAAGCAGGGTGTTCGGTGATGGCGGTGATGGCAAGATTTTTCGTTTCGCCAGCCGCCACAGGTGTGCTGGCAGGCGATGTGGGTTGAGACGCGGCATTTTGTGGCGCAGACGCATTTTGTGGCGAACACGCTGCCAAAATCGCAGCCGTTAAAATGGGCAAACTCAAACGCAAAACGTGCATGATGGTGTTCCTTTATACTGTGTAAAAAAATGCAATGATAGCGTGTTTTGTTATTGTGTGTAACAAAAATGCGTTTTCAGGCAGCCTGCCCCATCACACAAAAATTTTTACAAGCAAAGGGCGGAAAATCGCTATAATTGCCACATTTGTATGACCCTGTGTGAGACAACCATGAACATCAGCCCATCATCTCGTTTCAACCGCACTTGTGGCGGTGCAGATGATTTGGCTTTTTCATCAAAACCTGTTTTGTTGGCGAAACAGGTTTTTTTGCGTTTTCAGGCAGCCTGAAAGGAACATTATGCCCAATCCCCTGTATCAAAAAAACATCATTTCCATTGCCGATTTGAGCATGACACAATTACAATTATTGCTGGATACTGCTTTGAAATTAAAGCACAATCCACAAAACACATTGCTGGAAGGCAAATTGATTGCATCATGCTTTTTTGAGCCATCAACACGCACACGGCTGTCGTTTGAAACCGCCATTCAACGCTTGGGCGGCAAAGTCATCGGCTTTGCAGACGGTGCCAATACCAGCGCAAAAAAAGGCGAAACCCTTGCCGACACCGCACGCATCATCAGCAGTTACGCAGACGCAATTATCCAACGCCACCCCAAAGACGGCGCAGCACGGGTGTTAGCCGAATTTTCGCGCGTTCCCGTCATCAACGCAGGAGACGGCACCAACCAGCACCCCAGCCAAACATTGCTTGATTTATTAACCATTTACGAAACGCAAGGCAGCCTGAACAACCTGAAAATCGCCATGTGCGGCGATTTAAAATACGGTCGCACCGTACATTCATTGGCACAGGCTTTAAAATTATTTGATTGTGAATTTGCCTTCATCTCGCCGCCCAGTCTCGCCATGCCCGACTACATCACCGAAGAATTGGACGCACACAGCGCAAAATGGCAAATTTTCCCCGACTTGGAAAGCGCGATTGAATGGGCAGACATTTTGTACATGACCCGCGTGCAACGCGAACGCTTTGACGCAGAAGAATTTGCCAAAATTCAAGGCAAATTCAATTTATCCGCCAATATGTTGGCAAATGCCAAAGCCAATTTGCGCGTGTTGCACCCCCTGCCCCGCGTGGACGAAATCGCCCCCGATGTGGACAACACCCCCCACGCCTACTATTTTGAGCAAGCCACCAATGGCGTGTATGCGCGTATGGCGATGTTGGCATTGTTGCTGAATGAAGAAGTGTCATTTCAGGCAGCCTGAAAACCATTTTACGGATAAAAAAACATGAAAAACAATCAATTAAGTGTAGAAGCCATTGAAAATGGCACCGTGATTGACCACATTCCCGCAGGTTTGGGTTTAACCATTTTGCGACAATTCAAACTGTTGCATTATGGCAACGCCGTAACCGTGGGTTTCAACCTGCCCAGCCAAAGTCAAGGCAAAAAAGACATCATCAAAATCAAAGATGTGCAATTTTCCGAAGAAGATGCCAACCGTTTGGCATTGTTTTCGCCCAATGCGGTGGTAAACCAAATTGAAAATTTTGTCGTCATCAAAAAAATGCGTTTAAGCCTGCCTGAAAGCATTACCGAAGTCTTTTGTTGCCCCAACCAAAATTGCGCCAGCCACAGCGAACCCGTGGTCAGCCGCTTTCACGTTCATCAACAAAACGGTTTGGTCAAATTAAAATGCCACTATTGCGAAAAAACCTTTGCGCGTGAAGCCGTTACCGAAGCATGAGCCTGTTCAGGCAGCCTGAACCACACACAATCAAAAACACCCCAAAATCATCACACTGATTTTGGGGTGTTGAGTATCATCAATTATTTAGCAGCTTGGTCTACGCGTTCGCGCAATTCCTTACCGGGTTTAAAATGCGGAACGTGTTTTTCAGGCACATTCACACTTTCGCCCGTTTTTGGGTTGCGACCCACACGCGCAGGACGATGGTTCAAACTGAAACTACCAAAACCACGAATCTCAATGCGCTGACCTTTTGCCAAAGAGCGCGTCATGGTGTCCACCAAAACTTTCACGCCTTGTTCAACGTCTTTTGCTTGCAATTCCGATTCAGGGTGTTTTTCAGCAAAAACTTCTGCCAAACGCGCCATCAATTCAGATTTTGTCATCTGGTTTACCTATTCAGTTTTTGCCCAAAGAGGCTTTCAACAAATCGCCCAAGCTGGTTGTACCCGCATTAGCAGGAGCAGCCGTTTGAGCCGCTTTGAACGCTTCATCGTTGGCTTTTGCGTCTTTGGCTTTCACAGACAATTTGATGCTGCGGTTTTTGCGGTCCACGGTTACGATAATCGCTTCCACTTCATCGCCTTCTTTCAACTTGGTGGTCAAGTCTTCAACGCGCTCGCTGTCAAATTCAGAAGCAGGCAAATAACCTTCCACTTCGTCAGCCAAAGTAATGGTTGCACCTTTGGCTTCAACCGCTTTCACCGTACCTTTAACCAAAGCACCTTTGTCATTCATTGCCAAGTAGTTGTTGAAAGGGTCGCCTTCCAATTGTTTGATGCCCAAAGAAATGCGTTCTTTTTCCACATCAATTGCCAATACAACCGCTTCCACTTCTTCGCCTTTTTTGTATTTGCGAACCGCTTCTTCGCCAGATTCAGTCCAAGACAAATCAGACAAGTGTACCAAGCCATCAATGTTACCAGGCAAACCTACAAATACGCCAAAATCGGTAATGGATTTAACCGCACCTTTGATTTTGTCGCCTTTGTTGTAGTCCGCTTCAAAAGCTTCCCATGGGTTAGCTTGACATTGTTTCATGCCCAAAGAAATGCGGCGTTTGTCTTCATCAATGTCCAAAATCATCACTTCAACTTCATCGCCCAACTGAACGACTTTGCTTGGGTGAACGTTTTTGTTTGTCCAGTCCATTTCAGAAACGTGAACCAAACCTTCAATGCCTTGTTCAATTTCAACAAATGCACCGTATTCAGTCAAGTTAGACACTTTACCGAACAAGCGATGACCTTGTGGATAGCGGCGAGCCAAACCGTCCCATGGGTCTTCGCCCAATTGTTTCAAGCCCAAAGAAACACGTTGTTTGTCTTGGTCAAAGCGCAATACTTTGGCTTCCACTTCTTGACCCACTTCCAACACTTCGCTTGGGTGCTTAACACGACGCCAAGCCAAATCAGTGATGTGCAACAAGCCATCAATGCCGCCCAAATCAACGAATGCACCATAATCGGTAATGTTTTTCACCAAGCCTTTAACGATGGTGCCTTCTTGCAAGTTTTCCATCAAAGCTTTGCGTTCTTCACCCAAAGTGGCTTCCAACACAGCGCGGCGAGATACCACCACATTGTTGCGTTTGCGATCCAATTTGATGACTTTAAATTCAATCTCTTTGCCTTCAAAATGAGAAGTGTCTTTGATGGGGCGAACGTCCAACAAAGAACCAGGCAAGAATGCGCGAATGCTG
The DNA here is from genome assembly GCF_014054525.1 of Alysiella filiformis. Classification (NCBI taxonomy): domain Bacteria; kingdom Pseudomonadati; phylum Pseudomonadota; class Betaproteobacteria; order Neisseriales; family Neisseriaceae; genus Alysiella; species Alysiella filiformis. The sequence goes on from NZ_CP059564.1 coordinate 2,319,560, forward strand.
TTAATCATCACAGTCAAGCCGCCTTTCACTTTGCCATTAATCACGCCAGACAAGATTTCGCCATCTTCCATGGCTTCTTCCAAAGTAATCCAATCAGCAGCACGTTTGGCTTTTTCACGCGACAATTTGGTTTCGCCAAAACCATTTTCCACAGATTCAATGGTAACGGTAACAAAGTCGCCAACTTTCACTTCCAATTCGCCGTGTGCATTTTTAAATTCGGCGATGTCAATCAAAGATTCAGACTTCAAGCCAGCATTAACCACAACAAATTTATCGGTAATATCAACAACTTCGGCAGTAATTACTTCGCCATGAGTCATTTCTTGGGTTGCTGAGTATTCTTCCAGTAACTGGGCAAAATTTTCCATATTGGATTTGCTTTCAAATGCACCGCCAAGGTGTGCAGGTTAAGTTTAAAAAAATCAGTTCATGTCCTTGGCTCACAAACAGAAAAAAGGTTTCAGGCTGCCTGAAACATCAAAATTGCATTATACGCCTTTTTTTTATCTTTACCAGTAGTCTATTGTATTTTATTTGCTTTTTTAATAGCAAAACCCCAGCACCTAATAAAATAAAAGGAGCTGGGGTAGAGAATAAGGAGTTTGGCGATGACCTACTTTCGCATACGGAGTATACTATCATCGGCGCAGGGATGTTTCACTGTCCTGTTCGGGAAGGGAAGGAGTGGGTCCAAACCGCTGTGGTCGCCAAACGTAAAGGGGGTAAATTGGGAAGCCAATAAAACAAAGGTTTTGTGTTTGTATTGATTTTGTATTTTTGGTGATGACTGAGTCATCAGTAAGCTTTGTCATTTGTAGTAGAACTGTTTAAAGTTATTCAAATGATAGAGTCAAGCCTTACGGGCAATTAGTATCGGTTAGCTGCAAGTGTTACCACTCTTCCACACCCGACCTATCAACGTTGTGGTCTACAACGACCCTTGAATGTGGTTAAACCACAGGGGAAGTCTCATCTTTGGGCGAGTTTCGCGCTTAGATGCTTTCAGCGCTTATCTCTTCCGAACTTAGCTACCCGGCTATGCTTCTGGCGAAACAACCGGTACACCAGAGGTTCGTCCACTCCGGTCCTCTCGTACTAGGAGCAGCCCCCGTCAAACTTCCAACGCCCACTGCAGATAGGGACCAAACTGTCTCACGACGTTTTAAACCCAGCTCACGTACCACTTTAAATGGCGAACAGCCATACCCTTGGGACCGACTACAGCCCCAGGATGTGATGAGCCGACATCGAGGTGCCAAACTCCGCCGTCGATATGGACTCTTGGGCGGAATCAGCCTGTTATCCCCGGAGTACCTTTTATCCGTTGAGCGATGGCCCTTCCATACAGAACCACCGGATCACTATGTCCTGCTTTCGCACCTGCTCGACTTGTCGGTCTCGCAGTTAAGCTACCTTTTGCCATTGCACTATCAGTCCGATTTCCGACCGGACCTAGGTAACCTTCGAACTCCTCCGTTACGCTTTGGGAGGAGACCGCCCCAGTCAAACTGCCTACCATGCACGGTCCCCGACCCGGATAACGGGTCTGGGTTAGAACCTCAAAGCCACCAGGGTGGTATTTCAAGGACGGCTCCACAGAAACTGGCGTTTCTGCTTCAAAGCCTCCCACCTATCCTACACAAGTGACTTCAAAGTCCAATGCAAAGCTACAGTAAAGGTTCACGGGGTCTTTCCGTCTAGCAGCGGGGAGATTGCATCTTCACAACCATTTCAACTTCGCTGAGTCTCGGGAGGAGACAGTGTGGCCATCGTTACGCCATTCGTGCGGGTCGGAACTTACCCGACAAGGAATTTCGCTACCTTAGGACCGTTATAGTTACGGCCGCCGTTTACTGGGGCTTCGATCCGATGCTTGCACATCTTCAATTAACCTTCCAGCACCGGGCAGGCGTCACACCCTATACGTCCACTTTCGTGTTAGCAGAGTGCTGTGTTTTTAATAAACAGTCGCAGCCACCGATTCTCTGCGACCCTGATAGGCTTACGGAGCAAGTCCTTAACCTTACAGGGCATACCTTCTCCCGAAGTTACGGTATCAATTTGCCGAGTTCCTTCTCCCGAGTTCTCTCAAGCGCCTTAGAATTCTCATCCTGCCCACCTGTGTCGGTTTGCGGTACGGTTTTGATTCAACTGGAGCTTAGTGGCTTTTCCTGGAAGCGTGGTATTTGCTGCTTCGTGTCCGTGGACACTCGTCATCACGTCTCGGTGTTAAGAAGGAGCGGATTTGCCTACTCCTTCCACCTACAGGCTTAAACAATCTATTCCAACAGATTGCCAGCATAACCTTCTCCGTCCCCACATCGCATTGAATCAAAGTACGGGAATATTAACCCGTTTCCCATCGACTACGCATTTCTGCCTCGCCTTAGGGGCCGACTCACCCTACGCCGATGAACGTTGCGTAGGAAACCTTGGGCTTTCGGCGAGCGGGCTTTTCACCCGCTTTATCGCTACTCATGTCAACATTCGCACTTCTGATACCTCCAGCAGCCTTTACAAGCTGCCTTCACAGGCTTACAGAACGCTCCCCTACCATGCTAGTAAACTAGCATCCGCAGCTTCGGTTACAGATTTGAGCCCCGTTACATCTTCCGCGCAGGAAGACTCGACCAGTGAGCTATTACGCTTTCTTTAAATGATGGCTGCTTCTAAGCCAACATCCTGGCTGTCTGTGCCTTCCCACTTCGTTTACCACTTAATCTGTCATTTGGGACCTTAGCTGGCGGTCTGGGTTGTTTCCCTCTTGACACCGGACGTTAGCACCCGATGTCTGTCTCCCATGATTGCACTTTCTGGTATTCTGAGTTTGCAATGGGTTGGTAAGTCGCAATGACCCCCTAGCCATAACAGTGCTTTACCCCCAGAAGTGATACATGAGGCACTACCTAAATAGTTTTCGGGGAGAACCAGCTATCTCCGAGTTTGTTTAGCCTTTCACCCCTATCCACAGTTCATCCCCGCATTTTGCAACATGCGTGGGTTCGGACCTCCAGTACCTGTTACGGCACCTTCATCCTGACCATGGATAGATCACTCGGTTTCGGGTCTACACCCAGCAACTGATCGCCCTATTAAGACTCGGTTTCCCTACGCCTCCCCTACTCGGTTAAGCTCGCTACTGAATGTAAGTCGTTGACCCATTATACAAAAGGTACGCAGTCACACCATTAAAGGTGCTCCCACTGTTTGTATGCATCAGGTTTCAGGTTCTATTTCACTCCCCTCCCGGGGTTCTTTTCGCCTTTCCCTCACGGTACTGGTTCACTATCGGTCGATGATGAGTATTTAGCCTTGGAGGATGGTCCCCCCGTATTCAGACAGGATTTCACGTGTCCCGCCCTACTTGTCGTGCGCTTAGTACCATGATACTGTTTTCGGATACGGGGCTATCACCCACTGTGGCGGACTTTTCCAAGTCCTTCTCCTAACAGTGCCATTATCACGCACAGGCTTTTCCGCGTTCGCTCGCCACTACTTGCGGAATCTCGGTTGATTTCTTTTCCTCGGGGTACTTAGATGGTTCAGTTCTCCCGGTTCGCTTCGCCAGTCCTATGTATTCAGACTGGGATACACATTGCTGTGTGGGTTTCCCCATTCGGACATCGCGGTATCATTGCTTTTTTGCCAGCTTCTCCGCGCTTTTCGCAGGCTTACACGTCCTTCTTCGCCTATCATCGCCAAGGCATCCACCTGATGCACTTATTCACTTGACTCTATCATTTGAAGAACCTTTGACTTTGCAGAATACAGCGTTGACAACCATATTCTACTTAGATTCTCAAACAATAAAGCTTACTGCTTTGTTGTGATACCCATCTTGCCTTTTGTGTTTCAAGACGGGTATTGATACAATCATCACCCAAATACTGTTGTTCAATTCTTTTTAACCTGAGTTTTGTTTCAGGCTGCCTGAAATCAGTTTGCAAACTGATTTCAAACCAAATCAAACCAAAATTGTCTTTGTTTGTTGATTTCGGCTTTCCAATTTGTTAAAGAGCGATGCAATCAATTAACTGATAAAATCATCAGCAAATTGCAAATTAAAACAAGCAAGCTAGCCATTCTACACAAACTCGCTTTAATTTGCAATTTAAAAAAGAAAAATAATCAAAAATAAAAAATTAAACTTTTTAAGCTTAACTCTTTTTAAAAGTTTTTTATTTTATTTTTATTCCACTTTCAGGCTGCCTGAATCTTGGTGGAGGCAAACGGGATCGAACCGATGACCCCCTGCTTGCAAAGCAGGTGCTCTACCAACTGAGCTATGCCCCCAGTATTCCTTTGTTTTGCAACTGGTGGGTCTGGTAGGACTTGAACCTACGACCCCACGCTTATCAAGCGTGTGCTCTAACCACCTGAGCTACAAACCCATGAACTTATTTAAAACAAATCAAAGAAACATCAAAATTTAAAATTTAAAAATAAACAATCTTAAACCTTATCATTTCTTCTTTAATCTGCTTTTTAATTCTTGCATCTATAATACGATTACCGATAAGTGTGAGTGCATTCAACCTCTTCTTTTCTCTAGAAAGGAGGTGATCCAGCCGCAGGTTCCCCTACGGCTACCTTGTTACGACTTCACCCCAGTCATGAAGCATACCGTGGTAAGCGGGCTCCTTGCGGTTACCCTACCTACTTCTGGTATCCCCCACTCCCATGGTGTGACGGGCGGTGTGTACAAGACCCGGGAACGTATTCACCGCAGTATGCTGACCTGCGATTACTAGCGATTCCGACTTCATGCACTCGAGTTGCAGAGTGCAATCCGGACTACGATCGGTTTTCTGGGATTGGCTCCACCTCGCGGTTTGGCTACCCTCTGTACCGACCATTGTATGACGTGTGAAGCCCTGGTCATAAGGGCCATGAGGACTTGACGTCATCCCCACCTTCCTCCGGTTTGTCACCGGCAGTCTCATTAGAGTGCCCAACTTAATGATGGCAACTAATGACAAGGGTTGCGCTCGTTGCGGGACTTAACCCAACATCTCACGACACGAGCTGACGACAGCCATGCAGCACCTGTGTTGCGGTTCCCGAAGGCACAGCTCTATCTCTAAAGCCTTCCGCACATGTCAAGACCAGGTAAGGTTCTTCGCGTTGCATCGAATTAATCCACATCATCCACCGCTTGTGCGGGTCCCCGTCAATTCCTTTGAGTTTTAATCTTGCGACCGTACTCCCCAGGCGGTCAATTTCACGCGTTAGCTACGCTACTAAGGCATCAAGTGCCCCAACAGCTAATTGACATCGTTTAGGGCGTGGACTACCAGGGTATCTAATCCTGTTTGCTACCCACGCTTTCGAGCATGAACGTCAGTATTATCCCAGGGGGCTGCCTTCGCCATCGGTATTCCTCCACATCTCTACGCATTTCACTGCTACACGTGGAATTCTACCCCCCTCTGACATACTCTAGCTTGCCAGTTTCAAACGCCGTTCCCAAGTTGAGCTCGGGGATTTCACATCTGACTTAACAAACCGTCTGCGCTCGCTTTACGCCCAGTAATTCCGATTAACGCTCGCACCCTACGTATTACCGCGGCTGCTGGCACGTAGTTAGCCGGTGCTTATTCTTCGGGTACCGTCATCACGAACTGGTATTATCAATCCGCTTTTCTTCCCCGACAAAAGTCCTTTACAACCCGAAGGCCTTCTTCAGACACGCGGCATGGCTGGATCAGGGTTCCCCCCATTGTCCAAAATTCCCCACTGCTGCCTCCCGTAGGAGTCTGGGCCGTGTCTCAGTCCCAGTGTGGCGGATCATCCTCTCAGACCCGCTACTGATCGTCGGCTTGGTAGGCCTTTACCCCACCAACTACCTAATCAGACATTGGCCGCTCAAATAGCGCGAGGCTCCTAAAAGTCCCCCGCTTTCACCCTCAGGTCGTATGCGGTATTAGCTATCCTTTCGGACAGTTATCCCCCACTACTCGGTACGTTCCAATGCATTACTCACCCGTTCGCCACTCGCCACCAAGTACAAGTACTCGTGCTGCCGTTCGACTTGCATGTGTAAAGCATGCCGCCAGCGTTCAATCTGAGCCAGGATCAAACTCTTATGTTCAATCTCTAACTTACAACTTCTGGTCTGCTTCAAAGAAATTAACAAGAAATAAATATGAAAAACACATTCAATCTTGTAAACTCTCAAAACAGTGTGAGGCTCAATACACTCACACTTATCGGTAATCATTTTTTAAAGAACTAAAAAATTCAACTAAACATTTCTCCGCCGCCGTAGCAGCGAAAAACCGAATTATGCCCACAATCTCACACAACGTCAAGCACCCAATCACATCCAAACACCCAACAACACACAAAATCAATGATAGTTAAGGAAATTTTCTTTTAAAAAATACAAAACCATTCAAAAAATGGGAAATTCACACTCATTCCACCTCAACCTTAAAGTTGATTATTTCAGGCTACCCGAACCAGCATCAAGTACGCACACCCCATCCACTCACACATTATATCAATATAAAAACAAACAGATAAATAAAAATCAACGTTCAAATACTCCTCTAAAACATCAAAAACCGCTTGTATCCTTTATCCATTTTATCATTCATCATCAATTTGAATTGAAAATTTAAGATTTTGGAATACAAACGGTTTTCATCAAATAATCCGCTTACTTAGCCAACAACTCTTCTGGTTTCACTTTGTCGCCATAAACAGGTTTTAGCGTTTTATCATAGGCAGCAACCAAACGACCATCTTGTTTGATTTTCGCCATTTCTTCATTTACCCAATTAAGCAAAGCCGTATCACCTTTTTTCACGGCTGGGGCGATGTTTTCAGGTTCGCCCAATTTGCCAATCGCCACTTCAAAGTTTGGATTTTCTTTTGCCCACGCCCACAATAAAGCGTTGTCGTGTGCCAATGCCACACCACGACCGTCTTTTAAGGCATCAAAAGTTTCGGTGTTTTGGTCAAATTTAAGTAAGGTGATTTCGGGGTGATTTTTGGTGAAATAGGCATCGGCGGTTGTGCCTTTGTTTACAAGCAAAGTTTTGCCTTTTAATTGAGCAATATCGGTGATTTTGGCATTGGCTGGCGAAATCACACCCAAAGACACTTGCATATAAGGTGTTGCAAAATCAACCACTTCGGCACGCTCTGGGGTTTGGGTAAAGTTTGCCAATACCAAATCCACTTTACCTGACTTGGCGTATTCCACACGGTTGGCGGCTTCGGTTAAGATAAATTCCACTTTATCAGGGCTACCAAGCAAATCTTTGGTCAATTCTCTGGCGATTTCCACATCAAAGCCTTGATTTTTACCATCTGCGTCCACATAGCCAAAGGGGGGCTTGTCGCCAAATACGCCAATGCGGATTTTGTCGGCGGCTTTGATTTTTGCCAAAGTATCGGCATCGGCTGGGGCGGCTGCGTTGGTTTCGGCTTTGGACTGAGAGTCGGCAGGTTTGTCGCCACCACCGCAAGCCACCAAGCCAAGGCTTAACGCAATGGCGGAAAAAAATGAAAGGGATTTTTTGGTCAATTGCATTACAATTACTCCATTGTTTTGTTGGTTAAAAAAAAGGGTTAAATGGCACTTTGCTGTTTTTCAGGCTGCCTTAAACAACCTGTCAGGCATTGTATTCCATCATATTTAAAAACTGTTTGGCACGGTCGGTTGTGGGGTTTGTAAAAAATTGCTCTGGCGTATTTTCTTCAATAATCAAACCCTTATCCATAAAGACAATGCGGTCGGCAACTTTTTGGGCAAAGCCCATTTCGTGCGTTACGATGAGCATACTCATACCGTCTTTTGCCAATTCCAGTACCACATCAAGCACTTCACGCACCATTTCGGGGTCTAGGGCTGCGGTGATTTCGTCCAACAAAATCGCCTCTGGATTCATACACAACGCCCTAACAATGGCGATACGCTGTTTTTGTCCGCCCGACAATTCTCGTGGAAAGGCGGTGCGTCTGTCGTACAAGCCAACCCGTTTTAATAATTGATGAGCCTGCTGGGTGGCTTCGTCTTTGTCCCTTTTTTGGGCTTTGATTGCCCCAAGCAAAATATTGTCCATCACATTCATATGGGCAAACAATTCATAGCTTTGAAACACCATACCGACTTTTTGGCGTGCTTTTTCCCACGCAATGTCCACGCCAAATTCGCCCACGCCGCGCATTGTAATACTGCCGTCTTGTATGCTTTCCAAACCATTCACACAACGAAGTAAGGTGGATTTGCCACAACCTGATGCACCTAAAATCACGACCACTTCGCCTTTGTGCAAATCCAAGTTCAAATTGGGAATGGCAATGGTGTCGCCATAGCATTTGCGTAAATTTTTAATTTGAATTAAGGGCGTTTTGTTTTGGTTCATAAAATTAACTTTCCCATTGTTGTTCTAGGCGATTGGCAAGTAAAGATAAAGGGTAACAAATCACAAAATACAACACAAAAATCAAACCATATACCCAAAAAGACGCATTTGGCACGGTTAGTAAGGAGTTTTCAATGATTTGCTGACCCACTTTTACCACCTCAATCACGCCAATCAATGCCGCAAGCGAGCTGGTTTTGACCATACGGGTAAACAGGTTAATGGCACTGGGCAACAATCTTCGTAAACCTTGTGGGGCTTCTATCAGATAAAACACCTGAAACCTAGAAAGCCCCAATGCCAATCCTGCTTCTACTTGATGTTTTTCAATGGATTGTAAAGCACCACGCACCAAGTCGCCCATTTCTGCTGTTCCCCACAGCACAAACACCCACACGCACACCCACAGTCCACTCAAATGCACGCCCGTCCATTCAGCCAGCCCAAAATACAACATAAACAGCCACACCAAAATCGGCACAATGCGTATGGTTTCCAAATAAAGTATGCTCAGTAAGCGAACAAATGGGTTGGACGACCGCATTATCAAGCCAAACAAAGTCCCTGTGATGCACGAAATGCCCACCGAAATAAAGGAAATTTGAGCGGTCAGCCACAAGCCTTCGGCAAGGCGGGGGAGATTTTGTCCCTGAAACAACCAATCAAGTGCCATATTTTGCACTCCTTGCTTTTTTCTCTGCCCATCTTGCCCACATTGCCACAGGCAACAAAATCAGCAAATAGCTGATAAATAACAAAAATAAGGCTTCGTTGGTTTTGTAATCCATACCAATAATGTCTTTGGTTAAGAACATCAATTCCACCACCGCTACCGCACTGATGACGGAAGTTTCTTTGATTAAAAACAAGACATTCGCTCCCACCGCAGGCAGGGCAATCGCCCACGCTTGGGGCAACACCACATACCAAAAAATTTGAATTTTATTCAAACCAATGGCTTTGCCTGCTTCTATTTGTCCTTTGGGAACGGCAATCAAGCCCGCTCGCAAGGCTTCTGCCATATAACTGCCCCCCAAAAACACAAGGGCAATCACGCCACAGGTAAAGCCACTCCATTTAATGCCGATTTTGGGCAAGCCGTAATACAAAAAAAACAACTGAATCAACAAAGGGGTATTGCGAGACAATTCAATATAAGCTCGACTGATTTTGTTCAAGATGGGGGTTTTGTAGGCGGTGAAAATCGCCACCACACCACCCAATAACAATGACAAAACAATGCCATAAACAGCCAATTCCAAAGTCATTAAGGCTGCCTGAAAAAATCGGGGAGCGGTTTGCCAGATGTATTGCCAGTTCATATTGGTGTTTTATATCAAAAATGATGTTTTTCTCAATAAAATGAAAGCCATTATTATGCCGCTATTAAATGAAATCCATTTTTAATTAAAAATGATTCTGTATTACTTAAATTTTAAAGTTAAAACTTAATCCACACGCACCAATCAAACCATTTAGCCAAATAAAGTTCACATTTAACATTTTGAAAATCCAATGACAAAAAATGACAAAAGCTGCCTGAAATATGCATTCAGGCAGCCTGAAACTTTTATTCTGCCGCCACAATTTCAAAACTGTGGCTCACTTTGGCGGCTTTGCCCAACATAATGGACGCGGAACAGTATTTTTCGGCAGACAAGGACACCGCTTTGGCAATGGCTTCGTGGTTCAAATCATGGCCAATCACTTGAAAATGAATGTGTATTTCGGTAAACACTTTAGGAATGCTGTCGGCGCGTGTGCCTTCTACGGTGGCAATGCAATCCACAATGCGTTGGCGTTGTTTTTTGGCAATTTCTACCACGTCAATGCTGGAACAGCCCGCCACGCCCATCAGCAGCAGCTCCATTGGGCTGGCACCGCGTTTGCCGCCTTCGCTGGCGGCTTGTCCGTCCATGACCACGCTTTGTCCTGTTTCGTTGGTGGCGACAAAGCAGCGATTTTCTACCCATTGGCTTGTGATTTTCATATTGGATTCTTTCGTTTAAAAGGTTAAAATTTTGATGATAACGTGTTTTCAGGCTGCCTGAAAGTGGGTAGTATCGGATTTTTTGTTGTGGAGAAAACAGCTCATGTTGAATTTGATTTTGTGGCGACACGCCCAAGCCGAAGTGGGCGACAAAGATTTGGCACGGCGTTTGACGAAAAAAGGGCGCAAACAAGCGCGAAAAATGGCGGCATTTTTGCGCGAAAAGCTGCCTGAAAAACCCGAATTGTGGGTATCGGAAGCCAAGCGCAGTCGCCAAACGGCAGCCTATTTGGGTCGCCCCACGCGCCGTTTGGCTGGGCTGAACCCCAACGTGGCGGCATACGACATCGCCCCCATTTTGGGCGAATGTGGCGAAAACCAAACCGTGATTGTGGTGGGTCATCAACCGTGGATTGGCGATTTGGCGGCATTGCTGCTCAATGGCAATGGCGAGGTGGCGGCACGGTCGTGGGCGTTTAAAAGGGGGGCGATTTGGTGGTTTGAGATTGGTCGCACGGCAGACGATACTTTGTCGGTTAAATTGCGTATGGTCATGAATCCCAAAGACATTTAAACACAAAAACAGGCAGCCTGAACATGGTTTTTCAGGCTGCCTGTTTGGCTTTTCAGGGCAAACGCACCATGCCTTCATCACCCAAAAGAGTGGCGATTTCGGCGGCAGTACCGTATTCCCCCAAAACCCAATCGGGTGCGATTTCTGCCAATGGCAACATCACAAATCCCCGCAAATGGGCGCGTGGGTGGGGCAAAGTCAATTCGGGCGTATCCCATTTTTCATGATTAAAATCAATCACATCTAAATCCAAAGTACGCGGTGCATTTTGAAATGAACGCACGCGCCCAAATTCATTTTCCACATTTTGCAACAAATGCAGCAACGCCAAGGCATGGAGCGGTGTGCGCAGCACCGCCACCGCATTGATGAAATCGGGTTGGTCGGCATAGCCCACGGGCGCGGTGCGGTACAAAGACGACACGCGCAAATCGGCAATTTCAGGCTGCTGACGCAATTTTGCCAGCGCGTTTTGGATTTGGGCAATGGGGTTGTCCAAATTGCTGCCCAAAGCGATGATGGCGGTATTCATGTTTTTCCTTTTCAAAAATAAGGGATTGATGATTTTCAGGCTGCCTGAAAACTACATCGCGCCATAATTGGGTCCACCGCCACCTTCTGGACAAACCCAATTGATGTTTTGGGTGGGGTCTTTGATGTCGCAGGTTTTGCAATGCACGCAGTTGGCGGCGTTGATTTGCAAACGCGGTACGTTGTTTTCTTGCACAATTTCGTACACACCAGCAGGGCAATAGCGCGTTTCGGGGCTGGCATAATCACGGTAATTCACATCGATTGCCAAGCTGGGGTTTTTTAATTGCAAATGAACGGGTTGATTTTCTTCGTGCGACACGTTTGCCAAAAACACGCTGCTCAATCGGTCAAAAGTGAGCTTGCCATCTGGCTTGGGATAATGAATGGCTTGAAACAAATCGGCTTTTTTCAGGCTGCCTGAATCGCTGCCGTGATGGGAAATTGTCCAAGGCGTTTTGCCTTTGAAAACATATTGTTCCAAAGCCGTGTATGCCATGGCAGGCAACAAACCCCATTTAAACGCAGGGCGAATATTGCGCGCTTGGTGCAATTCTTGATACAACCAACTGTTTTCAAATAAAGTTTGATACTGTGTGGCGATTTTGCCTTTTTCAGGCGGCACATCGCCCAAATCGTCCAAAATCGGAAAAATCGCTTCGGCGGCAAGCATGGCAGATTTCATTGCCGCGTGGCTGCCTTTAATGCGCGGCACGTTCAAAAAACCAGCCGCATCGCCAATCAAAACCCCACCTTCAAACGCCAATTTAGGTAAACTTTGCAAGCCGCCTTCCACCAAAGCGCGCGCACCATAGGCAATGCGTCTGCCGCCTTCCAGCATGGGGCGAATGGCGGGGTGCAGTTTCAAGCGTTGCATTTCTTCAAAAGGCGACAAATAGGGATTTTGATAATCCAAACCCACCACCAAACCAATGGCAATTTGATTGTTGTCCAAATGATAAATGAATGAACCGCCATAGGTTTTGCTGTCCAAAGGATAACCCACGGTGTGCATTGCCAAACCTGCCTGACATTGCTCGGGCGACACTTCCCAAATTTCCTTAATGCCCAAACCATAAGTTTGCGGTTGGCTGTGTTTGTCCAACGCAAATTGTTTGATGATTTGTTTGCTCAACGAACCGCGCGCGCCTTCGGCAAACAGGGTTTGTTGGGCGTGCAATTCCATGCCTGCCTGAAAATTTTCGGTGGGGCTGCCATTTTTGTCCACGCCCATATTGCCTGTTGCCACGCCTTTTACGCTGCCATTTTCGTGATACAAAATCTCGCTGGCGGCAAAACCTGCGTAAATTTCCACGCCCAACAATTCGGCTTGTTCAGCCAGCCATTTGCACAACAAGCCCAAGCTGATGATGTAATTGCCCTCGTTTTGAAAACTGGGTGGCGTAATCGGCATGGTAAACGATTGATTTTCAGTTAAAAACAAAATTTTGTCTTGCGTAACCGTGCGTGTGAGCGGCGCGCCCAATTCGCGCCAATTCGGAAACAATTCGCCCAAAGCAATCGGGTCAATAATCGCCCCCGAAAGGGTGTGCGCGCCCACTTCGCTGCCTTTTTCCAAAACGCAAATGCTGATTTCACGTTGATTTTGTTGGGCAATTTGTTTTAATTTGATGGCGGCGGTTAAGCCAGCCACGCCTGCGCCAACAATCACCACATCATATTGCATGCTGTCGCGTTCTGTGGTTTGTGTCATGTTTGTTGTCCTGTGTTTTTGCTTTTAAAATGCGCGAATTTTATCATTATTGGCAAAAAGCTGCCTGAAAACGCAGCAAATCGTTTTCAGGCAGCCAGAAACCTTTGAAAAACTCGGTTTGTAGGGGCAGATTTCATATCTGCCCCGTTTAGGTTCTCAGAAATTTTCATTCTTATCAATAAATTGAAAAAAGGGCGGATATGAAATCCGCCCCTACGTCAGTTTAAAAGTAGGTTTTGCAAAGGTTTCAGCCAAAAAAAAACGGGCAGCTTTGGGGAAAACTGCCCGAAATACCTCAAATCAGAGATTTTACGCTTCACAAACATACAGGCTTGCGCCTGCCTTTGCCATGCCGCCCGAAAGGAAAAAAGCGACACCGCAAAGCCGATATTTCACGCAACCGAAACGTAAGAAAAGCTGCCTGAAATGTTGTTTCTCTCTATTTTTGTAGCTCTGTGTAACGAACTATATAAAATTTTATGCCAATTGACAAGCACAAATGTGCCTGTTTTTTCACAAAAACGATTTTATTGTGCAATAATGCACTTTGGCGCACTTTAAAATCTTTTTTCATAAAAAAACGATATGAATGTGATAAAAAATATCCATGATAAAAAATCACCACAAGCAAAATGATGATTGATTTTGCTGCCTTTTATTGCACATACATGTATGTTTGTGCCATTGAATTTTGCTTTATTGTTCACAACAGATGATTTCAGGCTGCCTGAAACGGGGTTTCATTTATGCTGCTGCACCACATTCACACTTTTTTTCAACAACACACGCGCCCACCAACTGTGTGGGTGGGATTGAGCGGCGGCGCGGATTCGGTGGCTTTGCTGCACGCGCTGACACGGTATCGGCATCGGCAAATGTGTTCAGGCAGCCTGAATTTGGCAGCCATTCACGTCCATCACGGCTTGAATGAAAATGCGGATATGTGGGCGGATTTTTGCGCCAATTTGTGCCAGCAATACGCTGTGCCACTCACCATTGAGCGCGTGCAAATTGACGCCAGCGATTTGGGCGTGGAAGCCGCAGCTCGGGCGGCACGCTATCGCGCTTTTGCGAAAAACATCGGTTCAGGCAGCCTGATTTTGGCGCACCACGCTGACGACCAAGTGGAAACGGTTTTGTTGGCGATGTTGCGTGGTGGGGGTTTACGCGCATTGGCGGCAATGCCCGAAACGCGCGTTTCAGGCAGCCTGAATGTTTTGCGCCCATTTTTGAATGCGTCTCGTGCCGAAATTGAGCAATATATTCAACAACATCAACTCACACACATTCACGACACCAGCAACGATTGCACCGATTTTTTGCGCAACTGGGTGCGCCACGATTTGTTGCCCCACATTCAAAATCGCGTTCCCGACATTCGGCAGCACATTTTGGGCAGCATTGAGGTTTTGCAAGATGAATTGTCGGTTGTGAATCAAGTTTTGGCGCAAGATTGGCAAGATTGTTGCCACAATGGGATTGTGTCGCGCCCTGCCCTGTTGCGTTTGAGCGCGGCAAGACAAAAGGCGGTGTTATTGAAATTTTGTGAAATCAAAAAATTGGGTCTGCCACGCAAAAGCAGCCTGAATGATTTTATGGCACATTTGCCCGATTCGGCACAACACATTTGGTCGTTGCCACAAGGGGCAATTTGGCTTTATCGCCAGCACCTGTGGGCGTGGCACGCGCAACAACAAGCCGATTATGTGGCGCAAACGCAAAATTTTTCAGGCAGCCTGAATCGCGCACCGCAATTAACTTGGCAAGCCGCACCGCGCGGTTTGGCGTGGGCAGATTTGAATCGTGATGCGATTGTGCGCCCCTATCGCACCAGCGACACGCTCATCACACCACTGGGCAGAAAAAGCGTGGTCAAATTGTTGCAAGACAAAAAAATACCCCCACCCGTGCGCCGCCATTGGTTGGTGGTGGAAATGGCAGGCAAATGCGTGGCGGTGGCAAACATCGCCGTGTGCGAAAGCGTGGCGGTGGCAAACGGCTGGCTGCCTGAATGGCAACTCACTTTGCCTTTTGTGTCTCATCGTTTGGATTGAAAAAAGTCCTGCAACAGTTGTCGTGATTCATCTGCCAACACGCCACCCAACACGGCGGTGTGGGCATTCCAATTTTTCATCGCAAACAAATCCAACACGCTGCCTGCTGCGCCTGTTTTCGGTTCGGGCGCGGCAAAAATCAAGCGTCTGATTCGCGCCTGCAAAATCGCGCTGGCACACATGGCGCAAGGTTCAAGGCTCACATACACATCACAATCATTCAGGCGATAGTTTTGCAACACCTGCCCTGCTTGCGCCAATGCCAAAATTTCGGCATGGTGGCTCACATTGTGTTGTGAAACACATGAATTGTGCGCTTGGGCAATGATGTTGCCCCGATGAACCACAATCGCCCCCACAGGAATTTCGCCCAATTTGGCTGCCTGCGCCGCTTGTTGCAAAGCAAATTGCATAAAATAATTCATCTCATCGCGCGGTGGAAACACGGCAACAGGCGGACAATCGCGTAATTGCGTCTGCCAAAACACGCGCTGCTGCGGCGATAATTGGGCAACGCTGCAACCTTCTACCAAAGCCACCAGTTGCCAAAACACGGTTTGCGTGATGCCATTGGCGTGCTGTTTGAGCAACAAAAAGGCACGGCACGGGTTGATTTGGCGCACATCATCGGCATGGGCAATGCCCAAATCGGCAAGCCATTGGGCAACTTTGGGGGCAAATGGGGGGGTGCTTAACATGGTTGTTTCATCAAAAAGAAAAAATTTCAGGCTGCTTTTCACGACCCTACCCAATTTTAAAAAGCTGCCTGAAAGCCCAATCTAACGCGAATTGGCTTTTTTCTTATCGTCCTTTTTGCTGGGGGCGGCATCTTTTTTCACAACGGTTTTTTTGTCTTTGGC
This sequence comes from Alysiella filiformis, assembly GCF_014054525.1. Taxonomy (NCBI): domain Bacteria; kingdom Pseudomonadati; phylum Pseudomonadota; class Betaproteobacteria; order Neisseriales; family Neisseriaceae; genus Alysiella; species Alysiella filiformis. The sequence continues at coordinate 2,335,661 of NZ_CP059564.1, forward strand.
GGCATTTTTGTCTGCGCTGGGTTTGGGCTTGGGTTTGTCTTCGTTGGATTTATTGGGGGGTTTGGGTTTGTCCTTTTCTTTGGGCGCGACTGGGGCTTTTTTGTCAGGATTGGGCTTTTTGTCGGCGGTGGTTTTCTTGTCGTTTGCCTGTTTTTTGTCTTTGGCGATTTTGTCGGTTTTGTCCGATTTTTCGCCACGCGCATTTGCCGATGGTTGCAAAATGGGCTTAATCGGCTGTTTGGGTTCGGGTTTCAAATCGGGCTTGGGCAGGGGGGCAAGTTGCACGTCTTCTGCGCTGGCTTTGGCTGGCGGTGGGCTTTCAGGCTGCACCAACACATTGGCAACACCCTTATCGTTTTCCGTTTGATTTTCGGTGGATGCGATGGCTTTTTCTCTGCCTTCTCTTATCCATTCCCATTGTTTTTTCAGTGCATTTTCCACCGCTTCTTTTTTCTGTTGGGCGGTTTTTAAGCCGCGCGTCAATTTTTCATAATTCAAGCTGATGGCGGGATTATCAATCGTGCCGCTTAATTTGATGGGCAGAATGTTTTGTCCATTGTTGCTGGTTAAAAATACATCGTTGCCGATTTGTCCGCTCAACAAATTGGTTTCGCCTGTGCTGGTCATTTCCACGGCTGGCTGAACAAAACGGCTGCTTATTTGATGTCTGCTCACGCCTTTTTGGATATCGGATTTCAACTCAAATTGGCTAAATGGTGTGGCAGAATCGCGGTTGCTTTGCAATTTGTTGTTGCCATTGTCGGCATTGTTCATCAATTCTGCAATGTTCAAACCGTGCCAACTGCCGTTTGCCACATTCAAATGCAATGTGCCTGCCAGGTTTTCGGTTAATTGCTGGCGCGTGCTGCCTGTGGTGGTCAAGTTCAATTCGGCATCGCCTTTGCCGCTCAATTCGCTGCTGCGGAACAAATCTTGCATGAGCGGCAAAATCTGCACCCCTTGCGCCTTTTGTGTGAGCGTATAGCGCAAGGGCGATTCGTTTGCCACCACCAAGCTGCCTGATGTGTGTCCGCTATACAAATCGGCACTCAATGGTTCAAAAGTCATGCTTTTGCTGTTTGCCAACAGGGTGGTTTGAATGTCGTTGATTTCCAGCGAGGGCAAATTCAAGGTGCTGATGGCAACATCAATGGTTGCCTGCACATCATCGCGCAACCATTGGGGATAAGACGATTCTGCCCCTTTTTGAATTTGTGGCAAATACGCGTCCAAATTCAATTTGGCAAGCTGCACCGTGCCGCTCAACACATTGCCTTGGCGCACCAATGAAAATTGCGCGGGCTGACGGTCAAACATACCTTGTGCTTGGGTTTGCCAATTTTCGGCATTTTGCACGTTCAGGCTGCCCGACAATTCGGCAAGCAAACGTGGCACTTTGCCTGCTTGTTCTTGGCGGGTGCTGATTTTCACATCGGGCATGCTAAAACTTTGGTTGGGTCGCCAATTTGCCGAACCGTTGAATGTGAGATAGGTCGTGCCAAAATCGGGGCTACGCGCATCAAAATTGAGTGTCATTTCTTGGCTTTGCCATTGTTGGTTTTGCCAATCGGCTTCGCCAATGGTGATGGTGCCGCTTAATTGTTGATTGCCTTGGCTGCCTGTAAACACGCTGTTTACGTCTTTTACGCGCCAATCGTTGCCGATTTGGGTGATTTTTTTCACGCTCACATCGCTGTGGCTGGCAAAGCGGTTGCTGCGCACAATCAACTGGCTGTCTTCTGCCACAATTTGCTGTGGGTTGGCAACAATATGGGTGCTGAGGCTGCCTGAAAAATCCTGATTGCTTTCTTGACCATTGAATTTGGCAAGCACATTGGGCAACAGCAAATCGCCTTTTTCATTGTATTTGGCAATGCCTTGTGCTTGAAGGTGTAATTGATTCCACGATGAATGCTGCGCTTGCGCGGTGAGGTTATAGACCACATCGCTGCCACGGTGTTCGTGTTGATAGGCAATTTTGTTCAACTGAATTTGCTGATTGTGAATGTGCAACAAAATATTGCCATTGTTGATAAAAGCCCGATTCACAGGCAATTTACCCGCACTTTGATTGAGCAAATCGGCAAAATTCCACACACCCTGTTCGTTGCGGCTCAACACGGCAGCCACATTGTTCAAAACCAATTTTTCAATTTCGGTTTGCCCCAACAGGCTGCGCCACGCCACGCCCACGCGCATTTCGCCCAACTGGGCGGCGGGGGTTTTGCCATCGGGTTCGGTCAGCACCACATTGCGCAAAATGATGGTGGGACGCGGCGTTAAGCTCCGCCCCACATCGGCATCAAATGTGAGCTGGCGTTGTGTGCCTGCCAAGGCTTGATTTGCCATGTGGCTCAATTTTGCCGCATCGGAAATGCGATACAGGGCAAAATACAGCCCCCCAATCAGCACAAAAATCCCCAATGTGCCATAAAAAGCCACACGAAACCAAGTTTGATTAAGATAATGTGAAAACGGTTGCATATCAAATATCATTGAATCAGAATAAACCTATTTTAACACACATTGCTTTTCAGGCAGCCTGAACCCTTTTTCAAGAAAGAAAATCATGCCCCATCAACACCTTTGTGCGCAAAAAGAACAAGCCACACAACTGTATTTGCGCGAACGCAGCCCTTTGAAATTTTTTCGCCGCCACAGTCAAGCCATTTACGCCTTTTTGCAACAAGTGTGGTTGCAACATTTTGGGGCAGATTCGCCTTTGTGTTTGCTGGCGGTGGGCGGTTTGGGGCGTGGCGAGCTGTATCCGCATTCCGATTTGGATTTGGCTATCGTTGCCCCCGAGCCATTGCACACGGCACAACAGGAACGCATCGCCCAATTTGTGCAAACGCTGTGGGACGCGCAACTCAATCCTGCCGTGCGTTCAGGCAGCCTGAACGAATTATGCCAAGCAGCACAACACGATTTGAGTACCGACACCGCCTTTTTGGAAATGAAATACCTTTCAGGCAGCCTGAATTTGGCGCAACGCTGCGAAAAAGCCTTTTCCCAACAACGCGATATCGTCTCCTTCATGCAAGGCAAAGTGCTGGAAATGCAACAACGCCACGCCAAGCAACCCAGTTTCGCCCTAGAACCCAACATCAAAAACGCCACAGGCGGCTTGCGCGACATACACACCATGATGTGGCTGGCAAAAGTCCAAAATTTATCGGGCGACTGGTTTCATGCTGCCGAACGCGCCCTGCTCCACCGAGCAGAATGGGGCTTGTTGCGCCAAAGCCACCGCATTTTGGCGCAAATTCGCATAGAACTGCACCTTGCCGCCAACCGCGCCGAAGACCGCCTGATTTTTGATTTACAAAGCACTTTGGCACACAATTTGGGTTTGGGTCAGCACGCCCAGCAAGGCAGCGAAAAGCTGATGCACCAAACCTATCGTGCCTTAAAAACCGTGTGTCAGCTCAATGAAATGATTGTGCCCATGCTGTGTGGGCGCGTGTACAGCCACTTTCCGCGCCACATCACGCATTTGGACGATGATTATTACGCCGTGGGCAACAAAATCGCCGCCAAAGACCTCAAATTATTTGAAAAACAGCCCGAACACCTGTTTATTTTGATTGAAAAATTGCAACAAAATCGCCAACTCAATGGCATTGCCCCCAAAACCTTGCGCCAATGGTGGGCGGCATCGCAAAACATCAACGCGCATTTTTACAATAATCCTGCCAATCGCGCCCGTTTTTTGCGTTTTTTTGAATGGGGCGATGGGCTAACGCACATCATGCGTTTGCTCAATGTTTATGGGATTTTGGGGCGATATTTACCCGAATGGCACAAAATTGTGGGTTTGTTGCAACACGATTTGTTTCACATTTATCCTGTTGATGACCACATTTTGATGGTGTTGCAAAACATGCGCCGTTTTGCCATAGACGCGCACAGCCACGAATTGCCTTTCGCATCGGGCTTGATGCACGAGTTTGAACCCAAATCGGTTTTGTATTTGGCAGCCCTGTTTCACGATATTGCCAAAGGACGCAACGGACAACACGAAATTTTGGGCGTGGCAGACGCGCAACGTTTCGCCCACGACCACCATCTGCCCACCGAACACGCCAATTTGCTGGCATGGCTGGTGGAACACCACTTGTTGATGTCGCAAGTTGCCCAAAAACAAGACATTGACCACCCCCAAGTGATTGCCGATTTTTGTGAAAAAGTGGTTTCGCCACAACGTTTAACCGCGCTGTATTTGCTTACCGTTGCCGACATTCGCGGCACCAACCCCAAAATTTGGAATGGCTGGAAAGCGCAATTATTGCAACGGCTTTTTCAGGCAGCCTTAAAACATTTATCGGGCGAAAACACGCCACCCAGCACGCTTTTGAATGTGCGCGAGCAGCACGCCCACGCGATTTTGTCGCAACACCACGCCACGCCCAAGCAAATCAAAAAATTGTGGCAAATTTTGGGGCAAGCCTATTTTGTCAGCCATTCGGTGGAGATGATGGCGTGGCATTTGCCGATTTTGTCTGCCCAACCCGATTTGCCTACCGCGCAAATTTTGCCTTTGCCCGACAATGTGTTGCAAATTTTGGTTTACATGCCCAATGGCGACCGCCTGTTTACGCGCCTGTGCCGATTGTTGAGCCAACATCATTTGGATATTGTTGCCGCGCGCGCTTTTATTACGGAACACAATTTCATTTTGGATACGTTTCATGTGGCGTTTGATGAGCGCGTTTTGCCCGAGGAATACCCTCAAATTCAGGCGGCTTTGTTGCAAAAATTGCACCGTTTTATTGCTCAACCTTTTGAAATTGCCCCCAGCAGCCTGAAAAAAAGTCGCCGCGCCAAACATTTGCCCTTCATGCCCATTTTGGACATTCAGCCCGACAACGAACAGCAAGGCTGGTACAACATTGAAATCATCGCCGCCAATCGCAATGCGCTGCTTGCCGACATCACGGAAGTGTTTGCCCAATATCAAGTGCGTTTGCGCCACGCCCACATTTCCACTTTGGGCGACCGCGTGGAAGACCGCTTTTGGGTACACGCCCCTCAATGGCAACTGGATTCGTTGCAACAATGGGCATTTCAACGCGATTTGTTGGCACAATTGGCTTAAATTCAGGCAGCCTGAAACCTTTGCAAAACTCGGTTCGCAAGGGCAGATTTCATATCTGCCCTGTTTAGACTTGCAGAAATTTTTATTTTTGGGACGCCATGTAGGGTGCAACTTGTTGCACCAAATCCATGTTTTATCAGGAAAATGGTGCAACAAGTTGCACCCTACACTCGTCCTATTTTTACATAAATTGAAAAAAGGGCGGATATGAAATCCGCCCCTACGTCAGTTTAAAAGTAGGTTTTGCAAAGGTTTCAGCCTGAATGCTCATTTGGGCAAGGTGTTTTTCTTGTATGGCACCATGCTGCTGCGCGAGAGCAACATCAGGCAGCCTGAAAATATCATGCCTATGGCAATCAGTGGCGAAGTGGCAATCAGGTATTCATGTCGCGCATAAATCGCGCCACCCACATACATCAACAAAGGTGCGCTGACGATGCTTTGTTTGTTGATGCCGTCAAAAATCAGCAGCAGCAAGCCTGTTGCCACCAAGCCATACGCCACAATCATGGCGGTGCTGGGAAACCAATCCATAGATTTGAGCAACCACAACACACCCGCCACAATCAAAAACAAAGGCAGCAGCATAGACGATGTTCTCATGATGATTTTCCTTTTTAAACAAAAAGCCGATTAACGGAAAATTGTCTGCAACATCATTTTGCCGAATGCTGCGCCAACACACGCGCCACCGTATCCACAATGGCTTGGGTTTGTGGGTCAATTTCCACGTTGATGACATCGCCCACCTGACGGCTGCCAAACAGCGTGCGATTGAGCGTTTCGGGAATCAAATGCACATTAAATTGCCCGTTTGCCACTTCGCCTATGGTGAGGCTGCAACCGTCTAAACCCACAAATCCTTTTGGTAAAACATAGGCTTGTAAATGTTCAGGCAGCCTGAACCAAATGGTGCAGTTGTGTTGGCTGCGTTCAATGTGGGTGATGGGGGTTTGGGCGATGATGTGTCCGCTCATCACATGACCGCCAATTTCATCGCCAAAACGGGCGGCGCGTTCCAAATTCACTTTATCGCCAATTTTCAGGCTGCCCAAATTGGTTTTTGCCAAAGTTTCTGCCATTAAATCAAAGGCAACGTGGTTGCCGTCAAACTCGGTAATGGTCAAACAGCAGCCATTGTGGGCAATGGACGCGCCCACTTGCAAATCGTGTGCCATGTGCGGCGGCAAAGCAACGGTGTGGCTGCGAAAATCATCGCTTTTTTGGTTGATGGCAATGAGTTCGCCCATGCCTTGTACAATTCCTGTGAACATGATTTTTTCCTTATGATTTGATTGATGAATTTTTTTCAGGCAGCCTGAATGCTATTCACAAAATGCCATAATGCCGTCTATACCCGATTGTTTCACACGCGCGACAAAAGCGTCCAAATCCGACTCGCGGCTGGAATCGTTTATCGCCCGAATCAACATGGGCGCGTTTAAGCCGCTAATCATGGCAGATTGTTGTGGCACAATCATTTTCATCGCGGCATTGCAGGGGGTTGCGCCAAAAATGTCGGTTAAAATCAACACACCGTGTCCGCGATTGAGTTCAGGCAGCATATTTTGGGCGCGTGTGATGATGTTGTGGTGGTCATCGGTGTTTTCCACGTTCAAAATGCGAATGTGGTCGGATTGCAAATGGGGAAAAAAATGTTGGGCAAGCTGCGTGTATGCCGCGCCCATGGTTTCGTGGGTAATGATTAAAATCCCAATCATGGTTTATTATCTTTCACAGACAAAATCAAGGAATCGGCAAGTGTAGCCGATTTTCAGGCTGCCTGAAAGGGTGGCACGGTGCGTTTTCAGGCAGCCATTTTCGGTAAAATCTGCTATATTTGAGCATTTTTTGCGAGATAAACAAATGGATTTACGCGACAAAATTGCCCAAAGCCCCATGGGTTTACAACAATGGCTGGTGGTGGCATTGGCAGTATTGCTCAATATGTTAGACGGCTTTGATGTTCTGGCATTGGCATTTACCGCCAAAAGCATTACCAGCGAATTGGGTTTAAACGGCGCACAAATTGGCACTTTAATGAGTGCAGGTTTGTTGGGCATGGCGGCAGGGTCGCTGCTGTTGGGGCCTTTTGCCGATAAATGGGGTCGCCGTCCCGTGTTGTTGCTTGCCACCGCATTGGCAGCAGGCGGTATGTTGATGACCTATTTTGCCCATTCATTTGAAAGCATTGCCCTATCGCGCGTGATAACGGGCATAGGCGTAGGCGGCATTTTGCCTTGCACCAACGTGATTGTCAGCGAATACGCCAACAAAAAATGGCGCGGTTTAGCCATTGCCATTTATGCGGCAGGATTTGGCGTGGGCGCGATGTTGGGCGGCATGGCGGCGGTGATGTTGCAAAACGAATACGGTTGGCGTGGCGTGTTTTTAACAGGCGCGGTGGCAACGGCTTTGGCGTGGTTGATTGTATTGGTGTGGCTGCCTGAAAGCGTGGATTTTTTGATGAGCAAACGCCCCACCAACGCCAAAGCACGATTGAACCAAATTGCCAACAAAATCGGCTTGGCAGGCGATTGGGATTTGCCCCACACCAGCGAAAACCCCCAACAAAAAGCGTCCATTTTGCGCCTGTTTGAACGCGACAACATCAAAACCACCTTGTTGATTTGGTTGGCATTTGTGAGCGTGATGGCATCGTTTTACTTCATCAGCTCGTGGACACCCAGTTTGCTGGAAAACGCAGGCATGGCAAAAGAAAAAAGCCAAACCGTAGGCATGGGCATTTCCATAGGCGGCACAATCGGCTCATTGGCATTCGGCTTTTTGGTCAGCCGTTGGGACAGCCGCAAAGTGCTGTTGGCATTTACCGTGTTATCGGCTTTGGCGGTGTGTGCGTTTGTGCCAGCCACATCGGTTTTGTCGTTGGCATTGGTGCTGGCAATCGCATTGGGTGCGCTGATTAACGGCTGCATTGCGGGTTTGTACACCATCAATCCCACGCTTTATGCCACCGAATTTCGCAGCACAGGTGTGAGCATGGCGATTGGCGTGGGGCGATTGGGTTCGATTGTATCGCCCTTGGCAGTTGGCATTTTGCTGGACGCAGGCTGGCAGAAAAATCAACTGTATTTTGGTTCGGCGGTGGTGTTGTTGCTTGCCACTTTGGGCATTGCATTTTTGCACACCAAAAAGCACAATTAAACTTTTCAGGCAGCCTTTACACTGCGCTACAAAAAATGGATTTTGCCTTCGGCGACTTACTTTTTAAAAAAGTAAGCCAAATACAGTTAAAAATAGGATAAGTGTAGGGTGCAACTTGTTGCACCATTTTACTGATAAATCATGAGTTTGGTGCAACAAGTTGCACCCTACATGGTGTCTCATTTTGTATTTGCTTTACTGTAAATTAATGTGTGTCCCAACAACATTTTCAGGCAGCCTGAAAACCCATCTCCCAAAAAACAAGGAAAAAAATCATGCCAAATCAAACCGTTCAAATCATCAACAAATTGGGTTTACACGCACGCGCGTCCAGCAAATTCACGCAAACCGCCGCACAATTCCAAAGCGAAGTGTGGGTATCGCGCAATGGCAAACGGGTAAACGGCAAAAGCATCATGGGCTTGATGATGCTCGCTGCCGCCCAAGGCACCGAAATTGAAATTGAAACCCAAGGCACAGACGAAATCGCCGCCATGCAAGCCCTAGTTGATTTGGTGGGCGATTATTTTGGCGAAGGGGAATAAAATGATTGTGTTACACGGCTATGCGGCAGGTAAAGGCATTGCCATTGGACGGGCGCATTTGGTGGTGCGCGGCGTGTCGGAAGTGCCACAATATCATCTGCATGAAAATGAAATTTCAAGCGAAATCAATCGCTTTGAAACCGCCATCAAAGCCACACGCAAACAGTTGGAGCAGCTACGCAGCGCCATTCCCGAAAATGCCCCCACCGAATTGGGCGCGTTCATTTCCCTGCATTTGATGTTGCTGACCGATGTAACCCTATCGCGCGAACCCATTGATATTTTAGAAGAACAAGCCATCAATGCCGAATGGGCTTTGAAAATCCAAACCGACCGTTTGAGCCAACAATTTGATGAAATTGACGATGAATATTTGCGCCAACGCAAACAAGATATGCTCCAAGTGGTTGAGCGCATTCAAAAAAACTTGGTCGGCAAAAGCACCGAAATCGTACTGGACGCCAATTTGCTGGACGACACCATACTCATCGCCCACGATTTGTCGCCTGCCGACACGGTCTATTTCAAAGACCAACGCATTGAAGGTTTTGTTACCGACATCGGTGGCAGCACCAGCCACACCGCAATTTTGGGACGCAGCCTGAATATTCCGTCTGTGATTGGCGTGGGCAATGCGCGACAACTCATCAGCGAACACGAATGGGTGATTGTGGACGGCATAGGCGGTGTACTCATCATCAATCCCGATGAAATTGTGTTGGCAGAATACCGCCGCCGTTTGAAAGCCTTTCGCAGTCGGCAAAGGGCTTTGAACAAACTGAAAAAAACCGCCGCCACCACCGCCGATGGCGAAGAAATTGAACTGCTCGCCAACATTGAAAGCGCAGACGACATCAAAGCCCTGCACAATTTGGGCGCAGACGGTGTGGGTTTGTTGCGTACCGAATTTTTGTATCTCAACCGCGACACGCTGCCCGAAGAAGAAGAGTTGTATCAAGTGTACAGCGACATTGCCAAAAAATTGAAAGGCAAGCCGCTCACAATCCGCACGGTGGATTTGGGCGTGGACAAAAATCCGCGCTGGTTTGGCAACAACGGTACGCCCAACGCTGCCTTAAACCCTGCTTTGGGCTTGACGGGCATTCGTTTGTGCCACGCCGAACCTGTGATGTTTCGCACCCAAATGCGGGCGATTTTGCGCGCTGCCGTGCATGGCAAAATCCGCATGATGTTCCCGATGATAGCCAGTTTATCTGAACTAAAACAAAGCCTTGTTCATTTAGAAACCGCCAAAAAACAGCTCACCGAACGCGGCGAACCTTTTGCCGAAGTGGACGTGGGCTGCATGATAGAAATCCCATCGGCAGCCTTAACCGTATCCAGTTTATTGAAATGGGTGGATTTTGTTTCCATCGGCACCAACGATTTGATTCAATACACCCTTTCGGTGGACAGGAGCGATGACGCGGTCAGCCATTTGTATCAGCCAGCGCACCCTGCTGTGATTAAATTGCTCTCGCACATCATACGCACCGCCAATCGCGTGGGCAAAGGCGTTTCATTGTGTGGCGAAATGGCAGGCGACACCACCTACACGCGTCTGTTGTTGGGTTTGGGATTGAGAAAATTTTCAATGAACATCAATAATTTACTTGATGTAAAGGACGTGATTTTGCGCAGCGACACCGAAGATTTGGAAAACGACATCATCAAAATCGTCCGCAACGAAGACCCCGATAAAACCGATGCACTGCTGAAAAAATTGAACGAATTTGACCCCAACGGCATTGCACCCATGCAGGCAGCCTGAAAATTCAGTAAAATGGCGGTTTTTGGGTTTCAGGCTGCCTGAATTGGCGTTTGAGTAATTGGGTTAACCACTTTATGCCGATGAACATGAATGAGACACTTGTCCACATATTCACAAATAAGGTCTAAGGTCTCAAGTAATTAAAAAATTAGTTTAACTTTTAAAGGTATATATCATGGAATTAAAAATTAAAAATATCGGTGTTGTAAAAGAAGCCAACATCCAATTTAATGGTTTAACCGTTATTTGTGGAGAAAACGATACAGGCAAAAGTACTATTGGTAAAACTTTATTTGCTTTGGTTAAAGGAATTATTGGTTATGAAGAAGAGTTTCAAGAGGAATTATCCTATGAAATTTTTACACGGTTTAGACAAATTAGTAGATTAATTGAACACAGTATTAATTTAGAAAAATTAGATGACAAACAGTTAGAAGACATTCAAAAATATACTCAAATAAATAGTTTTTTCTTAACAAGAAGAATTAAATCTGGGAAATTGCAAAACAATTATTTCACATCATTAATTCAATTATTGAAAGACTTATTGAGTAATAATTTGATTACTGAAAGTGTTTATGAAAGATTTGAATTTTATATTCGTGATATTGAAGATTTTTTGCAACAAACAAACAACTCAAATTTAAAACAAAAATTGGCATTGGAGCGAGCATTTTTTTCAGAATTTCAAAGTTTGATTACAAGTTCGTCAAATATTAGTTTTTTACAAAATAATCATCAATTAGATATTGCATTTAATTCAAAATCTAAAATTAAAGGCAATTTATCTAATTTAGAGAATTTTTATTTTAGTGAAATCACTTATATTGAGACCCCTTCAGTCATTCAATTTTTTAAATTAATTATGAGTGCAGGTGTTAAACTAACTGAACAAAGTCGTGCAAAAGAAACTGTCCCATTGCATACAAAGGACTTGACCAGAAAATTATTTAATTCAGATAATATTTCAAATCATGAGATTTTCTATAATATTCATGAAATGATTCACGAATCCATTCAGGGGGATTTTGCTTATGATAATAATCAAAAGGACTTTTTCCTAAATAGAAATGGTGTCGTTATTCCATCAATGGATATTGCTTCAGGTATCAAATCATTAGGTATGATAGATATTTTAATTAAAAATAATATTTTAAATCCAAATGATATTTTGATTTTGGATGAACCTGAAGTCAATCTACACCCTGAATGGCAGAAAAAATATGCAGAAATAATTTGCTTACTGGCTCAATCTAGTGTGAAAGTACTGGTAGTAACGCACAGCCCATATATGGTATCTGCTTTACACCATTACTCAAAAAATATCTCCATTCATAGAAATTTCTATTGGGCAGAAAAAGGTATGTATGGTACTTATTTTTCAGATGAAACTAAAAATGTGATGGGTGGTATTGTTAAGAAATTTGCGCTTGCATTAGAAGGAATGTATTGATGCCAATTCAAAGTTTTCATCAAATTAAACTACGTTCAGAAACAAAACAAAAGACAGTTACTGAATTGTGTGTCGATAAAAACACAAATACCAGTTTTGTAGAATCTGATATAGTAATGATTGATTTTGATGCACTAGCAAAAGAAGTTGGAAACATTGTTTGTTCATCGGATGGATTAGCATTAAATGGTAATACAATACATTTTGTTGAATTTAAAAATCAACCATGGAGGAAAATAGATATTTCTAATTATTTAAGAAAAATATATGATGGAATTTCTATTTTTGGTTTTCACAGTCAAAATACTACTAAATTACAACAAATAGATATTCATTGTACTATTATCTGTAATCCTGATAAGAACCCTATTAGTGTTGAAAAGACAAGAGAAGAAAATCCAGTTTTTGGTGTCTTTCAAAAAAATCTTGAAGAATCAGGAAGTAAAATAACTTCTAATCAAGATGTTAGTAATCATCAAAAAAGTAAAGATGGAAAATTAATGCACATCCAAAAACTACTGGAAGGACTATCAAAATTTGGTATCCGAATAAAAGTTAATGCACTTTTAACACAAGAAGAAATCGACCAATTTTTATTACAATTTGACAATCAGGAAACAACATAATGTCCCCAATCCTTTTAATTGAACTTCTCACCGAAGAACTCCCCCCCAAAGCCCTGAACAACTTGGGCAAGCACTTCGCGCAAGCCATTGCCGAAGGTTTGGAAAAAACCCAACTGATTGATGGTGCATTGAATTTTACCGCCTACGCCTCGCCCAGACGTTTGGCGGTGGCGGTGCAAAACGTCAAAGCCGTACAAGCCGACCAGCAAATCGTCAAAAAAGGCGTGTCGGTGGCGGTAGGCATGAAAGACGGTGTGCCAAGCAAGGCTTTGGAAGGCTTTGCGCGTTCGTGTGGTGTGGAAATCGGCAGCCTGAAAATCATCAATGACGGCAAACAAGATGTGTACGCGCATGAATTTACCCAATCAGGTCAAACACTTGCTGTTTTGCTGGGCGACATCGTTCAGGCAGCCGTGAAAAAATTGCCCATTCCCAAAGTCATGCGTTGGGGCAGCAGCACCCACACCTTTGTGCGTCCTGTTCACGGCTTGATGGCTTTGCATGGCAATCAAATTGTGCCGATTAACGTGCTGGGCTTGGACAGCAGCAATCAAACTTTGGGACACCGTTTCTTGTCGCAAGGCGCAATCGTACTCTCCCAAGCCGATGATTATGCAACACAATTAGCCGAACAAGGCAAAGTCATCGCCCAATTTGCCGAACGCAAAAACCACATCAAATCTGAATTGGACAAAATCGCAGGCAGCCTGAACGCCACCGTTGCCGCCGATGAAAGTCTGTTGGACGAAGTAACCGCTTTGGTGGAATATCCCGTTGTTTTACAAGCCAGTTTTGATGAAAAATTCTTGGCGGTGCCACAAGAATGCCTGATTTTGACCATGCAGCAAAATCAAAAATATTTCCCGCTTTTGGACAAAAACGGCAAATTGATGAACCAATTTTTGCTGGTATCCAATTTGCAAACGGCTGATTCTTCACACATTATTCACGGTAATGAACGTGTTTTACGCGCACGTTTGTCGGACGCGGAATTTTTCTACAAACAAGACCAAAAAGCGGATTTGGCAAGCCGTTTGCCCAAATTGGCGAATGTGGTTTACCACAACAAAATCGGTTCGCAAGCACAACGTGTTGAAAGATTGCAAAAAATTGCGGTTTACATTGCAGGCTGCCTGAATGCCGACAAAACGGTGGCGGAACGTGCCGCAATGCTGGCAAAAGCCGATTTGCTGACGGAAATGGTGGGCGAATTCCCTGAATTACAAGGGGTTATGGGCAAATATTACGCGCAACTTGATGGCGAAATGCCCGAAATCGCGCAAGCCATTGAGCAGCATTATTATCCGCGTTTTGCGGGCGACACGCTGCCTGAAAGCCCCATCGCCACAGCCGTTGCGCTGGCAGACAAGCTGGAAACGCTGGTCGGCATTTGGGGCATTGGCTTGATTCCAACGGGCGACAAAGACCCCTACGCGCTGCGCCGTTCCGCTTTGGGCGTGTTGCGCATGCTGATGAATTATCCTTTGTCTATCAAAGATTTATTGGATTTTGTGGCGGCGCAATTTCCTGCCAATTTGCTGGCTGAAAACACGGTGGCGGAAGTGGCGGATTTCATGCAAGCGCGTTTGGCGGTGTTGTTGCAAAACGATTTCGCGCAAGACGTGGTGGTGGCTGTGTTGGCGCAACGCCCCGACCGCTTGGACGATTTGTTGGCAAAATTGCAAGCGGTTCAAGCATTTAAGCAATTACCCGAAGCGGCTGCTTTGGCGGCAGCAAACAAGCGCGTGCAAAATCTGTTGAAAAAAGCCGATGGCGATTTGGGCGAAGTGCGTGCCGATTTGTTGGCGCAAGACGAGGAAAAAGCCTTGTTCCAAGCGGTGCAAAATTTGCAACCGATTGTGCAAAAATCGGTGGAAAATCAGGATTTTGTGTCGGCTTTAACCGAATTGGCAAAAATCAAACCGCAAGTGGACGCATTTTTTGATGGCGTGATGGTGATGGCTGATGATGTGGCTGTGAAACAAAATCGCTTGAATTTGTTGAACTTGTTGGCAAATTTGATGAATGCTGTGGCGGACATTGCTTTGTTGAGCGAATAATATCCACATCAAAATCATTCAGGCAGCCTGAAAGCACATTTTTAGGCTGAAACTTTTGCAAAACCCACTTGCAAGCTGACGTAGGGGCGGATTTCATATCCGCCCTTTTTTCAATTTATTGATAAAAATGAAAATTGCCACAAGCTCAAACGGGGCAGATATGAAATCTGCCCCTACGAACCGATTTTTGCAAAAGTTTCAGGCTGCCTTTCATTATCCTACAAAAAAATGGATTTTGCCTTCGGCGACTTACTTTTTAAAAAAGTAAGCCAAATGAATGAATGCCAAAAGGTTGTGTTGCAAACCAATATTTCAGGCAGCCTGAAAATATCAACCACTGAAACACAATAAAAATGACCGTTTTCATTCAAGTTGTTTGGCTGACTTTTTCAAAAAGTCAGTCGCCCGAGTGGCGATAGAGCGCAAATCCCAACAAACCCCATTTTATTTTTGTCGGACAATGAAAAGCTGCCCGAATGTCATTTATCCAAATATTTGCGCATCAAACGACACGGTACTTTAACGTCTTGATTCAAAGGTAAAAAAGCCTCCGACAAAGTTTGGTAGCCGTTCAAACGAAAAAACGCCAACGCATTGTTGGGACAATATAAACTCAACGCGCTTGCGCCCGAATCCAAAGTCAGTTGTTCGGCACGCTGCAACAACGCCGTGCCTATGCCCTGCTTATGCACCGCAGGATGCACATACACCGCCGACAAATGCGCCCGCAACAAATCCAACTGAAAAAAACCCATTACCGCACCGTGATATTCCGCCACCCACAAGGCAATGTTGGGTTGATTCATATCGCGTAAATAGCTGTTTTCATTTAATAAAGCCAACCATTCATGGCGTATTATCGCGTCATAGCTTTGCAAACACGCCAAACGAACAGCGTAATAATGCGCCTGAAAAATGGCAACGCAATCGCTGGGGCGGGCGGGTCGTAAATGGGTAATAAACACAATATGATGGGCTTAAAAGAAAACGCAAATTGTAGCCGATTTAACCGTTTTTTACAAAAAAAGGCTGCCTGAAACGGAAAAAATCCCATTCAGGCAGCCTGAAAAATCACATCATCAATCTTTTTTGAAATGTTTGCGGCGTTCCGCTTCGCTCAAATGGCGTTTACGCAAACGAATCGATTTGGGTGTGATTTCCACCAATTCATCATCGTCAATAAATTCAACCGCGCTTTCCAAAGTCAATTTGATGGGCGTGGTCAAACGCACCGCTTCATCTGTGCCGCTTGCACGGATATTGGTCAATTTTTTGCCTTTTAATGGGTTCACGACCAAATCGTTGTCGCGGCTGTGAATGCCGATAATCATGCCTTCGTAAATTTTGTCGTTGGGCGACACAAACATGCGACCACGGTCTTCCAAATTCCACAAAGCGTAAGCCACCGCCTCGCCCTGCTCTTGCGACACCAGCACGCCATTATGACGACCCGGCATATCGGGTTTCACAGGCGCGTAATCGTCAAAAACGTGGCTCATCAAACCTGTGCCGCGCGTCATCGTCATGAATTCGCCCTGAAAACCAATCAAACCACGCGCAGGAATGTGGTATTCCAAACGGGTGCGACCGTTGCCATCGCTTTCCATATTGGTCAATTCCCCACGGCGGCGACCCAATTCTTCCATCACCGCACCTTGATTGTCATCAGGCACATCAACCGTCAAATTCTCGTAAGGCTCGCATTTTTGACCGTCAATCTCGCGGTACACCACGCGCGGTTTGCCCACTGCCAACTCATAACCTTCGCGGCGCATGTTTTCCAACAAAATCGTCAAATGCAATTCGCCCCTGCCTGAAACGCGGAACACGTCTGCATCTTCCGTGTCTTCCACGCGCAAAGCCACATTGGTCAGCAATTCTTTATTCAAACGGTCGCGGATTTGGCGGCTGGTAACGAATTTGCCTTCCGTACCTGCCAATGGGCTGGTGTTCACCATAAAGTCCATCGTCAAAGTCGGTTCGTCCACGCTCAACATCGGCACGCCAACAGGATTTTCCTTGTCGCAAATCGTTACACCAATGCCAATGTCTTCAATGCCCGAAATGATGACGATGTCGCCCGCCTCCGCCTCGTCCAAAGGCACGCGTTCCAAGCCTTTGAAACCCAAAAGCTGGTTAATGCGACCTGTGGCGACTTGGTCTTCATGATTCATCACGGCAACTTGCATACCCGAACGGATTTTGCCGTTCAACACGCGACCAATGCCCAAGCGACCTGTGTAATTGTCGTAATCCAACTGCGAAATTTGCAACTGCAAAGGCGCGTTCGCATCGCCAGACGGTGCAGGTGTGTGTTGCAAAATCGTGTCAAACAACACGCGCATATCGGTTTCCGTGCCGTCTTCTTCCAAACGCGCAAAACCGCTCAAACCAGAGGCGTACACAATGGGGAAATCCAACTGCTCATCGGTTGCGCCCAAAGCGTCAAACAATTCAAAGGTTTGGTCAATCACCCAGCTTGCGCGGGCAGAAGGTTTGTCAATTTTGTTAATCACCACAATGGGTTTCAAGCCCAAGCCCAAAGCCTTTTTGGTAACGAAACGGGTTTGTGGCATCGGGCCTTCTTGCGCGTCCACCAACAGCACCACGCAATCCACCATGCCCAACACGCGCTCCACTTCGCCACCAAAGTCGGCGTGTCCGGGGGTGTCCACGATGTTGATGTGGTAGCCGTTGTATTCAATGGCGGTGTTTTTGGCGAGAATGGTGATGCCGCGCTCTTTTTCAATGTCGTTGCTGTCCATCACGCGCTCTTCCACTTGTTGATTGTCGCGGAATGTGCCTGATTGGCGCAAAAGTTGGTCTACGAGTGTGGTTTTGCCGTGGTCAACGTGGGCGATGATGGCGATGTTGCGGATTTGTTTCATGGTTTGCTTTACAAAAATAATTGAATCAAAAAATAAAAACCGTGCATTATACACGGTTTTTTCACTTTTCAGGCTGCCTGAAATGCAAAAAACAGACAAAACAAAACGGTCTGAAATTGCGATTCAGACCGTTTTTGAATTTTGGCGGAGGCTGTGAGATTCGAACTCACGGAGGGCGCAAACCCTCGACGGTTTTCAAGACCGTTGCATTAAACCGCTCTGCCAAGCCTCCGTCTTTGAAAGATTGCTACTATACCGATGTTTTGTTTTTTTGCCAAGTCTTATTTTGATTTTTTGGCTAATTTTGATTTAATAAAATGATTTTTAATGATATTTATTTCATACTCAATGCAAAAACATTTTTCCACAGCCCATTTTTCTGCTTCTTCAAAATAAAAATGCTGATAATTCAATCACAAATAAAATTTTTACCCAATGCACTTGACCGATAAAAAATTTGGGGGTATAGTACGCACTTTCATAAGTTGTTTCCGAAAACGGAGTAATGGCTGAGAGGCTGAAGGCACTCCCCTGCTAAGGGAGCATGTGGACTAAAATCTGCATCGAGGGTTCGAATCCCTCTTACTCCGCCAAAAGTTGAGAACAAACAAGCTCTGAAATGTTTCAGGGCTTTTTTGTTGCCTTTTTCAATACCGACTTGGGATAAAAAATTCAAAACTTCAAATAAATCAAAAGCTGCCTGAATGGTTTTTCAGGCAGCTTTTTTGCTGTGTGGGTTTAATTGCTCAACACGTCCACACCTTTGGGCGGTGTGAATTTAAAGTGTTGTTTGGACAAATTCGGTTTCATATTCAAACCACTAAATTGAATGTGGGTGATGTTGCCAAAGCCGTCTTTCAATTCCATATTGTTCAGCTTGTCGCCTTGAAAGCCAATGCGAATGTATTGGTAGCCTGAATTGCTCTTTTTGGGGGTTGCCAATACATAGTCTATGCCGTTTTTGCTGGCTTCTTCTTTCAGGGCGTAGTTGCTTTCCAGCGCGGTTTTGTGCGACAAAATGGCGGCGGGGCTGTCGCCAATGGCTTGGTTTTGGCTGGATTTGGTTACTTGTTTTAAATCAACATCATACAACCACACGGTTTGCCCATCGCCCACAATGGTTTGTTTGTAGGGTTTGACGTATTCCCATTGAAATAAACCAGGGCGCAACACTTTAAAGCTGCCTGATGTGCGTTGGGTTTTGTTTTTGGATTGTACGGTTTGGGAAAAGCTGCCTGTTAAGCCGTCTGTGTCTTGGTTGAATTTTTTCAGCGCGTCAATCGCGCCTGCGTGGGCGGCGTTTGCCAGAGCAACACTGCCAATTAAAGCCAATAATGTTTTTTTGAAATGCTTCATGGTATCGCCTTTCGGAGTAAAATGTTTCATGTTTGTGGAAAAAATGGCTGTTACGTTGTAACACGGCGGCTATATTAACATTTTCAGGCTGCCTGAATGTTAGCGAATGGTTTGTTAAGTTGCTTGAAAATGTTAAGTGTTTTATTTTGAATAACAAAATGGCTTTATTTTAACCGAATTTTAAAGTTTTCACACATTATTGCTTTTTGGCTGAAAGGATTTTTCATGCAAGACAACATTTTTCCGCGCTTGGAACGCGCTTTATGCGAAACCGACCCCACGCAAAAATGTGAACTCATCTTTCAAATTGACGCGGATTACCGTTCAGGCAGCCTGAAAATTGCGCCAAACGAAGATTTACCGCGCGATGTTTTCGTGGCAGGTCGCCCCGAAAAACCCGAACTGGTGCCACCTTATAAAGTGGAACAGCGCAAAACGTCCACGCCCGAAGGCTATGCGGCGATGTTGCACGCGATTTGCCACATTGAATTTAATGCAATTAACTTGGCTTTGGACGCGGCATACCGCTTTCGCACGCTGCCCGAACAGTTTACGCTGGATTGGCTGAAAGTGGCTTATGAAGAAGCGCAACATTTCACCTTAATGCGCGACCGTTTGCGCGAACACGGCTACGATTATGGCGATTTTTCCGCGCACGGACATTTGTGGGACATGGCATACAAAACGGCATTTGACCCCCTGTTGCGCATGGCACTCGTGCCGCGCGTGTTGGAGGCGCGTGGTTTGGACGTTACCCCCGCAATCCGCGAAAAAGTGAAACAGCGTGGCGATTTGCCCACTTGCGATGTGTTGGACATCATTTACCGCGATGAAGTGGGGCATGTGCAAATTGGCACGCGCTGGTATGCGCATTTGTGCGAACAGCGCGGTTTGGAGCCGATGGGTTTGTTCCGCAACCTGTTGAGAAGATTTGATATGTTCATTTTTCGCGGCTATGTGAATTTGGAAGCGCGTGAACGAGCAGGTTTTTCCCAATTTGAGATGGCGATGTTGGAAGATTTTGAAAAATCGTGGCACGAAACGCATGGAAAGGCAGCCTGAAAATGTTGAATTTAAACAATATTCAAGCCAAATCAGCCACTTGGGACGAACCCATAGAAATGCTGTATGCCTGTCATGGCAAAATCAAGAATTTTTGCCAACAATTATTGCGGCTGCCTGAATATTTGGCGCAACACGGCTGCAATGATGTGGTACGCGGCAGCGTGGCGCAAATTTTGACTTATTTCAATCAAGCCGCGCCTTTGCATCATGCTGATGAAGAAGTGGATTTTTTCCCATTGCTGCAACAATACGCACCGCAATCGCACGATTTAATCGCCAAATTGGCGGCTGAACACGATGTGTTGGAAGAAAATTGGCGCATTTTGGCGCAAGAATTGAACGCAATTTTGTTGGGCGACACGGTAACTTTATCGGCACAAAACGTGGCAAAATTCACGCAATCTTACGCCCAACACATTGAATACGAAGAACCTTTATTTGAAATGGGCAAGCAATTCATTCCACCAGAAAAATTGCGTGCAATCGGCAAAATCATGGCGCAAAGGCGGCTGGGTTGATGTTCAGGCAGCCTGAAACATGGCGCGACTGTGTTCATGCCAATAACCGTCTGGGCGCGGCAACACAATCGCGCAAATGCCCTGTTTATCGGGCGGTGCGTCTTGCCACGACTGGGTTTGTTCAAACGCAACACGCGCGGGCGCAAGATAAGCATTTCGCGCCAAATGACACACGCGGCTGCCTGAAAACAAAGGCTGTTGCGCCACCCAATCTGCCAATTTGCCAAAATCGTCAAACCAAAAACCCTGCCAAGCGGTTGGCGCACATTCGGCTGGTATTTGCGCTTGCGGCGTGAAAATGTTGCCGCGAATCACGCAAGCGCGTTTCAGGCTGCCTGAAATGCCCATTTCACGCCAAATTTTTTGGGCGTGTTCATGTTGCGAAAGTTGGATTTGTTGTTGGATTTTTTCGGCTTTTTTTGCCAGCGTATCGTTGGGATTGAGTCCGCGCCACACATTTTGTCCGCCAAAATATTTGCAACACAATTCAATGTGGTAAACCTCATCATGGATTTTTGCCACAAAATCGCATTCCCCCAAAGGCGGCACCGCCACATTTCGCGCCAACAAAGCCGTATGCGGTGCGCTGCTCAACCAAAATGCCAGCAAGTTTTCCGCATATTTGCCCAGCAAAGGGTGCAACAGATGTTCAGGCAGCCTGCTTGGGTTGTCGTCCAAATCCAGCAAATACCGAAAACCGTGCGCCCCCAATAATTGCGGACGCGACAATTCATGCTGATTGAGCCACAACGGTGGCGCAAGCAACACACTTGCCAAATCGCGGACAATCGGGTGGCGCAATCGCCAATACAAAGCATCTTGGGCGTGATTCATGTTTTTATCCCACAAAAAAGCTGCCTGAACGCTTTTCAGGCAGCCTGAAACCATCAAATCATTCGTCTTCGCCTTGGCTGCGAATAATCAACAAAGGCAAATTGCTGTGGCGCATAACCGTTTCCGCAAAGCTGCCCATCAACAAATGCATCAAACCCGTGCGACCGTGCGTTCCCAACACCAACAAATCCGCGCCCTGCGTATTGCCAAAATCCACCAATTCTTGCGCCATTTCCTTCGCGCCCTTGGTGGCGAGCAACAAATGCGTTTGCACATTTTGCACCCCTGCGTTTTGGGCGATGGTTTTCGCCTCACTCAACACATCATTGCCACTGGCAACGGCTGCCGCCTCATAGCTTTCGTGTTGCAAAAATTCAGGCGCAAGCGTCATGTATTCGCTGGGGTTGGCAACGTGAACCAAAGTCATTTGACTGCCACTTTGCACCGCCAAACCCAAAGCATGATTCAAAGCATTCAAAGCCGTGTGGCTGCCATCAACGGCAACAAGCAAATGTTTGTACATAAAAATTCTCCATTCAAGTTAATGGTGGGATTGCCGAATCAAGTATAATCCAAAACCCAAACACACCACAAACAAAATCACGCCAAATTTGAGACAGATTAAGGATAAAACATGACACAACAACACGACCGCCGCTTTGGTGGCATCGCACGATTGTATGGCGAACGCGGTTTACAACAATTATCACAAGCACACGTTTGCGTGGTGGGGGTGGGCGGCGTAGGCTCATGGGCAGTAGAAGCCCTCGCCCGAAGTGGCATAGGCGAACTCACGCTCATTGATTTGGACAACATTGCCATTTCCAACGTCAATCGCCAATTACACGCCCTCACGCCCGATTTTGGCAAAGCCAAAGTAACCGCGCTGCGCGAGCGCATCGCCCAAATCGCCCCCCACTGTATCGTGCATGAAATTGAAGATTTTGTTGATGAACACAATTTGCCCGAACTGTTTAGCCAACCCTTTGATTTTGTGATAGATGCCATAGACCAAATGCGCGTTAAAGTTGCCATGATAGATTATTTTCTCAAACACAAACAAGCCTTTATCATAAGTGGCGGTGCAGGTGGGCAACGCAATCCCGCCCTGATTGAAACCGCCGATTTGTCGCAAACCACCCAAGACCCTTTGCTGTCCAAAATCCGCTACACCCTACGCAAAAAGCACGGCTTGCCACGCGAAGGCAAAATGCGCGTACCCTGCGTTTATTCACGCGAACAAATCACACCGCCCCAAATTCAGGCAGCCTGCGACACCGACCCCACCGCCCCGCAAGGCTTATCCTGTGCAGGTTATGGCGCAAGCATGCTGGTAACGGCAAGTTTCGGCTTGCATTGCGCCACCGCTGCGATTGAACACATTGTGAAACCGAAAAAATGAATTTTCAGGCAGGCTGAAACCTTTGCAAAACTCAGTTCATAGGGGCAAATTTCACATCTGTCCTGTTTAGACTTGCTTTTATCAATAACGTGAACTCGGGATAAGTCACTGTCAATTTGCCAACAAACCTGCCCTCTCTCCCTATGGGAGAGAGTTGGAGAGAGGGCTTGTTGAGCAGCATACCCTCTCCCCAGCCCTCTCCCACAGGGAGAGGGAGCAAATTGACTTAAATTGATTAATCACTTTTATCCCGAAATCGCGTTATCAATAAATTGAAAAAAGGCAGATATGAAATCTGCCCCTACGAATTGAGTTTTGCAAAAGTTTCAGGCTTTCACTACCCTACCCCAAATGGATTTTGCCTTCGGCAACTTACTTTTTAAAAAAGTAAGCCAAATACATGGATGCCCAACGGTTTCGGTTTAAACAAACATTTCAGGCAGCCTGAAAAGATTAAGCCATTGAAAAAATTGGAAATCATCTTTATTTTTCGGTTTGTTTGGCTTACTTTGTTAAAAAGTACACCTATTTTATTTTTTGTAGGGCAGTGAAAAGCTGCCTGAACCCCATCTCACAAAAACAATATGAGTGAAAACAACACCATCGCCTACATTTTTGGGCAACCCGTTACCGATTTACCCAAAGATTTGTTTATCCCCCCCGATGCCCTACAAGTGATTTTGCACAGTTTTGAAGGGCCTTTGGATTTGCTGCTGTATCTAATCCGCAAGCAAAACATTGATGTGCTGGACATTCCCATGGTGCAAATCACCGAACAATATTTGGGCTACATCGCGCAAATGGACACACATCAATTTGATTTGGCAGCCGAATATTTGCTCATGGCGGCGGTGCTGATTGAAATTAAATCGCGCCTGCTGCTGCCTTTGCCCGAAAGCGAAAACCAAGACGAAGAAGCCGACCCACGCGCCGAATTGGTACGCCGACTGTTGGAATACGAACAAATGAAACTTGCCGCGCAAGAATTGGACGCGCTGCCACGCGCAGGACGCGATTTTGCATGGGTGTATTTGCCTTTGGAAATTGCGGTGGCAGCACGTTTGCCCGAAGTTCAGGCAGCCGACTTAACCCAAGCGTGGTTGGGCATTTTGTCGCGCGCCAAAAATTCGCGCAGCCATGCCGTGATTCAAGAAGCCATTTCCGTACGCGAACGCATGACCCACATTTTGCGCCGTTTGCAAAACGAAGGTCAATGCCGTTTCAGCCAGCTTTTTCAAGCCGAACAGGGCGTGGCACACGTTGTGGTCAATTTCATCGCCTTGCTGGAATTAATCAAAGAAGGCTTGGTGCGTTGCGAGCAAAGCCAAGCATTTGGCGAGATTGATATTGCGGCAAACACCTAAAAAGCCGTTTCAGGCAGCCTGAAAAAGCAAAAACGGTTTCAACACCATGCTGAAACCGTTTTGCAATATCATTTTAAAGATTACGCGCCAAAACCTGCTGCGGCAACGGCGGCTTTAAAATTATCCACATTAAAATCATCGCCATGGGTAACAACCGCATAGCCTTGTTCATGATTCACATTCACAAATTTAACGCCTACAACGCCAGAAGTTTGTTCTGCTAATTTATCGCCGTCTGCTTTGTTGTTCAGACCAGTAATGGTGATTTTCGTTTGTGCCATATTCAGGCTCCTTCGCAAAAAATATTGATGACTAAATTTATTTAAATTGAAACAAGCATTTACAGCAAAAAGGCATTAGCAGCGAAATACTCAAACTTCAATTTGGCTTATTTTGCCTAAATTTGGGTAAATTGTCTAGTTGGCACAAAGCGGCAATCATCACATTTTGCAATCTTTAACTTATTAGGTTTTTGTATTGACGCGATTTTTTCGCACTTGCTGCACCGCATTGCCCAAATAAAGGGCGCAACTTGCCCCCACCATATCGGCGAGCGCGTCCCACACATCGGCTTGGCGCGTGGTGGTGAAAGCGGCTTGCGCCCATTCGCTCAAACCCGCATACGCCAAAGCAAAAAGCCACCAAAAACGCAAAGCTATGGTTTGATTTTCTTGCAAATAGGCTTTACAAATCAAACACATTTGCACAAAAAACAACATACCATGCGCCATTTTATCAAAATGCGGAAAAGGCGCGGCGTGGCTGCCTGTACTTTCACGAAAAATCAGACCATACACGCCCACACCCAGCCAAATCAAGGCAAACAGCAACCATTTATTTTTGGGTAAAGTCATGGGTTTTCGTCCAGCCATGTTTGGCAGATTTGTGCCAAACGTTGAAATTTCCCCCCGCGCGTTTGCAAAATGTCGCGCCATTGGGCTACGGTTGGGCGGTCGGGAGATTGGTCTAGGGCGCATTCTTCCAGCATAAATTGGAGGGTTTCGGCAACATTGCCTGCGCTGTCGGTTTGGATTTGTTGGGTAATTTCATTCATGGTTGTCTTTTTTTGTTGAAAATCAAATGGGTTCGGTGTTTCAGGCAGCCTTAGGGGCTAATGACAATTCGTTTCGCGATTGTTTTTTCATCAAAATCGCCAACTTCTGCGTCAAAAATACGCGCCAATGGGTGGCATTGACTCGCATTTTTTCCTTGAATTTGACAGCGAAGCGGTGTTTGCCTGAAAAACCAACTTCGCACCCAAATTGTCATTAGCCCCTACTGCACACGACAAAATCAACGTTTTTGCCTTCGGCGACTTACTTTTGAAAAAGTAAGCCAAATACATGAATGCCAAACGGTTTGCGTTTCAAAAAACATTTCAGGCTGCCTGAAAAATCACGAAATGCCCTTTTGTCGGCGTGTCCAACTGTCGGGGTTTTCCTGCCATTCCACCGTTTCGCCGCGCAACAGTTTCATCATCAGTTGATGGGTTTCTTCATCGGTGGTGCGTGCCAAATCCATCATTTCCTGATTGTCAAAAAACGACTGCCCAGCGCGGTACACATTGGACGCTTGTTCCAACTGATAACGGTCGCGTGCTTCGTAAAATTTGGCGGCTTCACGCGCTTTTTCGCTGCTCAAACCCAAGCATTCCAAGGCAATGCGTCCGCTTCGCATGGCTGAATCTGCCGTTTCACGAATGATGTAGCTTGCGCCTGCGTGTTTCAAATCAAAGGCGTGCAAGCGGTCGTGCGCACGGGCAATGATGATTAAATGCGGATAATTGTGCCGTGCATACGCCACAATTTCGGTGGAATCGTGGTTGTCGCCCACACACACTATCAGCAATTTGGCTTGATGCAAACCTGCCGCGCTCAACAATTCGGGGCGCGTGGCATCGCCATAATAGGTTTTGATGCCGTATTTGGTTAAGCCTTCTACCATTTCGGCGTGGTTGTCAATCACGGTAACGTGAAAGCCGCAAGCAATCAGCATTCGGTTGATTTGCTGACCAAAACGCCCATGTCCGAGCAACACCACGGGGTTTTCTTCGTGGATTTCATCATCGGGGCGATTTTCGTTTTCGGCAATGATGGCGCGTTTGGCAAGCACTTTATCGTAAAAAATGAACAACAAAGGCGTGAGCAGCATGGACAATGCCACCACCAACGATGTTTTATCGTGAATGTCTTTGGGCAAAACGTGGCTCTGGTTGGCAATGGAGAGCAACACAAAACCAAATTCGCCTGCCTGCGCCAAACTCAATGCAAACAATTTGCTGGATAAGGCGGATAAACGAAAGCCCTTACCCAAAATCCACAACACAACTGCCTTTATCAACATCACACCAGCCGTGATTGCCACAATTTCCACAAAATGACTGCCCAGCAAGCCAAAATTCATGCTCGCGCCCACGGTAATGAAAAACAAGCCCAAAAACAAACTTTTAAATGGCTCTAAATTGCTTTCCATTTCATGACGGTAGCTGCTGTTTGCCAAAGCCACGCCTGCGATAAATGCCCCCAATGCGGGCGACAAACCAATCAGCGACATTAAAGCGGCAATGCCCACCACCAATGTGAGTGTGAACACGGTAAACATTTCACGCAAGCGCGTTTTGGCAATAAAACGAAACACAAATGGCACCAAATAGCGTACCGCAAACAAAATCAAGGCTATCGCTGCCACGCTGACCAAGGCAACCACCCAGCCTGCTTGTCCTGCCAAAATGTTGCTGGAATGGGCATCTGCGCTGGCTGCCTGATGTCCGCCCACCGCCAGCAAGGGCAGCAATGCCAACATGGGAATCGCCGCCACATCTTGAAACAGCAACACGGCAAAGCCTGCCTGACCGCCTTCGGTTTGCAAAAGTTGTTTTTCGGCAAAGGTTTGCAACACAATCGCGGTGGACGACAACGCCAAAATACAGGCAATCGCCACCGAAATTTGCCACGTTTGCCCAAATGCCATTGCCACCGCCGCAATCGCCCCCACCGAACCCAGCACTTGCAAACCGCCCAATCCGAGCAATTTATGGCGCATTTGCCACAGCATTTGTGGGGCAAGCTCCAAACCAACCAAAAACAGCATCATGACCACGCCAAATTCGGCAATGTGTTGAATGGATTCGGCTTCTTTTCCCACCAAACCCAATGTGGGTCCAATCACAATGCCCGCCATCAAATAGCCCAGCACCGAACCCAAACCCAATTTTTGTGATGACAGCACCGCCACCACCGCAAAAAACAAGTAAATAAAGGTGTAGATTAAAATGTAGGTCATCAATCTCTTTCATAATCAAAAGGTTAGTAAAAAAGCCCGCGTGCGTGTGCATTCAGGCAGCCTGAAAAGCATTTTTGCGTTATTTTACCGCATTTTAGCGGTTTTTTTGGCGATTTTTGTGGGGATTTGATGTATTGAAAAAAACCGTTTCAGGCTGCCTGAAACATTGTCGCCCAGCCATAAAATCGCTACAATGCGCCCCAAATTGATTTTGATAAACAAGGATTTTGATACCATGTCATTCGCATTCTTTTTCGCAGGACAAGGCTCGCAAAGCCTGAACATGATGAACGGCTTTGAACACATTGCCGTTGTGAAAGAAACCTTTGAGCAAGCCTCCCAAGTGTTGCAGCAAGATTTGTGGGCAATGATTAACGGCAGCGACAGCGACCTCATCGCCCAAACGGTAAACACCCAACCGATTATGCTCGCGGCTGGCGTGGCAACTTACCGCGCTTATTTGCAAGCAGGTGGCGTTGCCCCCAATGTGGTGGCAGGACACAGCTTGGGCGAATACACCGCTTTGGTGGTGGCAGGCAGCCTGAAATTTGAAGACGCGGTGCAACTGGTACGCAAACGCGCCCAACTCATGCAAAATGCCGTGCCACAAGGCGAAGGCGCAATGGCAGCCATTTTGGGTTTGGACGATGATAAAGTCCGCGAAATTTGCGCCGTCGCCGAACAAGGCGATGTGGTGGAAGCCGTCAATTTCAATTCGCAAGGGCAAGTGGTGATTGCGGGCAACGCCGCCGCCGTAGAACGCGCCATGACCGCCGCCAAAGCAGCAGGCGCAAAACGCGCTTTGCCTTTGCCCGTGTCGGTGCCATCGCATTGTCGCTTGATGAAACCTGCTGCCGAGCAACTGGCTTTGGCTTTGCAAAACGTGGACATCGCCACCCCACAAATCCGCGTGATTCACAATGTGGACGTGGCAAGCCACAGCCAAGCCGATGAAATCAAAGACGCTTTGGTGCGCCAACTTTACAGCCCCGTGCGCTGGACAGAAACCGTACAACTGCTGGCAAACGAAGGCTACACCCGCACCGCCGAATGCACGCCCAATAAAGTCTTGGCAGGCTTGGCAAAACGCATTGACAACCGCGTAAGCTGTGCCGCGCTGGTGTCGCAAGAGGCGGTGGAAGCGTTTATTCGCGGCGAATAATTTTCAGGCTGCCTGACCCCCCCTTTCAGGCAGCATTTGGGACAAAACATGACTGCAAAAACCCTGATTTTAGCCATGCCATCGCTGTATGGTTTAGACCAATGCCTTGAACGCAATTTGCGTTATCACGGTTATCATGTCATCAATTTGTGCTATGGCAATCGCCAAACGCATTATCCCAATCTCATCAGCCGCGTCAAAAATTGGTATCACAAAAAAATCAAAGGCGACCAAGATTATCAAAAACAATTACATTATTATTTGTATGAAAACGCCATTGAACAAAAATTAAACACCCTTTCGCCCCAAAAAGCCGATTATGCCCTGTGCATACGCGCCAATGTGTATCCCAAAAAATCATCGCCCAAATTCGCCAACACAGCCAAATTTGCG
Source organism: Alysiella filiformis (assembly GCF_014054525.1). Lineage (NCBI taxonomy): Bacteria > Pseudomonadati > Pseudomonadota > Betaproteobacteria > Neisseriales > Neisseriaceae > Alysiella > Alysiella filiformis. The sequence goes on from NZ_CP059564.1 coordinate 2,364,643, forward strand.
TGAATTATCAATGGGACGGCATAGACCGCTACCCCGATATTTTGGAATATGTGGGCTATTTTGACCGATTTTTTGTGTTTGACCACAGCGATGTGGCAAAATACCCACAATATGGTTTTCAGGCAGCCTGCAATTTTTATTTTGATGATGCGCTTGAAACCACCCCAAACAGCAACGACAATCTCTATTTTATCGGTGGATACGAACCCAGCCGCACCGAGAGCATACGCCAATTTGTCGCCCACGCCCAAAAAGCGCATTTGCCTTTGGATTTTACCTTTATCAGCAAACACCCCGAGCGTGTCGCCCACCAAATTGCAGGTCAAGGCATACAACATTTGCATTTTGCCCAAGCCACACCCTTTGCCGAAAACATCAAAAAAGCCCAGCAAAGCAAAGTGTTGGTTGATTTTGTGATACAGCAACATCAAGGTTTATCGTTTCGCGTGTTTGAAGCCTTGGGCTACCGCAAAAAGCTGATTACCACCAACCACGAAATCGCCCACTGCGATTTTTACCACCCCAACAACGTTTGCATTTGGAACGGGCAAGACTTTGATAAAATAAGCGCATTTTTGGCTTTGCCCTATCACGAATTGCCGCCCCACATTTACAAAAAATACCGCTTTGGCAACTGGATACACCGCATTTTAGCCCCGCAATGATATTCAGGCAGCCTGAAAACACCACACCATGAGCGCAAAAAACATTTTATTGGCAATGCCAACCAACCACAATTTGCATTTGATTTTTGAAGAAAATTTGAAATACCACGGTTTTCATGTGTGCAATATTTCCCATTTTTTTCATACCGAGTTTCGCTATCCCAATTTGCCCACGCGCTTGGCAACCAAATTTCGCCAACTGTTTTTGCAAGAAAAGAAAGCCAAACAAAACTTGCAATTTCGCTTGGCAAAAGAAACCATTTTAAATGAAATCAAAAAAATAGAACAATTTGATTTCGCCTTGTTCATTCGCCCCGATATTTACCCCTTGGCTTTGATTGAACAATTAAAGCCCCATGTCGCAAAATGGGTGGCATACCAATGGGACGGCATTGGACGATACCCAGAAGTCAATGATTATATTGAACAATTTGACCGATTTTTTCTGTTTGACCCGCACGATTTCAGGCAGCCTGAACACCGTTTTTTGCCCACCACCAATTTTTATTTTGACCACCTGCCGCCTTTGCCACACAATCCGCAAAACGATTGCTATTTTGTTGGCGCACATTTGGATGAACGTGTGGCAGAAATCAGTCAATTTGCCCAATTTGCCCAAGCGCATGGGCTAAAATTGGATTTTAACGTGGGCTGTGCCGTGCGCCACGAAAAAACATTGCGCCCACTTTATCCCCATAATGTTACAGTCAGTGGGCAAACCTATGGTTTTGCAGACAATTTGGCGCGTTTGCAAAACAGCCGCATTTTGGTGGATTTCAAAACGCCCGTGCATCATGGTTTATCCTTTCGCAGTTTTGAAGCCTTGGGCTACCGCAAAAAGCTGATTACCACCAACCACGAAATCGCCCACTACGATTTTTACCACCCCAACAACGTTTGCATTTGGGACGGGCAAGACTTTGATAAAATAAGCGCATTTTTGGCTTTGCCCTATCACGAATTGCCGCCCCACATTTACGAAAAATACCGCTTTGGCAACTGGATACGCCACATTTTGAATTTGACACCGCATATCCCCATCTCATTGCCAAATATTTGAAAGATAAGGAAAACAAAATGTCCATTACCAACAACCGCAAGGCTTTTCACGATTATTATATTGAAGAGCAAATTCAGGCAGGCTTGGTACTACAAGGCTGGGAAGTGAAAGCCATACGCGCAGGTCGCGTGCAGCTCAAAGAAAGCTATATTTACTGGAAAAAAGACGCATTTTATTTGGTTGGCTGCCACATCACGGCTTTGCCCACCGCGTCCACACACGTCAAGCCCGACCCTGTTCGTCCGCGCAAATTGCTGCTCAATCAGCGCGAAATCAACAAGTTAATTGGCAGAACCGAACGCGCTGGCTACACGATTGTGCCGCTCAATATGCACTTTCATCGTGGCAAAATCAAAGCCGAAATCGGCTTGGCAAAAGGCAAAAAATTGCACGACAAACGCGAAGCCAGCAAAGAAGCCGATTGGAAACGCGAAAAACAACGTTTGATGAAAAACGCGCGTTAATGTTAGGAAAAAACACCATGCAAGCACAAGTTTATTTGGAAGAACAAGAATACATCGCCCTGTGCGATTTGCTGAAATTGGCGGGGCTGGCTGAAAGTGGCGGTCAAGCCAAAGCCGCCATTGCCGCAGGCGAAGTCTTACGCAATGGCGAAGTGGAAACGCGCAAAACCGCCAAAATTCGCGGTGGCGATGTGATTGAATTTGCTGGCTCAATTTTGGAAATTTGCGATGGACACGACCCCGAAGCCTGATGAATTGTTGCCGCCCCCCACCCCACCCGAAGATTGGGAATGTTGCGGCAGCGAATGCGGCGATGCGTGCATTTTTCAAATTTACTATCACCAAAAAGAAGCCTACGACAAACAACAGCGCGAATTGGCACAAATGCACACCGATGCGGCAAAATAAAATTCAGGCAGCCCCACATTTTCAGGCTGCCTGAAAAAATCTTTTGCAGAAAACCTTTTCATTTCAATGAAAAAGCATTATAATAAATCAAATTTTTCAATCCCAACGAAAAATGACCCGCGCGGTCATTTTTTTGTTTTTATGCGACACAGAAACGAAACAAAAACATGGATTTACAAAACATTTTAGACAAAACCCTGCCCGCATTGGGCTACGAATTGGTGGATTTTGAACTGACCGCCCAAGGCACTTTGCGCGTGTTCATTGACAATGAAACAGGCATTACCGTAGAAGATTGCGCCACCGTCAGCAACCATTTGAGCCGCGTGTTTTTGGTGGAAGATGTGGACTACAAAAACTTGGAAATTTCCAGCCCCGGTCTTGACCGCCCCTTGAAAAAAGCCAGCGATTTTGTTCGCTTTACAGGCAGCCAAGCCAAAATCAAAACCCGCCTGCCCGTTGATGGACAAAAAAACTTCATCGGCAAAATTGAAGGCTTTGACGAAACCACCCAAACCATCACCGTATCGTTTGACGGCAAAACCGCCCAAATTGAACTGAATAATGTGGACAAAGCCCGCATTAAACCCGAATTCAAATTTTGATTTTTCACGCAATGCGCTTTCAGGCAGCCTGAAACGCCCCACCCCATTTTGATATTTAAAATAAGGAACATGGCAAAATGAGCCGCGAAATTTTAGCCTTGGCAGAAGCCCTTGCCAGCGAAAAAAATGTAGAACCCGATGTGGTGTTTGAAGCCCTTGAAGTGGCTTTGGGCATTGCCGCCAAGAAAAAAGCCGACCGCGAACACATGGATTTGGAAGTCCGCATTCACCGCGAAACAGGCGAATACCGCACCGTGCGCCGTTGGTTAATCGTAGAAGATTTGGACTACACCTACCCCGAATTGGAAAAAACCATCGAGCAAATTCAAGAAGAGCAGCCTGAAATCCAAATTGCCGTTGGCGAATATTACGAAGAAGACATTCCCAACGAAGCCTTTGGTCGCCAAGCCGCCCAAACCGCCAAACAAATCATCTTACAAAAAATCCGCGATGCCGAACGCGAACAAATTTTAAACGGCTTTTTGTCCACCCGCGAAGACATTGTGATTGGCACAGTCAAACGCGTGGAACGCCACGGCATCATCGTGGAAATCGCCCCCAAATTGGACGCGCTCATTCCACGCGAACATTGCCTGCCACGCGAAAATTATCGTGGTGGCGACCGCATTCGCGCCCTGTTTTTGAAAGTGGAAGAATTCAATGGCGGTCGCAAACAGGTTTTGTTGAGCCGCTCTTCTAACGACTTTTTGCGTAAACTGTTTGAACAAGAAGTGCCTGAAATCGCCGATGGCTTGTTGGAAATCCGCGAAGTGGCACGCGATGCAGGACAACGCGCCAAAATCGCCGTCAAATCCAACGACCAACGCATTGACCCACAAGGCACTTGCATTGGCGTACGCGGTTCGCGCGTGAATGCCGTTTCAAACGAAATCGGTGGCGAACGCATTGATGTGGTGTTGTGGTCTGACGATACGGCAGAATTTGTGATTAACGCGCTCTCGCCTGCCAAAGTGTCGCGCATTGTGATTGACGATGAGAAAAACGCCATTGACGTGATTGTGGAAGAAGACCAACTGGCTTTGGCAATCGGTCGCGGCGGACAAAACGTGCGCTTGGCAGCAGAATTAACTGGCTTGCAACTGAACATCATGACTTCACAAGAAGCCCAAGAACGCGATTTGGCACAAGCCAATGCCTTGCGCGATATGTTCATGTCGCAACTGAATGTGGGCGAAGACATTGCCCAAGCCCTGATTGACGCTGAATTTACCGAATTGGAAGAAGTGGCTTTCGTCCCCATGAGCGATTTGACCGACATTGAGGGCGTGGACGATGCGCTGGCTGAAAATCTGCGCAATAAAGCGCGTGAAGTGCTGCTGCAAGCAGAATTGGCTGCCGAAGAAAAATTGAACAACATCGCCGATGATTTGCGCAATTTGGAAGGCATGGACGATGATATGTTGCGCGACTTGGTTGATGCCAACATCACCAACCGCGATGAACTGGCTGAATTGGCGATTGATGAATTGATTGAAATCACAGGCGTGAGCAAAGAAGAAGCCGAACAAGTCATTTTGGCAGCACGCGCGCACTGGTTTGCCGATGACGCAGAATAAGGAACACAAACATGAGTAACAATCGCAATAACAAACCCGAAGTGGAACACAAGGGCGGCAAAAAAGTCAAAATGTCGCGCGAGGAAATGTTGGCGCAACTGAAAGCAGAACAATCTGCCCAAACCGCCAAAACCGAAACCCCTGCCACACCCGCTCCTGCCAACACCGCACCGCAGCCTGAAAATGCGTCTGCCCCTTTGTCTGCCGAAGACGCGGAACGCGCCGCCAAAAAAGCCGCCGCTGAAGCAGAAGCTGCCAAATTGAAAGCTGCCAAAGCCGCCAAGTCTGCCAAATCCGAAACGGCAAAAACGGTTAAAGAAACCGTTGCAGACAGCCCCGAAACGCCCAGCGTAAGCACCGAAAACAGCAGCGAAAAGCAGCCTGAAAAAGCCCCTGCCGCGCCCAGCGACAATGCACCTGCTGGCGAAAATGGCGAAACCAAAGAAAAACGCAAACGCTCTCGTGGCGGTCGCAATCGCAATAAAAACAAAGACAAAGATGGCGCACCCGAAGCCGTTCCCACTTTGGTTGAAGTGGTAAACGCTGAAGAAGCTGCTCGCCGCGAAGCCGAAGCCGAGCAAGAACGCAAACGCCGCGAAGCCCAAGAAGCCCTGTTGCGCGAAAAACAAGAACGCGCCGAACGCCAAGCACGCCGCGAAGCCGCCAAAGCCCAAGCTGCCGAAGAAGCTCGCTTGGCTGCCGCCGCCAAAAAAGAAGGCAAAGACGGCAAAGGCGTACGCACCGCCAAGCCTTCCGAAGAAAAATTGGCACAAAAAGCAGCAGAAACCAAATCCCCCAAACCCATCGCCAAAACCAACGACAAAGCCAGCAAACCTGCTGAAAAAGTCGCCAAACCCGTTTCAGGCAGCCTGAACGATGAAAACCCCAGCAGCGGCAGCCGCAAAAAAGACGACCGCCGCCACAGTCGCGATGATGACGCACCCAAAGGCAAAGGTGGCAAAAACGTCAAAGGCGGTCGCAACGACAGCCGCAATGCAGGTGGCGATGATGAGCGCGTACGCGGTGGCAACAAAAAAGCGAAAAAACTCAAACTCGCGCCCAACCAACACGCATTCCAAGCCCCAACCGAACCTGTGGTTCACGAAGTGCTGGTGCCTGAAACCATTACCGTAGCCGATTTGGCGCACAAAATGGCAGTAAAAGGCGTGGAAGTGGTCAAAACGCTGATGAAAATGGGCATGATGGTTACGATTAACCAATCGCTTGACCAAGACACCGCCCTGCTCGTGGTAGAAGAAATGGGACACATCGGCAAACCTGCCGCCATTGACGACCCAGATGCCTTCTTGAACGATGACAGCACCCATGTTGATGCGGAAATGTTGCCACGTCCACCCGTTGTTACCGTGATGGGACACGTTGACCACGGTAAAACTTCGCTGCTTGACCACATTCGCAAAACGCGCGTGGTGTCGGGCGAGGCTGGTGGCATTACGCAACACATTGGCGCGTATCATGTGGAAACGCCACGCGGTGTGGTCACGTTTTTGGATACCCCTGGTCATGAAGCTTTTACCGCCATGCGTGCGCGTGGTGCAAAAGCCACCGACATCGTGATTTTGGTGGTGGCAGCCGATGATGGCGTGATGCCGCAAACCGTTGAAGCCATTGCCCACGCCAAAGCCGCAGGTGTGCCGATTGTGGTTGCCGTGAACAAAATTGACAAAGATTCCGCCAACCCCGAACGCATTCGCCAAGAATTGACCCAACACGAAGTCGTGTGCGATGAATGGGGTGGCGATGTGCAATTTGTGGACGTGTCTGCCAAACACGGCATCAACATTGACAAATTGTTGGAAGCCGTGTTGTTGGAAGCGGAAGTGTTGGAATTGAAAGCCCCAGTCGCAGCACCTGCCAAAGGCTTGATTGTGGAAGCGAAATTGGACAAAGGTCGCGGTGCGGTTGCCACCTTGTTGGTGCAAAGCGGTACTTTGCGTAAAGGCGATATGCTGTTGGCTGGCACCACGTTCGGTAAAATCCGCGCCATGTTGGACGAAAACGGCAAACCTATTGACGAGGCTGGTCCTTCTATCCCCGTAGAAATTTTGGGTTTGTCGGACGTACCCAATGCAGGCGAAGACGCGCTGGTGTTAGCGGACGAGAAAAAAGCGCGTGAAGTTGCCCTGTTCCGTCAAGGCAAATTCCGTGATGTGCGTTTGGCAAAACAACAAGCCGCCAAATTGGAAAACATGTTCAACAACATGGGCGAAAATCAAGCACAAAACTTGTCTATCATCATCAAAGCAGATGTGCAAGGTTCTTACGAAGCTTTGGCAGGCAGCCTGCAAAAATTGTCCACCGATGAAGTGCGTGTACAAGTCTTGCACAGTGGCGTGGGCGGCATTTCTGAAAGTGATGTGAACTTGGCGATTGCTTCGGGTGCGTTGATTATTGCGTTTAACGTGCGCGCGGACAATGCTGCGCGTAAATTGGCAGAAACCGAAGACGTGGAAATCCGCTACTACAACATCATTTACGATGCGATTGACGATGTGAAAGCGGCAATGAGCGGCATGTTGTCGCCCGAAGAGAAAGAACAAATCACGGGTACGGTGGAAATCCGCCAAGTCATTACGGTGTCCAAAGTCGGCAATATTGCAGGCTGTATGGTTACGGACGGCTTGGTCAAACGCGACAGCAAAGTGCGCTTGATTCGCAACAATGTGGTGATTCACACGGGTGAATTGTCATCGCTCAAACGCTTTAAAGACGATGTAAAAGAAGTGAAAATGGGCTTTGAATGCGGTTTGATGATTAAAAACTTCAATGAAATCATGGAAGGCGACCAACTGGAATGCTTTGACGTGGTGGAAGTGGCGCGTACGCTGTAATCGCGTTTGAATGAAAACAGGCAGCCTAAAAACGGAGAAATCGGTTTTCAGGCTGCCTTTCAGTACACGACAAAAATCTTTCAGGCTGCCTGCAACCGGTCCCCTCCCCTGCTGGCGGGGGAGGGTTAGGGTGGGGGTGGTACGTTGCGTTTCTAACCTCCACCCCAGCCCTCCCCCTTGCATAGGGGGAGGGGGTAGGCTTGTGGCAATATCAAAAAATGTCGTGTACTGAAAGGCTAAAACCTTTGCAAAACCTACTTTTAAACTGACGTAGGGGCGGATTTCATATCCGCCCTTTTTTCAATTTATTGATAAGAATGAAAATTTCTGCGAACCTAAACGGGGCAGATATGAAATCTGCCCCTACAAACCGAGTTTTGCAAAGGTTTCAGGCTGCCTGAAAAACACCATGCGCCATCATCACAAACCACAGCTTTTCACCGACACAACATAGCTTTTCAACAATTTGGGCGTTAAAAGATGATTGCCTGAAACATTTAAATCATTTATTTTTTTGATGTTTTTCATGCGAACTTGATAATACGGTTGTGCAGTACGCATGTGCGACCAATGCCAGATTTCTTCCGCATGACCGCCATTGCGCCCGTGTGCATAGACTTGGCAAAAACCGAATTTTCGCGCATTTTTTTGCAACCAACCCAGCGTTTTTTGACCATCAACGCCTGCCCAATAGCTCAATTTCAAACTGTTTACGTCCACATCAGTCCCCCAATGGTGGCGGCTGAAAGCAGGTGGACTGGAATAGCGCAGTATCACGCGCAAACGCGTTTTATCGCGCCCCGAAGTGCGTTGCCATTTGCGTTGCCAAATGTTTTTCTGATGTGAATAAGAACGAAAGGCGGAAATCACGCGTATGTTCACGCCATCTTGACGGGCTGCGCGTATCATGCGTTCCAAATCGGGCATGACATCTTTTTGAATGTATTCGGTTTTGTTGGTGTATTTGCTGGGAATGCGTGTGAAACGGCTGTCTTTTTGTGGCGAAACCATGCCGCTGACTTGATTGAGTGTGGGTGTGGCTGCCCACAAACCAATGGGCAACATATTGATAAACAAAAATACAAGAAACTTTGCTTTCCACATGGCATTTCAAACAAATGATTCAATGACAAAGCGGGTATTGTAATGGATTTGATGATTTCAGGCTGCCTGAAAAATGCAATGTGTGGATACAGTAAACAATATCGTTTCAATATCCCCAATCATTAAGCCACCGTTTTCAGGCAGCCTGAAATCATTTTCGCAATCGCAAGGCATTCCACACCACAATCAGTGAGCTGGCACTCATGCCTATGGCGGCAAACAGGGGTGTTACCCAGCCCAACATCGCCATCGGCACAACCAGCAAATTGTAGCCTGTTGCCCACCACAGGTTTTGTTGAATGATTTTTTGTGTGCGTTTGGCTTGCAACAACATGGTGGGCAATGCCGCCAAATCATCGTGCAGCAACACCACATCTGCGCCATCTCGTGCCACATCTGCGCTACCTGCCACGGCAACCGACACATCGGCGGCTGCCAACACGGGCGCATCGTTAATCCCATCGCCCAACATCAAAACGCGCTTGTTTTGCTGTTGCAGGGTTTGCACATAGTGCAGTTTGTCTTCGGGCGTGGCGTTGGCGCGGTGGTGGGCAATGTTTAGGGTTTGCGCCAATTGGGATACGGCGGCTTCGTTGTCGCCACTCAAAATGTGTAAATTGATGTTTTGTTGAGCCAATTTTTGCAACATGTTTTCGGCATCGTGTTTGACCGTGTCTTGCAAAATAAAGGCTGCCTGAAAACCTTGCTGGTTGCCCAAGGCGATTAAGCTGCCTTGTTTTGCCCATTCTGCCCATTGTGGCGACAGGCTGCCTGAAATGTCTGCCACAAATTCAGGTTTGCCAATCGCCCAAATTTGCGTTTGATTGTGAAACGTGATTTGTGCCGATACGCCGTGTCCGATTTTGTTCAATTTTTGTGCAATGAGCAGGGGCGCGGTGGCGGTGTGTGGCAAATTCAAAATGGCTTGGGCGATGGGGTGTTCGGATTGTTGCTCCAACAATTTGGCGATGGCAATCAGTTCATCGTTGTTCAGGCTGCCTGAAACATTGTGCCACGCTTGCACCGACAATTTGCCTTGCGTGAGTGTCCCCGTTTTGTCCAACACCGCATCGGAAATGTGCGCCAAGGTTTCCAAAGCATGACCGCGCGCCACCAAAATGCCTGAACTTGCCAATTTGCCTGTGCTGGCTGCCAAAGCGGCTGGCGTTGCCAATGCCAAAGCGCAAGGGCAAGTTACCACCAACAGCGAAACGGTTATCCACAAAGCCGTAGCCACATCTGCCAAATAAAACCAAATGCCAAAAGTCAGCACACCCAACACCAGCACGGCAAAGGTAAACCAAGACGCATAACGTTCCGCCAATTCTGCCAAACGCGGTTTTTGCGACAGGGCGGTATCGAGCAATTTGACGATGTGTGCCAAGCGCGTTTGTTGCCCCACTTGACTCACACGCACGATGAGCGGACTGTGCAAATTGAGCGTGCCTGCGGTAACAAGGCTGCCTGAACGCTTGGCAATGGGCAAACTTTCGCCTGTGAGCATGGCTTCGTTCACTTCGCTTTCGCCTTGCAGCACCATGCCGTCTATGGGTATGACTTCGCCAGCGCGTACCACAATCACATCGTCTTTTTGCAAAGCGATAACGGGGGTTTCTTCGCTGTTTTCATCGGGATAATGTGGCAGCTTGTGGCAAAATGCAGGCACGAGTTTGACCAGACGCTCCGCCGCATCGCCCACTTTGTGCCGCATGGACAATTCCATAAATCGCCCAATCAACAGAAAAAACACAAACATGGACAGACTGGCAAAGTGCATATCCATGCTCAATCCGCCCAATAAGCCGTACACGCTCATGGCAAAACCCAAAGTCAAAGCCAAAGCCACAGGCGTATCCATGCCCAAACGCTGGTTTTTCACATCGCGCCACGCGCCCAAATAAAACGGTTGCGCGGCATACAACATGGCAGGCAGCGACATAATCAATCCGCCCCAATTCAAAATGGTCAGGTATTGCGTTTCCACATCATTGTAAAGATAGGTGGGCATGGCAAACATCATGGTTTGTGCGCTGGATAAGCCTGCTACCGCCATGCGTATCAGCATTTTTTTGCGATTTTGTTGGGCTTGCACTTCCATTTTTTGGGGGTCGTAGGGCGCGGCGGAATAGCCAATTTGTTGAATCAAATACAAAATATCGGATAAATTCAAACGCGCCGCGTCCCAACGCACGCGTACCCTTTGGGTGCTGTAATTCAGTTCCACTTTGATGACCCCTGCCAAACGCAACAATCGCTGTTCAATCAACCATGTACACGCCGCGCAAGTGATGCCGCTCAACATGAGCATGGCTTCTTTGGCGTTTTCAGGCAGCGTTTCCACAAATTCGGCTTGCATTTCGGGCAAGTCGTACAATTTCAGTTGTGCCAAAATTTCATCGGGGGGCAATTCGGCTTTTTGTGCTTGGCTGGTGCGATTTTTGTAGTAGTTGCCCAAACCTGCGTCTATGATGCTTTGCGCTACGGCTTGGCAGCCTGCACAGCAGGTGGCTTGGGCTTGGTTTTCGTAGATGACGGTAAGCTGAATGTGGTCGGGAACGGGTAAACCGCAATGAAAACAAGATTTTTCGTGAGACATGGTTTCAGGCTGCCTGAAAAGAAACAAACAGCCTAAATTGTGCTATCAGAAGTGGGCTTTGGCAACTGTTTTGCCGATAAGTGCAATTTATGGCGATGTGCTTGGCACGATGGGTTCACTCATCACAATCAGAAAAACATAAATCAAAATCAAGGTGTTGATGGCAAACAGCACAGGGTGAAATGGCTCTTGTGCAGGCAAGCTGTACATCGCCACAAACAGCGCAATTAGGGCGCAAAGCAGCAGCGTATGCCCATTGCTCCACAAAATTTTTTCCATTACCGCAAAAGCATATGCCAAAAAAATGCCCGCCAAACTCAAAGTCAAACGCGCTTTGAGTTGATTGAGCAATGCCAATGCCGACACCGCAATCAGCACCTTTACCACCAGCAACAACACAAATTCCGAATGCGGCGCACCGCCCCAAGCGTCTGTTTTGAGGGTGTGCCACGACAGTTGCCAGCCATTCATATTTGGTACAAAAGGCAGCAGCATTGCGCTGGCAAAACAGCCTATGCCCACACTCATGCCCAGCACCCAAGCGGTTTTTTTCAGCCAAATTGCCGTAAATGGGTTGGTAAATTGCATTGCCATTGTCTCCCAATTTCGCACCTGTGTTCGCAAGATTGCAAGCGATTCAGATGATGAATACAGGTTCTTTACTTTGTGTGTCTGCATTCTAACCCAATGCGCGGCAAAATGCTGCCCGAAAATCATCATTTTGCACAGCAAAAAACAATGTGGCACAATAACCGCCTTTTGTTTTTCAGGCAGCCTGAAACGGTTTTTTCATGCACAAACTTTTACCGATTATCCACACCCTGTCCAAATTGAGTTTGCTGTTTGCCATTTTGACCCTGTTTCCCACCTTGGTTTCATTCATTTATCAAGACAGCGCATTCATGGCATTTGGCGAAACTGCCTTGGCGACCACTTTGGTATCGGGCATATTGTGGTGGCTCACGCGGCGGTATCAGCGAGAATTGCGTCCGCGCGATGGTTATACCATGGTGGTGTTGTTGTGGTTGGGATTTGCCACCGTTGCCGCCATGCCGTTTTATTTGCATTTTGACGACATGAGTTTCACCAACGCCTTTTTTGAAGCCATGAGCGGACTGACCACCACAGGCGCAACCGTCATCAATGGCTTGGATACACTTGCACCGTCTTTGAATTTTTGGCGGCACATGCTTAATTGGTTGGGCGGCATGGGGATTATTGTGCTGGCGGTGGCGATTTTGCCGATTTTGGGCGTGGGCGGTACGGAACTGTTCAAAGCCGAAATCCCTGGCATGGAAAAAGACAACAAAATCGCCCCACGCATTTCCCAAACGGCAAAACGTTTGTGGTTGATTTACCTTGCTTTTACCATTTTAACGTGCTTGGCATTGCGCGTGGCGGGCATGAATTGGTTTGATGCGGTGTGCCATGCCATGTCGGTGTTTGCCTTGGGCGGCTTTTCCACCCACGACAGCAGCATTGCCCATTTCAATTCGGTGGCGATTGAAGCCGTGATTATGTTGGCAACCATTGCTGGCGGCATCAATTTTGCCAACCATTTTGCCGCCTTGCGCCAAAAAAGCCTGTGGCACTATTGGCGTGATGAAGAATGCCGCATTATGCTTTTGTTGCTTTCAGGCAGCATTGTGGTGTGCAGCCTGTATTTGGCATACAAAGGTTTTTACACTTTGGGCGAAGCGTTTCGTTATGTCAGTTTCAATTACGTTTCCATTGGTTTGGCGAGCGGTTTTGCCAATGCCGATTTTGCCTCATGGCCGTTAATCGTGTCGTTGTGGATGTTTTTTTTGAGCAATGTTTTGGCAAACACAGGCTCAATGGGCGGTGGGATTAAATTGGCGCGGGTCATTGCCTTGGCAAAATTTTCCTTGCGCGAAACGACCTTATTGCTGCACCCCAATGCCGTCCGCACCGTCAAAGTAAACGGGCGCAGTTTGAGCGAACGCATTACCATGGCGATTATGGCGTTCATTTTTGTTTATTTCATGACGGTGGTGGTGTTCACATTTGCCTTGATGATGTCGGGCTTGGATTTGATTACCGCGCTCACGGCGGTGGTGGCGTGCATCACCAACGCGGGGCCGGGTTTAGGTTCGGTAGGGCCCAGCCAAAATTATGCCAGTTTGAGCGATGTGCAAAAATGGCTGTGTGTGGTGGTTATGCTGTTGGGGCGATTGGAAATTTTTACCGTATTCATTTTGTTTACGCCAAGCTATTGGAAAAAATGAAAAATGGCAGCCTGAAAATGTTTCAGGCTGCCTGTTTTGGTGTGAGTAATCTTTTTTATGATGAAATTTTCGTAACCATTTCCACCCACACTTCATCGGGCGAACCTGCGTTGTTTACCACAAAACCCAACTCATCGCTTTCAAGTGGCTGCAAAATGGCAAGTTGCGAATCCACCATATTGGCTTTCATGTAATGCCCTTTGCGTGCTGCCATGCGTTCGCGGTTTACCTCAACAGGAGGCGACAGATGAATAAAATGCACTTCGCCCAACGCACCGCGCAAAATGTCCCGATACGCTTTTTTCAAAGCCGAGCAAGTTACCACGCTGTGTGCTGCACCATTTTCGGCTTGCTGGCTCATCCAATCGCGCAAATTCGCCAACCATGGGGCGCGGTCATCATCGTTGAGCGGAATGCCTGCGCCCATTTTGTCGCGGTTGGCTTGGGTGTGGAAATCATCGCCTTCTGCGTATTGGCAATTCAAATGTTGCTGCAATTTTTGCGCGATGGTGGTTTTGCCACAACCGCAAATACCCATAATCACATAATGTTTTGTCATGATTTTTCCTTTATGCCATTTTCAGGCTGCCTGAAATGTCAAATCAACCCAAAATAAACACCGCCAATGCCGACAACGCAAAACCCACTACCGCAATCAGGGTTTGATTGACCGTCCACGTTTTCAACGTGGTGGCTTCGTCCATGTTCAACAATCTGCCCACCAACCAAAAACCCGAATCGTTCACATGGCTGGCTGCCACCGAACCTGCTGCCGTTGCCAAAACAACACCTGCCAACTGCCAATCATTAAAACCCGCACTGGCTACGGCTGGCGACATCAAAGCGGCAGCTGTCATCAATGCCACAGTTGCCGAACCTTGTGCAATCCGCAACACCACCGCCACCAAAAAACATGCCAACAACACAGGTATGCCCAAATCCCCCATTGTATCTGCCAAAGCTTTACCGATGCCCGAAGCGCGTAATACGCCACCAAACATACCGCCTGCGCCCGTAATCAAAATCACCGAGCAAACAGGCGCAAGTGTGCCGTCCAGCGTTTTTTCCAACGCACTGCCTGAAACACCGCGTTTGCTGCCCAAGAAATACATCGCTGCCAACACCGAAATCAACAAAGCCACAGGTGTTGAACCCATCATACGCAAAAATTGCACCCATTCCGCTTTACCGTCCACCCATTTGGCGGAGCTTGCCATGTGCAAACCCGTGTTCATGAAAATCAAAAACATGGGGATTAACATCAATGCAATCACCAAACTTGCGCTGGCTGGTGCTTGGGGTTGGTCGTCATCTTGTTTGCCGCCCGCCACCAAATCGGGTACAGAAATGGGGAATTTTTTGTCAGCCGTCAAACCCCACCAATAGCCACTCACAAGCCAAGTCAGCAATGCCACAGGCAAGCCCAAAATCAGCACATAGCCCACGTTCGCGCCCAACAATTCCGTTGCTGCAATCGCCCCTGGGTGCGGTGGCAAGAAAACGTGCATCACCGAAAATGCGCCAATGGACGGCAAAGCATACGCCAACACATTTGCATTCATGCGTCTTGCGGTGGCAAACACAATCGGCAACATCACAATCAAACCTGCATCAAAAAATATCGGAAAACCAAACAGTAAAGAAGCCACCCCCAAAGCCAAAGGTGCACGTTTTTCGCCAAATCTGCGTATCATCGCATCTGCCAACGATTGTGCGCCGCCCGATGTTTCCACCAAACGCCCCAACATCGCGCCCAATCCCACCAACAGCGCCACACCACCCAAAGTGCCGCCAAAGTTTTTCACCAAAACATCATTAACCAATGCACCATAAGGTAAACCCGTGGCGATTGCCGTGAGCAAACTCACCACAATCAGTGTGAGCAGCGCGTGTATCCGCAATTTGATAATCATGAATAAAATCAATAAAATTGCGCCAGCCGCAATGCCCAATAATGAACCTGCGCTTAAAGTCTGTGTCCAGCCGTCCATGTTTTTTCCTTGATGAAATGAAAACAGAAGTCGTGATTATGCCACCAAATACCCCCAAGTTTACACTTTTTAACATCATTTTTTCATACAAAAAAGCCGTTGCCAAATCGCAACAATGTTTACAATAAAAGCATTTCAGGCAGCCTGAAAACCCCTTTGTATTTATCCAAAACGGCATTTTTGGGCTTTTCAGACAGCCTAAAAAATGTTGCCAAAGGTAAGCTGCTGTTTACAAAAAACTTACACGCCACGACACACCCATTTCAAAATCAAATTCATTACAAAACAACATTTTAAATCTGTCAAGACTGTTCAGGCTGCCTGAAAAAACGTATGATTGCCCCCATTAAATTTGCTTTTGGAAGACGATTATGAACACCAGCACACTCAAAGTAACCAAACGAGACGGACGTTTGGAAGCCATCAATTTGGACAAAATTCACCGCGTATTAGACTGGGCGGCAGAAGGTTTGAACCATGTTTCCGTGTCGCAGGTGGAAATGAAATCGCATATCCAGTTTTACAACGGCATTCACACCAAAGACATTCACGAAACCATCATCAAATCCGCCGCCGATTTGATTTCAGAAGACACACCCGATTATCAATATTTGGCAGCGCGTTTGGCGATTTTCCATTTGCGCAAAATCGCTTACGGCGAATACGAACCGCCCCATTTGTACGACCACGTTGTCAAAATGACCCAAATGGGCAAATACGACCCCCACATTTTGCAAGACTACGACCGCACCGAATTTGACCAACTCAACGACCACATCGTTCACGACCGCGATTTGAACTTTTCCTACGCCGCCGTCAAACAATTAGAAGGCAAATACTTGGTGCAAAACCGCGTTACCAAACAAATTTACGAAAGCCCACAGTTTTTGTACATTTTGGTGGCAATGTGCCTGTTTGCCAAATACCCCAAAGCCACACGCTTGGATTATGTGAAACGCTTTTATGACGCGGTATCGCAATTCAAAATTTCCCTGCCCACGCCGATTATGTCGGGCGTGCGTACCCCCACGCGCCAATTCAGCTCATGCGTCTTGATTGAATGTGATGACAGCTTGGATTCCATCAACGCCACCACATCTTCTATCGTGAAATACGTTTCACAACGCGCAGGCATTGGCATCAACGCAGGGCGCATTCGCGGCTTGGGCAGCGAAATTCGCGGTGGCGAAGCGCAGCATACAGGCTGCATTCCCTTTTTCAAAATGTTTCAGGCAGCCGTCAAATCCTGCTCGCAAGGCGGTGTACGCGGCGGTGCGGCAACCTTGTTCTACCCACTTTGGCACATTGAAGCCGAAAGCCTGCTGGTGTTGAAAAACAATCGCGGTGTGGAAGACAACCGCGTGCGCCATTTGGATTATGGCGTGCAAATCAACAAATTGATGTACACCCGTTTGATTAAAAATCAAGATATTACCCTATTTTCGCCCAACGAAGTCGCAGGTTTGTACGAAGCCTTTTTTGCCGACCAAGACGAATTTGAACGCCTCTACACCCAATACGAAAACGACCCCAATATCCGCAAACGCACCCTGCCTGCTGCCGATTTGTTCTCCATGCTCATGCAAGAACGCGCAGGCACAGGGCGGATTTACATTCAAAACGTGGACCATTGCAACACGCACAGCCCCTTTGACCCCAAAGTTGCGCCCGTACGCCAATCCAATTTGTGCTTGGAAATTGCCTTGCCCACCAAGCCTTTAAACAACATTAACGATGAAAATGGCGAAATTGCCTTGTGTACCTTGTCCGCCTTCAATTTGGGCGCGATTGAAGATTTGGGCGAATTTGAACCATTGGCAGATTTGGTGGTTCGCGCTTTGGACGCGCTGTTGGATTACCAAGATTACCCCGTTCAGGCAGCCTACCACGCCACCATGAACCGCCGCACCTTGGGCGTGGGCGTGATTAACTATGCCTATTATTTGGCAAAAAATGGCGTGAAATACAGCGATGACAGCGCAATCGGCTTGACCCACCGCACCTTTGAAGCCATGCAATATCATCTGCTCAAAGCGTCCGTAAATTTGGCAAAAGAATACGGCAAATGCCCCCTGTTCCACGAAACCACCTATTCACAAGGCATTTTGCCCATTGACAGCTACAAAACCGATTTGGACAAATTCTGCACCGAACCCCTGCATTGCGATTGGGAAAGTTTACGCACCGATATTGTGAAATATGGTTTACGCAACAGCACCTTAACCGCACTCATGCCCAGCGAAACCAGCTCACAAATCGCCAATGCCACCAACGGCATTGAGCCACCGCGCGGCTTGGTATCCATCAAAGCCTCCAAAGACGGCATTTTGAAACAGGTTGTGCCCGAATTTGACCGTTTGCGCGGACAATACGAAACCTTGTGGCAAATGGGTGGCAACGATGGCTACCTGAAACTGGTGGGCGTCATGCAAAAATTCATCGACCAAGCCATTTCAGCCAATACCAGCTACGACCCCAAACGCTTTGAAGGCGGCAAAGTGCCAATGAATCAAATGTTGAAAGATTTGTTGTCAGCATACAAATACGGTTTAAAAACATTGTATTACCACAACACGCGAGACGGCGCGGACGATACCCAAACCGATTTGCAAGATGATGGTTGCGTGGGCGGTTCGTGTAAAATTTGATTTCAGGCAGCCTGAAATGGCGTAAGGGCGGATTTCATATCCGCCCTTTTTTCCAATTATTGACAAAATTGAAATTATCTAAAAGAAAAAAGGGGCAGATATGAAATCTGTCCCTACAAACCAAGTCTTACAAAGGTTTCAGGCTGCCTGAAAAATCACTTGCGCGGACCTGCCATGCGATTGATGATTTTCTCGCCACGAATTTGGTGGGCAATGGCAAACAAAATGTGTCCACCAGCCAACGCAAACAACACCCAAGCCGCTTCGCCATGCAATGCGCCACCCAGTTTGTTCATCCATTCAATTTTTTCAGGGGCGGCAGGCAAAAGCGTGATACCGAAAATGCTCAAATCGCCACGCGCACTGCCATATTGACGCAGCAAACCCACCAAAGGTACCAATATCATCAAAAAATACAATGCGCCATGCCCCAATTTAACCAAAATATTGCCAGCAGTAGGGCGATTGTGGCGATTTTTGATTGCCCAAATCACGCGCACCACCACCAAAATCATCAGCAAAAACCCCATGGCTTTGTGGTAATTCATCAGGCTGAAATATTCTTCGTTCATGTTCCAAGCCACTGCGGTGCCAAGCATAAATGTGAAACACAATGCCATTAACCAATGTAAAGCGCGGCTGATTGTGCCGTAATATTGGGCGTTATCCGATTTCATGATGAGGGTTCCTTGTGAATTTTATTGATAAAAAATAATTAATTATACGCATTTGTGTGTAAAGAAAATGAGCTTAAATTGTAAAAGACTTGAAATTTTCCAACAAACCTTTATAATGCAAAGTAAGTAGCGGGTTGCCTCGCATGGCGATTTTGGGCAACGGGTCAGGGGCGGAAGTCAGCAGCCCACCTGAAAAAGCCAGTGCCGAGATTACAGCTCGCTACCCCCATTTTTAAAGCAATTTTTGCTTAAACATGATGATTTCCTTTTTTTGGTTGATATTATGAAATCCTGTTTCTTGAATTGGAAACAGGATTTTGTTTATTGGGCAGCCCGAACCGCTCCACATTCGCCAGCTTAAAGCCAGATTGGCTCGTTTGGAGGCTTTGAAAGTGTTGTTATCATTGCACCAAATGATTGCGGCTTTGGAACAAAATATTGCCGACTCGCAAAACGATGAAAGCGGCAAACAACCTGAAAAGGGCTGTTTAATGGGTATGAATGGGTCAAGTTTGGGTAGATATTGCCATTTTTATTGAAAACCCCAAAGCAGTTGCATTGCTTTGGGGTTTCACAAAGGCTTCAGGCTGAAAAATGCCATGTATGGATAACATAGCTATGCGTAGGTCGGCTCTCCGAGCCGACCTACGCTTGCTTGTTGCCCACGCGGTGTGTGTTTTGCCATCAATTTGATTTTGATATTCCACTGACCCAAAGCTCTGTTTCAGGTAGCCTAAAATCAAATATTTCACGTTAAAACATGGATTTGTGGTGCATTATCAAACCGCGTGGGCAACAAGTTGCCCACCCACTCTTGCTTTCAGGCTGCCTGAAAAACAAAATGTGGTTTAGGGATAAAATGCGTGGGTGCAAGCACCCACCCTACGCTTGCTTGTGGAGGCAAGTACCCATCCTATGCTTGCTCATTTTTTACCTAGTTGCTCAATAACCTTACCCAAAATCTCGGGGACTTTATCAGTTTCGTTTTCTTTATCGTTATTGCCAGTTTGTGAATCAGGTGGCTGCATAGAAATGAGACTATCTCTAATTTGTGTAAAAGTATCTACAACATATTTTGATGAGTCTTCGTCTGTGGATAAACTAGCTGCAACATGTTGTGAAGCTTCTAATAATCCGCTGAATACTTCTGTACGATACTTCATATTTGAAAAATATCGTATTTCACTTAACAAAGCCTTCTGATGCCTAAGTAACATTGTAGCAAGTAAGATTAATGTAATAACCGGAAATGTATAAAAGGCAATATGCCAATTATTATCTGGAAAATCTTTCGTTATCCATAAGTAAATTGGTATTACCATAAGTAAGAAAAAATTAATAATAATGACTACTTTTGCCATCATCCCAAATTCTTTTGCAGATTTACTACTATTATCTAAATGTGTTGTAATATTTGCTAACGATTCAGATAACGAGTCCTTTGCTTTGTCAATATTGTAGTGAGTATCAAATCTATGTTGTGCTCTTGCTAATTCATATTCAGTATCAGCGAGTTTTTTCTCTAATTCTTTTTTAGATTCAGGATTATCATTATTTTCTAATTTTTCTTTTAGCTCTGAAATTTCATCTTGATGTTGTTGAATATCGCGAGCATGTTCAAGTATTTTTTCTGATAAACCAATATTTTCATAAAAAGTTGCTCCTTTACTATAAGTACCTCTTAAATCTGTACTGGTTAAATTTGCATGACTAAAGTCAGCACGTCTCAAATATGAGCCACGCAAATCAGCATTACTCAAATCAGCATACTTTAAGTCAGCTCCGCGTAAATCTGCACCTTTTAAACTCGCCTTTTGTAAATTTGCATACTGGAGGTGTGAACCTGTAAAATCAGCCTGTATAAGAATAGATTCAGCAAGTACTGCTTTAGTTAAATTTGCTCTTATTAATTTTGATTTTCTTAAATCACTTCTACTTAAATTAATTCCTGTTAAATTGTAATTTTGAAAATCAAGATTCCTTAAAATGAGATTCGATAAATTAGCAGGTTTTCCTTCCTTATTTTGGCTTTCTACCCATTTTTCATGTTGTCCTAAAATATTGTCAAGGTCTTCTTGCGTTAAAGAATTATCACTATTAATATTACTAATCTCGTTATTAGCATCGTTTTGACTTGAAATTCTATTTTTAATCGTTAAATCATATTTCTCAACAGCATCTAAATTATTATTGGATTTTTCATTACCATTTAAAGAATCACCCGAATTTATACTATTATCTTTAATTTCTTGTTTTATTGATTTATTCTCATCATCTAAGTTTGTACTACCTTCAGAGTGTCCCTCCACTAGAATACTCTTTTTATCTTTAGTATCATCTTTCATGATGTTAAACCTCCAAAACTTGTTTTAAATACTTACCAGTATGACTTTCCTTGCATTTTACCACCTGTTCAGGGCTGCCTGAAACCAAAATCGTCCCGCCACCTGCACCACCTTCCAGCCCCAAATCCACAATCCAATCCGCCGTTTTAATCACATCTAAATTATGCTCAATAATCACAATGGAATTGCCTTTGCCTTTCAATCGCTGTATCACTTCCAGCAATAAGGCGATGTCGGCAAAATGCAAACCTGTGGTCGGTTCGTCCAAAATATACAAAGTGCGCCCTGTGTCGCGTTTGGACAATTCCAATGCCAATTTCACGCGCTGTGCCTCGCCACCCGATAAGGTCGTGGCGGATTGCCCCAAACGAATGTAGCCCAAACCCACGTCCATCAGCGTTTGCAATTTGCGCGACACGGTCGGCACGGCATCAAAAAATTCACGCGCCTCTTCTACGGTTAAGTCCAAGACTTCGCTGATGTTTTTGCCTTTGTAGCGCACTTCCAGCGTTTCGCGGTTGTAGCGTTTGCCGTGGCACACTTCGCATGGCACATACACGTCTGGCAAAAAGTGCATTTCCACTTTAATCACGCCATCGCCTTGACAGGCTTCGCAACGTCCGCCTTTGACATTGAATGAAAATCTGCCCACGCTGTAACCGCGTTCTCGCGCCAATGGCACGCCTGCAAACAATTCGCGTATGGGCGTGAACAAGCCTGTGTAAGTGGCTGGATTGGAACGCGGTGTGCGTCCAATGGGCGATTGGTCTACGTTGATGACTTTGTCCAAATGTTCCAAGCCATGAATTTCATCGTAGGGGGCGGGTTCTTCGTGAGCGCGGTTGAGTTCGCGTGCGGCTATTTTGGCAAGGGTGTCGTTAATCAGCGTGGATTTGCCGCTGCCTGAAACGCCTGTTACGCAAGTGATTAAACCCAAAGGCAATTCTAGGGTAACGTTTTTGAGATTGTTGCCACGCGCCCCTGTTAAAACCAGCATTTTGTCGGGATTAACGGGGGTGCGTTTTTCAGGCAGCCTGATTTGTTTTCTGCCGCTCAAATATTGTCCTGTAACCGAATGTTCGCATTGGGCGACTTTATCGGGCGTGTCGGCAATGAGTACGCGACCGCCATGTTCGCCTGCGCCCACGCCCATGTCCACGACAAAATCGGCATGGCGGATTGCGTCTTCATCGTGTTCCACCACAATCACGCTGTTGCCCAAATCGCGCAAGCGTTTCAAGGTCATCAACAATCGGTCGTTGTCGCGCTGGTGCAAGCCGATTGAAGGTTCGTCCAACACATACATCACGCCTGTTAAGCCGCTACCGATTTGGCTTGCCAAGCGTATGCGTTGCGCCTCGCCACCTGAAAGCGTTTCGGCTGAACGGCTTAAATTCAAATAATCCAAGCCCACGTTAATCAAAAAGCCCAAGCGTTCGGTGATTTCTTTAAGGATTTTGTCGGCAATTTGGGCTTTGTTGCCGTCCAGTTTCAAATTTTCAAAAAATTCAAGTGTTTGATTTAAGGGCAAGGCGGACAAATCGTGCAAGGCGGTGTCGCCCACCAAAACGTATCGTGCCTCTTTTCGCAAACGCGCACCGCCACAGCTTGGACAGGCGCGGTGGCTTTGGTATTCGCGCAATTTGTCGCGTATGGTTTCGGAGTCGGTTTCGCGGTAGCGGCGTTCCAAATTGGGCAAAATGCCTTCAAAGGCGTGGGGGCGTTCAAATGTGCCGCCTTTTTCGGATAAATACTTGAAGTTAATCACTTCTTTGCCAGAGCCGTGTAAAATGATTTTTTGGACGTTTTCAGGCAGCCTGCACCATTGTTCGTCCACGTCAAAACCATAATGGTGGGCAAGTGATTGTATCATTTGAAAATAAAATTGATTGCGTTTGTCCCAGCCCTCAATCGCGCCAGCCGCCAGCGACAATTCGGGGTGGGCAACCACGCGGTTGGGGTCAAAAAAATCGTTGCTGCCCAAGCCATCGCAACTCGGACACGCGCCCACTGGATTGTTGAACGAAAACAAGCGCGGTTCCAATTCAGGCAGGCTGTACGAACACATGGGGCAGGCAAATTGTGCGGAAAACCAATGTTCTTGATTGGTATCCATTTCTAGGGCGATGGCGCGGTCGCCGCCGTGTCGCAAGGCGGTTTCAAAACTTTCGGCAAGTCGTTGTTGCAAATCGGGTTTGACTTTAATGCGGTCAATCACGACATCAATATCGTGTTTGTGGGTTTTCGCCAATTTCGGCACTTCGTCCAGCGTGTACACTTCGCCATCAACGCGCACACGCGCGAAACCTTGCGCTTGCAAATCGGCAAACAAATCCACAAATTCGCCTTTGCGTCCGCGCACGGCTGGGGCGAGTATCATCATGCGCGTGTCTTCGGGTAATTGCAAAACAAAATCAACCATTTGTGAAACGGTTTGGCTGGCGAGCGGCAAGCCGTGTTCGGGGCAATGGGGCGTGCCGATACGCGCATACAAAAGGCGCAAATAATCATGGATTTCCGTAACCGTGCCAACGGTGGAACGCGGATTGTGGCTGGTGGATTTTTGTTCAATGGAAATGGCGGGCGACAAACCTTCAATCAAATCCACATCGGGTTTGTCCATCATCTGCAAAAATTGACGCGCGTAAGCCGACAGGCTTTCCACATAGCGGCGTTGCCCTTCGGCATAGAGCGTGTCAAACGCCAAGCTGGATTTGCCCGAACCCGAAAGCCCTGTAATCACAACCAGTTGATGACGGGGAATGTCCAAATCAATGTTTTTGAGATTGTGGGTGCGCGCACCGCGAATGCGAATGAAGTCGTTGTTTTGAATGGGGGTGTATTTGGACATGGTTCAGGCTGCCTGAAAAATTGAAAACTGGGTATTTTAACATTTTTGCTGGAAAAATTGGCTTTCAGGCAGCCTGAAACGCAAGATGACACCCACCGCATTTCTTTACCAATTTTTCATCAAAAATACCCAATTCAACAGAATGGCTCATTTTTTGTGCTATACTGTTTCGCCTGATTAACTGAAACACAAAGGAAAGACAATGATTTGGTCAATTGTGATTGGTTTGATTGTGGGTTTGTTGGCGCGTTTTCTCAAACCTGGTAAAGACGCAATGGGTTGGATTGCCACCATTTTCTTGGGCATTGCAGGTTCGTTTGGTGCAGGCGTGGTGGGACGCGGCATGGGCTGGTATGCACCCGATGAAACAGCAGGGTTTATCGCATCGGTCATCATGGCTGTGATTTTATTGACGATTTACAATAAAATGAAAAAATAATTTCAGATTAAAACGATGGCAAAAGGGCAGATGTGCATTCATCTTCCCTTTTTGTGCGTTCAGGCAGCCTGAAACCGCAAGAAAAATGGTCTCTTGCTTGGAGAAACAAGAGACCCAAAAGGAACACAAACCACTACCAAAATACACGACTGACTGCTTGGTTCAAACTTGCGTTTAAGCTGCGTTGTGTAGCTGGTAGGCGTATAGTATACAAAATCGCTCAACTTTGCAAATAAAAATTATTATCAATAGCGTAAAAATCAACAAACAAATGTTTTTAAACGAAATTTATTTGACCGCAAACGTGTTGCATTGTGCCACATCGCCTGTTTTAAAACCGCGCTCAAACCACGATTTGCGCTGTGCCGATGTGCCATGCGTATAAGTATGTGGCACGGTGTAGCCCTGTGCGCGGTGTTGCAAAGTGTCATCGCCCACCGCTTCGGCGGCATTGTAGGCTTCTTCAATGTCACCTTGTTCAAACAAGCCGTCTTTTTCAGCATAATGCCCCCACACGCCAGCATAGCAGTCTGCCTGCAATTCCAATTTAACCGACAAGGCATTGGCTTCTTTTTTGGAAACACGCTGTTGCATTTGATTGACTTTTTGAATTGTCCCCGTAATCGTTTGCACATGATGCCCCACTTCGTGCGCCAAAACGTAGGCGAATGCCGCATCGCCTTCTGCACCAAGCTGGTTTTTCATCGTGTTGTAAAACGACAAATCAATGTACACCTTTTGGTCGGCTGGGCAATAAAAAGGTCCTGCATTGGCATCGCCTGTGCCACAAGCGGTGGCGGTGCGTCCGTTATACACCGTCAAAGTGGGCGCAGGATATTTCTGATTGTGTTTTTGAAAATATGCACCCCACACTTTTTCAGTTTCGCGTAAAACGACCAAACTTAAATCTTCCAACTGTTTTTCTTGTACCGAAACTTGGCGTGGCGCAGATTGGGTCTGCTGTACCGCACCCATTTGTGGCG
This sequence comes from Alysiella filiformis, assembly GCF_014054525.1. NCBI lineage: Bacteria > Pseudomonadati > Pseudomonadota > Betaproteobacteria > Neisseriales > Neisseriaceae > Alysiella > Alysiella filiformis. The sequence goes on from NZ_CP059564.1 coordinate 2,390,154, forward strand.
AGCCAACCAAACCACTCAAATCCACACCGTAATACGCACCCACCAACAACACAATAATGCCGATAATCGTGGGGCGACCACCTCCCCCACCACCGCTTGATGAACCGCGTCTGTCTTCAAAATGGGTGCTTTTTTCTCTGCCTTGCCAACGCATGATGTTTTCCTTATGTGAATGTTTTGGGGAAATGCCGTTTCAGGCTGCCTGAAACCACTTTTTCAAGCCAAAATCAATGTAAAAACAGCCCAAACGCGATGTTTGGGCTGTCTGAATGTGGTGGTCGGAGGCGGGATCGAACCGCCGACACACGGATTTTCAATCCGTTGCTCTACCGACTGAGCTATCCGACCTAGAAAGCGTGTATTAAATCAAATCGCCGCATTTTTGGCAAGAAAAATTGTGTTGTTTTGTTTTTGAATATTGTTTTCAAAATAAAAATAATTTTTCAGGCTGCCTGAAAACACTTTATTCGTTAAATTGCGTTACAATTTGCCTTTCTCATCTGTATTTACCCAAAAAGGCTGCCTGAAACATGAATACGCAAAATTTATCCCACGCCAAATTATTGGTTGTGAAAGTCGGTTCTAGCCTCGTTACCGCCGAAGGACGCGGCATAGACCAATCCGCGCTCAATAATTGGGCAAAACAAATCGCCCACATCAAACAAAATGGCGTTGATGTGATTTTGGTGTCAAGCGGAGCCATTGCCGAAGGCGTGAAACGCTTGGGCTGGGCAAAACGCCCCACCGCCATCAACGAATTGCAAGCGGCGGCGGCTGTTGGGCAAATGGGCATAGCCCAAGCCTATGAACGCGCCTTTTCGCAACACGGTTTGCACACGGCACAAATTCTGCTCACACACGAAGATTTGAGCGACCGCACACGCTATTTGAATGCGCGAAGTACACTCAAAACCCTGTTGTCGCAAAACATCGTGCCTGTGATTAACGAAAACGACACCGTTACCACCAATGAAATCAAATTGGGCGACAACGACACCTTGGGCGCATTGGTCAGCAATTTGGTGGACGCAGACGCACTCATCATTTTAACCGACCAGCGCGGCTTGTACGACAGCGACCCGCGCAAAAATCCCCAAGCCCAATTCATCAGCCAAATTGCCGCCAACCACCCCAATCTCACCCAAATGGCAGGCGGTGCAGGCACAGGAGTTGGCACAGGCGGCATGTACACCAAAGTATTGGCAGCAAAACGGGCGGCTTTGAGCGGCGCAAACACGGTGGTGGCATCGGGGCGCGAAACCGATGTGTTGCAAAGATTGAGCACAGGCGAAAGCATAGGCACACTGTTTACCAGCGAATTGAGCCGCGTGAATGCGCGTAAACAATGGCTGTTGGGACACATTCAAATTTCAGGCAGCGTAAACGTGGACGCAGGCGCAGAACAGGCTTTGTTGCACAAAAATGGCAGTTTGTTGCCCGTGGGCGTGGTGCGCGTAAACGGTCATTTTCACCGTGGCGAGTTGATTGCCGTGTTGAACGAATCGGGCGCAGAAATTGCGCGTGGTTTGGCAAATTACAGCAGCGCAGAAACGGCAAAAATCGTGCGTTGTCATGCCAACGAAATTGCCGATAAACTGGGCTATGCCTTTGAAGATGAATTGATTCATCGCGATAATTTGGCTTTGCATTGGTAAAATGCGGTTTCAGGCAGCCTGAAACAGAATTGTGCCGTCATGCTTGCCCACAACGAAAATGACGGCACATTTGATTTTGTGGCAAAAATGTAAATAAATGCACTATTGTGCAAATCTGTGTTAAAATGATTCATCTATTTATTTTTTATTTTATTTTCAATAAGATGATGAAAAATGACAACCAAGCAACCAAGCAACCAAGCAACCAAGCAACCAAGCAACCAAGCAATCAATCCATTCATGATTTGATTGACCACATTCCCTACACCCTGCGTACCCAAATCAACCAAATTGACCCGCGCATAGACGTGTTTTGGCAAGACCATTTGCTTGACTTGTTCAAAGCCATGTCGGCACAAGAGCGGCAAAACGTTGCCAAACAAATTTTGGCACCCAAACGCATTGCTTGGAATGCCGAGCAAAAAATCTTTGAATATCATCACAATCAGGCAGACAATTTGGAACAAGCCATTGCCCAAGTGCCAGCCAACGCCAAGCGCATGAAAGCGTTTGCCCTGAAATTGCCCGACCATTTGAATGCACTCAAAACCATGGACGATGTGGTTAAAATTGCCGAATTTTTGGAAAACCTGATTGGGCAAATCCACAAACAAGACGTGCAAGACAGCGTGCAATTACAACGCGCCAAACAACGCTTGCTCACCGAATTCATTTATGCCGCCGCCGACATCATCAAACAGAAAAAAGAATTTCTGATTCCCAAAACCGTGCGCGGCTTAAATTTGCCCATTATCAAAACCTTTATCAACGAAGTTTATTTGAAACATCAACTGCTTGGCTATTGGTTTAAAACCTTACGCAATCGTCAGCTTGCCGATATGCCACACGAAGTGTTGAACCAATTTTTGCGTCAAGAACAACGCATTCGCCAACTGGAAGTGGTGCGCGCGTCCAAATATTTGTTTTCCATTGCGCCGAGTTTGGAATATGCGGTCAATCCCTTTACCATTCGCCGATTTTTGTTGGAGGAACGCTTGTTTGGTGGCAGCGTGCTGCTCAATGGTGTGGCTTTGAACACGGCAATGCTGGCAAATTGCGATGACATTTACATTGCCAAATTCAAAAAACAAATTGATTTGGTCATCACCATTGAGGCGAGCGTGAGTCGTGCCATCATTGATTTTTTTGCGGAAATTGAACAATATCATGATGATGTATTGTTGCCGATGTTGTTTGAGCCATTTAAATCGGTGCAAAACATTGATGTGGCGGTGGCTGAACGCTTGAAACAATACGAAAAACTGCTCACGCAACGCATTTTGGAACCGATGACCCAAGCGGTATCCAAAATGGCGAAAAACAATGATGAGTGTGAATATTTGTATGTGGGCATGCGCCAATTATTTGGCAGCATTGTGCAATCGTTTCAGGATTTCCAAACGCTGCCTGCTGTGTTGGGCAATGAAACGGCAACCACTTTGTTTGCACAACTGGTGGCTTATGCTTCATTTTTGGAAAAACGCCGCACGGAAGTGTTTGTGCATCAAAGCGAGGTGGATTGGGCAAATCACCACAATCGCGCCCAAGAAGGCTTAAACAAGGTGCGCGATTGGGTAAACAAGCAAATTAAGCCTTATCGCGATTTGGTTAAGCAAGTGGCAGCGCAACAGGAATTGATGGAAAAACCCGTTGGTTTCATTGGTAAAATGTTGCACACCAAGGAAAAACAACAGGAAAAATTGGACGAATTGAAAAAGGAAATGCGCCAAACGGCTTGGGGGGTTCATCAAAACATTTTCCATATGCCCAAGGATTTTAAGGAGCAAATGGTGCATTTGGAATTTGATTCGCTGTTGATTACCAATGAAATGCAGCGCAATTATGCTTATCCTGCTGGCAATAATGGCATGACACGCTTGCCTGTGGTTTTGACGCTGCCTGAAAACCGCACGGAGTTTGATTTGTCGGCATTTGCCAATGAATTGCACAATCGCTTGGCGGCTGCGAATTGATTTTGTTTGCACAAAAAAAGGTTTCAGGCAGCCTGAAACCTTTGCAAAACCTACTTTTAAACTGATGTAGAGGCGGATTTCATATCGGCCTCTTTTCAATTTATGTAAAAATAGGACGAGTGTAGGGTGCAACTTGTTGCACCATTTTCCTGATAAAACATGGACTTGGTGCAACAAGTTGCACCCTACATGGTGTCCCAAAAATAAAAATTTCTGCAAGTCTAAACAGGGCAAATATGAAATCTGCCCCTACAAACCGAGTTTTGCAAAGATTTCAGGCTGCCTGAAATGTTGAAAAGCTGCCTGAAACCTTGTTATTGCATTATTTGGCGTACAAATCGGTGTATTTTTTGAAATTGACCTCAATCATTGTCCAATCAAACCAGCCTTCTGCCACAAACATCGCCAAAAATACGCTCATCAGCACCACCGACACCAACCAATGCGCCACATACACCACCGCCACTTTGCCCATGCTCTGTTGGCTAATGTGATAAAAACCAATGGCTTGCGCCCAAAATGCCCACGTTGCCCACAAAGACAATGGCAATGCCCATGTTTCAAAATAAAATACCAAAACCTGTGGCAAAACAAGGGCTTCGCCTGCCAAAGTGTAACCCAAAAAGGGGATGCGTGGGCTTTTGTGGGGACGCAAAATCTCGGCTGCCATGCGTGTGAGTACCAGCCAACGGGTTAGGCTCATCAACACGCCAAAGGCAAACGCGGCTGGGCTGTTGCCAAACAAGGGGGTCATTGCCACGGCATTGATGGCACCCACGGCAAACATCACCGCAACAAACACGGGTAAGCCGTAGTCATAAGCCTCGGCAACTTGGTAACGCATGCGCATGATGTTGAGGGCATCGCGCAATAAATCAATTAAATTGGGTTTCATAAACGCATTTCCAAAAGCTGCCTGAAATGGTTTTTCAGGCAGCTTTGATTTAACGTGAATTCGGGATAAATAACTGTCAATGCGCCAAATTTATCAATCACTTTTATCCCAAACTCGCGTTGATTTACGCTTCGGATTCGGGCTGTTTGGCTGGGCGCAACTGGGCTGCCAATTTGTCCAAAATGCCATTGATGAATTTGTGGCTGTCGGTGCCGCCAAAGGTTTTGGTTACTTCAATCGCTTCGTTGATAATCACGGCGTGTGGGGTTTCCAACATGGCGTTCAGTTCGTGCGTTGCCATGAGCAAAATGGCGCGTTCAATGGGGTTAATCATTTTTTCATCGCGGTCAAGATGCGGCACGATTTGCTGCATGTAATCGCTTTGGTTGTGGCTGGCACCCAAAAACAGGCGATTAAACAATTCTTTATCGGCATTTTTGAAATCGGTGTGTTCGCGCAGGTGGTTGGCGATGTCGCCCAATGGTGTATTTTGGTTCATCATGGATTGGTACAAAGCCTGTACCGCAAATTCACGCGCACGGCGGCGTGGGGATTTGTTGGGGCGTTTGGGTTCGGTCATTTTGGTGTTTTTCGTTTGATGGGGTTGCGGGAGGGGTTTTCAGGCTGCCTGAAAACGGCTTATTCACTTAAAGCCAAAAGCAAATTTGCCATTTCTACGGCAACAATCGCTGCATCTGTGGCTTTTTCTTGAATGCGAACGTGGGCTTGTTCATCGTTTTCGGTGGTCAAAATGGCGTTGGCGATGGGAATATTGAAATCCAAGCCCACGCGCGTGATGGCGGCACCCGATTCATTTGCCACCAATTCAAAATGGTAGGTTTCGCCACGAATCACGGCACCGAAGGCAATCAGCGCGTCATATTCTTCGCTGGCTGCCATGTTTTGCAATGCCAATGGCACTTCCAAAGCACCTGCTACGGTGGCGAGTGTGATGTTTTCGTCTGCCACGCCCAGTTCCAATAATTTTTGGTGTGCCACTTGCACCATTGCGCTGCCGATTTCGTTGGTAAAACGCGCTTGCACAATGCCGATTTTTAAGCCTGCGCCGTTTAAATTGGGGAGAATGGTATTCATGTTTTTTCCTTATGTATCATTAAATTAGGGTTTTAAGGTTTTGTTGGTCAGCCACACGGCAATGGGTCGCACCAGCAACACGCAACAAAACGCAATGGGCATGGCAATGGCATACGATTTCAGCACGCGCAACATGTAGTTGCTGCCTATGCCCGAATTGACCGCCACCAACACGCACGACATCATAAATGCCATCATCGCTGCCATGTAAAATGCGAAAACAATATTGACGTATTTTTTGTGAATCATGATTTGATTGATGTAAATAAAAAGGCTTTTCAGGCTGCCTGAAAATCAATTTTGCCCTTGCCAATCTGCCACGGCAACAAATTGCTGTTGTTCATCGTGCCATTCCCACGCGCCTTGGGTTTGCGACATGAGTGGGGCAACTTCGGGGTGGGTGTTCAGCACATCGCTCAAAGGGGCGGTGATGAAATGGTCGGGGTTGTCGGCATATTCATCGTCTTCCGCGCCCGAAAAAAACCGCCAGCCGCTATCGTGTTCAAAAGCGGGTTCTTCGCGGTACAAAAAGCCGACAAATTCGCCTTCATCGCTCACTTGGCGGCTGACAATCGCATATTGTAATGCGGCAGATAGGGCTTGGGCAAAAGCGTTCATGGTTAAATTGAATCTGAAAATAAATGGGCGAATTATACGCGCTTTTGTTTCAGGCTGCCTGAAAATGCACATTCGTGATTGGTGTTATCACACTAACTGCTATAATCGCCTTTTTCAGGCTGCCTGACAACACGCGACAAAAATGGTTGGGCTGCCTGCAATCTGTTCCCTCCCCCGTCTGGCGGGGGAGGGTTAGGGTGGGGTGGCGCATTGGCTTTCTAACCCCCACCCCAGCCCTCCCCCTTACACAGGGTGAGGGGTTAGGTGCGTGGCAACATCAAAAATTGTCGTGTATTGTCAGGCTGCCTGAAAAACACTTCCCCCATTTTGAAACAAGGACAACACCATGACAACACAAAACTTAACAGGCAAAATCGCTTTGGTAACAGGCGCGTCTCGCGGCATTGGCGCAGCGATTGCCGACACTTTGGCACAAGCAGGCGCAACCGTGATTGGCACCGCCACTTCCGAAAACGGCGCAACCGCCATTGGCGAACGTTTGGCACAATGGCATGGCGTGGGTCGCGCCCTGAACGCGGCAGACGATAACGTAATTGAAAACCTGATTGCCGACATTGAAAAAGAATTTGGCAAACTGGACATTTTGGTCAATAACGCAGGCATCACGCGCGACAATCTGCTCATGCGCATGAAAGACGATGAGTGGGACGACATCATGAATGTGAACTTAAAATCGGTTTACCGCGCCAGCAAAGCCGTGATGCGCGGCATGATGAAACAGCGTGCAGGTCGCATCATCACGATTACATCGGTGGTGGGCAGCATGGGCAATGCAGGTCAAACCAACTATGCCGCCGCCAAAGCCGCGTTGCAAGGTTTCAGCAAATCATTGGCGCGTGAAGTGGGCAGTCGCGGCATTACCGTAAACTGTGTTGCCCCTGGTTTCATTGACACCGACATGACCCGCGCCCTGCCCGAAGAAACACGCAAAACCTTTGAAAACCAAACCGCATTGGGCAAATTCGGACAAGCACAAGACATTGCCAATGCCGTGCTGTTTCTCGCCTCTGACCAAGCCAGCTACATCACAGGGCAAACTTTGCACGTGAATGGCGGTATGCTCATGCCCTAAATGCCGTATGGTTCGCCCATTTTCAGGCTGCCTGAAAATGGGCGATTTTGAACAAAAAATGATTTTCCAATAACACCATTTTTCAATGTACTGTTTTATGATTGTTGCCGTTTTGGTTCACGTTTTCAAAGGAAATGCGATTATGCAACGCTCAATCTGTACCACATTGCCCCTGTGTTTGATTTTGGCTGCCTGCGGTGGTGCGCCTCGCGCCTTGCCCGACATCAGCCACGCGCGTGTGTGGCATGTAAACGATGATGCCGCGCGTGGGGTTTATGGTTCTGCCGTACCACACCATACGGCTGTTCAGCCACATCATCACACACCCATCTACACACCCAACACAGCCTACACCAAACAACCCAATCCATCGGCAGCCGCCGCATACCGTGGCAAAACCAATGACGACTTTTTGCCCTTAATCATGCAGGCTGAAAACCAATCTTCGGGATACATCAAAAACATCTTGGCAAAATCGCGTGAAATGACCTTGTTTCACAAAGAAATCATTCAAGGCGGCTGTTGGGATTATTTGGACGCGGCATGGACACGCGCTGGCGTAAACCGCAATATGCGCCAAACCGTTTACAAAAGCAGCCACGGCGGTGCATACGCCAACGTTGATGATTTGCGCGCAGGCGACTGGATTTACCATGTAAACCACAGCTACAACAACATTGAACACAGTGGCATGTTCATCGGCTGGGTGGACAAAAGCCGCAATTTGGGCTTGACATTAAGCTATGCTGGCGAAGGTCGCCAAGAACCTGCGCGTTATAAAGTGTATGATTTATCTAGCGTTTACAACATCATGCGCGCGCCAAGTTGATTTCATCAATGCAAATGGGGCAGATTTTTCATCTGCCCCATTGTCATTGTGTCGCCTAAATTATGCCATTCAGGCTGCCTGAAACACACCATTAAGCAAACGCGAGTTCGGGATTAAGTAACTTTACTCCCTCTCCCTATGGGAGAGGGCTGGGGAGAGGGTATGCTGCTCAACCAGCCCTCTCTCCAACGCTTTCCCAGAGGAAGAGAGCGCTAATTTATTGGCACATTAACAGTTACTTATCCCGAGTTCACATTAAGCAAAAATCACATATTCGCCATTGCTGTCCACGCGAATTGTGCTTTCAGGCGCATATTGCCCATTGAGCAAGGCTTTGGCGAGCGGATTTTCAATCTCCGCCTGAATCGCCCGTTTGAGCGGACGCGCCCCATACACAGGGTCAAATCCCGCCTCGGCAAGCAAATCCAAAGCCGCATTGCTGATTTCAAAATGCAGATTTTGCGCGGCAAGACGGCGTTTCAGGCTGCCCAGTTGAATCTCGGCAATGCTGCGAATGTTTGCCTGACTCAAACCGTGGAACACCACCACTTCATCAATGCGGTTAATCAATTCAGGGCGGAAATAGGCTTTCACATCGCCCATCACAGCCGCTTTCACCGCGCCATAATCGGCGGTGTCGCCCAATTCTTGAATGTGCTGGCTGCCGATGTTGCTGGTCATCACAATCACCGTGTTTTTAAAGTCCACCGTGCGCCCTTGCCCATCGGTTAATCGTCCATCATCAAGCACTTGCAGCAGAATATTGAACACATCGGGGTGGGCTTTTTCCACTTCGTCCAGCAAAATCACGCTGTATGGTTTGCGGCGAACTTGCTCGGTCAAATAGCCACCTTCTTCATAACCCACATAACCAGGGGGCGCACCGATTAAACGCGCAATGCTGTGTTTTTCCATGTATTCCGACATGTCAATGCGGATTAAATGCTCTTCGCTGTCAAACAAGAAACTTGCCAACGTTTTGCACAATTCGGTTTTGCCCACGCCAGTTGGCCCCAAAAACAGGAAACTGCCATAAGGTTTATTGGGGTCTGCCAAACCCGAACGGCTGCGGCGAATCGCATCTGCCACCGCGCGAACGGCTTCGTCTTGCCCCACCACGCGTTTGTGCAAAACTTCTTCCATGCGGAGCAATTTTTCGCGCTCGCCCTCCATCATTTTGGCAACGGGAATGCCTGTCATGCGCGACACGATTTCGGCAATTTCTTCCGCACCCACTTCGGTGCGAAACAGCTTGTTTTCGGCTTTCAGGCTGCCTGAACGTTCGGCAGATTGTAATTGCGTTTCCAGTTGCGGCAAATCGCCATATTGCAATTTGGACGCTTGTTCATAATTGCCCGCGCGTTTGGCTTGTTCAATTTTCAGTTTGATTTCATCAATTTGCTTTTTGATGTCGGCACTGCTGGTGGAGGCGGCTTTTTCCGCTTTCCAAATTTCGTCCAAATCGGCATATTCTTTTTGCAGGCTGCCGATTTCTTCATCAATCAAAGCCAAACGTTTTTTGCTCGCCTCATCCGTTTCTTTGGCAACGTGCATTTTTTCCATTTGTAATTGAATGATGCGGCGGTCAAGTTTGTCCATTGCTTCGGGTTTGGAATCGATTTCCATTTTGATGCGGCTGGCGGCTTCATCAATCAAATCAATGGCTTTATCGGGCAAGAAACGGTCGGAAATGTAGCGGTTGGACAATTCTGCCGCCGCCACAATCGCAGGGTCGGTGATGTCCACACCGTGATGGATTTCGTAACGCTCTTGCAAGCCACGCAAAATGGCGATGGTGTCTTCCACAGAAGGTTCGTTCACCAACACTTTTTGGAAACGGCGTTCCAAAGCCGCGTCTTTTTCAATGTATTGGCGGTATTCGTCCAGCGTGGTTGCGCCTATGCAATGCAATTCGCCACGCGCCAAAGCGGGTTTGAGCATATTGCCAGCGTCCATTGCGCCATCGGTTTTGCCTGCGCCCACCAGCGTGTGAATTTCATCAATGAAAATCAAGCTGTTGCCATCGTCTTGCGCCAAATCGTTTAACACGGCTTTGAGGCGTTCTTCAAATTCGCCACGGTATTTTGCGCCTGCGATTAAGGCTGCCAAATCCAACACCAGCAAGCGTTTGCCGCGCAAAGATTCTGGCACTTCGCCATTCACAATGCGTTGCGCCAAGCCTTCCACAATCGCGGTTTTGCCCACTCCTGGTTCGCCAATCAGCACGGGGTTGTTTTTGGTGCGGCGTTGCAAAACTTGAATGGCACGGCGGATTTCGTCATCGCGCCCAATCACGGGGTCAAGTTTGCCTTCGCGTGCGCGTTCGGTTAAGTCCAGCGTGTATTTTTTGAGGGCTTCGCGTTGGTCTTCGGCATTTTGTTCGTGAACGTTTTGTCCGTTGCGAATGGCTTGTATGGCTTGTTGTAAACTTTGTTCGCTCACGCCTGCGTTTTGCAACAGGCTGCCTGTATTGCCTTTTTCCAAAATCAATGCCAATGGAAACAATTCGGTGGCGATGAAGGTGTCGCCCAAACGTGTGGCGGCTTTGTCCATCAAATTGAACACGTTTTGCAATTCGCGGCTCATGTTGATTTCGCCGCCCTGCCCCGATACTTGCGGCAGCGCGTCAATGGCTGCCTGAACATCGCGTTTGATTTGCGCCACATTGCCGTTGGCTTTAACCAACAATGCACCCATGCCGCTTGTGGTGTCGTTGAGCAGCGTGTGCAAAACGTGAACGCTTTCAATGTAGGCATGGTCTTTGGCAAGGGCAAGGCTTTGCGCGTCTGCCAATGCTTGTTGGAGCTTGGTGGTGAGTTTATCGTATCGCATGTTTTTGTCCTTTGCGGATTAAGTTTTTGATAGGCACGATATAAGGCAGCTTTTGAAAAAAACAAGTGGCGTTTTGCGTATTTTTATGTTAGGAGAGAAGGACGGTTTGTTTCACGGTTGTTTTTTCATCAAAATTGTCGTTCTCCCCAAACAAAACGTGAACTCGGGATAAGTAACTGTCAATTTGCCAACCAACCCGCTCTCTCTCCCTATGGGAGAGAGTTGGAGAGAGGGGTTGTTGAACAGCATACCCTCTCCCCAGCCCTCTCCCACAGGGAGAGGGAGCAAAGTGGCTTAAATTTATCCATCACTTTTATCCCGAAATCGCGTTATCAATAAATTGAAAAAAAGGGCAGATATGAAATCTGCCCCTACCTACAAACCGAGTTTTGCAAAAGTTTCAGGCTTGTTGAGCTGAACCCTCCCCCTCTCCCACAGGGAGAGGGAGTAAAGTGACTTCAATTTACCAATGATTTTTATCCCGAACTCGCATTCACAAAAAATCCGCAAAAACGTTTTCAGGCAGCCTGAAAAGCATTTTTTGCGGATAAATCATTGCATCTTATCAAGATTTCAACAAAGGAAAACCCAAAGCCTCGCGGCTTGCCACAAATTTCTGCGCCACAATGCGGCTCAAAGTGCGAATGCGACCGATGTAAGTGGCACGTTCGGTTACGGAAATCGCGCCGCGTGCGTCCAGCAGGTTAAAGGTGTGTCCTGCTTTCAACACCAATTCATACGCGGGCAAGGCAAGCTGGGCATTTTCTTGTTCCAACAGGCGTTTGGCTTGCGCTTCGTAATCGTTGAATTGGCGCAACAGCCATTCTGCGTCTGAATATTCAAAATTGTAGGTGGATTGTTCCACTTCGTTTTGATGATACACATCGCCGTAAGTCAAATGGGTGCCTTGTGGCGTTTTCGCCCATACCAAATCATACACATTTTCAACACCTTGCAAATACATCGCCAAGCGTTCAATGCCGTAGGTGATTTCGCCCAACACGGGGGTGCAATCAATGCCGCCCACTTGTTGAAAATAGGTAAACTGGGTAACTTCCATGCCGTTGAGCCACACTTCCCAACCCAAACCCCATGCGCCCAAAGTGGGGTTTTCCCAATCGTCTTCCACAAAACGAATGTCGTGAACGGTGGGGTCTATGCCCAATTCTTTCAGGCTGCCCAAATACAAATCTTGAATATTGTCGGGCGCGGGTTTCAACGCCACTTGAAATTGATAATAATGCTGCAAACGGTTGGGGTTGTCGCCATAACGACCGTCTTTGGGGCGGCGCGATGGCTGCACATACGCCACATTCCAAGGCTCGGGACCCAATGCGCGTAAACAAGTGGACGGGTGAGAAGTGCCAGCCCCCACTTCCATGTCAAACGGTTGAATAATCGCGCAGCCTTGTGCCGCCCAATAAGTTTGTAATTTGAAAATGATTTCTTGAAAAGTCAGCATGATGTTTTCTTTGTAAAAAGTCTGGATAAAAGAAGGAACAAAAAGGCGTTTCAGGCTGCCTGAAAAGCGATAAACCGCGCCATTTTACTGGATTTTCAGGCTGCCTGAAACCTTTTCGCGCAATACAAAAAAGCACCCCAATACCTGTTACGGGATTGGGGTGCTTAAACTGACTTAGCCCAACTTCACAGATTCAGTCAGCTTTGCGACATCACTCAAGATTTAGAAGAACAAAGGTGCTGCTTGTGATGGTACAGCTTCTTCATCTTCAATTTCAACATTATGGTTGTTGTTTGCCACTTCTGTTGGTTCTACCGCAGATGTAGGTGCAAATACCTCTACTGGATTAGCAGGTTCAGTTGCTTCATTTTCATGAATTTCAACATTGTGATTGATAGCAGCAGGTGCTGGGTTAACAGCAGGTTGAGTTGCTGCTGGCGCATTCGCAGCCGTACCTTTATCAATCACGATTGGTTCAGGTTTGTCCAACACGATTGGGGCAGGTTTATCCAACTCAATCGGAGCAGGTTTGTCCATCACAATAGCAGGTTTTTGAATAACCACAGGTTCACCTGCAGCTGCTGGGGCAGCAGGCTCTGCCAATACAGGTTTGGCAGTTTCATTCACATTGGTATTCACAGCAGTGGGTGCAGTTTGAGCGCTGCTGCCACCTACCCAAGGATTTTTACCTGTTTGCGCCATTTCAATGCCATTGGCAATGTTTTGTGCAATGTCGGTGGTCAAGTTCAAATGACCTTGGATTTTTTTGCTGGAATCCACATTGCTGCCTGCATCAACCACTTGGGCGTTACCGAAGCCATTGCTGCCTTCTTGGTAAGTGATTTGACCCGCTTTGTTAATCACTTTATTGCCCACGTTCAAATCCAAGTTGTTGGCAGTGATACCAGTTTGCTTGGTGGTTTTGCTTTTCTCTACATCAACACCGATGTTCAAGTGTGCATGTACGCCACCAATGCTGCCTGCATTAATGTCATTGCTCAACGCATTCAATACACCACTTGCTTCACCTTTGTTTTGAGTGGCTGTGGTTACAGTACCCAATGCGCCAGTCATCACACCAGCAATGTCATCGCGTTGAACTTTATCACCTTTTTTGATGCTGTCTGCAATGCCTACTGCACCTTGAACGGTTTGTGCGCCTTGCAATACAGTACCACCTGCGGCAATCAGGGCATTGTTGTCAGCAGTTTGTGGGTTTTCCACTTGACTGCCCAACAATTTGGTTTCTTCAGTGGTTACTTTGGTGGTTTCAACCAAGCCGCAAGGACCACATTCTGCAGTGTGCTCAACAGTTTGTTCTGTGCTAGGTGTAAAGCCTTTACCTTTCACACCCACACCCACGCCAACATGAACAAATGTTTCATCAACCACATCTTGTTGTGCTTCAATGTTCACATTGCCGCCCACATTGCCTTTTACTTCGGGGGCAGTAATGGTGCTGCTAATCAAGTCCAAATTGTCTTTGGCATTGATGTTCACGGCTTCGGTAGCGGTAATGCTGCTGCCTGTAAAGGTTTTGTTTTTCGCCAAATCAACAGTTACGCTAGCAGAACCACCAGTAGGTTTCACTTCACCACCGTTCACATCCAAGCTCAAGCCTACGCCTACTTCCGCATTGGTTTTGTTCAAATGACCTTCCATGCTGCCAATATGAACATTACCGCCTGCATTGGTAATGCTTGCTACACCTGCTGTGATGTTGGTGCCTTTGATGGATACACCATTACCAGCAGAGTTTGCATTGATAATCACACCACCTGTTTGTGCTGTTTTACCAGGAATAACGGTTGTTTTACCAGGAACCACAGTTTCTTTACCAGGAATCACATTTACCTTACCAGGAACCACAGTTTCCTTACCAGGAATCACGTTTACTTTACCAGGAATAACTGTTGTTGTACCAGGAATAATTGTTGTAGTCGTTGCAGGTGTAGAAGGCACAACACTTGAACCATCTGCTGTCGTGTTACCAGGAGTAGTACTTGTTTCAGTATTGTCAATCTCATCCTCAGAAACAGTAATAATTTGGTCAGGTGTTGTAATAACTCGGTCAGGCTCTTTCACGATGGTGTCAGGCTCTTTCACGATGGTGTCAGGCTCTTTCACGATGGTGTCAGGCTCTTTCACGATGGTGTCAGGCTCTTTCACGATGGTGTCAGGTGTGCTGGTCATGCCGCCTTTACCAATAATCACGTTGGCAGAGTTGGATACTTCATCTTCTTTTTTCACACCCACATTCACACCAAAGTTTGCACCCGTCATTTGTGAACCAATTTCAGTAAATTCAGTCGTTTGGGTGTTTTCAACCAATACCAAACGTGGTGGTTCACAGTAGCTGTCGTGTACCAAGTGTTGTTCGGTTGTTGTGGTGGTTTGGGTTGTGGTGGTTTCAGTCAAAGCAGAGCTTGCACCCAAAGAAACACCCACATTCACACCGTTTTCTTGACGGGTATTGGTCAAGCCGTTGCTTTCCACAACTTTGCCTTCCAATTTAACCAAGTTTTCGGCTACCAAGTTTGCACCATCAACGTGCACTTTACCGTTTTCGGCAGTTGCCACAATGTCTTTACCTGCGGTAATGGTGCCTGCGCTGCCTACTGTGGATTCTTTGTCGCCCACGTTCACGCCCACATTCAGGCTGCCTTTTGGTGCCACTGCGCCAGAAACGTGTACTTTCGCACCCACGCTCAAACCAACATCCACTTTGGTGCCGTTGGATTCAGCCGTGTCTTTGGATTGTGTGAAGGTTACACCGTTTGCTGCGTTGATGTTCACGTTTTCTTTGGCTGCCACGTTAGAAGCAATCGCTGCGGTGTCGCCTGCATTGATGTTCACGTTGTTGGCAGCAATATTGCCTTTAACTGCTTGGCTGGATTTGCCATGTTCATCGGCATAGTTCACGCCAATTTTGGCATCAACATCAAATGTTTGACCATCATTGGTAGAAACCGCCACACCAATAGACGCGCCACCTTGTTTAGAATCAATAGATTGGGTGTTTTTCGCTGCTTGGTTGTCGTATTTTTGTGCGCTGATGTTCAAATCGCCTTGGGCATTGTAGTTGGTTGCCACATCGGTGATGTTGTTTTCGGCTTTCAAGTTCACATTGTTGGCTTCAACGCTGCCCACAACAGCAGTGGTGCTGGTGGTTTGCGCTTTGCCGCCTTGACCGTAAATGTTGCCTTGAACGGTTACACGTTTGGCTGTGTCAATGCTTGCGCCAATACCAATGCCACCTTCGTGTTTTACCACGTCCACGTTAGAGCTGTTTTGTGCGGCATTGTTGGTGATGTTTTTCGCAGTTTGGTTCACATCGCCTTTGGCATTGATTTTGGTGCCTTCGTGCAAGATGTTTTCGGTTGCGCTTACATCAACGTTACCACCTGCGGTAATGCCAGACACTTGTGCTGTGGTGTTGGTGGTTGTGGTGTCTGCAAATTTGCTGGATACACCTGCGCTCACGCCCACTTTTGGCGCACCGCCGTTGTAAGATGCGGTTGCAGTAATGCCGATGTCGGTTACGCGGTTTTTCTCGTTGGTAACGGTGGTGTCTTTGGCTGCCACAACAGAAACATTGCTTGCGCTTACGCTTACGTTGTTTTCAGCATTAACTTGGCTGCCTACCACTTTTACTTTGTCTTTGGCGGTCAAGCTTACGTCTTTACCTGCTACGCTGCTGCCTGTATTAACCACGCTGTCGGTTTTGGTGGTGCTGTTGGTAATCACCAAGCCCAAACCGATAGAAGCTGAACCGTCTTTCAGGCTGGCTGAAGGCGTTGCTTTACCTTTGATGGAGAATTCTTTTTGTGTGCTGCTGTTTTTGGCTTGAGCTGCGGCAATGTTCAGGCTGCCTGCGGTTTCAATGCCCAATTTTTCAGCGGCTTTCAAGCTAGAACCCACCACATTGATGTTTTTCTGAGCCACCACTTTCAAATCAGCGTCAGATTGCAACACAGTGCCAGTGATGTTTTGAGTGTGGCTGCTGCTTTGGGTTTTGCTCTTCGTGATGTTGAAAATGGTACCTGTGCGGTTGCTGCTTACTTCAACGTCATTGGCAGTTGCGTGTTTCACATTCACTTCTGCGGCATTCACAAATGCGCCTGTTTTGCCTTTAACGGTACCGCCAGACACATTCACAGCGTCTTTCGCACCCAACAATACGCTGCCACCTGCTACAATGGAAGTGCCGTGCAAGGTTTCTTTGTGGCTGTTACCAGAGCCGTCTTGACCGCCACCGATACCGCCCCAGTATTTCAATTTGTCATCAACAGAAGTGTTGTTGGCGGTTTTTTGTGCGCCCAAATTCATGGTTGCGGCATTGCCCACCACGCTGCCACCCACTTTAACGGTGGTTGCTTGGGTATTCAAAGTTTTGCCTGTTACCAAGCCCAAATCGCCACCCACGGTAATTTGTGTGCCGATTTGTTTGGCGGTGCTTTCTTGTTTGTCGCTGTAACCTGTTTTCAGTTTAGCGGTTTCATTTTTGAAATCAACATGTTCGTGAACAGAATCCACTTCGTTCACGCCAAAGCTGCTGATGCTTTCTTTACCTGTCAATTTCGCATCGCCGCCCACGTTCAACACAGCCGCTTTCAAAGTCAAGTTTTGTGCTGCGTCAATGACTGCGCCGCCTTTAACATTGATTTTGGTGTTGTGTACGGTTGCATCGCTGGAAACGGTTTTGCTGTTGTTGAACCACAAACCTTTAGAACGGTTGTAGCTGTGGTCTACGGCTTCAACGGTGGTGTACACATCGGTTGCCACGTTTTGAGCAGACACATTCAGGTTGCCTGCTTCAATGTTTGCGCCATACAGGTTCACATCACCTGTGTTTTCCAAGTTCAATGCGCCTTTTGCATTGATGTTGCTGGCTGCAAAACTTTCGGTTTTGGTGTTACCGAATTTATTGGCTTTTACGTTGCCAGATTCGGTGTTGTTGTAGTTGTAGTTGTCGGTTTTGGTGGTTTTCAAACCGTCAATGGTAGTGGTTTTGGCAGCCACAGTGATGTCGTTACCGCTTACTTTTGAAGCAATCACTTTCACATCGCCAGCCGCTTTAACGTTCAAATCGCTGTCGGCTTGAATGTTTGCACCGTCAAAAGTTTGGGTCGCGCGGCTGTCTGTACCGTGAATGCGGATAGAACCTGCACGCATTGCACCAAATACTTGACCGTCCAACACAGGCGCGTTGTTGGCTTGTGCCAATTTTTCAATTTTGTCGTCAGCATAGCCTACTTTGTTTGCGCCAGTAACCATGTTGATTTTGCCAGCGTTCAAGTTAGCAGATTTGGACACCACCACTTTTGGTGCAACCAAATCCACCACGCTGTTGCCGCTCATGGTGCCGTTTACGCGCAATTCTTGTTGTTCGCCATTTGCACCAACGGTGAAGGCTTTCAGGCTGCCACCTTGAATGTCGGGACGACCCACAACCAAAGAAGCACGAGACGCATTCAGAATGCTGCCACCGTTGTAAGTAATGCCATTGGGGTTAGCCAACACATAGTCGGCAGCCATACCAAAAATCTCTTGTTGACCCAAAATCAACGAAGGATTTTTGCTCACAACTTCATTCAAGATGACAGAAGCGGCTTTGCCTTGCAAGTTTTTGTTGGCAGCCAAATTGCCAGCCAATTCAGATTTACCAGCAGCAACGGCATTGTTCAACACCGCGCCTTCTTTGGCAACGTTGAATTTGTTAAATTGGTTGTGTGATAAGCCTTGTTCGTTGGCTTTAACGATGTTTACCACATCAACTTTATTTTGTTGGAATACTTGTGCGCCGCCTTTTACTGCTTCAATGTTGGCAACAGCTTGCTTGGCAGTATGTGCATGATGAGATGCAGCAAGTTTGGCTTGATAAGCAGCTGCACGTTGTGCCATTACAGCATCGCTGGGCGCAGCAACAGCCACTTGACCGATGAATGCCAAGCTCAAAGCAACTGCCATTTTGCCAGTTGCGGATAATTTGGGTTGATATTGTTCTGGTTTCATAATCTGAATCCTTAAATTGAGTTATTACAAATTGAAATAGCGTTTGCCACTTCATCAATATTTGATGATGTTAAGTGTTACGAAAATCAAAGCAACGCCCATTCCGACTCAAACCAATCTTTTCACTTTGCGACACATATCACACCACCTGACAAAAAACGACAAATTGAGTTTAACACACTGATTTAAAATAAAATAAATCAATAAAAAATACCAAGCCCATGACAACACCACCAACCATCATGACGCAAAATTGCATACTCCCAAAGGTCAAAATGCCACTTTTTGTCAGCCCAAATCATTTGACTTAACTCAAATTTACAAACAAATCTCCATCGCCATTATTCATAAACATCAAAACAAATAAATGCTCTTGATTCACCCTGCCAAAAAAACGTCAGTTCACACCCATCGCCCTGCCAAAAAACAAAAAGCGACAGAAAAAGACTGTCGCTTTTTGTTTTTCAGGCTGCCTGAAACGTCTTTACCCATCAAAATGAGAATCGTGCCGAGGCGGTAACTTGCTCTTGGCGAATCGTGTTTTTGCTGCCTGTGGTACGCGCATAGCCACGCGCCACGTCAAATGACACATTCCACCTGCCATATTGCGCCACATTCACGCCCAAGCTCACACCTGCGGCTTTTTGCCAGCCTTGTTCGTCTTTAACCGCGCCCACGTCTGCACCGATAAATGGCTCAACATAAATTTTGGGCGACACATTGCGGCGGAATGTAACCGTGTTGTTCAAATAAGCACCGCGATTGGCGTTGAGCGACAAATTGCGAAAACCGCGTACGCTGCTGCGCCCCACCACATCAAATTGCTTGGCGGAATACAATTCGTTTTTGCCATATTCGGCTGACAAATTGTGTCGATTGCCCACCACCCAGTTGCCCAAACGTCTGTTTTGAATCAAGTTTGTATTGAGTGCCAATTTGGTGTAGGTTTTGTCAAATGGGGTGCTTTCTACGCTTTTGGCGCGACCGCGTTCCACGTTCACATCGTTCATCAACACGCCTGTGGCTAAAATTTTGGTGTGCGATGCGCCCAGTTGTGCGGAAGTCAATTTGGGGCTTTGGATTTTCAGCCCTGCACCGCCCCAAGTGGCACTTTGTGAAATGTAATCCACCCCACCATATAAGGATAAAATGTGTTTTTGCCCACGCGATACCACTCGTTCGGCTTTTGCGCCTGCTGCGCCCGATTTGCTGCGATAGGCTAAATCCAAGCCGCTTTCGGGCAAATGGGTAATGCTTTGGCTGCGTGATGCGCTGGCGTAGGCACTCATCGTCCACGCGCCGTAAGGCAGGCTGTAAAAGGCGTTTGCGCTGCGGCTGTAATGGCGATTGCCGTGGCGCAAATTGCTGGACGCACCAATATATAAGCTATCGGACAAACCCAAAGGGCTGTCAATTGCCAAATTGACGCGGGCTACGACTTGATTGGGTTTGCTGCCTTTGTTGTCTATGGTCAGGCTGCCTGAAACGGGATTGCCTGCTTCGTTTTGCAATTCTACCGTGGCGGTGCCATCGCTGTGGGGGTAGATGTCCATGCTGACATTGTTGCCGCCCAATTTGTTGGCTTGTTCAATGCCTTGGTCAAGGTATTTGATGTTTAAAGGGCGACCTTTGTGCTTGGGAAACAAGGTGTTCACGTTCACGCGGCGGCTTTTGCCTTTGATTTCACGAATGCGCCCTTCTTTGACATTGATTTTTAAAACGCGGTCTTCGGTGTTTTCAAAATCAATTTGCGTGTGGGGGTAGCCTGCTGCCAAATAAGCCGAAATCAAGTCGCGGTTAAATTGATTGATGCTGACATCATTGACGCATTTTGGCAGTTTTGCCTGCCATTTTGACGCATTCAAATAGCTGATGCCGTTGAGCTGCACCGATTCGTAATCAACGCAAGATTGTTGCGTGTGGTCGGTGTTTTCAGGCTGCTTTGGGGGATTTGGGCTGTCTGAAACGTTATTTTGTTGCTGTTCTTGCAATTTCCAAGCGGCATCTTCACGGCGTTTGTTTTCCAGTTCGTGAATTTTGTCCAAATTGTCGCGCAAATCTTCGTCAATTTGTCGCACGGGGCGTTCGGGCAAGGGCAAATCTGCCGCATAAGCGGGTAAACTGGCAACCGTTGAAGCCACAATTGCCGAAATCAGAGTGTGTTTTTTTAGAGACATGGCATAAAAATTTCTTATTTTTGTCAAATTACATTTTCAGGCAGCATTGACTTTACCATTTCAATACTGTCCAAAACCAATTGGTATTTGCCATTTTACAGCATTTTATGTACCGAGCCGAATTAAAGTAATAACTCGTATCACCTGCATTCACGCACGATACTGAGCACAAAATCAAATACCCAACCAATATCATTACAACTATTTTTGAAAGACCATTATGACATCACATACTTATATGGCAGTCGCCCTCGCCGCCGATTTACATTACGCTGAACAGGTTCAAACTTTAATCAAGTCCATTTGCTATCGCCATCAAAACGTGCGCTTTTATTTGTTTAACAAAGAATACCCTTTGGAATGGTTTCACAGCTTAAACGCGCAACTCAATCAAATCAACTGTGAAATTTTGGACGCGAAAATCACCTACGATTGGTTAAATCACTACCACACCTTGCCCCATGTTACCGAAGCAACCTTTTATCGCTACATGCTGCCGCAATTACCCGATAGCCGCGTGTTGTATTTGGATTGCGATATGGTGGTGGACAGCAATATGCTGCCTGAATTGTATCTGTTGAATTTGCAAGGCAATTTTTTGGCAGCCGCACCTGATATGTTTCTGAATCACGTTGGCACGCATTGGTACAAAGAATTTCCCAATATGAAACCCTATTTCAACGCAGGCTTGCTGCTGGTGGACAACGACAAATGGCGCGAACACAACGCCCAACACGATTTATTTAACTTAACCAGCAGCTACAATGTGCAATATGCCGACCAAGATATTTTGAACATTTATTTTCAAAACAAATGGTTGCAACTGAATCCTGCCTACAATTACCAAACGGGTGCCATTCGCAATTTGCGTGAACACAAATTGTTTGGTTGGGCAGAAAAAGCCGTTGAATTACAAGCACAAGCGCAAATCATTCACTACACCACAGCGCATAAACCGTGGCAAATCACCCCAACAGGCGAGGAAGACGTGCCATTGCGCCAACGTTATTGGCATTATCAACGCATGCAGTGGTCAGACATCATTGCCCGTCATCACAACCCAACAAATTGATTGGCAAACTGTTCAGGCAGCCTGAATTGCTTTTTTCAGGCTGCCTTTCATTACCCCACTCAATAAAGTTTTTGCCTTCGGCGACTTACTTTTTAAAAAAGTAAGCCAAATAAATCAATGCTCAACAATTTGTGCCTCAACAACATTTTCGGGCTGCCTGAAAGCACCAAAACACCGTTTAAAAAATAAAATAGATGTATATCGGGGTATTTGGCTTGCTTTTTTAAAAAAGTAAGTCGCCCACGCAGCGACAGAGCGCACTTTATTTTTGTAGTTCAATGAAAAGCAGTCTGAAAATTTTTGCCCACCAAGCGCGTAAAATTACGCAAAGTTTCATCATTTGTGTATAATAACCGCATTTTTTAGCTAGGGATTGAAGCCCTATTAACACAGTTTATAAAGGAACGGTTTTATGTCCACAAAAAATCAAAACAATGCTTCAAATGAACAAGACCAAACACAACGTGTCGGTTTGTGGGTTGGATTGGGCGTGGCAGCCTTAACCGCGCTGGGCGTTTTGGGCTTGGCATTTTACATCAATTATCAAGAAGGCAAGCCCAATCAAGAACAAAGCATTGCCAACAGCGCAAGCATCAACGGCTCACAGCAGCCTGAAATTTTGAGCAGCGTGCCTGCCACCGAAGCTCAAGCCGCCAGCTTGGCAGTTGCCAATTCCGACCAGCAAATCAATGGCATGACCGCCCCTGCCGAAGAAAACGATGACGACACCCACGCCGCCTCCGATGTGGCAATCGCGGCATCACAAATTCAGGCAGCCAGCCAAGTGGCATCTGCCCCTGCCGCCCCCAGCCCAGCACAAACCATCTTGGCAAACGAAACCGCAGCCAGCCAAACCCAAGTGATTGAAGAAAATGGCGTGGTCAAATTCACTTTCGCCACAGGCAAATCAGACGTTGCCGCCAACACTTTGCAAGCCTTAAATGGCGTGGTTGATGGCGTGAAAAACGGTCAAAAAGCCGTGATTTTGAGCTACGCAGGCGTGGAAGCCAACGAACGCTTGGCAAAAGAACGCGCTTTTGCCGTACGCAGCGTGTTGCTGGCGGCTGGCGTACCTGAAAGCAGCATTGAAATCAAAGAACCCTCCACCGCCGACAACGACAGCCGCCGCGTGGAAGTGGTTTTGCAATAATCGCATATTCACTTTATTTTTGGCTGCCTGAAAATGCGTTCAGGCAGCCTTTCACATCATTTTCAAGGAAATCATCATGTTAAACCGAACCTTTGCCGCCTGTATTGGCGCAGCCTTGTTGTTGAGCGCGTGTGGCGGCAAATCAGAAACCCCGTCCCCCACCGCCCCCGCTTCCGCACCCAGCGCATCTGCCGCCAGCCAAGCGGGATTGGACACCAACAAAACCTACATCGTTGCCACCGATGCCAGCTACGCCCCCATGGAATACATGGAAGGCAACAAAGTGGTCGGTTTTTCACACGATGTGTTGGACGCGGCAGCCAAAAGCGAAAATGTGAAATTGGAATTTGTGAACACCCCATTTGAAGGCATTTTAGCCAATGTGGACAAAGGCGACAGCGACATCGCTCTGGCAAGCATTTCCATTACCGATGAACGCAAACAACAAGTGGATTTTTCCGACCCCTATTTCCAAGCCACCCAAATGGTCATCACCACCGAACGCCATGCCGACAGCATTAAAAGTTTTGCCGATTTGAAAACACGCGCCGTTTCGGTGCAACATTCCACATCGGGCGACAATATTTTGCAAAATTTACAAGGCAAGGACAGCACCAACATCAAACGCTTTGACACCATGCCCTTGGCATTCAAAGAATTGGAAAGCGGTGGCGTGGACGCGGTTGTGGGCGATTCCAGCGTGGTGGGCTACTACTTTTCGCAAAACCCCAACGCCAAATTGCACACCCTCATTGACCCCAGCTTTCCCACTGAAAACTATGCCTTTGCCTTTCGCAAAGGGCGCAACGATGGCTTACGCGAAGCCATCAACAAAGGTTTGAGCACCATCAAAGCCAATGGCACTTACGATAAAATCCACGCGCAATGGTTCAGCAGTGCCCCACAAGCGTCAGGTCAATAAACGGCATTTTCAGGCTGCCTGAACGCGCTTTTCCCAAATCAAACACGCATTTTGATTGACAAAATGGCGCAAACAGGGTTTAATCGCACGTTTAATTTTTTTCAAATTGATTATTTAGGATTATCATCATGAAACGCACTTACCAACCTTCTGTTACCAAACGCAAACGCACACACGGCTTTTTGGTTCGCTCTAAAACACGCGGTGGTCGCGCTGTATTGGCAGCTCGCCGCGCCAAAGGTCGCAAACGCTTGGCTGTGTAATTGAGCAACAGCTTTGGCAAAGCCTACCGACTGTTGAAAACGGAAGAGTTCTCTTCCGTTTTTGCACTTCGTAAACAGCGTTCGCGCCATTTTGTGCAAGTGTCGCAGTCTGATGGCAATTCACTTGAACACCCGCGTTTGGGCTTGGTGGTCAGCAAAAAAGCCGCCAAACGCGCCAATCGCCGCAACTACATGAAACGTGTGATACGCGAGTGGTTTCGTTGCCACAAAAACCAATTACCCCCACGCGATTTTGTGGTGCGTGTGCGCGTTGGCTTTGACGCACAATCCGCCCAGCAAGCACGCGAACAGTTGGCAGAATTGATGTTGCCCAAAGCGAAATGATTTTCAGTTGTGCTGAACTTCGTTTCAGGCAGCCTGAAAGCGTGTTTTGGCACATTTTCAGGCTGCTTTTTCATGTTTTTAATTTGATTTTGGCTGTTTGAAAAATGTTAAGCAAAATTTTATTGGCTGGCGTTCGTTTTTACCAACTGGCAATCAGCCCACTTTTGCCGCCACGCTGCCGCTTTGTGCCAACTTGCTCACAATATGCCATTGAAGCGATACGCAAACACGGCGCGTGCAAAGGCGCGTGTTTGACCGCCAAACGCCTGTGCCGTTGCCACCCTTGGGGCGGTAGCGGACACGACCCCGTTCCCTAAATACGAAGGAAATCAAACCTATGGATTTCAAACGAATGATGATAGCGTGTTCGCTGTCGCTGCTCATTTTGATTGGCTGGGAAAGCCTGTTTCCCACCCCCAAACCGCAAGCACAAAACACGCCTGCCGCCACCCAAACCGCACCCACCAGCGCACAGGTTTCAGGCAGCCTGAACAGCACTTCGCCCATTACCGTTACCACCGACACCGTCAAAGCCATTATTGACGAAAAAAGTGGCGATTTGCGCGAATTAACCCTGCTGCAATACAACGCCACCGAAGACGAATCCAAAGAATTTGTTTTGTTGCAAACTTCGCCCGAACACACCTACATCGCCCAATCCAATTTGGTTGATGCCAATGGCAACAACATTTTGCAAAACGTCTCGTTTCAGGCAGCCGAAAAAAACCACACACTCAATGGCGACAAACTGGAAGTGCGCCTTTCTGCCGAACACAATGGCTTGAAAATTGACAAAATTTACACCTTTACCAAAGGCAGCTATTTGTTCAACGTCCGCTTTGACGTGCAAAACGCAAGCGGTCAAGCCGTGAAATTGGGTACGCACTACAATGTGGTTCGCGACAACCACACACCAGCAGGTCAAGGTTGGTTCATGCACAGCTACACAGGACCCGTGGTGTACACCCCCGATGCGGACGAATTTCAAAAAGTGGCATTTGGCGATTTGGACGATGATTTCAAAAAAGGCAAAGACACCGCCGAATACCAACGCAAAGCCACAGGCGGCTATGTGGGCATGATTCAACACTATTTCATGACCACATGGCTCATGCAAACCCATGACGCACAAAGCAATATTTGCACCAACGGCTGTACCGTTGATGTCAAACGCCGTGCCGACAATTTGTATGGCGCAGGCATCAACATCGCCACCACCGACATTGCCGCAGGCAGCCAACACAGCTTTGCCGCCAATTTGTACGCAGGTCCACAAATCACCAAAGTCCTCAACAGCATTGCACCCGATTTGGCTTTGAGCAAAGACTACGGTCGCGTACACATTTTTGCCGCGCCCTTGTTTTGGTTATTGAATTTGATACACAATTTTGTGGGCAACTGGGGTTGGGCGATTGTGTTGCTGACCATTATCGTGAAAGCCGTGCTGTATCCGCTCAACGATAAAGCCTACAAATCCATGGCAAAAATGCGTACCGTTGCCCCCAAAATGGAAGCCATCAAGAAAAAATATGGCGAAGACCGCATGGGCATGCAACAAGCCATGATGAAATTGTATCAAGATGAAAAAATCAATCCCTTGGGTGGCTGTTTGCCCATGCTGTTGCAAATGCCGATTTTCATTGGTTTGTATTGGATGATTTTCCTGTCGGTGGAATTGCGCCAAGCCCCATGGTTGGGCTGGATTACCGATTTGTCGCGCCCCGACCCGATTTTCATTTTGCCGATTTTGATGGCGGCAACCATGTGGTTCCAAACCACGCTAAACCCACCGCCCAGCGACCCCATGCAAGCACAAATGATGAAAATCATGCCTTTGATGTTCTCCATTATGTTCTTCTTCTTCCCATCGGGTTTGGTGTTGTATTATGTGGTGAACAACTTGCTGACCATTGCCCAACAGTGGTACATCAACAAGCAATCGGCGCAAACCGCACAACAACCCAAAGTGGAAATTTTGGATAAAGAACCGAAAAACAAAAAATAAGGGTTTCAAACCAAACAAAAGCTGCCTGAAATGCGTTTTCAGGCAGCTTTTTTTCATGCAACTGCAATCATTGATTATTTTTCAGGTGCTTTGAGTAATTGCCACGCGGATACATTCAAAACCCGCGCAAGTGTTTCAATCGTTGAAAGGGAAACATTCCATTTGCAACGTTCTACCGCAGAAATATAGGTTCGGTCTAATTCACATTCATTGGCAAGATATTCTTGCGACCAGCCTTTTTGAATGCGTAAAACCTTGATATTGTAAGCCAAAATGGCACGTAAATCATCGGAACTGGGTAGCGTAGTGGGAGATTTAAGCGGTGCAGACATGATTGACCGCCATTTTGTAGATATGATATATTTACATCTACGGAGTTTGCTTCACGTATTGGCAAATTTTATCTCAATCTTTTCAAATAGGTTTCATTATGATGATTAAACTCAACGAACTAACAGAACTTTTCAAAGCCACCGCCAGTTTAATGGCGGCAATTACCATGCTGATTGGTCTAACTTTTGGCGCAGTAGGCGTTCATGAAATTGATAAAATGGAAGACCATATGAAAAATATGAGCCAAGAAATTGATAAAATGGAGGATTTACAAAAAATTGCCCAACTCCATAATATCTCTCTTCACAATCCAACATATCCCGAACAATACA
Source organism: Alysiella filiformis (assembly GCF_014054525.1). Lineage (NCBI taxonomy): Bacteria > Pseudomonadati > Pseudomonadota > Betaproteobacteria > Neisseriales > Neisseriaceae > Alysiella > Alysiella filiformis. The sequence continues at coordinate 2,417,220 of NZ_CP059564.1, forward strand.
GCTTGCCTGCAAGTGAAACCCCACAACCGCTACCCAAACCACCTATGATGCAACAACAAGCATCTGCACCACAAAAACCATAATCACAAAAGCTGCCTGAAATGCGTTTTCAGGCAGCTTTATTTTCCGCAATCCATGCCAAAATCATGGCAATATTTTCAACAATATTATTGATTAAACAAACACTTAATCCCGAATCACAAGCCATTACCGATTGGCACACCATCGCACGACCCGTTCTAAAAAACAACACTCTTGTTACCCAAATGCAAGGCTAGGTTAAATCACGTTTACGCATCTTGCTTAAATAATGAATGAACAATTATGATAAGCCCATTTTTACGCCGCCATCATTTTCACTTATGAACACGCCTTTTATTGAATGCCGCCATGTCGGTTTTGCTTATGCCGACCGCCCCATTTTGCACGATGTCAATTTCACCATTGAGGCAGGACGCTTTGCGGCAATCATGGGCGGTTCGGGCAGTGGCAAAACCACGCTGTTGCGCTTGATTACGGGGCAAATTCAACCCACATCGGGCAGCGTGTTGATTAAGGGACGCGATTTGGCAAGTTTTTCTGCCGCCGAATTGACCGAACACCGCCGCAGTATGGGCGTGTTGTTTCAGCATGGCGCGTTGTTTACCGATTTGAGCGTGCTGGACAACATCGCCTTTCCCATGCGCGAATTGACGCAACTGCCCGAAAGCGTGATTCATGATTTGGTTAAACTGAAATTGCACGCGGTGGGTTTGCGTGGCATTGAACATTTGATGCCTTCGGAATTGTCGGGTGGCATGGCGCGGCGCGTGGCTTTGGCACGGACGATTGCGCTTGACCCTGAATTGATGTTGTATGATGAGCCGTTTACGGGGCTTGACCCGATTTCTTTGGGCGTGATTGCCCATTTGATTCATCGTGTCAATAAAGCCTTGCGCTCCACCAGCATTATGGTTACGCATGATGTGGGGCATTCGCTGCAACTGGTGGACCAGATTATTTTTTTGGCGCATGGCGAAATTCTGTTTTCAGGCAGCCCACAAGAAATGGCGCAATCGGATTCGGAATGGATTAAGCAATTCATCAATGGTTTGCCAAATGGCCCTGTGGCGTTCCGTTTTCCAGCGCAAACGAGTTTGCAGGAAGATTTGTTGGGCAAAAAATGAAAATGGTGGCTTTCAGGCTGCCTGAAAGCGTGGTGCGCGGCAAGACGCGCGTTCTAAATTGTCATGTTGAAACGATTTTTCAGGCTGCCTGAAAGACGAAAAACGGATTTAAATGATGAATTTTATCCAAAATATTGGCGCGAAAACGCTGGCTTTTATTCAAACTTTGGGCGCGAACGTTTTGTTTCTCATCAAAATATGCTGCCTTTTGCCGCAAACGCTGTTGCGCCCTCGTTTGACTTTGCGCCAAATGTATTTTTCGGGCGTGTTGTCGGTGTTGATTATTGCGGTGTCGGGTTTGTTTGTGGGCATGGTATTGGGTTTGCAGGGCTACACGCAGTTGGCGAAATTCAAATCGGCTGATGTGTTGGGCTTTATGGTGGCGGCATCGCTGTTGCGTGAGCTGGGTCCTGTGTTGGCGGCGATTTTGTTTGCCAGCAGCGCAGGCGGCGCAATGACCAGCGAAATCGGTTTGATGAAAACCACCGAACAACTTGAAGCGATGAATGTGATGGCGGTAAACCCTGTTGCGCGTGTGGTTGCGCCGCGATTTTGGGCTGGGGTGCTGTCTATGCCTTTGTTGGCAAACATTTTTAATGTGGCGGGCATTTATGGCGGCTATTTGGTGGGCGTGGAATGGCTGGGCTTGGACGCGGGCGTGTATTGGTCGCACATGCAAAATAATATGACTTGGTCGTATGATGTGGCAAATGGCTTAATTAAATCGCTGTGTTTTGGTATGGCGGTGGCGTTGATTGCGGTGTATCAGGGCTTTCATTGCGTGCCTACTGCCGAAGGGATTTTACGCGCCAGCACGCGCACGGTGGTGTCATCGGCTTTAACGGTGTTGGCTTTGGATTTTATTTTGACGGCATTTATGTTTGTGAATTGATTTCAGGCTGCCTGAAACGGTTGAATTTAAACTTTTTAAGTGAACAATTTTATGAAAAAAAGCATTTTGGAATTTTGGGTTGGCTTGTTTGTGCTGTTGGGCTTGGGTGCTTTGGGCGTGTTGGCGTTTCAAGTGGCAGGCGGCAAGGATTTTTCAGGCAGCACGCCCAGCTACACGGTTTATGCCGATTTTAGCGACATTGGCGGTTTGAAACCCAATGCGCCTGTGCGCGTGTCGGGCGTGTTGGTGGGGCGCGTTGCCAGCATTGAGCTAGACCCCAAAACCTATCAAGCTCGGGTGGCTTTAAACATCAACCAACAATACACATTCAGCAACGATGTGAGTGCGTCCATTTTGACTTCGGGTTTGTTGGGCGAACAATACATCGGCTTGCAACAGGGCGGCGACCCCGATGATTTGGCAGCAGGCGGCACCATTACCATTACCAGCTCGGCAATGGTGTTGGAAAACCTGATTGGCAAATTCATGACCAATTTCACAGGCAGCAAAGACAACAAAACCGCCACAGAAGAAAAAACCGAATAAATCAAAGCTTTCAGCCAACCTGAACAAGAAAAACACATTTTTCACAACCCCCAGAACCTGCATACACACCAACAAGGTTCACCAACTTTCATAAGGAAACACATCATGAAAAAATCCGCATTCATCTCTGCAATCAGCATGGGCGTGATGAGCATCAGCATGGCTTTTGCCGACCCCGCCGCCGTGAGCCAAGTGCGCGAAAACGCCACCCAAATTTTGAAAATTTTGAACAAAGCAAACGGCAGCAATGACGCACAAATCCGCCGCGAAGCCGAAAACTACATCACGCCCTATTTTGATTTTGACCGCATGACCGCCTTGGCAGTGGGTCAGCCTTGGCGTCAAGCCAGCCCTGCCCAGAAAAAAGAGTTGGTAGAAGGCTTCAAAGTGCTGATTCGCTCTTCCTACACAGGCAGCATGGCAAAATTCCGCAACGCCAATGTGAAAGTGGACGACAAAACCATCGACAAAGCCAATGGCGATGTATTGGTTAAAGCATCGGTTGGCACCGCCGATGGCAAACCCGTCAACGTGGACTTCACCACCCGCAAAGATGGCAACAAATACCGCGTTTACAATGTTGCCGTAGAAGGCGCAAGCTTGGTAACCGTGTATCGCCAACAATTTAACGAAACCGTTAAAACCAAAGGCATTGACGGCTTGATTACCGAATTGAAATCCAAAAATGGCGGTAAAAAATAATGCAAATTTGCGTACAAAATGACACTTTGCAAATCAAAGGCGCAGTAACCGTGCAAACCCTTACTGCCAGCAAACACCAACATTTTGTACAACAATGCCAGCAATCGCACATTCAATGTATTGATTTGAGCGGCGTGGTTCGCGCTGATTCGGCTTGCATTGCGCTGTTGCTGGCGGCTTTGCGCCAACGCGATTCAGGCAGCCTGAAAATGATTGGGCTGCCTGAAAGCGTGATGGCGTTGGCAAAGTTGTATGAAATTGAAAATTGGCTCAATATCCATTAAACTCTTGTTGTTACGTTAATTTAAATTGGTTTTGTGTATGAAACGCCACACCCAAATCATTTTGGCACTTGCCGCCATTGGCTTGGTCAACCCTGCTCTTGCCGAACGCAATCCGCACGACCCCTACGAACGATACAACCGCGCCATGTATCGTTTTAACGACAAAGCAGACCGCCACGTTTTTCAACCTGTGGCGCGAACTTATCGCAAAATCACGCCCCAACCCGTGCGCACCGCCACCCGCAATTTCATGAACAATTTGCGCGATGTGGTCAGCTTTGGCAGCAATATGTTGCGTGGCGATTTGGAAAAAGCAGGCACCGATTTCATGCGCGTGTCGCTCAACAGCACATTTGGCTTGGGCGGCTTAATCAACTGGGCAGACGCAGCAGGCATGCCCGACAACAAAAACCATTTGGGCGACACCTTTGCCACTTGGGGCTGGAAAAACAGCCATTATTTTGTCTATCCATTCACAGGCCCTTCCACCGTGCGCGACAGCTTGGGCAGCACCATTACCACAGTTGCCTCGCCCAATAAATTCATCATTCACGATACCGCCGCACGTTATTCCGTTTCCGCCCTCAACGCCGTAGATACCCGCGCCAATTTGCTCGATGCCACCGACAGCATCAACGATGCCGCCTTGGACAAATACGCCTACACGCGCGATATTTATCTGGCATACCGCAACAAACAAGTGGGCAACACCCAAGCCCAAGCCGAAGAAAACATTGACGATTTGTTCAACGAAACAGACGAACAAGCCACACAACAACAGCAGCAACCCGAAAACACATCGCCCCCCAAACCCAACACCCAGCCTGAAAACGACCCCGTTTTGCAACTGAATATGGACATCGCCCCCCTGCCCATCAGCACCGAAGCGCAACAAGCCACCCAAGAATACATCAATTTGTGGCAAAATCAGGCGCAAAACAACACCGCATTTTATTAAAACCCCCTTTTCAGGCTGCCTGAAACAACATTTATTCAAAGGAAATCAATTATGTATGAAGTCAATCGCAGCGTTATTGTGGTTGTGCCACGCGAACCCTTTTGGCATTGGCTCAATGAAGTTGCCGATGGCGATTTGGCAGATTTGAGTTTGGCAGATTTGCAACAAGATGCCAATTCCTATCTCATTCCCGCCTGCCAAAACACAGACGAAGTGTGGCAAGAAGTGGAAAGCCGCGTTGAAGAAATTTTCGCCGCCGAACTTGCCGATTGGTGCGAAGATGAAAGCCAATGGCCCGATTTACACATTGATATTTTTGGCGAATGGTTTGATGTGGTAACATCAAGCGTGCTTGCCGATTTGAGCAGCAATGCGCTGGAACGCGAATCTTTTCAAGCCATTAGCCTGAATTAAACCATGAGCGCACCACATCACATTTACGTCCACAATTACCATTTAGACGGCTACGGTCATGTGAACAATGCCCGCTATTTGGAATTTTTGGAAGAAGCGCGTTGGCATTTTTTCAGGCAGCACGGTTTGGGCGATGCCATGCGCCAAGCACAAATTGTCGTCTCACACATTGACATTGCCTATCGCCAAGCTGCCACGCGCGACCAAATCTTGCAAATTGACAGCCAATTACACAGTGTTCAATCGCGCAAATTATTGATGTTACAAAATATTTATCTTTCAGACAGCCCCAATTTATTGGTGCAAGCACAAATCACGCTCATGCCCACCCAACAGGGCAAAATTGCGCGGCTGCCTGAAAATTTATTACACACACTCCAAAATCTTGTTTCAAAATGAAAAAACCTTTTATCCTTGTTTTTATTGCGCTTTTGATTGGCGCATTGGTGTTCATTCTCAATCCCAGCTCATCTTATGCCAAAGCCCCCCCTTTTCAGGCAGCACACTGAACAACAAAACCCTGAACAATCAAAATCTTGAAAACAAAGTTACGCTCATCAATTTTTGGTTTCCGTCTTGCCCAGGTTGCGTGAGTGAAATGCCCAAACTCATCAAAATGGCGCACGATTATCAAGGCAAAGATTTCCAAATCATCGGCATTGCCGTGCCGATTGACCCGATTGAAAGCGTCCAAAACTACGCCCAAACGCGCCAACTGCCCTTTGATGTGGTGTTTGACGGCAACAAACAAATCGTGTCGCAATTTGTCAAAACCGAAGTTTACCCAACCAGCGTACTCATCAACAAACGCGGCGAAGTGCTGAAAACCTTTGTGGGCGAACCGAATTTTCAAGAATTGTATCAAGAAGTGAATCAAGAATTGACCAAATAAAACAAGCTGCCTTGTGGGACACGACAAAATAAGTCGCCGAAGGCAAAAACCTTCATTTTTCGTGTCGCGCAAAGCAGCCTGAACGCATTTTAAAAACTTTATTTCATTTAAAAACAAAAAGTTTGCAAATTAAAGCAAAATAAACACAAACAAAGTTTGACAGAAAAACATCATGCCCCTATAATACAGTCTTTCTTGATTGCAACGCAGTCAGCGAGACAAAACAAAGCACCCGTAGCTCAGTTGGATAGAGTATTTGGCTACGAACCAAAGGGTCGGGCGTTCGAATCGCTCCGGGTGCGCCAGTCAAGCCAATCAAGTTTTTAAGACGCGCCCATCGTCTAGCGGTTAGGACATCGCCCTTTCACGGCGGTAACCGGGGTTCGATTCCCCGTGGGCGTGCCAATATTCAGAAACCTGTTTCGCAAGAAACAGGTTTTTTCACATTCGGGGAAAATGATGCCGTTTCGTGTTATGTATGCTTTGTTGTGGCAAATCGCGCCGCCCATCATCAAGCATTATCTGAAAAAACGCGCGCGCAAAAATCCCGATTATCTCTTGCATTGGCACGAGCGCTTTGGCAAGCCCCACCCCAATCCTGTGCAAAATCCGATTTGGATTCATGCCGTTTCGGTGGGCGAAACACGCGCTGCACAACCCATTATCGCGTTGTTACAAAAGCATTTTCCCAATAATCCCATTTTGCTTACCCAAATGACCCCAACAGGTCACGCCACCGCACAAACCCTGTTTCCCCATGCACAATGCCGCTATTTGCCTTATGATAAACGCGAATGGGTTCAGCAATTTATCCGTGAACATCGCCCCATTTTTGGCATTTTGATGGAAACGGAAATTTGGGCCAATCTCATGCACGTTTGCCATGAAGAAAATGTGCCTTTGTTTTTGGCAAATGCGCGGCTTTCGGAAAAATCGTTGGCAGGATATTTGAAAATTCAATCACTTATTCAGCCTGCCATGCAAACTTTATCTGCTTGTTTCGCGCAAACGCCAGACGATGCAACGCGCTTGGCACAAATTGGCACACCGCGCATTCAGGTGGTGGGCAACAGCAAATACGATATTGCTCCCAATCCACAATCCATTGAATCATCAAAAGCATTGCGCCAATTATGGGGCAATCGCCCTGTGTTTTTAGCGGCAAGCACGCGCGAAAAAAATGACGTGGACGAAGCCGAATTGATTTTACAGCAATGGAAAAAACTTCATTTAAACAATGAATTATTGATAATTGTGCCACGCCACCCCGAGCGTTTTCATGCCAATTTTGAAATGGCGCAAAATTTGGGTTTTCGTGTGCAAAAACGCAGCGAAAACCGCCCTATCCTGCCTGAAACGCAAATCGTGATTGGCGACAGCATGGGCGAAATGTTTGCGTATTATCAATCGGTTGATGTGGTGTTTGTGGGCGGGAGCTTGGTGCCAACGGGTTGCCAAAACATCATTGAGCCGATAAGCTGCGGTAAACCTGTGTTGTTTGGCGATTCGGTGTTCAATTTTCAGGCTGCCTGCAATGGGGCTTTGGCGGCAAAGGCGGCTATGCAAATTCATTCCGCGCACTCATTGTGCGAAATTGCCCAACAATGGCTGCAAAATCCTGAACTTTACGCGCCAATCGCGGCAAATAGCCGACATTTTGTCGCACAACACCAAGGTGCGAGCGAGCGGATTGTGAATGAGATTGCCAAATCCATCAAAATGCACGACAATTAAGTGCCGATTTATCATTCACTTGGAGCAATCATCATGAAAAAATTATTGGCTTTGGCTGTGGGTTTTGCCTTAATCAACCCTGCTTATGCACAGGATTTCACAAAGCAAAAAATTCAACTCATTCAAAAAATGTATGACGATGGGCGCAAGCAAGATGATGATGTGATTATGGATTATGCGGATAAAGATTTGAAAAAATTGTATCAGCGCAATTTGAAAGTGATGGAGCAAGAAGAGGCTTATCCGTGTATTGAATTTAGCCCCATGTGGAACAGTCAAGACCCGCAAACCAAAGTGAAAGTACAGGTTTCGGCTTTGCAAAATGGCAAAATCCGTGCGCAATTCATACAATATAAAACGAAGGAAACCGTTGATTATGAAGTAACTTGCAATCAACAAAGAAAATGTGCGGTCGGCAATGTGTTCAATTATGCCGATGGCGAAGTCAGCAATTTTGCAAAAAATTTAGCCGCTTGCTTAAAAGAACAAAACGGCTAAAATTGACCCAAAATCAAAAAAAAATTATAATTGACAAGCCTTTAATATCTGTTCAGGCAGCCTGTATTGCCGTCCGCAAGGACTTTCAGGCTGCCTGAAAACCATTTTACGAAAGAACACACACATGAAATCCCCCGAATTACTTCTCCCCGCAGGCGGCTTGGAACGCATGCGCGCTGCCTACGATTTTGGCGCAGACGCGGTTTACGCAGGTTCGCCACGCTATTCTTTGCGCGCGCGTAACAATGAATTTGCCAAACTGGACGTTTTACAACAAGGCATCAGCGAAGCCCATGCGCGTGGCAAAAAGTTTTTCCTAACCGTGAACACCATTCCGCACAATTCCAAACTGAAAACGTTTATGAACGACATCGCGCCACTGGTTGCCATGAAACCCGATGCCATGATTATGGCAGACGCAGGCTTAATCATGATGATGCGCGAACATTATCCCGAAATGCCCATTCATCTTTCCGTGCAAGCCAACACCACCAATTATTGGGGCGTGAAATTTTGGCAAAACATCGGCGTGGAACGCATTATTTTGTCGCGCGAATTGAGTTTGGAAGAAATTGCCGAAATCCGCCAGCAATGCCCCGATATTGAATTGGAAGTGTTTGTGCATGGTGCGTTGTGCATTGCTTATTCAGGTCGTTGTTTATTATCGGGTTATTTCAATCACCGCGACCCCAATCAAGGCACTTGCACCAATTCTTGCCGTTGGGATTACAAAGTCCACGACACGGAAACGGACGAGATGGGCGATGCCAAATTGTTGAAAGGATTCAACTTTCATCAAGCGCAAGAAGATGCCAATGCCGCTTTTGAAGGCATTAACGGTCAAAAACGCCACCCCTATGCCGATAAAGTTTTCTTGATTGAAGAAGCCAATCGCCCCAACGAACTCATGCCGATTATGGAAGATGAGCACGGCACTTATATTATGAATTCCAAAGACTTACGCGCGATTGAACAAGTGGCAAAGCTGGCTGAAATTGGCGTGGACAGCCTGAAAGTGGAAGGGCGCACCAAGTCGGTTTACTATGTGGCGCGTGTGGCGCAGGCTTATCGCAAAGCGATTGATGACGCGGTGGCAGGAAAACCATTTGATTACAGCCTGTTAGCCGAATTGGAAGGCTTGGCAAATCGCGGTTACACATCGGGCTTTTTGGAACGCCACCAAACGCAGGAATACCAAAATTATTTGTATGGACACTCCATTGCCAAACAAAGCCAGTTTGTTGGACAAATTACCGAGATTGACGCAGAAGGCTGGGCAACCATTGATGTGAAAAACAAATTTTCGGTGGGCGATACTTTGGAGATTATCCACCCAAGTGGCAACCAATTAATTGTGTTGGACAAAATGAAACGCAAAGGCGTGGAAACCGATGTGGCGGCTGGCAATGGCATTCAGGTGCAAATCCCGAATATGCACGGACGCGATAAGGCTTTGGTGGCGCGTGTGATTCAGAATGGGTAAAGCCAAGTGTAGGTGTGCATGGCGCACTCTACACTTGCTAAATTAAAGATACGCACCTGATGATTTAGTATTTTAAATCATCAGGTGCGTATAAAATTTTTATGGTTGATGATTGAGCTTTTCTTTTTGTTCATTCATTTGTGGGGTGCAGGTAATTTTTATATCAGTCTCGATATTTGTTTGGTGTGTAAGATTGAGAGAATAGTATCGTTCTAGTTTTTGGACTTGGTCTGGTCGTTGTAATAATTTTTCATCAATAGGCATTATATTTTCTATCTCTTGACGCAATTTACTTATTAAACTAGTTTCAAATTCCATTAATGTATGTGCAGGAATAGTACAAGAATAGTTGGGGTATATGGGTTGTTGTATTATTGTGGGTTGTGGTTCATAGGTAAAGTTGAATTTTGGATTTAGGTGTAATTTTAATGTTAATGCAATTGGTATCGAAATTAATAATACTAACAAAAGTAATAACTTAGATGTAAATTTAAATACAATCGCTAACAATAATAATATTAGTAATAGTGTAATTGCTGTTATGGGGTAATTTGTTACGTTTATGAGTAGTGATTTATATAAATCTAGTATCGTGTTTAGAAGAAATGTGAATAGTACTGTTGCTGCCATTAAAATAATTAGTAATAGAATGATGTTGATACCTTTATTGATAAGTGAGTTAAGTCTTTCATATATGCTGCATTTTGTTTTTTTATAATGAGTACAAAAAAGTAAAGATAGTATTATTACAGATAAAATGGTAATAACGGTTGTTTCTTGCACATAAATAAAACTATTCTGCTGCAAGTTTGGTGTAGCTTGTGGTGTTGCTAAAAATTGTTTGGTTATAAATTCATATAGACCAAAAAATAAAAATAAAGGTATTATAGTCAATTCAAAATAAAATAGTACAATACCCTAATTTTTAGGATTAAAAAATGGCACATTCAACAGAACTGCGAAATAAAGCATTAAGCTATTATGAACAATGCAAAAATATCAGTAAAGTCGCCCAAGCTTACCAAATATCCAGAAATACGCTTTACCTATGGATACGCTTGAAAGCGCAAACAGGCAGCTTAAATCATCAAGTAAAGGGGCAAAATGCCAATAAATTGAACAGCCAAAAATTGGCTGAACATATACAACAACACCCTGATGCTTATTTGCATGAAATAGCTGAACATTTTAATTGTTCAAAATCAGCCATTTTTTATGCACTCAAAAGAATGGGTATCACGCGTAAAAAAAGACCACCACATACAAAGAACAAGACCCAAATAAAGTAAAAGATTATTTAAATCAACTGGCTGAATTTTTTGACTATCAGCGTGTTTATTTGGATGAAACGGGATTTGATACTTACTTATTTCGTCCTTATGCGCGTAGCCCAAAGGGGCAGGTCATCAAAGCCCAAATCAGTGGTAAAAAGTACCAACGCTTATCGCTTGTTGCCGCACAAGTCGGCAACAAACTGATTGCCCCTATGATTTATCAAAACACAATGACCAGTGCTTTTTTTGAAACATGGTTTGAGCAATGTTTATTGCCTATTTTAAATAAAAAATCTGTCATTATTTTGGATAATGCACGATTTCATCGTATGGGTATTTTGCGTGAAATGGCGCACAAATGGGGGCATAAAATCTTGCCGCTTGCACCTTATTCACCAGAGCTTAATCCCATAGAACGGACATGGGCAAACATCAAGAGATATATGCGAGCCATTTTACCTAGTGGAAGGCATTTTACTGATACGTTAGTGTCCTATTCTTATTTTAACTGACTATATTATTATACTAATTGGTATTGCTATGGGATTTTTAATGATTTTTGGTGATTCTTGTTCTGATTTATCTAATTTACCAGTGAATTCATATATATTTACTAACAAAATTAGTATAGATATAATCAGTAATATTATACCAATACAAGTGTGGTTTTGTTTAAATAAAGAGATTCCAAAGATTGCAAAAATGGTAGTAGGGGTTAAATTTCTTAAAAAGCCTAGATAGTAATCAGCAAGTTTTAAATTATCATTTGTTGGTTGTTGGTTGTTGGTTGAGTTCATGTTTTAAGCTCCTAAATTAAATGGAATTAACTCATTTTTATGATATTTCAGCAAGGTAGGGTGGGTGCTTGCACCCACGCATTCTATTACTTATTGTTTTTCATTGAAACTTCCTTTCAGGCAGCCTGAAAATAATGGCTTAATGATTTGGCATCTTGAAATTGTGTGGGTGCAAGCACCCACCCTACGCTTGCTATCCAAAACCTTGGGGCTTTTTAAAACAGTTTGATTTATGGACACCATTTGATGATTATGATGATTGGTCGCCTGTTAAAAATGCCATTTGAATTTCAGGCTGCCTTTCACTACCCTACAAAAATAAAATATCGCCCACAATCGTTGAAATACACCAGCTACTCCCTCTCCCTGTGGGAGAGGGCTGAGGAGAGGAGAGAATCGTGGCACAGTGTCTGCTTTTCCCTCTCCCCAACCCTCTCCCAAAGGAGAGGGGACAGGTGGGTGGCAAGCAAAAATTTGTAGGGTCATAAAAGGCAGCCTGAAAACTCAATACATCTTCACATCATCTTCACTATCCAGCGCATCGGAATGGCTTAACAAATGATTCAACACATCAAAATTGGCAACTTTACTCAATTCCACATACGCCGCGCCTTTTTGCAGCAAACCGCCCGAATTGTTGTGCGTGTAAAAACGCAATATGCCGCGTTCCACTTCAATATCGCTTAATTGGTCAAACGGGAATTTTTTGTCTTTCACGCTAATCATGCGGTTGTTCAATTTAATCGCGCCAAAATTCAAGGTTTTGCCTTCATTAAACGCTTGGGTCATGGCGGGCAACATGGTATTGGCTTGATAATCCAGCAAAATTTCAATCACTTCTTCCATATTCAAAAATGAAGACGGAATTTTGATGTCTTCATCTTTTTGCACCAATCGCACGGCAACGTGTCGCGCGGTGTTCACGCCATACATTCTTTCTTGAACGCGCGTGATGTACATCTGCATATTCGGTTTGAATGCAAGGGTTTTTGTGCCAAAAAGCGATTGATAAATCAAGCCATTTTCGTAAATGTGCAAACGGGAACGCAAGCAACTCGCCAACATATACAAAGCAGGCGCGTACAGCAAAAACATGAAAAACCACATATGCGGATTTTTGTTTTCCAGCCATGAATCAAACAACACCCATACAGGTAAAGCAAAAATGGCAAACCAGAGTATCATTAAGCGTTTGGATTTGTGTGTGGTTAATCGGTGCTGACCGAATTGTCGGGGTGCATTCATCAAAAATATCCTATATAAAAAAACCAAAACGGCAAAAAAGACCCTATTCTACCCCCCCCCCTTAAAAGTAAACAAGTTTATTTTTTACACACCCATTTGCTGTTTTTTCGCCATTTGTTCGGCGGCGGTCAGCGCGATTTTGTCGCGCACATACAGCAGTTCGGCAAAGGCTGCGCTTGTGGCGGCATAACGCCCTGTTTGCGCCAAAATTGCATAATCCTGCGCGGTGGGCATGTTTGGGCTGCCTGAAAAAGGCGGCGCGTTTTCCAAAGCAAACGCATTGCCCACACCGCGCACTTTGTCGGGCGATGTGTTTTCAGGCAGCCGAATTTCGCTGGCTTTGCCCACGCTGTAATCGCTCAAACGGCGATGATTTTTCGTGTCAAACCACGCATAAAACACTTCGCCCATGCGCGCATCGGTTGCCGCCAAAACGCTTTCACAATCAGGCATTTGATACGCCACCGCGTCCAAACACGGCACGCCAATCAGGGGCAAATCAAAGGGCGTTGCCAAGCCTTGCGCCACGCCTATGCCTATGCGTAAGCCTGTAAACGCGCCTGCGCCTTGGGCATAAACAATCGCCCCCAAATCGGCAATTTGCAGTTCGGCTTTTTGCAAAAGCGATTGAATCTGCGGCAAAATTTGCTGCGATTGCGCGTTGCCCACTTCTTCGTGAAAAGTGTGTTTCAGGCTGCCTGAAAGCAGCGCGAGCGACAAAAACGAAGTGGAAGTGTCTATTGCCAAAATGGGGCGAGTGAAATCAATTTTCATCATTTTTTTATTTCAATTCAATCATTAAAGATATGTTCAAGCAGTTTTATTTTGAGTGCCAACAATCTGTCCCCTCTCCCGCTTGCGGGGGAGGGCTAGGGTGGGGGAAAATCTGTGAAAACAAATCAATATTTCGGTTCAACAACGAGCCACCCCCACCCTAACCCTCCCCCGCAAGCGGGAGAGGGGATAAATTTCGGGTCATCTTTTTTGTACGCGAAAAAATATTTAAACTCAATCGCCACTCACATTCAACACGGGCGAGGCGTTTTCTTCGCTCAAAAGCACCGTCATCATGTTGGTAACGAGTTTGGCTTTTTCGCTGTCGCTCATGTTCACGATGCCGCGTTTTTCCAATTCTTTAACCGTGCCGCCCACCATGCTGATTGCGCCACGAACCAAAGTTTGTCGTGCCAAAATCACCGCTTCGGCTTGTTGGCGGCGCAACATGGCTTGGGCGATTTCGGGGGCGTATGCCAAGTGGGTAAAGCGCGTTTCATCAATCGCAATGCCCGCCATTTGGACGCGCTCTTGTACCATATCACGAAATTGCTCCACGATTTTATCGGAATTGCCCGACAAACTGTCGCTGCTACCATCATTGGTGTAAGGGTAATGTGTAGCCAGTGTCCGCAATGCGCTTTCGCTTTGAATTTGCAAGAAATGGTGAACATTTTCCACGTCCAACACCGCAGCGGCTGGGTTTTCAATGTGATAAACAATCGCGGCGGCAATTTCAATTGGCGTACCAGATGCGTCATTCACTTTGAGTGTATCGGTAACATAATTTCTTGTTTTTAAAGAAATTTCTGTTGTATTATAAAAGGGATACAGCCAATAAAATCCAGAATGGGGCAAAATCCCCGCATATGAACCAAATTTGGTTGCCACAAGTGCCGTATTGGGTTGAATGGTGCGAAAACGTGTGAATGCGTATAAAAATGGTACGCCCAAAATAATGACCAACGGATTGCCTTTCAGCCCAAAAAAAGCGAGAAACAGCGCACAAACAATCAATATGACGACCATCGTAAAACCATTTAAATAGGGCATTTCGTATTTTTCACTTTGGGTTTGGCTCATCGTGCTATCCTTTCACAAACAAATCAACTGAAAATAAATCAAATTATAGCTGGAAAACGCTGTTTCAGGCAGCCTGAAACCTTGTGGATAAGCACACACCGCAACGACTTATCCACAC